>NZ_JBDGIV010000005.1:0-449498 GCF_057657255.1 Variovorax sp. Soil_C_19 | reverse complement strand
GCCGTGGTCGACGTGACCGATCGTGCCCACGTTCACGTGCGGCTTGGTGCGGGTGAATTTACCTTTTGCCATTTTTCAATCCTTGAAAGAGCATTCCCGTGTATTGGTTTTATGTCTGCATCCGATTGCTGGTTCGCCCCGCACGGGAACAGGGCGGCACCGGATCGCAGACAAGTTGGGGACAGAGCAAATTTGCTGCGCAAATCGTCTGTCCCGCAAAGACATTACTTAGCGCGGGCAGCCACGATGGCTTCGGCCACGTTGCGCGGAGCTTCAGCGTAGTGCTTGAACTCCATCGTGTACGTGGCGCGGCCTTGCGACATCGAGCGCAGCGTGGTCGAGTAGCCGAACATTTCCGACAGCGGCACTTCGGCCTTGATGGACTTGCCGCCACCGATCATGTCGTCCATGCCCTGCACCATGCCGCGGCGGGACGACAGGTCGCCCATCACGTTGCCAGCGTAGTCTTCAGGCGTTTCGACTTCCACGGCCATCATTGGCTCCAGGATCACGGGGCTGGCCTTGCGGGCGCCTTCCTTGAAACCGAAGATCGCGGCCATCTTGAACGCCATTTCGTTCGAGTCCACATCGTGGTACGAACCGAAGTGCAGCGTGACCTTGACGTCGACGACGGGGTAGCCCGCCAGCACGCCTTGCGTCAGCGCTTCGACAACGCCCTTTTCCACCGCGGGGATGTATTCGCGAGGAACGACACCACCCTTGATGGCATCGACGAACTCGAAGCCCTTGCCGGCTTCCTGGGGTTCGAGCTTGAGCACCACGTGGCCGTACTGGCCCTTGCCGCCCGACTGGCGAACGAACTTGCCTTCGGCTTCTTCGACGGTCTTGCGGATCGTTTCGCGGTAGGCAACCTGGGGCTTGCCCACATTGGCGTCCACGCCGAATTCGCGCTTCATGCGGTCCACGATGATTTCAAGGTGGAGTTCGCCCATGCCGGCAATGATGGTCTGGCCCGATTCTTCGTCGGTCTTGACGCGGAACGAAGGATCTTCCTGGGCGAGACGCTGCAGGGCGATGCCCATCTTTTCCTGGTCGGCCTTGGTCTTGGGCTCGACGGCCTGCGAGATCACCGATTCCGGGAACACCATGCGCTCGAGCGTCACGATGGCCGTCGGGTCGCACAGGGTTTCGCCCGTCGTGACTTCCTTCAGGCCCACGCAGGCGGCAATGTCGCCGGCGCGGATTTCGCTGACTTCTTCGCGGTTGTTGGCATGCATCTGCACGATACGGCCGATACGTTCCTTCTTGCCGCGCACCGGGTTGTAGACGCTGTCGCCCTTGCTCAGCACGCCCGAGTAGACGCGCACGAAGGTCAGCTGGCCCACGAACGGGTCGGTCATCAGCTTGAATGCGAGAGCCGAGAACTTCTCGCCGTCGTCAGCCTTGCGGACCACGGGGGCTTCGTCTTCGTCCAGGCCGTTGACCGGGGGAATGTCGGTCGGCGCGGGCATGTATTCGACGACGGCGTCGAGCATGGCCTGCACGCCCTTGTTCTTGAAGGCCGAGCCGCACAGCATCGGCTGGATTTCGCCGGCGATGGTGCGCTTGCGAATGGCAGCCTTGATCTCTTCCTCGGTCAGCTCATTGCCTTCGAGGTACTTGTTCATCAGCTCTTCGCTGGCTTCGGCAGCCGCTTCGACGAGCTTTTCGCGGTATTCGTTGCAGACGGCGGTCAGGTTCGCCGGGATCTCGCCGTAGGTGAACGTGATGCCCTTGTCTTCGTCCCAGATGATCGCCTTCATCTTCACGAGGTCGACGATGCCCTGGAAGTGCTCTTCGGCACCGATCGGGATCTGGATCACGACGGGGTTGGCCTTCAGGCGGTCCACCATCATCTGGCGCACGCGCAGAAAGTCGGCGCCAGTTCGGTCCATCTTGTTGACGAACGCGAGGCGCGGAACCTTGTACTTGTTGGCTTGGCGCCAGACGGTTTCCGACTGGGGCTGCACGCCGCCGACGGCGTCGTACACCATCACGGCGCCGTCCAGCACGCGCATCGAGCGCTCGACTTCAATGGTGAAGTCCACGTGGCCGGGGGTGTCGATGATGTTGATGCGGTGTTCTTCGAACTTGCCAGCCATGCCCTTCCAGAAGCAGGTGGTGGCAGCGGACGTGATCGTGATGCCGCGCTCTTGCTCTTGCTCCATCCAGTCCATCGTGGCGGCGCCGTCGTGCACTTCACCGATCTTGTGGTTCACACCGGTGTAGAACAGGATGCGTTCGGTCGTCGTGGTCTTGCCAGCGTCGATGTGCGCGGAGATGCCGATGTTGCGGTAGCGCTCGATGGGGGTCTTGCGGGACATGATTTACTTTCGGGTTGAAATGCGTTGAGCGCTGGGCCCCGAGCTCGGGCACAACGCCCGACACTCGACACCCAACGCCCAAGCGAAGTTTGATTTTTAGAAGCGGAAGTGGCTGAACGCCCGATTGGCTTCTGCCATGCGGTGCACTTCGTCGCGCTTCTTCATGGCACCGCCACGGCCTTCCGTGGCTTCCATCAGCTCGTTGGCCAGGCGCAAGGCCATCGACTTTTCACCACGCTTGCGGGCGGCTTCCTTGATCCAGCGCATCGACAGCGCCAGGCGACGCACCGGGCGCACTTCGACCGGCACCTGGTAGTTGGCACCGCCGACGCGGCGCGACTTCACTTCGACCATCGGCTTCACGTTGTTGATGGCAACGGTGAACGCCTCGACCGGGTCCTTGTCGGGGTTCTTCTTCTCGATGAAGTCGAGTGCACCGTAGATGATGCGCTCGGCAACAGCCTTCTTGCCGCCTTCCATGATCACGTTCATGAATTTGGACAGCTCGACATTGCCGTACTTGGGATCCGGCAGGATTTCACGTTTGGGGACTTCGCGACGACGTGGCATTTTTCTAACCTCTTTGCTTCAGTTGGCATCGTTTCCGACACCGCGAGAGCCATTCCGGACTCTCACTTACTCGACCCGATCCTGGGTCACTACGTCCGATTGGCCCGCCAAGGCCACCGAACACCGCTTGATTTTTTCTGACGACAGGAAGGCTTAGGCCTTCTTGGGACGCTTCGCGCCGTACTTGGAACGCGACTGCTTGCGGTCTTTCACGCCTTGCAGGTCGAGCGAGCCGCGCACGATGTGGTAGCGAACACCGGGCAGGTCCTTGACACGACCGCCGCGGACCAGCACGACGCTGTGTTCCTGGAGGTTGTGGCCTTCGCCGCCGATGTAGGAAATGACTTCGAAGCCATTGGTCAGGCGGACCTTGGCGACCTTGCGGAGTGCCGAGTTCGGCTTCTTTGGCGTCGTGGTGTAGACGCGGGTGCAGACACCGCGGCGTTGCGGCGAGTTCTGCATGGCAGGGCTCTTCGAATTGATCTTCTCGACCGTTCGACCCTGACGCACCAGTTGATTGATGGTTGGCATGAATGAATTAGTCCCAAAACAACCCGGCTCTGGCTCTGAAACCGCCCTGCGCTTGTCGTGACGCAAGACAGGGAAGCCGGGAATAACGAAAACGTGAAACCCTTCGGAAAATTCCGAAAAGCCCACGAGTATAGCAGGCAGGCCTGAAACGGCAAAGTCAAGGCCCAAAGGCCCGGGCAGCGGCTCGCGCTGCCCGGCGGACCGGTGCCGCCTTCCTACTTGATCCAGAGCCGCACGGCGTCCCAGGCACGGCCGAACACGCCCGCCTGCTCGACGCCTTCGAGCACCACCAGCGGCACTTCCGCGACCGGCTGGTCGCCCAGCGTCACCTTGAGCGTGCCGACCGGCTGGTATTTGGTGAACGGCGCCACGAGCGGATCGGGGCGCGCCACCTGCGTCTTGATCTTGCTCGCGGTACCCGCCGGCACCGCCACCACGATCGGCTCCGGCCGGCCGAGTTTGAGGGTGTTCGCCTTGCCCTTCCAGACGGCCGGCGTGGCGGCCGGCTGGCCGGCCTCGACCAGGCGGACGGCGTCGTAGGCCGTGTAGCCCCAGTTCAGCAGCTTCTGCGATTCGTTCGCGCGCACGGTTTCACCCGATGTGCCCAGCACGATGGACAGGAGCCTGCGCCCGCCTGTCAGGTTGGGAAAGTCACGCTTGGCGGTGGCGATCATGCAGTAGCCCGCCGCACTGGTGTAGCCGGTCTTCAAGCCGTCGACCGTCGGATCGCGGAACAGAAGCAGGTTGCGATTGGTGTCGTTGGTCGAGGGCGTGCCCGGATAGCGGTACTTCTTGATCGCGTAGTACTTGGCTTCTTCGGGGAAGTCGCGGACCAGCCGGGTGGCCAGGATGCTGAGGTCGCGCGCCGTGGTGGTATGGCCGGGCTCGGTCAGGCCCTCGGGGTTCTTGTAGGCGGTGTTCTTCATGCCGAGCGCCTTGGCTTGGGCATTCATCATCTCGACGAAGTGCTCCACGGTTCCGCCGACGCCCTCGGCCAGCGCGACGGTGGCGTCGTTGCCCGACTGCACGATGACACCCTTGATCAGGTCCTCGACCGGCACCTGCATCTTCGGATCGATGAACATGCGCGAGCCCGGCATCTTCCAGGCCCGCTCGCTGACCGGAAGGGTCTGGGTCAGCGTGATCTTCTTGGCGCGCAGCGCATCGAACACGACGTACGCGGTCATCAACTTGGTGAGCGAAGCCGGCTCGACCGGGCTGTCGATGTCCTTCTGCGCGAGGATCTGGTTGGCGGTGACGTCGAGCAGCAGGTAGCTGCGCGCGGCAATTTCGGGCGGTGCCGGCACCTGAGCGGCAGCGGCCATGCCGACCGATGCGGCAGCGACGAAGAAGAGCGCACGGAACGCGTCAAGAAAACGATTCATGGAAGAGAAATTGGGAAGAAGACGAAGACAAGCCCGCGGGGCTTTCAGGCGGCGCCCGCACGGAGATGGCGGACGACGAGGCTTTTGAGCAACGGCAATTGTCCGTGAAAGAAATGGCCGCCCCCGGGGACAACCGTGACGGGAAGTGACTGCGGCCGCGCCCAGTCCATGACGGCCGCGAGCGGCACCGTGTCGTCGGCTTCGCCATGGATCACCAGCGTGCGCTCGTGCGCCTCGGCCGGCAGCGTCGCCACCGCGAAGCGCGCCGCGGCCGTGCCGACCAGCACGAGCTGGCGGATCTCGCGCGCGGACCAGAGCTTCTCGGCCGCGCGGCTCGCGACGAAGGCGCCGAACGAGAAGCCGGCGATGGCCAGCGGCCCCTCGGGTGCCAGCTGCGCGATGACCTGCTGCATGTCCTCGCACTCGCCGCGGCCTTCGTCGTGCACGCCCTCGCTCGCACCGACGCCGCGGAAGTTGAAGCGCAAGGCCGTCCAGCCGCAGGCAACGAATGCGCGCGCCAGCGTCTGCACCACCTTGTTGTCCATGGTGCCGCCGAACAGCGGATGCGGATGGGCGATCACCGCGATGCCGCGCGTGGCGCCATCGGGCGGCACGTCGCGCTGCACCTCGATGACGCCGGCGGCGCCTTGAAGGCGGAGTTTTTCGGTCTGTGAATTCATGGTGCAGGAAATGTGGCTGCCGGGCGGCGACCGCCTCGGTGCCCGGTACGAGCGCGAGACCTCGACAAAGTTCAGCGCCCGACGTCCGGCGGCAGCACGAGCCGCTCGACCACCTTGCCGTTCTTCAGGTGCGAATCGACGATCTCGTCGATGTCTTCGGCATCGACGAAGGTGTACCAGACCGCCTCGGGGTACACCACCGCCACGGGCCCGCCCGCGCAGCGGTCGAGGCAGCCGGCCTTGTTGACACGCACCTTGCCCACCCCGGCAAGCCCCGCTTCCTTGACCTTGGCCTTGCAGCGGTCGAAGCCCGACTGCGCGTTGTGCAGCGCGCAGCTGTCCTCGCCGTTCTTGCGTTCGTTGAGGCAGAAGAAGATGTGGCGCTCGTAGTAGCCCCGCGGCGCGTCGGGAGTGGAACTGGGCATCGGTGGATTTTAGTGACGCATTGTCAGGCGGCCGGTTTCGACCGGCGCGACAGGGTCACCACCACGTAAGCCAGCACCGCGAACGGCCACAGCCAGCCCAGCCATTGCGCCAGCCCATGGAAGCGGATGAAGCGCCCCTGCTCCCAGGTGGCGAGCGTCTGCGCGAAGTACGCGCTCTCGGGCGCCTGGTTGAGCAGGCTCAGCTGCACGACCAGGCTCACGAGCAGCAGTGCCGCGCAGAGCCGGCGGGGCGCTGCGAGCAGCAGCACGCCGGCCACCAGTGCCGCCGCGATGCCGACCTGTACCGGCAGGCCGAGCCAGGCCCATGCATGCGCAGGGCCGTAGCTCAGGGCCGCCGACAGCGCCGAAGCGCCGATACCCGCGAGCAGCGTCAGCGGCAGCAGCACGGCACGCCGCGCCACCGATCGCGCGACCAGGAAGGCCAAGAGGCACGGCACCAGCGCGCCGAGCATCACGCAGAGCAGCTCGACGGCGGGCACCAGCGGCTCGAGTTCGAACTGGCGCAGCGGCATCCAGTCGATGAACGGCGTGTCGAGCAGCCACTCTGCGATCGCGACCTCGACCCGCTCGAACACCTGGCCCAGCCCGAAGGTCACCGAGGCCGGAAACAGCAGCGCTGGCGGCCACAGCGCGAGCAACACCAGCGCGCCGCGGGCCTCGTCGACGAACCACTGCGAACGCGTCCGGCTCCAGTGCGCCACCCCGCCGACGCGCTCCAGCGCCGCGGCCAACAGCGCCCCCGCCAGTGCGCCCGCGGTGTTGAGGCCCAGGTCCACATTCGACGGGATCCGCGCCGGCAGATAGCTCTGCAACATTTCCATCGCGAACGAGACCACCGCCCCGGCCAGCGCCGCCAGCAGAACCGCACGCCAGACACTCGCCGCGGGCCGTGTGCGCAGCACCGCGAGCGCCCACAGGAAGCCGAAAGGCACGTAGCCGACCACATTGACCGCGAAGTCGAAGCCGGTCCAGTACTTGGGCCACGGCGCCCACAGGTACTCCCAGGGCGCAATGCCCTGATCGCGCCAGTCCGCGAACGGGTACAGGCTCGCGTACGCGATCAGCGCCGCATAGGCCAGCGCCAGCGGCAGCGCAGCGGACTTGTGCGGCTTCTCCACCTTGGCGACCGGCTCAGAAGGGCTTGACCACCACCAGCACCACGATCCCGAGCAGCAGCAGCACCGGCAGTTCGTTGAACCAGCGGTACCACCGGTCGCTGCGCCGGTCGCCACCGGCCACGAAGCGCCGCAGCAGCACGCCGCAGCCGTGGTGATAGCCGATCACCGCGAGCACCAGCGCGAGCTTGGCATGCATCCAGCCGTTGCCGGGCCCGCGTCCGATGCCGTAGCCGAGCCAAAGCCAGAGGCCGAAAACGACGGCCGGCACGGCCAGAAAGGTAGTGAAGCGGAACAGCTTGCGCGCCATCAGGAGCAAGCGCTCACGTTCTGCAACCGACTCCGGCGGGACCATGGCCAGGTTGACGAAGATCCGCGGGAGGTAGAACAACCCCGCGAACCAACTGGCAATGAAGACGATGTGAAGCGATTTAACCCAGAGCATCCGGCCAGTTTAGTGGGATGACACGCGTTTTTCCGCGCGGCCACGGTTGACAAAATGACGGGCAAAAAAAAGCCCGACGTCTTCACGCCGGGCTGGGAAGCCCTTTTGCTGTCACACATCAAGGCACCCGCTCAGGGAGGAAAAGCGGGGAGCGGCAAGCCGCCCGCTCAGAATTTAACAAAGACACAACAAGGTTTCAAGCAATCGGTTGATTTCTTTCACATTTGAGAGCGAAAAATGAGAGCTTTTTAGCTATTCTCGATCAAGGTTGTCCGACAACAGATCGCAGTCCACGCGCCGCCAGAACACGCATCAGGCACAATTTTCCGCCTATGACGCCATCAACCCCCTCCTTTGCCATGTACCCCGCCGGCCGGCCGCGCCGGCTGCGCCGCGACTCCTTCACCCGGAACTTGGTAAGAGAGCACGCGTTGACGGCACATGACCTCATTTACCCGGTGTTCGTGCAGAAAGGTGAGAAGAAGCGCGATGCCGTGCCTTCCATGCCGGGCGTCGAACGCCTGAGCCTCGACCTGCTGCTGCCCGTGGCCGAGCAATGCGTCGCGGCTGGCATTCCGGCGATTGCGCTCTTTCCGGTGATCGATGCAAGCCTCAAGACGCCCGACGGCGCGGAAGCGTTCAACCCTGACGGGCTGATCCCGCGCGTGGTCGCGGCGCTCAAGTCGCGCTTTCCCGAACTGGGCGTGATGACCGACGTGGCGCTCGACCCCTACACCAGCCATGGCCAGGACGGCCTGCTCGACGAGACCGGGTACATCCTGAATGACGCGACGGTCGAAGTGCTCGTGAAACAGGCGCTCTGCCAGTCGCAGGCCGGCGTCGACATCGTGGCACCGAGCGACATGATGGACGGCCGCATCGGTGCGATCCGGGGCGCACTCGAAGCCCGGGGCGACATCCACACCCGCATCATGGCCTACAGCGCCAAGTACGCGAGCGCCTTCTACGGCCCGTTCCGCGATGCGGTCGGTTCGGCCGCAACGCTCGGCAAGAGCAACAAGAAGGTCTACCAGATGGACCCGGGCAACAGCGACGAAGCACTGCGCGAAGTGGGCCTCGACATCGCGGAAGGCGCCGACATGGTGATGGTGAAGCCCGGCATGCCGTACCTCGACATCGTGCGCCGCGTGAAGGACGTGTTCCGCGTGCCCACCTTCGCCTACCAGGTGAGCGGTGAATACGCGATGCTGAAGGCCGCGGCCCAGAACGGCTGGCTCGACCACGACGCGGTGGTGCTCGAGAGCCTGCTCGCCTTCAAGCGCGCCGGCGCGGATGGCGTGCTCACCTACTTCGCCCTCGACGCCGCGCGCCTGCTGCAGCAGCAGCGCTGACCGCGTCGGTCCCGATGCGCATCTTCGAAATCAACGGCTCGCAGGTCAGCGAGCACCCGGCACTGGCGCCGCTGGCGGTGCCCGGCGCATGCGCGGCGACGGGCTACCTCTGGCTATCGCTCACACGCGACGAATTCCGCGCCTCGCTGGCCGAAGTGCAGCACATTCTGCAGACCCTCTGCCACGCACAGCTGGTCGACCTGCATGTGGCCGACCTGCTCAACGACCAGTTGCCGTCGCACTACGACTACACCTCGCAATACGACGTGCTGGTGTTCCGCCGCCTTGCCACGGGGCCCGGCGCGCAGGCAGCCGCCGACAACGGGGGCGAGGCGCCGCTTCCCACCGCGCCCTCGCGCCGCGGCCCGCCCGCGCTGCGCCGGGTCGACACCCGCCCGGTGGGCTTCGCGCTGTTCGACCGCGTGCTGCTGTCGGTGCACCCCGAGGACGGTGCCGTGCGCGATGCCTTCGCCGCGCGCCTGCTCGCGGCCGCATCGCCCGACGACCAGGGCGCCCCGGCGCTCGACGTGCGCGCCATCTCGGCACGCGTGCCGACCAGCACCGCCGACCTGATGCTGCGCGTGATCAACCAGATCGTCGACCGCTACCTCGACATGCGCCGCGAACTCACGCGGCAGCTCGACCACTGGCAGACCGAACTGATCGATCCGCGCAGCCGCTTCACCAACTGGAGTGCGCTGATGGAGGCCCGGCAGTCGCTGCACCACCTCGACGAGATCTGCGAGGACCAGCGCGCCGCGATCCAGGACTGGATCGACTCGCTCGAGACACTGCCCACGCCCAAGGGCGAGGCCGAGAAGCGCGAGCGCGAGCTGATCATGGTGCGCAGCCGCGACGTGCTCGAGCACATCCAGCGCGTGGTCCACCACGTGCGCCGGCTCGAGCAGAACGCCGAGACCGCGGTACAGATGCATTTCAGCGTGCAGGGGCACCGCGCCAACGACATCATGCGGGTGCTCACGGCACTGACGGCCGTGTTTCTGCCGCTCAACCTCATCGCCGGGATCTTCGGCATGAACTTCGACTTCATTCCGCTCGTGCACAAGGCCGACGGATTCTGGATCGCGGTGCTCTCGATGCTCGTCATCGCCGCGGTGCTGATCCTCGTGTTCTGGCGCAAGCGCTATCTCGCGCGCACGCGCTGAAGCAAGGCAAAAAAAAAGGGCTGCGCCTCGGCGCAGCCCTTTTGTCCTTCAGCCGCGCGCGAGGCGCGGCTTCGCCGGCCTTACTTGGCGACGGCGCCCGAGCCTTGCTGGGCCTGGACGCGGGCGTCCATCGGGTGGGGCATGGTCGAAACGACCTTGCTGTTGACGCGCGAGCCGCCCGTCACGTTCTGGTCAGGCGCGTGGGCCGCACGGATCGCTTCGGCTTCGACGAGCGCGCGGTCCTTCGACACGGCGACCGTTTCCGGGCCGCGCGACCCGCGGGTCACGTTCTGGTTCGGTGCCGAGGCGGCACGCACGGCTTCGGCGTTGACTTCGTCGCGGCTCTTGGTGGAGATGGCGGTGTTCACGCCTTCGTAGGTTTCGGCTTGGGCGCCGGTGGCGGCCAGAACGGCGATGGCAGCGGCGGCGAGGAGGTGCGAGGTCTTCATTTTTCAGTTCCTTGTGTTCGTTGGATGGTTCGTCCACCAGGCTCGCTGGTTCGCTCACCTGTGCGGCGAGTGTCCTGCTGAAATTCGTTAGCAAAACATGCGGAACAGAGACACCGTGTTTCCTCTATTGAAACAATGACGAACCGCGGCGTGACCCGGCGCAAGGACCGGCCGCTGGCGCATCCCGCCGCCAAAACCCTGGAAAATCGCGTCACCCCGCGGGCCGCGCGGAAAAGAACAAGGGCGCTTCGACATGGACAGTCTCGATCTGATCAAAACCTTCAGGGAGGTCGCTTCGCAGGGCAGCTTCTCGCAGGCGGCCAAGAAGCTGTCGATGTCCAAGGCCACGGTGAGCAAGTACGTGGCCGAGCTCGAGACCCGCTTCGGCGTGCGCCTGCTCAACCGGTCCACGCGGTCGGTGAGCCTGACCGACGCCGGGCAGTTGCTGCTCGAGCGCAGCACGCCGGTGCTCGAGATGGTCGAGCTGACCCAGGCCGAACTGCAGGAGCGCGCGCGGCAGCCCGGCGGCCGGCTGCGGATTTCGGCGCCGCACGGCATGGGCAACGGCGAGTTCCCGAGCCTTCTGGCCGACTTCATGCGCTACTACCCCGACGTGAGCATCAGCCTGCAATTGACCAACCGCACGGTCGACCTCGCGGAGGAAGGCATCGACGTCGACATCCGCAGCGGCCCGGTGGAAGACGCCAACCTCATCGTGCGCAAGCTGTTGCAGATGGAGATGGTGGTCTGCGCCTCTCCGGCCTACTGGAAGAAGCACGGCAAGCCGGCGCATCCGGGCGAACTCGCCAATCACGACGCGCTCACGCATTCGCTGCTCGGCACGCAGCCGGTCTGGCGCTTCGACGACGGTGGCGCACCGCTCGACGTGGCTGTGAGGAGCCGCATGGACTGCACCGAGGGCGCGCCGCTGATCCAGGTTGCGATGCGCGGCTTCGGCGTGATCTACCTGCCGTCGCTCCTGGTCCAGTCGCACATCGACGAAGGCGAGCTGGTGCCCGTGCTGCAGGACCATGCGCGCAAGGACATGTGGCTCTCGGCCGCCTACCTGCAGCGGCGCCACAACAGCGCCGCGCTGCGTGCGCTGCTCGACTTCCTGCAGACGCGCGTCGGCAAGGGCGCTGTAGCCCGCAAGAACAAGCCCTGATCAGCCCACGTGCTGGCCGAAGAACGCCAGCGTGCGCGAACGCGCGAGCTTGGCCGATTCGGCGTCGTATGCACCGCGCTGGTCGCAGTTGAAGCCGTGGTCCGCCTCGTAGACGTGCACCTCCACGTCGGGGTGTGCCTTGCCGAACGCCTCGACGCTGTCGATCGGGATCCAGTGGTCGCGCTTGCCGAAGTGCGCGAGCACCGGCACCTTCGGCTGGCGCGCGCTTTCGTCGGGCGAGGTCATGCCGCCGCCGTAGTAAGGCACGACCGCGGCCAGGCCCGGGATCAGGCTCGCGGCGCGCCAGGTCAGCAGGCCGCCCCAGCAGTAGCCGACGATGCCCACCTTGCCGGCCTTGGCCGCATAGGCCACGGCGGCCTCCACGTCCTGCAGCACACCGGGTGCCGGCAGCGCCTCGACCGCGGCCTTGAGCGCCGAGCCGGCTTTCATGTCGTCGGGCCCGTAGCCGATGTCGACACCGGGCTGCACGCGGTGGAAGGTCGATGGCGCCACCGCGAGGTAGCCCTCGGCCGCGTAGCCGTCGGCCACCGACCGGATGTGCGAATTGACGCCGAAGATCTCCTGCAGCACGACGATCGCGCCGCGCGGCGTGCCCGCGGGTTCGGCCACGTAGGCCGGAAAGGCGAAGCCGTCCTTGGCGGTGAGATCGATGAATTGGCCCATGGTTGTCATGCTCCTGATGGCAAGTGGATGAAGAAGACGGCGGCCGCTGGCGCCGCGGTCACGGGCGCAGCGCGCGCTCGACGAAATCGAGCCGGTCCTGGCCCCAGAAGATCTCGCCGTCGATCACATAGCTCGGTGCGCCGAACACCTGAATGTCGATGGCTTCCTGCGTGTAGGCCTCGTAACGCTCCTGCACGGTCTGGCTCTGCGACTGTTCCGAGCGCTTGGGCGGCAGCCCGCATTCCGCGATCAGCGCCTCGAGCACCTTCGGGTCGCCGATGTTGCGCTCCTGCACCCACACCGCCGCGAACACCGCTGCGCACATGCGCATGGCGGCCTCGGTGCCGTCATGCAGGTCGACCGCGATGATGACCCGTGCCGCGTCGTCGCTCGCCACCGGGAAGAACTTGGGCTTGGGGTTGAGCGGCAGCCCGAGGTGCCGCGAGAACCGCGCCAGTTCGACCAGGCGGTAGGCCTGTCGCTGCGGGGCGCGCTTGCCGAGCGGCAGCCCGCCCGAGATCGGAAAGACGCTGCCCAGGTCCACCGGCCGCACCCGCACGGTGGCGCCGGCGGCCGAAGCGATGGCGGCAAAGCGCGCGTGGCCCAGGTAGGTCCAGGGACTCTGCGGCGCAAAGTAATAGTCGACTGTACGGCTCATGCGCTCGCCCTCGGTGATGTAATCCAAGCCAACCGTTTTAACTGACGCGCAGTTTCTGTGCAGGAGGTCGGATTTGGAGCAGGTACTCTTGGTCACCGGTGGCGGCCGCGGCATCGGCGCCGCCACCGCGCTGCTCGCGGCACGGCGCGGTTATGCGGTGGCGGTCAACTACGCGCACAACTCGCTCGCCGCCGACGAAGTGGTGCGCACGGTCCGCGCGGGCGGCGGCACCGCCATCGCCGTGCAGGCCGACGTGGGCGACGAGGCCCAGGTGCTCGCGATGTTCGAGAAGATCGACGCCCGACTCGGCCGCCTCACGGCGCTGGTCAACAATGCCGGCGTGGTCGACATGCGCGCCCGCGTCGACGAAATGAGCGTGGCGCGCCTCGAACGCATGTTCCGCATCAACGTGATCGGCAGCTTCGTCTGCGCACGCGAGGCGGTGCGGCGCATGAGCCCGCGCCACGGCGGCGCGGGCGGCGCCATCGTCAACGTCTCGAGCGGCGCGGCGCGGCTCGGCTCGCCCGGCCAGTACGTCGACTATGCGGCGAGCAAGGGCGCGATCGACACCTTCACGATCGGCCTCGCGAAGGAAGTGGCGGCCGAGGGCATCCGCGTCAACGCGGTCCGCCCCGGCCTGATCGACACCGACATCCACGCCTCGGGCGGCATGCCCGAACGCGCCGCCGAACTCGCGCCGACCGTGCCGATGCAGCGCACCGGCAGCGCCGAGGAAATTGCCAACGCCATCGTCTGGCTGCTGTCGCCCGAAGCCAGCTACACGACCATGGCGCTGCTCGACGTGACCGGGGGAAGGTAGGCATGAGCACATCGATGGACTTGATCAAGCCGCTGGTCACGCTGGTGGCCATCGTCAACCCGCTGGCCATCGTGCCCTTCTTCATCCACTACACGCAGGGCTACTCCGATGCGCAGCGCCGCCACACGGTGCGCATGTCGGCCTTCAGCGCCTTCGTGGTGATCGCGGTGAGCGCACTGCTCGGGCTGCAGCTGCTGTCGTTCTTCGGCATCTCGATTGCGAGCTTCCAGGTCGGCGGCGGCCTGCTGCTGCTCATGAGCTCGCTGTCGATGCTCCATGCGAAGCCGGCCGAGAGCAAGACCAACGTGGAGGAGTTGCGGGCCACCGAGGTCAAGGCCTCGATGGGCGCATCGATCGCGGTCGTGCCGCTCACGATTCCGCTGCTCACCGGGCCCGCCACGATCTCGACGGTGGTGATCTACGCCGACAAGGCGCAGCGCCTGTGGGAGCTCGCGCTGCTCGTGGGCTACGGCGTGGTGGTGGCGCTCGCGACGGCGCTGGCCTTCTCGCTCGCGCAGCCGATCGCGCGCGTGCTCGGCAAGACCGGCATCAACATCATGACCCGGCTCATGGGCCTGATCCTCGCGGCGCTCGCGGTCGAGGTGATGGCGGACGGGCTCGGCAAGCTGTTTCCCATCCTCCAGCGCGCGGCCTGATTCAGGCCAGCATCTTTTCGACGATGCGCCAGTGCGCCGGCTCCACCGGCGTGATCGACA
Organism: Variovorax sp. Soil_C_19; assembly: GCF_057657255.1. NCBI lineage: Bacteria > Pseudomonadati > Pseudomonadota > Betaproteobacteria > Burkholderiales > Comamonadaceae > Variovorax > Variovorax sp. Soil_C_19. The sequence continues at coordinate 434,992 of NZ_JBDGIV010000005.1, read as the reverse complement.
GCCGGTTGCCCTTGCGCAGCACCACCATGTCGGCGAGTTCGGGCTTCGCGCGCAACTCGGGCAGCGACAGCAGCCGCGTCTTGCGCACGGCCTGCACGTCGACCAGCAGCCAGCGCGGTGCGTCGGGCTTCGAGGCCGCGTCGTAGTACGGCGACTTCGGATCGAACTGCGTGGGATCGGGCTTCACGCCCGAGGCCACGCGCGCAAGGCCTGCGATGCCGGGCTCGGGGCAGCTCGAGTGATAGAACAGCACCCCGTCGCCGACCTGCATGCCATCGCGCATGAAGTTGCGTGCCTGGTAATTGCGCACGCCGGTCCACGCGACGGTGGCATCGGGCGCGGCGAGCGCATCGTCGATCGACACCTCGTCGGGCTCGGATTTCATCAGCCAGTAGTTGGGCATGGCGCCACCTCAGGAGCTCGGGTTGCCGGATTCGAATGCGCGTCGCAGTTCCGCGCAGCACAGCGCGACGGCGGTGTTCGCCTCGTCGAGCACCTTGCCCATGGTGATGAAGCCATGGATCTGGCGCTCGAAGCAGACGTACGCCGCGCGGTTGCCGGCCGCGGTGAGCGCCTCGGCATAGGCCATGCCTTCGTCGCGCAGCGGATCGAAGCCGGCGGTGAGCACCAGCGCCGGCGGCAGGCGCGACAGGTCGGGGTGCAGCAGCGGCGACGCGCGCCAGTCGGTGTCGTGCCGGGCGTCGTCGATGTAGTGGTCGTGGTAGTAGCGCATCGAATCGGTCGTGAGCAGGTAGCCCTGCCCGTTCGCCTGGTGCGACGGATGGCCGCGGCGCATGTCGGTGGCCGGGTAGACCAGCAGCTGGAATGCAAGCGGCAGGTCGCCGGCATCGCGCGCGGCGATCGCCACCACCGCCGCGAGGTTGCCGCCCGCGCTGTCGCCGCCGATCGCAAGGCGGGCGGCATCGAGACCGAGCGAGGCCGCCTGGCCGTGCACCCAGCGCGTGGCCGCGATGGCGTCGTCCACGGCGGCCGGAAAGCGGTGCTCGGGCCCGAGGCGATAGTCGACCGACAGCACCGCGCAGCCTGCGCCGTTCGCCAGCGAGCGGCACAGCACGTCGTGCGTGTCCAGGTCGCCGATGACCCAGCCGCCGCCATGCAGGTACACCAGCGCCGGCAGCGCCGCGTCGGCAGCGGCACCGAGCGGGCGGTAGAGCCGCATCGGGATCGCGCCATGCGGCCCCTGGGCCGCGAGCGCGCGGACCTCGGCGACCGGCGGCGGTGCCGGCTGCGTGGCGGCACGGCGCTCGAGATAGACGGCCCGCGCCTCGGCGGGCGAGAGCGTGTGCGTCGGCGGAACGCCGCGCGCCGCGATCAAATCGAGCAGCGCGCGGGCCTGGGGATGCAGCATGGCAAGCTCCGATCGGGCAGCGGTTGTTGTTCAGGCCTTGCGCGGCTTCACGCGCGAGGCGGCTTCCTTGGCGTTGGCGCGTGCCGTCTGCACGTCGGCCGCGTGCGCCAGCGCCACGCCCATGCGGCGCTTCGCGAAGCTCTCGGGCTTGCCGAACAGCCGCACATCGCTGCCGGGCACCTGCAGCGCCTCGGCCACGCCGTCGAACGCGATGCCCGCGGCATCGACGCCGCCATAGATCACCGCGCTCGCGCCCGGGCTCTTGAGCGTGGTGTCCACCGGAAGTCCGAGGATCGCGCGCGCATGCAGCTCGAATTCGTTCTGCCACTGGGTGGCCATGGTGACCATGCCGGTGTCGTGCGGACGCGGGCTCACCTCGCTGAACCAGACTTCGTCGCCCTTCACGAACAGCTCGACACCGAACAGGCCCTGGCCGCCCAGGTCGGCCGTGACGGCCTGGGCGATCTGCTGTGCCTTCCGCAGCGCGGCTGGCGCCATCGGATGCGGCTGCCAGCTCTCGACGTAGTCGCCGCTGACCTGCACATGGCCGATCGGTTCGCAGAACTGCGTCTGCACCGCGCCGGCCGCGTCCTTGGCGCGCACGGTGAGCAGCGTGATCTCGTAGTCGAAGTCGATGAAGCCCTCGACGATCACGCGGCCATGGCTGACGCGGCCGCCGGCCATGGCGTAGTCCCAGGCCTTCTGCACGTCGGCCGGGCCGTCGATCTTGCTCTGGCCCTTGCCCGAGCTGCTCATCACGGGCTTGACGATGCAGGGATAACCGATGCCCTCGTCGATCGCGGCCTGCAGTTCGGGCAGGGAGTCGCAGAACCTGTAGGGGCTGGTCGGCACCCCCAGCGTCTCGGCGGCAAGGCGGCGGATGCCTTCGCGGTCCATCGTGAGGCGCGCGGCGCGCGCCGTGGGAATCACGCGCACCACGCCCGCGTCCTCGAGCTGCTGCAGCATCGGCGTGGCGATGGCTTCGATCTCGGGCACCACGAGATGTGGTTTTTCGGCCTCGATCAGCGCCTTGAGCTGATCGGGGTCGCTCATCGTGATGGTGCGCGCATGGTGCGCCACCTGGTGGCCCGGCGCGTTCTCGTAGCGGTCGACGGCGATGGTCTCGACGCCGAGGCGCTGCAGGGCGATCAGCACCTCCTTGCCGAGCTCGCCCGAGCCGAGCAGCATCACGCGGGTGGCGGAAGGGGAAAGAGGGGTGCCGAGGGTGGTCATGGTCGGTTCGAAGAGGGACAAAAAAGCGAAGAAAAAAAGACGACCGCCGCACTGTAAGCCACCCGCGCCGGCCGTGTCACACGCGGCAACGGCACCGCCGGGGCGCTGATCCACAATCGAAGACCTGACGCGGCCGCAACCGCGCACCCCCTCTTTTTTCTCTGTTTTTCGTCTTTCCTGAAGGAGTTCTCTCATGGCTATCCAGACTGTCGGCATCATCGGCGCCGGAACGATGGGCAACGGCATCGCGCAGGCCTGCGCCGTGTCGGGCGTCAACGTGGTGATGGTCGACATCGCCCAGGCGGCGGTCGACAAGGGCCTGGCCACGATCTCGGGCAGCCTCGACCGGCTGATCAAGAAGGAAAAGCTCACGGCCGGGCAGAAGGCGGCCGCGCTCGCGCTGGTGAAGGGCTCGACGAACTACGAAGACCTGAAGGGCGCGCAGCTCGTGATCGAGGCCGCCACCGAGAACCACGCGCTCAAGCTCAAGATCCTGAAGCAGATCGACGAGATGCTGGCGCCCGAAGTGATCATCGCGTCGAACACCTCGTCGATCTCGATCACACAGCTCGCGGCCGCCACCTCGCGCGCCGACCGCTTCATCGGCATGCACTTCTTCAACCCGGTGCCGATGATGGCGCTGGTGGAGCTGATCCGCGGCTACCTCACGAGCGACGCCACGCACGACGCGGTCAAGGCGCTCGCCGAGCGCCTCGGCAAGTCGCCGATCACGGTGAAGAACGCGCCGGGCTTCGTGGTCAACCGCATCCTGGTGCCGATGATCAACGAGGCCTTCTTCGTGCTGTCCGAAGGCATCGCGACCGCCGAAGACATCGACGCCGGCATGAAGCTCGGCTGCAACCAGCCCATCGGGCCGCTCGCGCTGGCCGACATGATCGGCCTCGACGTCTGCCTGGCCGTGATGGAGGTCTATCTCGAACAGTTCGGCGATTCGAAGTACCGCCCCTGCCCGCTGCTGAAGGAAATGGTCGCGGCGGGGCAATTGGGCCGCAAGACGGGGCGCGGCGTCTACACGTACTGAGCGCGCAGGCACGAACAAGGCAGACAAGGAGACACGCACCATGACCATCGCCCCCACCACCCCGCCCGCCGAAGGCTGCATCGACACCCAGGTGATCGGCCACGTGCTGCTGATCGGCATCAACCGGCCCGCCAAGCGCAATGGCTGGACGCCGCCGATGTTCCGGCAGCTGGCCGAGGCCTACACCCGGCTCGACGACGACCCCGAACTGCGCGTGGGCGTGCTGCATGCGTTCGGCGACCATTTCACGGCCGGCCTCGACCTGCCGGCGGTCGCCGAATACATGAAGCGCGGCGAGAAGGCGATTCCACAGGGCCTGGTCGAGCCGCACGACTTCGGGCTGGCGGGCTATCGCCGCCGCACCAAGCCGATGGTGGTTGCGGTCAAGGGCATCTGCTTCACGGTCGGCATCGAACTGATGCTCGGCGCCGACATCGTGGTGGCGGCCGACAACTGCCGCTTCTCGCAGATGGAAGTGCAGCGCGGCATCATGGCCACCGGCGGCGCCACGTTGCGCATGGCCGAACGCGCGGGCCTGGGCAATGCGATGCTGCACCTGCTCACGGCCGATGAGTTCGACAGCGCCGAGGCCTATCGCCTCAATTTCGTGCAGAAGGTGGTGCCCGCGGGACAGGAACTCGATGCGGCGCTGGCGATCGCCGAGCGCATTGCTGCGCAGGCACCGCTCGCGGTGGTCGCGACGCGGCTCAATGCGATCAAGGCGGTCGAGCAGGGACCGCTCGCGGCCGTGGCGGAATTCATCGAGACGCAGAAGCGGCTCTCCAACAGCGAGGACGCGGCCGAAGGGGTGCGTTCCTTCGTCGAGCGCCGTCCCGCGCGCTTCAGCGGGCGCTGAGGTCCGGCGCCGCGGTCAGGCGCTGCTGTCGCGCTCGCGCGCGATGACCAGCAGCCCGTCCATGATGAGGCTGTCGACGAGTTCGAAATGCCCGTTCATCGCGGGCGCCATCTTCCAGCCCGCGCCACCCGTCATGTAGCAGGCGGGCTCGGTGCCGCAGTGCGAGCGCACATGCTGCACCATGCGCTCGACGGCGCCGGCGATCGCATAGGTGCCGCCACTGGTCAGCGCGTCGCTGGTGTTGGTGGGGAACTCGCGCACTTCGCCGGTCGGCACGTGCAGGCCGGCGGTGCCCGACTCGAGCGCGCGCAGCATGATGCCGTGACCCGGCAGGATCAACCCGCCCAGGAACCTGCCGCTCGCGTCCACCGCCTCGACCGTGACCGCGGTGCCGATCAGCACCACCACCATCGGCCGGGCCGGCCCCGCGGCCAGCGTGCGGTGGCGCGCGCCGATCATCGCCACCCAGCGATCGGCGCCGAGCCGGGTCGGATGGTCGTAGCCGTTGACGATGCCGGCCTCGGCCGCGCTCGCGACCACCCAGCGCGGCACGCAGTCGAAAAAACGTTCGGTTACCTGCTCCTCGGCGCGGCGGCGCACCGCATCGCCGGCCACCACGCAGCCGAGCATCGCGCCCGGCGCGGGCAGTTCGGCCCAGGGGCCGTCGGCCAGCCGCTCGATGTGGTCGAGGAACTCGGCGCCATGTGCGAGCAGTGCAGCGCCCGGAAGCGCGGCATCGTAGAGCGCCCATTTCAGGCGGGTGTTGCCGATGTCGATCGCGAGGAAAGGGGAGGCCATGCGCGGCATTATTGCGACTTTGTTGTTAGTCCGGCTGGCCTGACAGTCCCATACGCGGCACGGGCCTACTCGCGGCTGCCACGTTTCACCGGTACATTCGCGATTCCATCCAACCAGGCCGCAAGGAGAAAATCATGGGTTTGCTGAGTTTCATCAAGGAAGCCGGGGAAAAGCTGTTCGGAGGATCGTCGGCACATGCCGCCGCACCCGAGGGCCCCGACGCCAACCAGGCCGCCGCTGCCGCCATCAAGACCTACATCGAGACGCAGAACCTCGGCCTCAGCGAACTCGCAGTGACCTACACCGCGAGCAGCGGCGTGGTCACCCTTGCAGGCAAGGCGCCTTCGCAGGAAGCCAGCGAGAAGGCCGCGCTCGCCGCGGGCAACGTGGCCAACGTCACGAGCGTCGAGAACAACCTCGCCGCGCCGCCCGCCCCGCCGGCCCAGTACCACGACGTGGTCAAGGGCGACACGCTCTCGGCCATCTCGAAGAAGTACTACGGCGATGCCAACAAGTACAACCAGATCTTCGAGGCCAACAAGCCGATGCTGAGCCATCCCGACAAGATCTATCCGGGCCAGAAGCTGCGCATTCCGCCGCTTCAGTGATCCGCCTTCAGGTCGCAGCGACATGGCAAAAAGGCCCGCCGGCACCGGCGGGCCTTTTTTTGTGGGTTGGCGGCTAGTTCTGCCGCCACGGCAGCCCGCGCATGCGCCAGCCGCCCAAATGCCCGCGATGTCCGTTCTCGTCGGGATTGCCCTCGAATCCCTCGAGGATGTTGTAGGCCTCCAGCCCCAGTTCGGTGGCGCGCTTCGCAGCGGCGACCGAGCGCACGCCGCTGCGGCACAGCAGCACGAGCCGCTTGCCGCCTTCGGCCGCGGCGCGCACGCCCTCGTCGAAGCCGGGGTTCATCGCCATGCCCGGCCATTGCTTCCAGGCCACCGGCATCGCGCCGGGGACGAAGCCGACCCATTCGCGCTCGGCGTCGCTGCGCACGTCGACCATCACGGCCTCGCCGCTCGCCATCCATTGCGCCGCCTGCGCGGGCGTGACGTCGCCCGCATAGCCCTCGGCGGGCTTCGCCGCGCGCCTTTCCCCATTCGGTTCACTCATTTCTGCATCCTTTCGTTCGGCAGGGGTTACCCGCAGCGTGGTCCCCTCAATTGCTCACCCGTTCGTGAAAACCCTGTTTGTCTCGCTTACATGTCACACAAAAGATGGGGGTCTGGATTTTCCAGAACGAATCTACATGGAGACAACCACATGACAGACAGCAAATCGCCTCGCCGCCGCAATCTTCTCAAGGGCGCGGCCGTGGCCGCGGGCGCGATGTCGGCGCCGATGGTCAGCATGGCGCAGACCACTTCGCTGCGTTTCCAGAGCACCTGGCCCGCGAAGGACATCTTCCACGAATATGCGCAGGACTTCGCCAAGAAGGTCAACGACATGGCCGGCAACCGGCTGAAGATCGAGGTCCTGCCTGCCGGCTCGGTGGTGCCCGCGTTCCAATTGCTCGACGCGGTGGCCAAGGGCACGCTCGACGGCGGCCATGGCGTGGTTGCCTACTGGTACGGCAAGAACTCGGCGCTCGCGCTCTGGGGATCGGGACCGACCTATGGCATGGACGCCAACATGATCCTGGCCTGGCACAACTACGGCGGCGGCAAGGCGCTGATCGATGAGATCTACAAGAGCCTGAACCTCGACGTGGTGTCGTACCTGTACGGCCCCATGCCAACACAGCCGCTCGGCTGGTTCAAGAAGCCAGTGGCGCGCGCCGAGGACATGAAGGGCCTGAAGTTCCGCACCGTCGGCCTGGCGGTGGACGTGTTCACCGACATGGGCACCGCCGTCAACCCGCTGCCGGGCGGCGAGATCGTGCCGGCGCTCGACCGCGGCCTGATCGATGCGGCCGAGTTCAACAACGCCTCGAGCGACCGCGTGCTGGGCTTTCCCGACGTGGCGAAGAACTGCATGCTGCAAAGCTTCCACCAGTCGGGCGAGCAGTTCGAGATCCTGTTCAACAAGGGCAAGCTCGCGGCGCTGCCGGCCGAGCTCAAGTCGATGATCGACTACGCGGTGCAGGCGGCGAGCGCCGACATGAGCTGGAAGGCCATCCAGCGCAATTCGCAGGACTACATCGAACTCAAGAAGGCCGGCGTCAAGTTCTACAAGACGCCCGATGCCATCCTGCGCGCGCAGCTCGCCTCGTGGGACAAGACCATCGCCAAGAAGGCCGAGGAGAACCCGATGTTCAAGAAGGTGCTCGACTCGCAGAAAGCCTTCGCGGAACGCGCCGGCCAGTGGCAGAACGACTACACGGTCGATTTCAAGATGGCCTACAACCACTACTTCGGCGCCAAGGCGAAAAAATCCTGAACGCGATCCGTCGTTGACCCCGAGGGCACCGCACGGTGCCCTCCCTGTTTCATGCACATCCATGCTGCGCCGGCCGCAGCCAGGAGTTCTTCTCGATGCAATCTTTCCTGTTGGCCGTCGATCGCTTCTCGACCTGGGTCGGCAAGACCTTCGCCTGGTGTGCGCTGTTGCTCACGCTCCTGATCAGCTGGGAGGTGTTCTCACGCTACGTGCTGAACCATCCGCATGCCTGGGTGCTCGACATGCAGATCATGCTGTACGGCACCATGTTCATGACCGCGGGCGCCTACACGCTGTCGAAGAACGGCCATGTGCGCGGCGACGTGCTCTACGGATTCTTTCGCCCCCGCACGCAGGCGCTGTTCGACCTGGTGCTCTACATCGTTTTCTTCCTGCCCGGCATCGTGGCACTGACCTGGGCCGGCTGGATCTACGCGGGCGAGTCGCTCGCCATCCGCGAGCAGACCTTCTCGGCCGATCCGCTGCCGCTCTATCCATTCAAGTTCGTCATTCCGCTCGCGGGCTTCACGCTGCTGCTGCAGGGGCTGGTCGAGATCATCCGCTGCGTGCTGTGCCTGCAGACCGGCGCCTGGCCCTCGCGTGAGGCCGACGTTGAAGAGGTCGACGTCGACAAGCTCAAACAGATGGTGCACGTGAAGGACGAGGACATCGCCGCGCTCGACCGCGTGGTGGCGGCCAGGGAGGGTGCGCGATGACGATCCGCCGCGAACTCTGGTTCGGCCTCACGTTCATGGCGCTGATTGTCATCGGCGCGGCCGCGATGCTGCTGAGCGTCGACACCATCACCGACGGCCACCTGGGCCTTCTGATGCTCTCGCTCGTGGTGGTGGCGATCATGCTGGGCTTTCCCACCGCCTTCACGCTGATGGGCATGGGCATGCTCTTCACCTGGCTGGCCTACGACCGCGACTGGCACCGCACGCTCGACCTGATGGTGCAGTCGGCCTACAAGACCATGGCCAACGACGTGCTGATCGCGGTGCCGCTGTTCGTCTTCATGGGCTACCTGGTCGAGCGAGCGAACCTCATCGAGTCGCTCTTCAAGAGCCTGCACCTCGCGCTCGCGCGGCTGCCGGGTGCGCTCGCGGTAGCGACGCTGGTCACCTGCACCATCTTCGCCACGGCGACCGGCATCGTCGGCGCGGTCGTCACGCTGATGGGCCTGCTCGCGCTGCCATCGATGCTGCGCGCCGGCTACAGCGTGCCGCTGGCCGCGGGCGCCATCACGGCGGGCGGCTGCCTCGGCATCCTGATCCCGCCGTCGGTGCTGCTGATCGTCTACGGCGCGACGGCCGGCGTCTCGGTGGTACAGCTCTATGCCGGCGCATTCTTTCCGGGGCTGATGCTCGCGACGCTCTACGTGCTGTACGTGATTCTCATCGCATGGCTCAAGCCGCAGTGGGCGCCGCCGCTGTCGATGGCGGAACGCGCGGTGCCTCTGCCACCGCTGTCGCAGCGCCTGGCCGACAGCCCCGCCGCCCATGCGGTGGTCGGGCTGCTGAAGGGCCGGCGCAATGCCGAGGTACCGTTCTCGCACATCCTGCGGCAGCTCTGCATCGTCGTGCTGCCCGGGGTGCTGTTCCTGCTGTTCGCCGGTTTCAGCTACAAGGCCGTGACCACGGTCGAAGCCGAGGAGCGCTACGAGATCCAGGAGATCGGCGCCACGCGCGGCAGCAATGCGCCGGAAGAGGCGACCGCGGGCGGGCTGCAGGAACCGCCCACGGACGGCGGCCTCCAAGAGCCGCCGACCGAAGGCGGACTGCAGGAGCCGCCTTCGGCCGAGGCACCCGCAGCTTCGGCGCCGCTCGCGGAGCCGCCCGGTGCCGCTGCGCCGCCGCCGGCACCCGCCGCTGCGGCCGCGGCCGAAGCACAGCCGGCCGAGGGTGCCTCGGTGCGCCCCGCGCCCACCTGGTGGTGGGCCATGTTCGCCATCTTCGGCGCGCTCACCACGCTGTTCTACCTGTTCCTGAGCTTCGCGCGGCTCGAGATCTTCAAGATGCTGCTGGGCTCGTTCTTCCCGCTGGTGCTGCTGATCCTCTCGGTGCTCGGCTCGATCGTGCTCGGCCTTGCCACGCCCACCGAGGCGGCCGCGATGGGCGCGCTCGGCGGCATGCTGCTGGCCGCGGCCTACCGGCGGCTCAACCTTGCGGTGCTCAAGGAATCGGTGTTCCTCACGGCCAAGACCTCGGCCATGGTGTGCTGGCTGTTCGTCGGCTCGGCCATCTTCTCGGCCGCGTTCGCGCTGCTTGGCGGACAGGCGCTGGTCGAGGAATGGGTGCTCGGCATGAACCTCACGAAGGTGCAGTTCCTGGTGCTGAGCCAGGTCATCATCTTCCTGCTGGGCTGGCCGCTCGAATGGACCGAGATCATCGTGATCTTCATGCCGATCTTCATCCCGCTGCTCGACAACTTCGGCGTCGATCCGCTGTTCTTCGGCCTCTTGGTGGCGATGAACCTGCAGACCGCGTTCCTGTCGCCGCCGGTGGCGATGGCGGCCTTCTACCTCAAGGGCGTGAGCCCGCCGCACGTCACGCTGAACCAGATCTTCCTGGGCATGCTGCCGTTCATGGGCATCCAGATCCTTGCGATCGTGCTGCTCTACATCTGGCCGCAGATCGGGCTCTGGCTGCCGCAGCTGCTGTACAAGTAAGCAGGCCATTCGGTGGTCCGCATTACATGCGGTTGCCGAATGTACCTGCGCTTCACCAAGCAGTCGGCTTGCGCTGACGGCGCCGGCGGATTCTCGCGCGTTGCAACAGAATCCGCCGGTGCCCGTCCGGCCCACCAGAGACATCCCAATGAACCGCTCCGGCTGCTCCCCTCTTCCCCTTCTTTCTCAACGCCCGCTGCACCGATGGCTGCTCGGCCTTGCGCTGCTGTGCCTCGGCGCGGCCGCCACCGCGCAGCAAGACCCGCCAGGCCGCGTGGCGCGCCTCACCCAGCAGCAAGGCAGCGTGAGCTTCGCGCCGGCCGGCGACGAGCGCTGGTACGACGCGCAGCCGAACCGCCCCCTGACCACCGGCGACCGAATCTGGACCGACCGTGCCGCGCGCGCCGAGGTCCACATCGGCTCGACGACGCTGCGCATGGACGGCCAGTCGCACGTGGAATTCTCCGAGCTCGACGACGACACCGTGCGCCTGACCGCGAACCAGGGCGAGCTGCAGCTGCGCGTGCGCGACGACATCGCCGGCCAGCGCTTCGAGATCGACACCGGCAACCTCGCGGTGGTGATCGACGCGCCGGGCGAGTACCGCATCTCGGCCAACCCCGACGCCGACAGCACCTGGATCGCGGTCGCCTCGGGCCGCGCCACGCTCTACGGCGAGAACGGCGAATCGCAACGGCTCGACGCACGCCAGCAACTCACCGTCTCGGGCCGCAACCTCCAGACCAGCGGCGGCGCACCGCCCCCGAACGCCAGCTTCGACGCATGGGTGGCCGAGCGCAACCGCTTGGAAGACCAGTCGGTCTCGGCGCGCTATGTATCGCGCGAGGTGGTCGGCTACCAGCAGCTCGACGCCTACGGCGACTGGCAGAACGACCCCGGCCACGGCGCCGTCTGGTTCCCGCGCAGTGTCGATGCCGACTGGGCGCCCTATCGCGACGGACAGTGGGTCAACATCGCACCCTGGGGCCTGACCTGGGTCGATGCGGCGCCCTGGGGTTTCGCGCCGTTCCACTACGGCCGCTGGACCCGCGTGGGCCCGCGCTGGGCCTGGGTGCCGGGCCGCTCGACGGCGCGGCCCGTGTATTCGCCTGCGCTGGTCGGCTTTGTCGACGGTCGCAGCGACGTGGGCTGGTTCCCGCTCGCACCCGGCGAAGCGTGGCGTCCCGGCTACCGTGCAAGCCCCGGCTACATCGACCGCGTGAACCGCATGGCGGCCTCGCGCGATCGGCAGGCCGAGCTGCGCAGCGGCCTCTATGCCAACCAGCAGATGCCGGGCGCTGTCAGCGTGCTGCCGGCCGAGCGCTTCGGCCGCGGCGCCTTCGGCCGGCGCGACCTGGTGCGGCAGCCCGACGACCGCTTCATGCGCGGACCGGTGGTGCCGATGCCCGGCGTGCCGCTGACCAACTTCGGCGCCGGCTTCGGCCGGCCGGCCGCGGTGGCGCCGCCCTCGCAGCTCATGCAGCGCGAGCAGCAGGAGCGGCGCTTCGAGCAGGCGCGGCAGGCCCGGCAGATGCAGCAGTCCCAGCAGTTGCAGGTGCAGCAGCAGCAGCCGCTCCCGCAGCAGCGCAAGCAGATGGAGTGGCAGCGCGAACAGGGGCGCCAGCAGCAGGACTGGCAGCAGCGCCAGCAACTGCAGCAGCAGCAACAACAACAGGTGCAGGCTCAGCGGCAGCAACAGCAACAGCAACAGCAGCAGGTGCTGCAGCAGCAACAGCGCGCCGCGCAACAGCAGGCGCTGGCGCAACAGCAGATGCAACGCCAGCAGCAGCAGGCGCAGCAGCGCGCGGTGCAGGCGCAGCAGCAGCTCCAGGCACAGCAACAAGCCCAGCAGAACGCGATGCGCCAGGCGCAGGAAGCCCAGGTTCGCGCGATGCAGCAGCAGCGCGGCTTCATCGCACCCGGGGTACAGCCACCGCAGCCGCAACCGGTGGCACCGGGCCGAAGCAGCGACGAGCGCCGCCGTCTCATGACCTCGCCCGACCGCTGAGTTCGCAGCCCCGCGCGACCGACGCCCCCAGCCGCCGGCTACAGTCGGCAGCAAGGAGCGTCTTTCCATGGCCACATTCGACTTCGATCTTTTCGTCATCGGCGGCGGCAGCGGCGGTGTCCGCGCCGCGCGCATGGCCGCGCAGCTGGGTGCGCGCGTCGCACTGGCCGAGGCCGCCGCGCTCGGCGGCACCTGCGTCAACGTGGGCTGCATCCCGAAGAAGCTCTACAGCTACGCGGCCGGCTACGCCGAGTCGTTCGAGGAAGCCGAAGGCTATGGCTGGACGCTGCCGGCGGCGCCGCGCTTCGACTGGGGACACCTGAAGGCGCAGCGTGCCGGCGAGATCACCCGGCTCAACGGCGTGTATGCCGCGCTGCTGAAGAACGCGGGCGTGCGCCTCATCACCGGCTGGGCGCAACTCGTCGACCCCCACACGGTCGAGGTCGACGGCCGGCGCCACACCGCACGCCACCTGCTGGTGGCCACCGGCGGCACGCCCTTCGTGCCCGACATCCCGGGCCGCGCGCTGGCCGCCACCTCCGACGACATGTTCGACCTCGAGCCTTTTCCGAAGCGGCTGCTGGTGGTCGGCGGCGGCTACATCGCGTGCGAATTCGCCTCGATCTTCAACGGCCTCGGCGCCCAGGTCACGCAGTTGCACCGGCGCGCGCACCTGCTCACCGGTTTCGACGACGACGTGCGCCAGTTCGTCGCGCAAGAGATGGGCAAGGCCGGCGTGGACGTGCGCCTGAACAGCGAGGCCGCCTCGATCGCGCGGGCACCGGATGGCGGCGTCGTCGTCACGCTGGCGCGCGGCCAGGAGATCGAGGCCGACACCGTGCTCTTCGCCACCGGCCGCGTGCCGAACACCCAGGCGCTCGGGCTAGAAGCCGCTGGCGTGGCGCTCGGCGAACACGGCGCGATCGAGGTCGATGCGCACTACCGCAGCTCGGTTCCGTCGATCTACGCGGTCGGCGACGTCTCCACGCGCGTGCCGCTCACGCCGGTGGCACTCGCCGAGGCCATGGTGGTGGTCGATGCGCTGTTCGGTCAGGGGCGGCGCAAACTCGACTACGACTACATCCCGACCGCCGTGTTCACCCATCCGAACATCGGCATCTGCGGCTACACCGAGGCTGGCGCGCGCGTGAAGTTCGGCGAGGTCACCGTTTTCTCGAGCGAGTTCAAGTCGCTGCGCCACACGCTCTCGGGCCGCAGCGAGCGCACCTTCATGAAGCTGGTGGTCGACAAGGCGAGCGACCGCGTGGTCGGCCTGCACATGGTGGGTGCCGACGCGGGCGAGATCGTGCAGGGCTTCGCAGTGGCCATGCGCGCGGGTGCCACCAAGGCGATGTTCGACAGCACGATCGGCATCCACCCGACCGCGGCGGAGGAGTTCGTGACGATGCGCGAGCCGATGCCGGGTTAGCGACCCGTGTGCGGCCGCTGCTTGCCTTCGAGCAGCTTCACCATCACGAGCAGCACGCGGTTGGCGGGCGTGGGAATACCGAGCGCCTCGCCGCGGCGCACGATGAAGCCGTTCAAGTGGTCGATCTCGGTCGGCTTGCCGCGCGCCAGGTCCTGCGCGGTGGACGACGACTGCGACGGCATCGACTGCGCAATGCCGCGCAGCGCCGCATCGGTGTCGCCCGGCACCACCACGCCGTCGGCACGGGCCACCGCCAGGCATTCGGCGACCACGTCGCGGATCACGTCGGCCACGCCCTCGCCGTTCACGAGCTCGCCATAGGGCAGCTGCGACACCGCCGACAGCGCGTTGTAGGCGCAGTTGAGCACCAGCTTGGCCCACAGCGCGCCGAGCACGTCGCCCGAGACCTGCGTGGGCACGCCCGCGGCGATCAATTTCGCAGCAACTTCGACGCTCCTGGACGACGGCGCGATCACCAGCTCGCCGCGGCCATGGTGGCGCACATGGCCGGGCCCAGCCATCTCGGTCGCCACGTAGACCACGGCAGCGGCCACCTCGCAGGCGAGCGCGGCGCGCACGCGGGCATCGTTGTCGACGCCGTTCTGCAGCGTCAGCACCAGCGCGCCGGGCGAGAGGTGCGGCCGCAGCTCGGCGGCGGCGGCCTCGGTGTCGGCCGACTTGACGCAGAACAGCACCACGTCGGCGCCCTGCACCGCCGCCGGTGCGGTGCTCGCATCGAGCCGCACCTGCTCGTCGAAGGCTTTCGTTTCAAGCCGCAGGCCGTGGGCACGTACCGCCTCCACGTGCGACGCGCGGCCGATCAGCACCACCGCGTGGCCCGCGCGCGCGAGCATCGCGCCGTAATAGCAGCCGACCGCGCCGGCGCCCATGACCGCAACCTTCATCTGCCTGCCTTTCCATGCCGGGAGCAACCCGCGGAGGGTAACCGCAGCGAGCGCCCGTCGCGCGCGCATTGCACAATGCCGCCATGCCCTACATGCCCACTTTTGTCGCCCCCGCCCGCTTCACCGACGCCGCCGCCGCCCTCGAACAGGTCAAGGCCATCTACCAGGGCGGACTCGCGCACCTGCGCGAGTCGATGCTGCGCTTCGTGGCCGGCGAGGCGCTGCCGGGCCGGGTGCGGGCCTGCTACCCGTATGTGCGGGTGCACACGCACACCGTGACGCGGCACACCCCGCCGGCCAACGCGGGCCTGAGCTACGGCTTCGTCGCCGGTCCGGGCCGCTACGAGACCACGCTGACGCGCCCCGACCTGTTCTCGCGCTACTACCTCGACCAGTTCCGGCTGCTGCTCGAGAACCACCAGGTCGAGCTCGAGGTCGGCACCAGCACCCAGCCGATCCCGATCCATTTCTCGTTCGCCGAGAACGACCACATCGAAGGCACGATGAGCGACGAGCGCCGCGCGCTGATGCGCGACGTGTTCGACCTGCCCGACCTCGGCGTGATGGACGACGGCATCGCCAACGGCACCTACGAGGCGCAGCCCGGCGAGGCGCAGCCGCTGTCGCTGTTCACCGCGGCGCGGGTCGACTATTCGCTGCACCGGCTGCGCCACTACACGGGCACCGCGCCCGAGTGGTTCCAGAACTTCGTGCTGTTCACCAACTACCAGTTCTACATCGACGAATTCGTGCGCCTCGGCCACGAGGCCATGGCCGACGAGAAGAGCGAGTACGTCGCCTTCATCGAGCCCGGCAACGTGGTCACGCGGCGCCGCGGCCTGGCCGCGGGCGCCAGCGCCAACTACGCCGCGCTGCTCGACGGCAGCCAGGGCACCGCGCCGGCGCGGCTGCCGCAGATGCCGGCCTACCACCTGGTGCGCGAGGACCGCAGCGGCATCAGCATGGTGAACATCGGCGTCGGCCCGGCCAATGCCAAGACGATCACCGACCACATCGCGGTGCTGCGTCCGCACGCCTGGATGATGCTCGGCCACTGCGCGGGCCTGCGCAATGCGCAGCAGCTCGGCGACTACGTGCTCGCGCATGCCTACGTGCGCGAGGACCATGTGCTCGACGAGGAACTGCCGCTGTGGGTGCCGATCCCGGCGCTCTCCGAGATCCAGCTGGCGCTCGAGAAGGCGGTGGCCGACGTCACGCGCTACGAAGGCCCCGACCTGAAGAAGATCATGCGCACCGGCACCGTCGCGAGCACCGACAACCGCAACTGGGAACTGCTGCCCGGGAACCAGCCGCAGCGCCGCTTCAGCCAGAGCCGGGCGGTGGCGCTCGACATGGAAAGCGCCACCATCGCGGCCAACGGTTTTCGCTTTCGCGTGCCCTACGGCACCCTGCTGTGCGTGAGCGACAAGCCGCTGCACGGCGAGATCAAGCTGCCGGGCATGGCCAACCACTTCTATCGCGAGCGCGTGGAGCAGCACCTGCGCATCGGCATGCGGGCCATCGGCATCCTTCGCCAGCAGGGCTCGACCCGGCTGCACAGCCGCAAGCTGCGCAGCTTCGCCGAGGTCGCGTTCCAGTAAGCCGAAGGCATCAGCCGAACAGCTCGGGCATCTCGCGCTGCGCCTTCGCGGTCAGCGTGAGCGCGCGACCGTCGAGCGCCTGGCGCACCCAGCCGCGGCGCAGCGACAGCTGAAGCCAGGCCGCGCCGAGCGCGCCGCCCAGGTGCGGGCGGCGCTCGCTCCAGTCGAGGCAGGCGCAGGCAAAGCGGCGCCGCGAGCGCCGCACGGCATCGACTTCCAGGCCCAGGCTCTCGAGCGCGACTGCGCCTTCGGTCGTGAGTTCGTACGACCCGCTCGCCAACCCGCTGAGCCAGCCCTGCGCATGCAGCCGGTCGTGCAGCGCCACGCCCGCGGAGCCGGCCATGTGGTCGTAGCAGGTGCGCGCGGCGCGCAGGCGGTTCGGCGTGCTCGGCGTGAACACGGCAGATGGCCCGGCATACGGCGCGCCGGCCAGCACCATGAGGCTTTCGAGCGCCGCGGCCACGGACTCGCCCGCCAGGCGGAAGTAGCGGTGCCTGCCCTGCACCAGCAGTTCGACCAGCCGCTCGTCGCGCAGCCGCGCCAGGTGCGCGCTCGCGGTGGAGGCCGCCACCTCGGCCACGGCCGCGAGTTCGGTCGCAGTGCGCGCATGGCCGTCCATCAGGCAGCCCAGCATGCGGGCGCGCGCGGGCTCGGCGATGGCGCCGGCGAGGCGGGCGAGCTGCAGGTCCGCGCTCTCGGACGGGTCCGCGGCAGCGGACGAGGTGGCGGATGAGGCGGTGACGGGAGTCTTGCGCATGCCCGCATCCTAAGGCGCCGCTGCATGCACGCTTCGTTCACGGCCGAAGTGTCGCGGCGGCCCCGCACGCACACTGCGGTGATGACGCCCCACCCTGCTTCTTCACTCGGCATCCCAATCGATCCCGTCGCGGCGGTCACGCATGCCGATCCGTACCCGTACTACGCACAACTTCGCGCCGGGCCGCCGCTCGCATGGCATGCGACGTTGCGGCTCTGGGTCGCGAGCCGGGCCGAGGTCGTCGAGTCGCTGCTGCTCGCGCACGACGCGCTGCGCGTGCGCCCCCAAGGCGAGCCCGTGCCGCGCGCGATCGCCGGCAGCTCGGCGGGCGAAGTGTTCGCGCAGCTGGTGCGCATGAACGACGGCGCCGCGCACACTGCACACAAGCCGGCGCTGCAGCGCGCGCTGGCGGGGCTGGACCTCCGGGCCGCGCATGCGGCGGCGCTCGATGTGGCGCGCCGTGTGCCCGAGCGCCCGCTCGCGGACCTGCTGTTCGCGATGCCGGTGCAGGCGGTGGCGCATCTGCTGGGCTTCGCGCCGGCCGCGCTGCCGCAGGTCGAGGCGTGGATGCGTGATTTCGTCGCCTGCCTGTCGCCCTTGTCCAGCGCGCCGCAACTGGCGCGGGCCAGCGACGCGGCCGCCGCGCTGATGTCGCGTTTCGAGGCGCTGTGCGCCGGCACACCACCGCGCGAGGCGACGCTGCTGGCAGCTGTGCGCGCCGAAGCCGCAGCGGGCGCGAACATGCCCCGCGCGCTGCTGGCCAATCTCGTCGGGCTGCTGTCGCAGACCTGCGACGCCACGGCCGGGCTGCTGGGCAACAGCCTCGCGGCCCTTGCGCGCGAGCCGGGCGCGGGGGAGGCCGCGCGCACCCACAATGGTCTAAAAGGCGTCGTCGAGGAAACCGCCCGGCACGACGCGCCGGTGCAGAACACGCGGCGTTTCGTCGTGGCGCCGGTGCGCATCGCGGGCGTGCCGCTGGCCGCGGATGATGCTGTGCTGCTCGTGCTGGGCGCAGCGAACCGCGATCCGGCGCTCAACCCCGATCCCGACCACTTCATGCCGGTGCGCCCCGCGCGGCGCCTGCTGGGCTTCGGGCACGGCGCGCACGCCTGCCCGGGCCAGGCACTCGCCTGCACGCTCGCGGCCGCGGGGCTGGAGGCGCTGCTCGCGCGCGGGGTCGACCTCGATGCGCTGCACGCGCGCGGCTGGCACTACCGTCCTTCGGCGAATGCGCGGATTCCGGTCTTCGATTGAGTCAGGCCGCAGCCCACTGGCCGGTGTGCGCCAGGTGCGGCGACAGTTCCGCTGCGCCCCAGCGAAGGGGCAGCGCACCGGGGCGGCGCAGCAGCGTGTCGACGCGCAGGCGCAGCAGCCGCTCGGCGCCCTCGAAGGCCGCGACCTCGGGTCCGTCCCAGACGATCTCGGCGCTGGCCGCCAGGTGCAGCAGTTCGCCGGTCTCGAAATCGATGAACAGCAGTCCCGCGCGCGAATGCACCGCCAGATTGCCGAGCGTGTTGAAGAAGCGGTTGCCGACGAAGTCGGGCACCGTGAGCGTGCCGCCGGCATCGACGCGCACGAAGCCCGGACGCCCGCCGCGGTGCGACACGTCCACGCCCTGCGCCGCGGGCGACGCCGCGTCGTCGTCCCAGGCCTGCGGCGGCAACGCCGAAGCGATGAACAGCGTGTCGGCGCGGGCGATCAGCCGCCGTGCCGCCGCATCGAGGCTGTCGCGCCGCTCGGCGGGTGCAGCGGCGGTGCCACCGTCCTGCACGAACAGCGGCTCGCGCGCCTGGATGTACTTGGGGCAGTTGCCAAAGCTCTGCTGCACCGCCACCGTGAGGCCGGTGCTGTCCGCCGCCTCGACGACGCCGTTCATGCGGTTGCGCCGCCGCGTGTGCGGCTCGATTCCGAGCAGGCCGAGCGACGCACCGGGTGCCAGCTGGCCGGCCAGCGGATCGCCGGGCGCCGGCAGCGCATCGATGCGAAGGTGCGCGGGATTGGGCGAATGCGCAAAGCCGGGCGGCGCCGCGAGCGCGCTGGCCCAGGGCTGACCTTCGGCGTCGAGGCTGCCGACCAGCAGGAACGGCAGTTGCGCGAAGAACGCGCGGTGCTGCTCGGGCATGAAGTCGCGGATCACGCGCGGTCCGGCCGCCGCCATGAGCTCGCGCGCGCCGGCACGCGCCTGCAGCGCGCGCTCGCCCGCATGGAACGGCGCGGCGATCATGCGGCCGCGGCCAGTCCGACGGGCGTGCGCACCATCGGCACGAAGCCCTGCAGCGCCTCGATGCGCGCCAGCCATTCGCGCAGGCGCGGGTACGGGTCGAGCGACACGCTGCCTTCGGGCGCATGCGCCACATAGGCGTAGTTCGCCAGGTCCGCGAGCGTGGCCGAGGCGCCGGCCAGGAAGGGCTCGCGCTCGAGGTGCATTTCCATCACGGCCAGCAGCAGGTGCGAGCGCGACACGGTCTCGGCCGGATCGGCGGGCAGGTTGAACAGCGCCATCACGCGCGCCGCGGCCGGGCCGTAGGCCAGTGGGCCGGCGGCCACCGAGAACCAGCGCTGCACACGCGCCGCGCCGAGCGGATCGCGCGGCATCCAGCGCGCCGGATCGCTGGCATAGCGCTCGTTGAGGTACACCAGGATCGCATTCGAATCCGCGAGCGTGAGCTCGCCGTCCTCGATCACCGGCACCTGGCCGAAGGGATTGCGCGCCAGGAACTCGGGCGTGCGGTGGGCTTTCTGGCGCAGGTCGACCGCGACGAACTCGAACGGCAGGCCGAGCATCGACAGGAAGAGCTGCACCCGATGCACATGGCCCGAGATCGGGGTGCCGAATAGCTTGATTGGCTGGGCAGGGTGGCTGGCGTGGGGAGTGTTCATGTCTAGATCCTTGGGAGTGCTGTGGGTTGCCCGCATTCTTCGTTACTCCGCCGAATGAATGAATCCCCATTGCCGGATTTCACTGCTGCGTTTTCCGGTCTAATCGCACGATGGACCGCCTCAAAGCCATGCAGGCCTTCGTGCAGATCGCCGACCAGGGCAGCCTCACGCGCGCCGCCGAGTCGCTCGGCAGCTCGCTGCCCGCGGTGGTGCGCGCGCTGGCCGCGCTCGAGGCGCACCTCGGCGTGCGCCTGTTCCACCGCACCACGCGCCGCCTGTCGCTCACCGACGAAGGGCGCCGCTACCTCGCGAGCGCGCGCGAGGTGCTGCTGGCCGCCGACGCCGCCGACCGGGCGCTCACCACCGAGGCGCGCGAACTGGCAGGGCACCTCACGATCGCGGCGCCCGTGCTGTTCGGCCACATGTACGTGGCGCCGGCCATCACGCGCTTCATGCAGCGCCACGAGAAAGTGCGCTGCAGCGTGCTGCTGCACGACCGCACCGTGAACATGCTCGAGGAAGGCGTCGACGTGGCGATCCGCATCAGCCCGCTCGACGATTCGTCGCTGGTGGCGCAGCCGCTCGGCACCATCCGACGCGTGGTGGCGGCAAGCCCTGCCTTCCTCGCACGCCACGGCGTGCCGCGGCATCCGCGCGACCTTGCGGGTGCGCCCTGCGTGCGCGGGCGCATCGACGCACCGCCGCAATGGACCTTTCACGACGGCGGCCGGCGCATCGGTGTCACGCTCGAGCACAGGCTCGAGTTCAACCATCTCGCGCCCGCCGTCGAGGCCTGCGCCGCGGGCATGGGCTTCGGCACTTTCTTCTCCTACCAGGTGCTGCCGCACGTCGCCCAGGGCCGGCTGCAGCTGGTGCTCGAAGACTACGAGCCGCAGCCGCGGCCGGTGAGCGTGATCTACCCGAATGCGCGCCTGCTGCCGGCCCGCACGCGGGCGTTCATCGACTGGATGAAGGCGGAGTTCGAAGGCTTTCGACTTTAGGGGTCTTGGGCCCCTGGCGTCCCCGCCCTGCCGCATGGCTGCGTCAGAATGTTCGGGTGCCGACGTCATCACCCCCCACCTTCCCGCCCTTCCTGTTCAAGGCCAGCCAGCTGCAAAAACGCTATGGCGGCACCACGGTCGTGGACGATCTCTCGTTCGAGATCGCACCCGGCGAATGCCTCGGCGTGATCGGCCCGAACGGTGCCGGCAAGACCACCACCATCCGCATGTGCCTGGGCCTCACCGAGCCCGACGGCGGCAGCATCGAGGCGCTGGGGCTGCAGATGCCGCGCGACGCGCTCGCCATCAAGGCGCAGCTCGGCGTGGTGACGCAGTTCGACACGCTCGACCCCGACTTCAGCTGCGCCGAGAACCTCGTGGTCTACGGCCGCTACTTCGGCTACAGCAAGGCCGAGGTCCGCGCGCGGGTGCCGCAGCTGCTGGAGTTCGCGGCGCTGGCGCACAAGGCCGATGCCAAGCCCGGCGAGCTGTCGGGCGGCATGCGGCGGCGCCTCTCGCTGGCGCGCGCATTGGTCAACGACCCGAAGCTGCTGATGCTCGACGAGCCCACCACCGGGCTCGACCCGCAGGCGCGCCACCTGATGTGGGAGCGCCTGCAGGTGCTGCTGCAGCAGGGCAAGTCGATCCTGCTGACCACCCATTTCATGGACGAGGCCGAGCGCCTGTGCTCGCGGCTGCTGGTGCTCGACCACGGCCGCAAGATCGCCGAAGGCCGTCCGCGCGACCTGATCGAGGCGCACCTCGAGCCCGACGTGGTCGAGGTGTACGGCAACGGTGCGCTGCCGCTGGCCGAGGCGCCCGAGCTCAAGGCGCTCGCGGCGCGCATCGAGGTGAGCGGCGAGACCGTGTTCTTCTACACCCAGGATGCACGCCGCCTGCTGGACGCGCTCACGCAGCACGGCGGCCTGCGCACCTTCCACCGCCCGGCCAACCTCGAAGACCTGTTCCTCAAGCTCACGGGCCGCCAGATCCGTGAAGACGGCTGAGAAAGAAAGAAATGCCCGGCATGACGACGACGACAACAACCACGACGACCACCGCTGCGGCACCCGCCAGCCCCTCGGCCTGGCGCCCACCCGAACTCTCGCTGCGCTGGTGGCCGGTGTTCCTGCGCAACCTGCTCGTGTGGCGCAAGCTCGCGATCCCGAGCCTGATCGGCAACATCGCCGAACCGCTGATCTGGCTCGTGGCCTTCGGCTACGGCATGGGCGCGCTCGTGGGGCAGGTGACGGTCGACGGCACCCCTGTGCCGTACATCCTCTTTCTCGCGAGCGGCTCGATCTGCATGAGCGCCATGAACGCCGCGAGCTTCGAAGCGCTGTATTCGGCCTTCTCACGCATGCACGTGCAGAAGACCTGGGACGGCATCATGAATGCGCCAGTGGGGCTCGACGACATCGTGCTGGCCGAGATGCTCTGGGCTGCGTTCAAGTCGATCTTCACCGTGACCGCGATCCTGCTCGTGATGCTCGGCCTCGGCATCAGCCACAGTCCCAAGCTCGTGGTGGCCTGGATGGTGCTCGCCGGTGCGGGCATCACCTTCTCGTCGATCGCGCTGATCTTCAATGCGCTGGCGAAGGGGTACGACTTCTTCACCTACTACTTCACGCTGTTCATGACGCCGATGATGTTCCTGAGTGGCGTGTTCTTTCCGCTCGAGCAGCTGCCCTCAGCGGTGCGGGCCGTGGCGGCATGGCTGCCGCTGACCAATGCGGTGGCGCTCGTGCGGCCGCTGTTCATGGACCGGTGGCCCGAGGGCTGGATGCTGCATGCTGCCGTGCTGGTGGTCTATGCGGTGGTGTCGTTCTGGGTGGCGCTGGCGCTCACGCGCAGGCGCTTCGCGCGATAAGCGAACCCGTGTGGCTCGCTGTCGAAACGAGGCCCAAACAATTACATTGCACACAATTGAATTGCACGCTACAATTCAGTCCATGCCCTCTCCGCAAGCCACGACCGACGACATGCTCAAGCTGGACAACCAGCTCTGCTTCGCCGTCTATTCCGCCTCGTTGGCCATGACGCGGCTCTACAAGCCGGTGCTCGAGAAGCTGCAGCTCACCTACCCGCAGTACCTCGTCATGCTCGCGCTCTGGGAGCACGACGGGCCCATGGTGTCCGAGCTCGGCGAGCGGCTCTCGCTCGATTCGGGCACGCTCACGCCGCTGCTCAAGCGCCTCGAGGCGAACGGCTACGTCGCACGGCTGCGCGACGCGGCCGACGAGCGCCGCGTGCGCATCACGTTGACGGCGGCGGGTCGCAAGCTCAAGGCGCGTGCTGCGAACGTGCCGGGCTGCCTCATGGCGGCCGCGCAGTGCTCGGTGCCCGAACTCATCGCGCTCACGCAGCAGATTCAGGGTTTGCGCGAGCGCATCCGCAAGGCCGCCTGAGACATCGCAGGCCGTCCCCCCAGGTTTTTTCGTCCCCTTCCCTTCAACCACCCACCCAAGGAATCACCATGACCACCAAGCTCGACAAGGTTCTCTACACCGCCGAAGCCCACACCGTCGGCGGCCGCGAAGGCGCGGGCAAGTCCAGCGACGGCGCCATCGACGTCAAGCTCAGCGCGCCCGGCTCGGGCAAGCCTGGCACCAACCCCGAGCAGCTGTTCGCGGTGGGTTATGCCGCCTGCTTCATCGGCGCGATGAAGGCCGTGGGCCCGAAGATCGGCGTGAAGGTGCCCGACGACGTGGCGATCGACTCGAGCGTCTCGCTCGGCCCGACGAACGGCGGCGCGGCCTACGGCATCGCGGTGAAGCTCGCGATCACGCTGCCGGGCCTCGATGCGGAAGCCAAGCAGAAGCTGGTCGACACGGCGCACCAGGTCTGCCCGTACTCGAACGCCACGCGCGGCAACATCGACGTCGAGCTGACGATCGCCTGATCCCCGGCGCACTGCGCGCGAAAAAAAGCGTCCCGGCATCGCGCCGGGGCGCTTTTCCTTTTTGCGGACTCGCCGGCCTCCTCCGATGTCCCGCGCGCGACGCGCCAGGCCGCGGCGCGATGGCGCGTTTCATCAAGCTTGGCTAATGTGGCCGTCGGTTCCGCCCATCCCAACTTCGTGTGGAGACAGACACCATGAGCACCACCAGCAGCCTGCTGATCCAGAAGGACGAACTCTCGTCCACGCGCCTGCACACCGCCGTCGACCAGCCGCTCGCCGAGGGCGAAGTGCGCGTGCGCATCGATGCGTTCGCGCTCACCTCGAACAACATCACCTACGCCGCGTTCGGCGATGCGATGAGCTACTGGCAGTTCTTCCCGACCGGCGAAGACGCCTGGGGCTGCATCCCCGTGTGGGGCTTCGCGCGCGTGGTGCAGTCGCTGCATCCGGGCGTGGCCGTGGGCGAGCGGCTCTATGGTTACTGGCCGATGGCGACGGGCGCGGTGCTGAGGCCCGAGCGTCTCTCGGCCGAGCGCTTCACCGATGGCGCAGCGCACCGCACCGCGCTGCCTGCCGTCTACAACCAGTACTTCCGCTGCAACGCCGACCCGCTCTACACGGCCGAGACTGAAGACATCCAGGCGCTGCTGCGACCGCTCTACATCACCTCGTGGCTGATCGACGACTTCATGGCCGACAACGCCTTCTTCGGCGCAAAAACCATGCTGCTGTCGAGCGCATCGAGCAAGACCGCCTACGGCACCGCGTTCCAGCTGCACCAGCGCGAGGGCATCGAGGTGATCGGCCTCACTTCGCCAGGCAACGTGGCCTTCTGCGAGAGCCTGGGCTGCTACCACCGCGTGCTCACCTACGACGCGCTCGACACGCTCGCGGCCGACACCGAACTGGTCTACGTCGACTTCGCGGGCGACGGGCCGCTGCGCAGCGCAGTCCACGAACGCTTTGCGAACCTGAAGTACAGCTGCTCGATCGGCGGCACGCACCTGGAGCAGCTCGCGGCAAAGGGCGCGGGCAAGAACCTCTCGGGGCCGCGCGCCACGCTGTTCTTCGCACCGGCGCAGATCAAGAAGCGCACCGGCGAATGGGGCGCCGACGAGTTCGGCCGCCGCCTCGTGGCCGCCTGGCAGGCCTTCATCGCCACAGTGGGCGATGCGAGGAATCCGTGGCTGCGCGTGTCGCACCACGTCGGCGCCGAGGCCGTGCAAGCGGCCTACGCACAGGTGCTGGCCGGAAAGGGCGACCCGCGCAGCGGACACATCCTGTCGTTGCAGGAGCCCGCGGGCAGACACTGAGCCTGCCGGCAACGCGGGGTAGCGACAATCGCCGCATGACCCCTTCTTCTTCCGACGCGCCCGCCAACACCCATCCTTACGAGAACCTCACGCCCGACGTGGTGCTCGACGCGCTGGCAACGCTCGGCCTGCACGGCGACGGGCGGCTCACCACGCTCAACTCCTACGAGAACCGGGTCTACCAGGTGTTCCTGGAACAGCCGGCCGCGCATCCGGCCGTGGTGGTCAAGTTCTACCGTCCCGAGCGCTGGAGCGAGGCCGAGATCCTCGAGGAGCACGCCTTCTCGCTCGAACTGGCCGCGGCCGAGGTGCCCGCGGTGGCGCCATTGGCCGTCGACGGCACCACGCTGCACCGCCACGGCGGCTTTGCCTTCAGCGTGAGCCCCTACCGCGGCGGGCGCTCGCCCGAGCTCGACGACTTCGAGGTGCTCGAATGGGTCGGGCGCTTCCTCGCGCGCATCCATACCGTGGGGAGCGCCACGCCCTTCGCGGCGCGGCCTGCGCTCGACCTGCAGACCTTCGGCACCGCCTCGCGCGACTGGCTGCTCGGCAACGACAAGATCCCGCTCGACGTGCAGCGCGACTGGGAAAAGGCCTGCAACGAGGCGCTCGCGATGATCGCGGCCACGCCGCTCGCTGCGGGCAACAGCGCCGGGGCGGACGGGTTCCAACCGCGCAAGCTGCGGCTGCACGGCGACGTGCATCCCGGCAACATCCTCTGGACACCCACCGACCGGCCCGGAGGCGGGCCGCATTTCGTCGACCTCGACGATGCGCGCACCGGCTTTGCCGTGCAGGACCTGTGGATGCTGCTGTCCGGCGAGCGCGCGCAGCGCACGGCGCAGCTGTCGGGCCTGCTCGACGGCTACGAACAGTTCCGCGAATTCGACCGCCGTGAACTCGCGCTGATTGAACCGCTGCGCACGCTGCGGCTCATCCATTACAGCGCCTGGCTCGCGCGCCGCTGGGAAGACCCGATCTTCCCCATCAACTTTCCGTGGTTCGGCTCGAGCGACTACTGGAAAGGCCAGATTCTCGTTCTGCAGGAGCAGTGCGAGCAAATGGCGGAAGAGCCCCTTTACGCCTGATCCGGCACGGCCTCGGCCACGCCCTCCAGCAGCCGCTCGGCCAGCAGGTTGACCGGCCCGCTGCGCCAGACGCCGTAGGCCTCCGACTGCGCGACCGCCCGGTCGAGCGGGCGGAACACCGCGCCGCGCAGCGCCGAATGCCGCATCGCCTGCGGCACCAGCGCCACGCCCAGGCCCTGCGACACCAGCGACACCACCGCGAGCCAGTGGCGCACCTCGTGCCGCACCTCGGGCTGGAAGCCGGCCTCGGCGCAGATCGACAGGATGCGCTCGTGGTAGTCGGGCGAGACCTCGCGCGAGAACAGCACGAAGGGCTGGTCGCGCAGGTCGGACGGCGCCAGCACGCGCTTGCGCGCCAGCGCATGGCCCGAAGGCAGGCAGCAGACGAAGGGCTCGGCCAGCAGCAGCCGGTGCTGCAGTTCGGGCGGCATGCGGCTGGTGTGGACGAAGCCGAGGTCGAGCCGATCGTGCAGCAGCTCCGAGATCTGCATGCCCGAGTTGAGCTCTGCCAGCGTGATGCGCACCGCCGGATGCCGCGCCTGGAACGCGCGCAGCGCCTGCGGCAGGCCACGGTAGAGCATCGCGCCGACGAAGCCGATGCGCAGCCGCCCGGCAGAACCCGCCGCCACGTCGCGCGCCTCGAGCGCGGCCTCCTCGGCCTGGCGCAGCAGCCGCCGCGCCGAGGCGCGCAGCGCATCGCCCGCGGGCGTGAGGCGCACCTCCTTGCTGTTGCGCTCGAACAGCCGCGCACCCACCGACGCTTCGAGCTGGCGGATCGCCACCGACAGCGGCGGCTGCGAAATCGCCAGCCGGCGCGCGGCGCGCCCGAAGTGCAGCTCTTCGGCAAGCACGGAAAAGTAGCGCAGGCGGCGGAGTTCCATGAATAGGAAGATCGAATCGAACAAGACCAATTCGATATTAGACACGGATCGTCGCGGCGCCAACAATGCGGCGAAACAGGAGACACGACGCATGGTCCAGAACGACGACACCGCCGCCCACCCGATCCCCGACCGCCACGGCCAGAACCTCTTCAGCACCGACACCGAGTTGCATGGGCTGCTCGCGCTGTATCTGCCGCCCGACCTACTTGCGCACATGCGCCCGCATTTCGAGCGCCTCGGTGGCCTCGCGGGCGGCACGCTCGACGAATTGGCCGGCACCGCCGACCGCAACCCGCCCACGCTGAAGCAGCGCACGCGCACCGGGCTCGACGAGCAGGCCATCGTCAAGCATCCGGCCTACGTCGAGATGGAGCGCCTTGCGCTGAGCGAATTCGGCCTGGCCGCGATCTCGCACCGCGACGACACGCTGGGCTGGAAAGGCAAGATGCCGCCGCTCGTCAAGTACGCGCTGACCTACCTGTTCGTGCAGGCCGAGTTCGGCCTGTGCTGCCCGGTCTCGATGACCGACTCGCTCACGCGCACGCTGAAGAAGTTCGGCGAGCCCTCGCTGGTGGCGCGGTATCTGCCGCGCCTCACCTCGCTCGACTTCGACGAACTCGCGCAGGGCGCGATGTTCATGACCGAGCAGGCCGCGGGTTCCGACATCGCGGCCACCGCCACGGTGGCGCGCCGCACGGGCGACGGCAGCTGGCGCCTCACGGGCGACAAGTGGTTCTGTTCGAACCCCGACGCCGACTTCGCGATGGTGCTCGCACGCGCCGAAGACGGCGCGCCGGGCATGAAGGGCGTGTCGCTGTTCCTGCTGCCGCGCCGGCTCGACGACGGCCGCCTCAACCACTACCGCATCATCCGCCTGAAGGACAAGCTCGGCACGCGCTCGATGGCGAGCGGCGAGATCCGGCTCGAGGGCGCGGTCGCGTACCTGGTGGGCGATGAAGGCCGCGGCTTCGTGCAGATGGCCGACATGGTCAACAACTCGCGGCTGTCGAACGGCGTGCGCGCCGCGGGCCTGATGCGCCGTGCGGTGGCCGAGGCCGAGTACATCGCCGCCGAGCGCCGCGCCTTCGGCCGCACGCTCGCGCAGATGCCGTTGATGCAGCGCCAACTCGACAAGCTGCGCGTGCCTGCCGAACAGGCACGCACCATGGTGTGCCAGACCGCGCAGGCGCTCGCGCGCTCCGACGCCGGCGAGCCCGACGCCTACGCGCTGCTGCGCATCCTCACGCCGCTCATCAAGTTCCGCGCCTGCCGCGATGCGCGCAAGGTCACGGGCGATGCGATGGAAGTGCGCGGCGGCTGCGGCTACATCGAGGAATGGAGCGATCCGCGGCTGCTGCGCGATGCGCACCTGGGCTCGATCTGGGAAGGCACGAGCAACATCGTGGCGCTCGACGTGATCCGCGCCGTCAAGCGCGAGGGCTCGCTGCCGGTGCTGCGCGCGCACTGCGAGTCGCTGCTCGCCGATGCGGCGCTCGCGCCCGCCTTCGCCGAGGCGCTGCGCGATGCGCTCGCGCGCGCCGCCGCACTCGCCGAGACCGCCGCACGCGAAGAAGGCGGCGAGGCGCTGGCCCGCCAGGCGGCCTCGGCGCTCTACCACTGCACCAGCGCCACCGCGATGGCCTGGGAGGCCGCCCGCACCGGTTCGGCCGACCGCCTGCGCTGGGCACAGCTCGCGCTGCTGCACCGCGTGCTGCCGCGCGACCCGCTCGCGCCCGATGCGGTGCCGGCGGGCTGGAACGCCTGAACAACGCACGCAACAGAACACATCAAACTCAACGGAGACCACCTTGCGCCCCCTCTTTCCCCTTCTCTTTTCCGCCGCGGCCTGCACGCTGATGCTGGCCGCCGCGCCGGCCGCCGCCCAGTCCGGCGACGCCTTTCCGTCCAAGCCTGTCACGCTGGTGGTGCCCTTCCCGCCCGGCGGCCCGACCGATGCCATGGCACGCACGCTAGCGGCCGAGATGAAGGACCGCCTGGGCCAGCCGATGATCGTGGAGAACCGCGCCGGTGCCGGCGGCAACATCGGCGCCGACCACGTGGCGCGCGCCGAGCCCGACGGCCAGACGCTGCTGTTCGGCACCTCGGGGCCGCTTGCGATCAATTCGAGCCTGTACCGCAAGATCAGCTACGACCCGATCAAGAGCTTCGCGCCGGTGATCCAGGTCGGCCACCTGCCGAACATCCTGGTGGTGCACCCGAGCGTGCCCGCGAAGAACGTGCAGGAGCTCGTGGCGTACGCCAAGGCCAACCCCGCCAAGCTCAGCTATGCCTCGTCGGGCAACGGTGCGTCGTCGCACCTCGCGGGCGTGCTGTTCAACTCGGTGGCCGGCACCGACCTGCTGCACGTGCCGTACAAGGGCACCGGCCCGGCGCTCAACGACCTGCTCGGCGGCCAGGTGCAGATGACCTTCACCGACATCCTCACCGCGCTGCCGTACGTGAAGACCGGCAAGCTGCGCGCGCTCGGCGTGGCCACGGCCGCGCGTTCGCAGGCACTGCCCGACGTGCCGACGATCGCCGAGCAGGGCTACAAGGGCTATGACGTGAGCGTGTTCTTCGGCATCGTCGCGCCGGCCGGCACGCCCGCGGACCGCGTCACCAAGCTCAACCAGGCGTTCGCCGAGGTGCTGAACTCGCCCAAGGTCAAGCAGATGTTCGCGGCGCAGGGGCTCGAGCCGGCACCGGATACCTCGCCGCAGCAGCTGGCCCGCTTCATTGCGAGCGAGTCGGTGAAGTGGAAGGGTGTGGTGAAGCAGTCGGGGGCGCAGCTGGATTGATTTGACCGTTGCGGTTCAGGGCGCGATGTCGCCGACGGTGGGCGCCCGGCGTGCGGAGGGAGTACCCGGTGGCCTGCGCACGCACCCCGAACAGCAGCCTGAAAGACAGCAATCACAAGACATGGAGCAAACAATGACCCCGCCTCCCGGCGCCCTCACCGGCATCCGCGTCCTCGACATCTCGCGCATCCTCGGCGGCCCCTACTGCGGCCAGATCCTGGGCGACCATGGCGCCGACGTGCTCAAGATCGAGCCCCCGCAGGGCGACGACACGCGCACCTGGGGCCCGCCCTTCAAGGACGGCGTGGCGTCGTACTACCACGGCCTCAACCGCAACAAGCGCGTGCAGCACCTCGACCTTTCCACCGACGAAGGCCGCGAGGCGCTGCTCGCGCTCGTGGCCGAGGCCGACGTGCTGATCGAGAACTTCAAGGCCGGCACCATGGAACGCTGGGGCATCGGCTTCGACACGCTCTCGCATCGTTTCCCGCGCCTCGTGTGGTGCCGCGTCTCGGGCTTCGGCACCGACGGCCCGCTCGGCGCGCTGCCGGGCTACGACGCCGCCGTGCAGGCCATGACCGGCATCATGAGCATCAACGGCGAGGCCGAGGGCGGTCCATTGCGCGTCGGGCTGCCGGTGGTCGACATGGTCACCGGGCTCAATGCCGTGATCGGCGTGCTGCTCGCGCTGCAGGAGCGCCAGCGCAGCGGCCGCGGGCAGCTGGTGGAGGCGGCGCTCTACGACAGCGGCCTCTCGCTGCTGCATCCGCATGCGGCCAACTGGTTCATGGACGGCACCGCCCCGCGGCGCACCGGCAATGCGCATCCGAACATCTATCCCTACGACGCGCTCGCCACCGGCACCGACCCCGTGTTCGTGGCCGTGGGCAACCACCGGCAGTTCGCGAGCCTGTGCCGCTGCATCGGCCTGCCCGCACTGGCCGACGATCCGCTCTACAGCACGGCCGGCGCGCGCTCGGTGCACCGCGACGGGCTCAAGCAGCAGCTCGAGGCGGCCATGGCCGCCTTCGACGGGCGCGTGCTGGTCGACCAGCTCATGGCCGCCGGCGTGCCCGCCGCGCCCGTGCTGCCGGTGGACGCCGCGCTCACGCATCCGCACACGGCGCATCGCGGCATGGTGGTGGAGATGGAAGGCGGCTACCGCGGCATCGGGGCGCCCGTGAAGCTCGGCCGCACGCCGGCCAGCTACCGCCACGCGCCGCTCACGCCGGGCGAGCGGTTCTTGCCGAAAACTGAAGAAGACGCTTAGTCAGCCGTCAGGGCGCGACCGGGTTGCCGGGGGTGGCGGCATTCCAGACCGGCGCGGCACCGGTCGATACGCGCCGCACCACCACCGGCTGCACCGGCGCCGCCGCGCGGGGTGCGGCGTACGGGTTGTGCAGCACCACGCTCTTGCCAACGCCCACGCCGGTACCGACCGGCCCGACGCCGACCCCCACGCCGGCACTGGCCGAGCCGGTCACGGCGCCGTTGTCGTGCAGCGCCACCCCCGCGCCGAGCGGGCCCCAGCCGGTGTTGAGCCCGACCGAGAAGTTGCCGCCCTTGGTGGCGCCAAGGCCCAGCGAGAGCCCGGGCACCAGCGGAATGCCGAGGCTGTAGTGCGAACAGCCGCCCACCAGGAGCAATGGCATCAGCGCCGCCGCGAAGGCAGCGGCTGCACGCCCGCCGGTGCGCGGCCGGGGCGTCACACCAGAAGCGCGTTGACGCGCCGCACGTAGGCGGCCGGGTCGGCCGGGAGCCCGCCTTCGGCCAGCAGCGCCTGGTCGAACAGGATGTGGGCCAGGTCGTCGAAGTGCGCCGAGCCTTCGAGCTTCTTCACCAGCGCATGGTCGGCGTTGACTTCGAGCACGGGCTTCAGGTCGGGCGCGGGCTGGCCGGCCTGCTTGAGCATGCGCGCGAGCTGCGTGCTCATGCCGCCGTCCTGCACCACCAGGCAGGCCGGCGAGTCGACCAGGCGCGTGGTCACGCGCACATCTTCGGCCTTGTCCTTGAGCGCTTCCTTGAGCTTCTCGAGCATCGGCTTGAACGATTCGGCCGCTTCCTCGGCGGCCTTCTTCTCGGTCTCGTCCTGCAGCTTGCCGAGGTCGACCGCGCCCTTGGCCACGCTCTGCAACGGCGTGCCGTCGAATTCGGTCAGGTAGTTCAGCGCCCACTCGTCGACGCGGTCGGTCATCAAGAGCACTTCGATGCCCTTCTTCTTGAAGACCTCGAGCTGCGGGCTGTTCTTGGCGGCGGCCAGGTTGTCGGCCGTGATGTAGTAGATCGCGTCCTGGCCTTCCTTCATGCGCGCCTTGTAGTCGGCAAAGCTCACGGTCACCCCATCGGTGGTGGTCGAGGCAAAGCGCAGCAGCTTGGCGATGCGGTCGCGGTTGGCGAAGTCTTCGCCCAGGCCTTCCTTCAGCACCGAGCCGAACTCGGCATAGAAGCTGGCGTACTTGCCCGCTGCCTTGGCGTACTCGACGGCGGCTTCGGCGGCCGGCGTGGCGTTCTTGTCGACCACGTCGCTGACATCGTTCAGCCCCTCCGTCGGCTCGGGCGCGGGCACCGATTCGCCCGAGCCCACGTCGATCTTGCCCTCGGCGGCTTCAGGACTGGTCTCCTGCTTCTTGGCCAGGTCTTCGAGCATGCCCAGCACGCGCTTGGTGCTGCCTTCGCGGATCGCCTTCACGTCGCGGCTTTCCTGCAGCAGCTCGCGGCTCACGTTGAGCGGCAGGTCGGACGAGTCGATCACGCCCTTCACGAAGCGCAGGTAGCTCGGCATCAGCGCCTCGGCGTCGTCCATGATGAAGACGCGCTTCACGTAGAGCTTGACGCCCGCGCCCTTGTCGCGGTTCCACAGGTCGAACGGGGCCTTCGAGGGGATGTAGAGCAGCTGCGTGTACTCGGTGCTGCCCTCGACGCGGTTGTGGCTCCAGGCGAGCGGCGACTCGAAGTCGTGGCTGATGGTCTTGTAGAACTCTTCGTACTGCTCGGGCGTGATGTCCTTCTTGGCGCGGCTCCACAGCGCGTTGGCCTTGTTGACCGTTTCCCATTCGCCGGTCTTGACCATGTCGCCGGGCTGGTCGTTCTCGCCTTCCTTCCACTCCTCCTTCTCCATGAGGATGGGCAGCGAGATGTGGTCGGAGTACTTGCCGACGATCTGCTTGAGCTTCCAGGCGTTGAGGTATTCGTCGGCGTCGTCGCGCAGGTGCAGCGTGATGCTGGTGCCGCGCTCGGCGCGCGTGATGTCGTCGACCTCGAAGTCGCCCGCGCCGCCGCTCGTCCAGCGCACGCCCTGCTCGGGCGGGAGGCCCGCGCGGCGCGACTCGACCGTGATCTTGTCGGCCACGATGAAGCCCGAATAGAAGCCCACGCCGAACTGGCCGATGAGCTGTGCGTCGGCCTTCTGGTCGCCGCTGAGCTTGCTCACGAAGTCCTTGGTACCGCTCTTGGCGATGGTGCCGAGGTTGTCGATGGCTTCCTGGCGCGACAGGCCGATGCCGCGGTCGGCGATGGTGATGGTGCGCGCGGCCTTGTCGAACGAAAGGCGCACGTCGAGCTGGGGCTGGTCTTCGTACAGGTCAGGCTGGTCGATGGCCTCGAAGCGCAGCTTGTCGCAGGCGTCCGATGCATTCGAGATCAGCTCGCGCAGGAAGATTTCCTTGTTGGAGTACAGCGCATGCGTCACGAGGTGCAGCAGTTGCGCGACTTCAGCCTGGAATGGGAGTTTTGTATGGGAGGAATCAGCCATGGAAGTGATGAGTATCGAAGCCAAAAAATTCTAAGCCGTGCCGCGTCCGCGCCGCCCGGCCTGCCAACTCTGCGAATTGGGGCCGGTGCATCGGATCACAAGGGCTGCGCCGCATGCCAACTGGTCGTCAGTTCATCGAAAAACCGTCGAATTGTGAACATATTCCGTTCACTGCAAAAAGATTTAACACCTGTCGTCTCCCCTCCCTAGAATCCGCCCGCGCCCGGAGGGGACGCAGGCATTCATCAACATTCGAGGAGAAGAAAAACGTGGAACATAGCACCTACAAAAAGTGGTCGGCGGAGTTCATAGGTACTTTCTGGCTCACGCTCGGCGGCTGCGGCAGCGCGGTGCTGGCGGCGGGTTTTCCGGAACTGGGCATCGGGTTCCTCGGCGTCTCGCTCGCGTTCGGCCTCACGGTGGTGACCGGTGCCTACGCGCTCGGGCCGATCTCGGGCGCGCACTTCAACCCTGCGGTGTCGATCGGCCTCGCAGCCGCGGGGCGCTTCCAGGCCTCGCAGCTCGCGGGCTACATCGTGGCGCAGGTGCTCGGTGCCATCGCGGCCGCGGGCGTGCTGTACCTGATCGCCACCGGCAAGCCCGGCGCCGAGATCGGCGGCTTCGCGACCAACGGCTTCGGCGAGCACTCGCCCGGCAAGTACGGCATGACCGCCGCGCTGGTCTGCGAAGTGGTGCTGACCGCGGTGTTCCTGATCGTGATCCTCGGCGCCACGGCCAAGCGCGCGGCCGGTGGCTTCGCGGGCCTGGCCATCGGCCTGTGCCTGACGCTGATCCACCTGATCTCGATCCCCGTGACCAACACCTCGGTCAACCCCGCGCGCAGCACCGGCCCGGCGCTGTTCGGGCCGTCGTATGCGGTGTCGGAGCTGTGGCTGTTCTGGGTCGCGCCGATCGCCGGCGCGGTCATCGGCGCGGTGATCTACCGCGCGCTGTTCGCCAGCCAGGACGACTGACCGACCGGCCCCGGGCTGGGCCGGGGCTCAGAACTTTTCGTGCGGCGCCAGGTAGCGCCACTGCCCCACTGGCAGGTTGCCGAGCATCACCTTGCCGATGCGCACGCGCTTGAGGCCCACCACCTTCAGGCCGACCAGCTCGCACATGCGGCGGATCTGGCGCTTCTTGCCCTCGGTGAGCACGAAGCGCAGCTGCTCGGGGTTCTGCCACTCGACCCGCGCCGGCTTGAGCGGCTGGCCGTCCAGGCTCAGGCCGTGGCGCAGCCGGGCGAGCATGGCGGGCGGAAACACCGCCTGCACATTGCTGGTGACCGGGTCGTCGTCGTCCAGGCGCACCAGCTGCCCGGTGGGCGCGGGCTGGCCGAGGCCGTGCCAGGCCACGCGCACCAGGTATTCCTTCTCCATCACCGAGTCTTCGCCGATCAGCTGGCGCGCGATGCGCCCGTCCTGCGTCATCACGAGCAGGCCGGTCGAATCGATGTCGAGCCGCCCGCAGGGCGCCAGGCCACGCAACTGCTGCGGGCTGAAGAAGAAGCGGGTGTTGTCCTCGGCCCAGCGGTTGGGCGGCGTGAACAGCGTGACCGCCGGCTCGTGCCCGTCTTCGGCCTGCGCGCTCACATAGCCGATGGGCTTGTGGATCAGGATGGTGACCTGGTTCGCCTGCTGGCCCTTGGCCGCCTTGTCGACCTCGATGCGGTCGGACGGCGTGACCTTCACGCCCATCTCGGCCGGCTTGCCGTTGACGCGCACCCAGCCCTGGGCAATCCAGTCGTCGGCCTCGCGGCGCGAGCACAGGCCGAGTTCGGCCATGCGTTTGTTGAGGCGGACGGGTGCGGCGGCGGTGTCGGTCATGTCGCGGCATTTTCGCCCATGGGCGATGTCTCCCGGATGTGTCTCATTGCATCGCCATAATGCGCCCGAACCCGCATGACCAAAATCCTGATCCTCAGTGTGAGCGCCGGCAATGGCCATGTGCGTGCCGCGCAAGCCCTCGAAGCCGCCGTGCAGGCGGCGCCGCCGCACAGCGCGGTCCACATCGATGCCATGGCGCACGTCACGGCGGGCTTTCGCAAGGTGTACACCGACTGGTACCTCCAGCTGGTGAACCGCGCGCCCGACCTGTGGTCGTACCTGCACCAGCGCACCGATGCCACGCCGCACCATGCGCTGTCGCAGCGGCTGCGCCGGGGCATCGAGCGGCTGAGCACGGTCGCGCTGGCGCGCGAGCTGCACCGCGAGAAGCCCGGCGCGGTGATCTGCACGCACTTCCTGCCGGCCGAGCTGCTGATGCGCGAGCGCAACCGCGGCCGCATCGACTGCCCGGTGTGGCTGCAGATCACCGACTACGACCTGCACAACATGTGGCTGGTGCCGGGCATGACGGGCTATCTGGCCGCCACCGACGAGGTGGCTTTTCGCCTGCGTGCGCGCGGCATTCCGCCCGAGCGCATCCACGTGACGGGCATTCCGGTGATGCCGGGCTTCTCGGGGACGGAGGCATTGGCGCGCGACGCCTCGGTCGCGGCGCTCGGGCTCGATCCTGCGCGGCCGGTGTTGCTGATGGCATCGGGCGGGGCCGGCGTGGGCGACCTGCCGAGCATGGTCGAGCGCGTGCTGGGGCTCGGCGGCGGCGGCAACGGCAACAACGGCGACGACACGGGCTTCCAGGTGATTGCCGTCGCCGGCCGCAATGCCGAGGCGCATGCCCGGCTGCAGGCGCTGGCCGCGCGGCACCCGGGGCGCGTGGCCGCCATCGGCTTCACGAGCGAGATGCACCGGCTCATGGCCGCGGCCGACCTCGTGGTGACCAAGCCCGGCGGCCTCACGGTGTCGGAATGCCTGGCGCTCGGCAAGCCGATGCTGCTGATCTCGCCGATCCCGGGACAGGAAGAACACAACGCCGGCTTCCTGATGGAAGAAGGCGCGGCCTGGCTCGCCTACGACGCCATCGGCCTCGACTACAAGGTGGCGCGGCTCATGGCCGATCCGTCCCGGCTCGCGGCCATGGCCGCACGCAGCCGCGCGCTCGGCAAGCCGCACGCGGCGGCCGCCGTGCTGTGCCACGTGCTGGGTCACCCGGCCAGCGACGACGACCAATGAACCCCATGCACAGCAAAAGCAGCAACAGCACCGCGCAGGAAAAGACGGGCATCGCCCGCACGATCGGCTATCTCGCCTGGGTCGTCGTGATGGCCTTCTTCTTCGCCAATGCCGAGATCCAGATCGAAGGCGGCGCGGGCTGGGCCACGTCGCTGCCGACCTGGCGCATCGAGAACAGCATCTGGCTCGACCTGTTCTGGGGCGGCCGCGCAATGACGGGCTACCACGCCTGGGTGTTCACCTTCATGGCGCTGGTGTTCTTTGCGCCGCTGGCCTTCAACGGCCGCTGGACCTGGCGCGACGCGGGCCTGGCGGTCGTCGGCCTGATCGTGTTCTGGGTCTGCGAAGACTTCCTCTGGTTCATGATCAACCCGGCCTTCGGCTGGGAACGCTTCAACCCGGTAGATGCGTCCTGGCACAAGCACTGGCTGTGGGGCGCGCCGGTGGACTACTGGGGCGGGCTGGCGGTGGCGCTGGTCATCCTGGTGGTGCGGCACCGGCCGCGCACGGTGGCTTCCGGGGTGTCCTGAAGGCGCCTGCAGCCGGCGCGAGCCGCTCCTATACTGGCCGCCCGTGGCCCTCGGCCATGCCAACAAAGGGCTGTTCCATGGCACTGCAACTGCGCTCGCTCATCCGCGCCAACGGCGAACTCGAACTCTCGCTGCACGACGAACCCATTCCCGAACCGCAGCC
Source organism: Variovorax sp. Soil_C_19 (assembly GCF_057657255.1). Lineage (NCBI taxonomy): Bacteria > Pseudomonadati > Pseudomonadota > Betaproteobacteria > Burkholderiales > Comamonadaceae > Variovorax > Variovorax sp. Soil_C_19. Next base: position 397,560 of record NZ_JBDGIV010000005.1, on the reverse strand, counting down.
GCACGAGGTGGTGATCCGCATCGAGGCTTCGCCGATGAATCCGTCGGACCTCGGCCTGCTGTTCGGCGCGGCCGACATGGGCACGGCCAAGGTCTCGGGCACGCCCGAGCGGCCGGTCGTCACCGCCACCGTGCCCGAGCGCGCGATGCCCGCGATGGCCGGGCGGCTCGACCAATCGATGCCGGTCGGCAACGAAGGCGCGGGCGTGGTGGTCAAGGCCGGAGCATCGCCCGCGGCGCAGGCGCTGCTGGGCAAGACGGTGGCGGCCATCGGCGGCGCGATGTATGCGCAGTACCGCGCGGTGGCCGCGGCCCAGTGCCTGGCACTGCCCGAGGGCACGGCACCGGCCGAAGGCGCATCCTGCTTCGTGAACCCGCTGACCTCGCTCGGCATGGTCGAGACGATGCGCCGCGAAGGGCACAAGGCGCTGGTGCACACCGCGGCGGCGTCCAACCTCGGTCAGATGCTCAATCGCATCTGCCAGAAGGACGGCATCGCGCTGGTCAACATCGTGCGCAAGCCAGAGCAAGAGGCGCTGCTGCGCGGCATGGGCGCAAAGTACGTGTGCAGCACGGGCTCGCCGACCTTCATCGAAGACCTGACGCAGGCGCTGGTCGAGACCGGCGCGACGCTGGCGTTCGACGCCACGGGCGGCGGCAAGCTCGCGGGCCAGATTCTCGGCTGCATGGAAGCGGCGCTCAACCGCACGGCCAAGGAATACAGCCGCTACGGCTCGACCACGCACAAGCAGGTCTACATCTACGGCGGCCTCGACCGCGGGCCGACGGAGTTCGTGCGCAACTTCGGCATGGCCTGGGGCATGGGCGGATGGCTGCTGTTTCCGTTCCTGCAGAAGATCGGCGACGAAGGTGCTGCGCGGCTCAAGGCGCGCGTGGTGGCCGAGTTGAAGACCACGTTCGCGAGCCACTACACGCGCGAGGTGTCGCTGCACGAGGCGCTGCGGCTCGATGCGATTGCGGTGTATGCGAAGCAGGCTACGGGGGAGAAGTTTCTGCTGGTGCCTAACAAGGGCTTGAACTGACCTTTGGCTGTTTGGAGAGCGCGCCCGGCATGCGGTACGGCGCTTGTCGAGTGTTTGGCGCCGTCGGCCCTCACCCCAACCCTCTCCCGGAGGGAGAGGGAGCCCCCCGGACTCAGACCACGAGCCGGTAGCCCACAGCCGTTTCCGTCAACAGGTGCCGCGGCTGCGCCGGATCGGCTTCGAGCTTCTGACGCAGGTGGCCCATGTAGATGCGCACGTAGTGGCCATGGTCGGTGTGCGACGGACCCCACACCTCGCGCAGCAGCTGGCGCTGGGTAAGCACGCGGCCGGCGTTGGCGACGAGGACCGAAAGCAGGCGGTATTCGGTGGGCGTCAGGTGCACCTCGGTGCCGGCGCGGCGGACCAGGCGCGCGGCGCGGTCGAGCTCGACCTCGCCGAAACGGAACAGCGGCGCTTCGGCGGGGTCGTCGCCGCTGCCGTTCGCGTGGCGCGGGCGGCGCAGGTTGGCGCGCACGCGCGCGAGCAGCTCGCCGGTGCCGAAGGGCTTGGTCAGGTAGTCGTCGGCGCCGGCGTCGAGCGCGGCGATCTTGTCGGCTTCGTCGCTGCGCGCCGACAGCACGATGATCGGCACCGCCGACCAGCCGCGCACGTCGCGGATCAGCGCCACGCCATCGCCGTCGGGCAGGCCGAGGTCGAGCACGAGCAGGTCGGGCTGGCGCGTGCCGGCCGCGGCGAGGCCGTCGCGCAGCGTGCCGGCTTCGTGCACCTGCCAGCCTTCGGCCTCGAGCGCGCCGCGCACGAAGCGGCGGATCTGCGGCTCGTCCTCGATCACGATGGCGGTGGGCGACGGCATGAGAAGGGAACGGCGGTGTTCAAAGGGCGGCTTCGGCCGGCTCGGGGGGTTCGCGGCGCGGCAGCCGGACGGTGAATTCTGCGCCGCCGCCGCCCGGCGCGTTGCGCGCGGCGATCTCGCCGCCGTGCGCATTCACCACCGCGCGGCAGATGGCCAGGCCGAGGCCGACGCCGGGGGTCGCCGATTCGGCGTTGCCGCGCGTGAACTTGTCGAACAGCGTGTGCTCGCGCCCTGCGAGCGCGGCCGGCAGGCCGGGGCCGTGGTCGCGCACCGAGAGCACCAGCAAGCCGGGTTCGGCGCGCGCGCCCACGACGATCGGCGGGGCGCCGTAGCGGGCCGCGTTCTCGAGCAGGTTGACCAGCACGCGCTCGATCAGCACCGCGTCGAACTCGACCAGCGGCAGCCCGGGCGCGAGCGCGGTCTGCACCGCGGTGCCGCCGAGCGCGGTGCGCGCCGCGCGAATGCCCGAGCCGACCACCTCCTCGACCGACTGCCAGTCGCGCCGCAGGTTCACCGCGCCGCCCGCGAGGCCGCTTTCGAGCCGCGCCATGTCGAGCAGGTTGTTGACCAGCGCATGCAGCTCGTGCGCCTGCGCCACGATGGCACGCGCGGCCTCGGCATGTTCGTCGGGCGGCAGCGCCTGCAGCGATTCGGCGAGCGCGATCAGCGCGGTGAGCGGCGTGCGCACGTCGTGCGAAATGGCGCCGAGCAGCGCATTGCGCAGGCGCTCCGATTCCATCTCGACCACGGCCTGCTGCGCGACCTCGACGTAGTGCACGCGCTCGAGCGCGATCGCGATCTGCCGGGCCAGGGTCTGGAGCTGCTGCGCCTGCTCGGGAATCAGCAGCCAGCGCGGCTGCGCGGGCGACAGCGCGAGCACGCCGCGCACGCGCATGGGCGCCTGCAGCGGCACGTAGTGCCAGGGCTGCGCCGCGAGCGTGGCGGTGCCGAGGCCGGCGGGCTGGCCGTGGCGAAAGGCCCAGTCGGCCACCTGCAGGTCGAAGCCTTCGGGCGGCGCGTGGGGCGGCACCAGCTGGTCGGCGGCATCGGTGGCCAGCACCAGCGCATGGCCGCCGAAATGGCCCTGCACGGCGGCGGCGCCGAGCGCCACGACCTGCGCGCTCTCGAGCGCCGCCGAGAGCTCGCGCGTGAGCTCGAACAGCGATCGCGCGCGCCGCTCGCGGCTGGTCGACACGCCCGCGGCGAAGCGCAGTCCGACCGTGAGCTGGCCCACCAGCAGGCCGACGCCGAGCATGATCACGAAGGTCAGCAGGTACTGCAGGTCGCTCACCGCGAGCGACAGGCGCGGCGGCACGAAGAAGTAGTCGAACGCGGCGACGTTGAGCAGCGCCGTGAGCGCCGATGGACCCCGCCCGAAGCGCATCGCGATGCCGACCACGCCCGGCAGGAACAGCATCACGATGTTGGCGATGTCCAGCACGTTGGCCAGCGGCATGCAGACCAGCGTGAGCGCCACGCTCGTGGCCGCGGCCCAGGCATAGCCGCGCCAGTGGACCGGTGGGTCGTCCTGCGCCGCGTCGGCCGCGAGCAGGCCGCCGATGGGCGCGCGCGGCAGCCGCCGCGCGCTGTCGGCATGGCCGGCCTCGAGGATGTCGAGTGCGGGTGCGCGCTGCGCGAGTGCACGCGCCAGCGGCACGCCGCCGAACGGCCACCACCCGCGGCGCCAGCGCGCCGGCTGCGCGGGACGCCCGAGCACCAGCGTGGCGCAGTTGAGCCGGCGCGCCTGCGCGGCCAGCTGCTCGGCCACGTCGGCGCCCGTGAGCACCGCGGTGGCCGCGCCCAGTTGCTCGGCCAGCTTGAGCACCGCGAGCACGCGGTCGCGCGCATCGCTCGCGAGCCGCTGCAGCCGCGGCGTCTCGACGTAGGCCGCATGCCAGCGCACGTTGAGCTGGCCCGCGAGCCGCGCCGCCGTGCGCACCGTCTGCGCCGCATCCTCGTGCGGCTCGACGCAGGCGAGGATCGCGCCCGAGGTGTTCCAGGCCTGCAGCGCAGCGGCACCCGTGCCGCGGCCCGCGGGGCCCGACTGCTCCACGCGCCAGCCGCGCACGTCGTCTTCCACGTGCTCGGCGGTGCGGCGCAAGGCGATCTCGCGCAGCGCGATCAGGTTGCCCTTGCGAAAGAAGTTCTGCGCCGCGCGCTCGGCCACGTTCTCGCCGTGGCGCGGCAGGTAGACCTTGCCGGCCGCGAGCCGCGCCGTGAGCTCGTCGGGCGTCGCATCGACCAGCACCACCTCGTCGGCCTCGTCGAGCACCGTGTCGGGCACCGTCTCGTGCACGCGGATGCCCGTGATCGCGCCGACCGTGCCGTTGAGGCTTTCGAGGTGCTGCACGTTGAGCGCCGACCAGACTTCGATGCCCGCGGCCAGCAGCTCCTGCACGTCCTGCCAGCGCTTGGCATGGCGGGAGCCGGGCGCGTTGGTGTGGGCCAGCTCGTCGACCAGCAGCACCGCGGGCCGGTGCGCGAGCGCGGCGTCGAGGTCGAACTCGGCGAGCCGGCGGCCGCGGTGGTCCACCTCGCGCAGCGGCAGCACGGGCAGGCCCGCGAGCAGCGCGGCGGTCTCGCTGCGGCCATGGGTTTCGGCCACGCCGACCAGCAGGTCGCGGCCTGCGGCGTGCTCGCGCTGGGCGGCGCTGAGCATGGCCCAGGTCTTGCCGACGCCGGCGCAGGCGCCGAAATAGATGCGCAGCTTGCCGCGCTGCGCCCGCGCCGCGTCGCTGCGCAGTTGCGCAAGCAGGGCGTCGGGGTCGGGGCGGGCGTCGGGCATGGCGGGGCGTGCAGGTTATCGCATGGCGTCGAGCGCCAGGTCGAGTGCCAGGTTCAGGGCCAGCACATTGACGCGCGGCTCGCCCAAGATGCCCCAGAGCGGCCCTTCGGTGTGCCGCGCGACGAGTGCATCGACCTGCGCCGGCGGCAGGCCGCGCAGCCGGGCGACGCGCGCGGCCTGGTAATGCGCGGCCGCCGGGCTGATGTGCGGGTCGAGCCCGCTGGCGGACGTGGTCACCAGGTCGACCGGCACCGGCGCGGTGTTGCCGGGGTCGGCGGCGCGCAAAGCCGCGATGCGTGTGCTGACCGCATCAATGAGCGCCGGGTTGAGCGGCCCGAGGTTCGCGCCGCCCGAGGCGCTCGCGTTGTAGGGCTGCGGCGCGGTGACCGAGGGCCGGCCCCAGAAGTGCCGCGGATCGGTGAATTGCTGGCCGACGAGCGCGGAGCCCACGGGCTGGCCGTCGCGCAGCACGAGGCTGCCCGCCGCCTGGGCGGGAAACAGCGCCTGCGCGGCGCCGGTGACGGCGAGCGGATACACCACGCCGGTGAGCGCGCCCAGCAATGCGAAGAGCACGAGCGCGGGACGAAGGATGTTGTTCATGATGAAGAGCGCCTCAGACGAAGTGGACGGCCGCGAGCAGCCAGTCGATCAGCTTGATGCCGATGAAGGGAACGATGAGCCCGCCGAGCCCGTAGACCGCGAGGTTGCGCCGCAGCAGCGCGGCCGCGCCCACGGGCCGGTAGCGCACGCCGCGCAGCGCGAGCGGGATCAGGAATACGATCACGAGCGCATTGAAGATCACCGCCGACAGCACGGCCGACGACGGGCTCGCGAGCCGCATCACGTTGAGCGCGCCGAGCTGCGGATAGGTCGAGACGAAGATCGCCGGAATGATCGCGAAGTACTTCGCCACGTCGTTCGCGATCGAGAAGGTGGTGAGCGAACCGCGCGTCATCAAGAGCGCCTTGCCGGTCTCCACCACCTCGAGCAACTTGGTCGGGTTGGAGTCGAGGTCGACCATGTTGCCGGCCTCCTTCGCGGCCTGCGTGCCGCTGCCCATCGCGACCGCCACGTCGGCCTGCGCGAGCGCCGGCGCATCGTTGGTGCCGTCGCCGGTCATGGCCACGAGGCGGCCCTCGGCCTGGTAGGTGCGGATCAGCGCGAGCTTGTCCTCGGGCGTGGCCTCGGCAAGGAAGTCGTCCACGCCGGCCTCGGCCGCGATGGCGGCGGCCGTGAGCCGGTTGTCGCCCGTGATCATCACCGTGCGGATGCCCATGCGGCGCAGCTCGGCGAAGCGCTCCTTGATGCCGGCCTTGACGATGTCCTTGAGCTCGACCACGCCGAGCACCCGGTCGCCCTCGGCCACCGCGAGCGGCGTGCTGCCGCGCCGCGCGGCCTCGTCGGCGGCGCGCAGCACCTCGGGCGGCACGCGCCCGCCGAGCGCCTCGACATGCCGGCGCACCGCGTCGACCGCGCCCTTGCGCAGCACAACGGCATCGGCGTCGAGGCTGGTCGGTGCGGCGGGCAGGTCGACGCCGCTCATGCGGGTCTGCGCGGTGAACGGGATGAAGCGCACACCTTCCACCGCCGCACTACCGAGCCCCTCGCGGCGCGCGAGCTCGACGATGCTGCGCCCCTCGGGCGTTTCGTCGGCCAGCGAGGCCAGCATGGCGGCCCGCGCCAGCCGCGCCTTGGTCACGCCCGGTGCGGGCAGGAAGGCGCTGGCCTGGCGGTTGCCGTGCGTGATGGTGCCGGTCTTGTCGAGCAGCAGCACGTCGACGTCGCCGGCCGCCTCGACCGCGCGGCCCGAGGTGGCGATCACGTTGGCCTGCATCATGCGGCTCATGCCGGCCACGCCCACGGCCGAGAGCAGCCCGCCGATGGTGGTCGGGATCAGGCACACCAGCAGCGCCACCAGCGCGGTGAGCGACACCACCGTGCCCGCACCCGCGGCCTCGACGCTGAAGACCGAGAATGGCAGCAGCGTGACGGTGACCATGAGGAACACCAGCGTGAGCGCCACCAGCAGGATGGTCAGCGCCACCTCGTTCGGCGTCTTCTGCCGGCGTGCGGCCTCGACCATGCCGATCATGCGGTCGAGGAACGATTCGCCGGGGTTCACCGCGATGCGCACCACGAGCCAGTCGGACAGCACGCGCGTGCCGCCGGTCACGGCCGAGAAGTCGCCGCCCGATTCACGCACCACGGGCGCCGATTCGCCGGTGATGGCGCTCTCGTCGACCGAGGCCACGCCTTCGATGACTTCGCCGTCGAGCGGGACCACGTCACCGGCCTCGACGAGCACGACGTCGCCACGGCGCAGGTTCGGCGCCTGCTCCGGCAGCCACGCGCTGCCATGCTGCGGCGCCTGCAGCTTCTTGGCCCAGGTGTCCTTGCGCAAACCGCGCAGCGAGGCGGCCTGCGCCTTGCTGCGGCCCTCGGCCAGTGCCTCGGCGAAGTTGGCGAACAGCACGGTGAACCACAGCCACACCGTCACGGCCAGCACGAAGCCGGGCTTCATGCCGGTGTCTCCCGGAAAGCCCAGCGAATGAATCCAGAGCAGCGTCGTGAGGATGCTGCCGATGTAGACGATGAACATCACCGGGTTGCGCCATTGCACGCGCGGGTCGAGCTTGGCGAAGGCGGCCCACAGCGCGGGCTTCAGGAGCGACGCGTCGAGCAGCGAGAGAGGGGAAGTCATGGTGCGCCTCACTTCCATAGCATGAGGTGCTCGACCACTGGCCCGAGGGCCAGCGCCGGCACGTAGTTGAGCAGGCCCACCATCAGCACGGCGCCGATCAGCAGGAAGACGAACAGCGGCCCGTGCGTGGGCAGCGTGCCGGCCGTCGCGGGCAGGCGCTTGCGGGCCGCGAGCGAACCCGCGATGGCCAGCACCGGCACGATCACCGCGAAGCGCCCGAACCACATCGCCAGGCCGAGCAGCGCGTTGTAGAACGGCGTGTTGGCCGAGAGCCCCGCGAACGCGCTGCCGTTGTTGTTGGCGGCCGAGCTCAGCGCATAGAGCACTTCGGAGAAACCGTGCGCACCCGGGTTGGCGATACCGGCCCGGCCTGCGCCCGCCAGCACCGCCACCGCGGTGCCCGCGAGCACCAGCACCGGCGTCACGAGGATGGCGATGGCGATCAGCTTCATCTCGCGCACCTCGATCTTCTTGCCGATGTACTCGGGCGTGCGGCCGATCATCAGCCCCGCGATGAACACCGCGAGCATGGCGAACACCAGCATGCCGTAGAGGCCGCTGCCGACGCCGCCGAACACCACCTCGCCGAGCTGCATCAGCACCATCGGCACCATGCCGCCGAGCGGCGTGAACGCGTCGTGCATCGCGATCACCGCGCCGCACGAGGCGGCCGTGGTGACGGCCGCGAACAGCGCCGAGGCATCGATGCCGAAGCGCACCTCCTTGCCTTCCATGTTGCCGCCCGCCTGCAGCGCGCTCGCCGCCTGGTCGATGCCCAGCGGGCCGAAGAGCGGATTGCCGGCCTGCTCGGCATGCACCACGGCCACCACCGCGACCACGAACATCGCCGTCATCGCCGCGAGCACCGCCCAGCCCTGGCGGATGTCGCCCACCACGCGGCCGAACGCGAAGCACAGCCCCGCGGGGATCAGGAAGATCGCGACCATCTGCAGCAGGTTCGAGAACGCGGTCGGGTTCTCGAACGGGTGCGCCGAGTTGGCATTGAAGAAGCCGCCGCCGTTGGTGCCGAGCAGCTTGATCGCCTCCTGCGAGGCCACCGGTCCCATCGCGAGCACCTGCGGGCCGGCCGCGGCCTCGAGCGGATGCACCACCGCGGGCGCGCCGAAGTTCTGCACCACGCCCTGCCCGACGAAGAGAAGCGCGAGCACGAACGACAGCGGCAGCAGCACCCACAGCGTGATGCGCACGAGGTCGGCCCAGAAGTTGCCCACCAGCCCCGCACCTTTTCCGTCACCGCGTCGCGCGAAGCCGCGGACCAGCGCGAAGGCCACCGCGATGCCGGTGGCGGCCGAGAAGAAGTTCTGCACCGCAAGGCCGAGCATCTGCGTGAGATGGCTCATGGCGACCTCGCCGGCGTAGCCCTGCCAGTTGGTGTTGGTGACGAAGCTCACCGCGGTGTTGAAGGCCGAGTCGGGCGACACCGCGCCCAGGCCCGCCGGGTTGAGCGGCAGCACGCCCTGCAGCCGCTGCAGCGCGTACAGCACCACGGCGCCGACCGCATTGAAGGCGAGCAGCGCGAGCGCATAGGCGCGCCAGCCCGTCGACTGCCCGGGCACGGTGCCCGCGAGCCGATAGAACGGCGCCTCGATGCGTTCGGCCCAGCGCGGCATGCGCTCGCTGCACAGCGCCGCGAGCAACCGGCCCACGGGCCAGGCCAGTGCCAGCAGCGCGGCCAGAAAGAGGGCCAGCAGGCCCCAGGCGGAAGCGGTCATCTCAGAATTCCTCGGCGCAGATCAGCGCGAACACGAGGTACGCGAACAGCACCACGGCCACCAGCGCGCCGAAGACGTAGAGCGCTTCGAGGGCGATCACGGCGCGCCTCCTTCGGCGGCGGCCGATGCCGCCTTCGGTGCTGCGTCGAGCCGGTCGAGGCCGCGCACCATGGCCGCCAGCGCGGCCCAGAGCGCCAGCAGGGCGCCCATCCAGACGATGTCCATTCGATTGCTCCTGGAGCGAAAAACAAGGAGCCCAGTCTCGGCAGCGCTGCGTAAAAACGGGGAACAAAGCCCGGGCGGCCGCATAAAGAAAACATAAAGACGCGCCGCCCGCCGCCACCGCCCCTGTCACAAGACGGCGCGCTCGTGCGTCTTTGCGATGCCGGCCACCGCTGCGATGCGGATGGGCCCGGCCGCAGCGGGGTCATTGCGCCGTCGGTCTCGACAGCGCGAACGGCCGCGTCTAATAATCCAAGCATCTACTTTGATAAATAAGAATCGATCATGAACACAAGATCAAGGGCCTGGCTCGGCGCCGGCCTTGCGGCAGTGGTGGTGGGCGCGGCCGTCTGGGCGCTGGCGACGAAGCCGGGGCCGGCGCATGCCGAGGGCGGCGGCGGCATGCCGCCGGTGAAGGTGGCGGTCGCCGAGGCGCGCCAGTCGGAGATGGCGCGCCATCTCGGCGGCATCGGCACGCTCGAGGCGCACCGCCAGGTCGAGGTGCCGGCCGAGGTGGAGGGCCGGGTCGCGAAGATCCTCTTCACGCCGGGCGCCCCCGTGCGCGCCGGCCAGCTGCTGGTGCAGCTCAACGACGCGCCCGAACAGGGCGACCTCGAACGCCTTGCGGCCCAGCGCGCCAATGCCCGGGCGCTGCTCGAGCGCACGCGCCGCCTGCTGCCGCAGCAGGCCGCCACGCAGGAGCAGCTCGAGCAGGCGCAGGCCGCGTTCGACCAGGCCAACGGCGAGTTGCGCCGGGTGCAGGCGCTGGTCGAGCAGAAGCGCATCAAGGCGCCGTTCGACGGCGTGCTCGGCATCCGGCGCGTCAACCTGGGCCAGTTCGTGCGGGCCGGCGATGCGCTGGTGTCGCTCACCGACGCCCGCACGCTGCTCGCGAACGTCACGCTGCCCGAGACGGCGCTGCCGGCGCTGAAGCGCAACCAGGCGGTGTCGCTCGCGGTCGACGCGCATCCGGGCCGCACCTTCGAAGGCAGGCTCAGCGCCATCGAGCCGCAGATCGGCAGCGACACGCGCACCGTGCGGCTGCAGGCCACGCTCGACAACGCGGACGGCGCGCTCGCGCCCGGCATGTACGTCAACGCCAAGGTGGCGCTGCCCGCGCGCACCGATGCGATCACGGTGCCCGAGACCGCCATCACCTACAGCACGCACGGCGACTCGGTGTTCGTCGTGCGCCCGGCCGACAAGGGCGGCTTCACGGCGCAGCAGGTGTTCGTGAAGACCGGCGACCGGCAGGACGGCCGCGTCGTGGTCGAGCAGGGCCTGAAGGCCGGCGAGCAGGTCGTCACCTCGGGCCAGCTGCGGCTCTACACCGGCGCCGCGGTGGCGACCGCCGGGCAGGACACGCTCGCCCTCGCGGAGCGCCGGCCATGAAGTTCACCGACCTGTTCGTGCGCCGGCCCGTGCTGGCGCTGGTGGTGAGCACGCTGATCCTGCTGCTCGGCGCCCGCGCGATCGGCGACCTGCCGGTGCGCCAGTACCCGCTGACCGAGAGCACCACGCTCACCATCACCACGCAATACCCCGGCGCCTCGCCCGAGCTGATGCAGGGCTTCGTCACGCAGCCGATCGCGCAGGCGGTGGCGACCATCGAGAACGTCGACTACCTCTCGTCGTCGTCCACCTTGGGCCGCAGCGTGGTCAGCGTGCGCATGAAGCTCAATGCCGATGCCAACCAGGCGCTCACGCAGGCCATGGCGCAGGTGAGCCAGGTCAAGTACCGGCTGCCGCCCGAGGCCTTCGACCCGGTGATCCTCAAGTCGTCGGGCGAGGCCACCGCGGTGGCGTACGTGGGCTTTTCGAGCAAGACCATGCCGATCCCGGCACTGACCGACTACCTCTCGCGCGTGGTGCAGCCGCAGTTCGCGTCGATCCCGGGCGTGTCGGGCGTGGAGGTGTCGGGCGGCCAGACGCTCGCGATGCGCGTGTGGCTCGACCCCCAACGCATGGCCGCGCGCGGCATCTCGGCCGGCGAGCTGGCCGACGCGCTGCGGCAGAACAACGTGCAGGCTGCGCCCGGCCAGGTGAAGGGGCTCTACGTGGTGTCGAACATCCGCGTGAACACCGACGTGGCGAACGTGGCCGAGTTCCGCGACATGGTGGTCAAGCGCGAGGGCGACGCCCTGGTGCGCCTGGGCGACGTGGCCACGGTGGAGCTCGGCGCGGCCAGCGCCGACAGCAGCGCCACCATGGACGGCGACCGCGCCATCTACCTCGGCCTGCAGGCGGCGCCCAACGGCAACCCGCTGGTGATCGTGAAGCGCATCCGCGAACTGCTTCCCGAAATCGAGCGCAACATGCCGCCGGGCGTGGAGGTGCAATTGCCCTTCGAGCTCGCGCGCTTCATCGAGGCCTCTATCGACGAGGTGCAGAAGACGCTGCTCGAGGCGATCGCCATCGTGGTGCTGGTGATCTTTCTTTGCCTGGGGTCGCTGCGCGCGGTGCTGATCCCGGTGGTGACGATCCCGCTGTCGATGCTCGGCGCCGCGGCGCTGATGCTGCTGTTCGGCTTCAGCATCAACCTGCTCACGCTGCTGGCGATGGTGCTGGCCATCGGCCTGGTGGTGGACGACGCGATCGTGGTGGTCGAGAACGTGCATCGCCACATCGAAGCGGGCAAGTCGCGCGTGCAGGCCGCGCTCATCGGTGCGCGCGAGGTGGCCGGCCCCGTCATCGCGATGACGCTCACGCTGGCTGCCGTGTATGCGCCGATTGGGCTGATGGGCGGACTCACGGGTTCGCTCTTCAAGGAGTTCGCCTTCACGCTCGCGGGCGCGGTGGTGGTGTCGGGCGTGATCGCGCTCACGCTGTCGCCGGTGATGAGCTCGTTCCTGCTGCCGCAGGATGCCGCGGCGGGCCGCATGGCGCGCCGGGCCGAGGCCTTCTTCCACCGGCTCGCCAGCGGCTACGGACGGCTGCTCGGCGTGTCGCTGCGCCACCGCTGGGTGACCGGCGTGTTCGCAGTGGCGGTGCTTGCGAGCTTGCCGTTTCTGTACAACGCCGCGCAGCGCGAGCTCGCGCCGGGCGAGGACCAGGCCATGGTGCTCACCGCGATCAAGTCGCCGCAGCACGCCAACATCGACTACGTCGAGAAGTTCGGCCAGAAATGGGACGAGGTCTTTGCGGCGCTGCCCGAGAACACCGGCCGCTGGCTCATCAACGGATCGGACGGCGTGGCCAACAGCATCGGCGGCGTGCAGCTGTCGGACTGGAAGGACCGCACGCGCAGCGCCGACGAGATCCAGCACGAGGTGCAGCGCACCATGGGCGATGTCGAAGGCAGCAACATCTTCGCGTTTCAGCTGCCGTCGCTGCCGGGCTCGACCGGCGGGCTGCCGGTGCAGATGGTGATCAAGAGCGCAGGCGACCACCGCACGGTGTTCGAGGCGATGGAGTCGCTCAAGGCCGCCGCGCGCGACAGCGGCAAGTTCGCCGTGGTCGACAGCGACCTGGAGTTCAACAACCCCGTGACCGAGGTGCGCGTGGACCGCGCCAAGGCCAACAGCATGGGCGTGACCATGAAGGCCATCGGCGACACGCTCGCGGTGCTGGTGGGCGAGAACTACGTCAACCGCTTCGGCATGGACGGCCGCTCGTACGACGTGATTCCGCAGTCGCCGCGCGCGCAGCGGCTCACGGCCGAGGCGCTGGCCGGCTACTTCGTGAAGAGCGCGAGCGGCGAGCCCGTGCCGCTCGCCAACCTGGTGCAGCTCTCGACCAGCGTGGGGCCCAACACGCTCACGCAGTTCAACCAGCTCAATGCCGCGACCTTCCAGGCCATTCCGATGCCGGGCGTGAGCATGGGCGACGCGGTGGCCTTTCTGGCCGACGAGGCGAAGAAGCTGCCCGCCGGCTTCAGCCACGACTGGCAGTCGGATGCGCGCCAGTTCACGCAGGAAGGCTCGGCGCTGGTGCTGGCCTTCGTGTTCGCGATCATCGTGATCTACCTCGTGCTGGCGGCGCAGTACGAAAGCCTGCGCGATCCGCTGATCATCCTGGTGAGCGTGCCGATGTCGATCTGCGGCGCGCTGGTGCCGCTGGCGATGGGCTTTGCCACCATCAACATCTACACGCAGATCGGGCTCGTGACGCTGATCGGGCTCATCAGCAAGCACGGCATCCTGATGGTGGAGTTCGCCAACGAGATCCAGGCGCACAAGAACCTCGACCGACGCCTGGCGATCGAGGAGGCCGCGCGCATCCGGCTGCGGCCCATTCTGATGACCACCGCCGCGATGGTGATGGGCCTGGTGCCGCTGCTTTTTGCGAGCGGCGCGGGCGCCAACAGCCGCTTCAGCATCGGCCTGGTGATCGTGGTCGGCATGCTGGTGGGCACGCTGTTCACGCTGTTCGTGCTGCCCACGATGTACACGCTGCTCGCGCGCGACCACCGCACGGTGGGCCGCTCGCAGCGGGCCGCCGAACTCGACGCACTGGCTGCGGGAGCATGACCATGAACCGTTCTCTTCTTCCTGCGGCACTGCTGCTGCCGCTGCTGCTCGCGGGCTGCGCCGTCGGCCCGCGCTACACCGCGCCGGCCACGCCGCCCGTCGCCATTGCCGCGCCCGAGCGCGCGCTGTTCGCGAGCGACGCGGTGCAGCGCGACTGGTGGCGCCAGTTCGACGATCCGCAGCTCGATGCGCTGATCGAGCGCGCGCTCGCGGCCAACCACGACATCCGCATCGCCGAGGCGCGGCTGCGCGAAGCCCGCGCCCTGCAGGCCGAGGCCGGGCTCGACCGCCTGCCCGCGGTGACGCTGGGCGCCAGCCACACGCGCAGCATCGCGCAGGGCAACGGTCTGCCGCCTGAAGCACGCACGCTGGCCCAGAGCAGCCGTGCGGGCTTCGATGCCGCATGGGAGATCGACCTGTTCGGCCGCCTGCAGCGGCTCGACGAAGCCGCCACCGCGCGTGCGGAGGCCTCGGCCGCCGACCTCGAGCAGGTGCGCATCGTGGCGGTGGCCGAGCTGGCGCGCAACTACTACGAGATGCGCGGCGCCGAGCAGCGCCTGGCCGTGGCGCGCCGCACGCTCGACAGCCTGCAGCGCAGCCTGCGCGTGACCCAGGCGCAGGTGCAGACCGGCCGCGGGCTCGAAGGCGACCTGGCAAGCGCGCAGGCCAACCTGGCCGCCACCGAAAGCGACCTGCCCGTCTTCGAGACCTCGCGCCGCCAGGCCGCCCACCGCGTCGCCGTGCTGGCGGGCCTGCAGCCCTCCGAGCTCGCGCCGATGCTGCTGCAGCCGCAGCCGCTGCGCGTGCTCGACAAGCGCCTGCCCATCGGCGACGTGGGCGACCTGCTGCGGCGCCGGCCCGACGTGCTGCGTGCCGAGCGCACCCTGGCCGCAGGCACGGCCGACATCGGCGCCGCCACGGCCGAGCTGTACCCGCGCATCGACATCGGCGGGTTCCTCGGGTTCGTCGCGCTGCGCGGCTCGGACCTCGGCAGCTCGGCGAGCCGCGCCTTCAGCGTGACGCCGGGTTTGAGCTGGCCCGCGCTGCGGCTCGGCTCGGCCAGGGCCCGCCTGCGCGGTGCCGAGGCGCGTGCCGAAGGCGAGCGCGCGCAGTACGAGCAGACCGTGCTGCGCGCCATCGAGGACGTGGAAAGCGCGCTCGCCGGCTACGGCCAGAACCAGCAGCGCCTGCAGTCGCTGGTGCAGGCCGCCGCGCGCAGCGGCCGTGCCGCCGAGCTGGCCGAGGTGCGCTACCGCGAAGGCGCCGCCCCCTACCTGAGCGTGCTCGACGCGCAGCGCACCTGGCTGCGCGCGCAGGACGCCGTGGCCCAGGCCGAAGCCGCCTCGTTCACCAGCCTGGTCGCGCTCTACAAGGCGCTGGGCGGCGGGTGGCAAGCACCTGCGCAGGCGAGGGGCGAAGCCGGCGCACGACAATCATGAGCTGCCGCTGCCGACAATAGGCCCCACCGCATTGCCCGAGACCCCGCCCATGCCCGCTCCCGCCGCCGACGCCAAGCCCGCCTGGACGCCGCACCAGCCGGCCGACCGCATCCTCTCCACGCTCAAGCGGCGCGGCGCGCTCGGCATTCCCGACATCGCCAAGGTGCTCGACGTCACGGTCGAGGCGGTGCGCCAGCAGATGGCCAAGCTGCAGGCCGAGGGCCTGGTCGACGCCGAGAGCCGCCCGGCGGGCCGCGGCCGGCCGACGCAGATCTGGCGGCTCACGGGCGCGGGCCATGCACGCTTTCCCGACACGCATGCCGAGATGACCGTGCAGATGATCAGCGCCGTCATCAGCGTGTTCGGCGAGAAGGGCATGGACCAGCTGATCGGCGCGCGCGAGAACGCCATGCGCGCCACCTACACCGAGGCCCTGCGCGGCGCGCGCAGCCTGAAGACGCGGCTCGAGCGGCTGGCCGAGATCCGCACTCGCGAGGGTTACATGGCCGAGTTTCGGCCCGAGGACGACGGCGGCTTTCTCTTCATCGAGAACCACTGCCCGATCTGCACCGCGGCGCGCGCCTGCACCGGCTTTTGCCGCAGCGAACTGCAGCTCTTCGACGAAGTGCTCGGGCCCGACGTGAGCGTGAGCCGCGTCGAGCATGTGCTGGCGGGCGCCCGGCGCTGCGCCTACCGCGTGACGCCGAACAAGCCGCTCGCCTGAGCAGCGAAGACTTTCGCTTTTTTCTTTTCGACAACCCAGAAGGACCCACCATGGAACACACCCTCCCGCCCCTGCCCTACGCCCTCGACGCGCTGGCACCCGAGTACTCGAAGGAAACCCTCGAGTACCACTACGGCAAGCACCACAACGCCTACGTGGTGAACCTCAACAACCTGCAGAAGGGCACCGAGTTCGAGTCGATGCCGCTCGAGGAGATCGTCAAGAAGTCGAGCGGCGGCATCTACAACAATGCCGCGCAGATCTGGAACCACACCTTCTTCTGGAACTGCATGAAGCCCCAGGGCGGCGGCACGCCCACGGGCGCGCTGGCCAAGGCGATCGACGCCAAGTGGGGCAGCTACGACGCGTTCAAGGAAGCCTTCGTCAAGTCGGCCGTGGGCAATTTCGGCTCTGGCTGGACCTGGCTGGTGAAGAAGGGCGACGGCTCGCTCGACATCGTGAACATGGGCGCCGCAGGCACGCCGCTGACCACGGGCGACACGCCGGTGCTCACGGTCGACGTCTGGGAGCACGCCTACTACATCGACTACCGCAACCTGCGCCCGAAGTTCGTCGAGACCTTCCTGGCGAAGCTGGTCAACTGGGACTTCGCGGCCAAGAACTTCGGCTGAAGCGCCGGGTTCGGCCCGGCGGGCATCCTCACATGTTGATGAGGTTCAGGATGTTGCCGTCCGGGTCCTTGAACCACGCGACCTTCATGTCGCCCATCACGTGGAGGTCGCCTTCGAGGCGCGTGTCGGGCATGTCTTTGTAGTGCTCGAACTTGACGCCCTTGGCCTTGAGCGCGGCCACGAGGCTTTCGATGTCGTTGCCGACGCCCCAGGTCACGGCCGTGGCCTGGTTGGTGCCGGCGAAGGCCGAGCGGTACACGTTGATGCGCGTGCCGCCGCTGCGGTAGACGATCACCTCGTCGCCCTCGGCGTCGACCTGCGCGAGGCCCAATGTGTCTTCGTAGAAGCGGCGGGCCGTGGCGAGGTCTTTCACCGCCAGGTTGGCCGTCGCGTCGATGTTTCCGAGCATGCGCTTCTCCTGTTGAGCCCGGCGCGGCACCGATCTGGCGCTGCGGCGGGCGAGCCAAAAATACTCAACCATACGGTGAAGTATTTGCGCTTCGAGCGGCGATGTCAATCCGGCGGAAAATACCCACGCCAGCCGTGCATCGGCTGCATTCCCCGATCCTCCAGACAGAGACAACCAACATTCCATGATCCGCAGAAACTTCGGCACGCTGGCGCTTTCGCTGGCACTCCCCCTGGCCTTTGCCACCGCACCCGCTCAGGCGCAGACCGCGCCCTATCCCGCCAAGTCGGTGCGCATGATCGTGCCGTTCCCGCCCGGCGGCGGCACCGACATTCTTTCGCGCCTGGTGGCGCAGAAGCTCACCGAGGCCAAGGGCTGGACCGTGGTGCCCGACAACCGCGGCGGCGCCGGCGGCACCATCGGCATTGCCGAGGCCGCGCGCGCCGCGCCCACCGGCTACGACATCGTGATGGGCCAGAAGGACAACATGGTCGTCGCGCCCTGGCTCTACAAGAACCTGAGCTACAACTCCGTGAACGACTTTGCGGCCGTGGCCCACGTCGCCTACACGCCCGTGGTGATCGTCACGCGCGCCGACTCCAAGTTCAAGTCGCTCGCCGACGTGGTGACCGCTGCGCGCGCCGCGCCCGACACCGTGACCTATGGATCGCCCGGCAACGGCACCACCATCCACCTGGCCGGCGAGATCTTCAACGGCGCCGCCAAGATCAAGATGCGCCACGTGCCCTACAAGGGATCGAACCCCGCCATGATGGACGTGCTCGCGGGCAACGTCGACCTGATGGTCTCGTCGGTGCCTTCGGCGCTCGGCCAGATCAAGGCCGGCAAGCTTCGCCCGCTGGCCGTGACCAGCGCCAAGCGCAGCAGCTCGCTGCCCGACACGCCCACCGTGGCCGAGCTCGGCTACAAGGGCTTCGACGTGAGCACCTGGTACGGCATCTTCGTGCCCGCCAAGACGCCCAAGGACGTGATCGCCACGTTGAATACGGAAGTCAACAAGCTGCTCGCCACGCCCGAAATGAAGGCCGCCATCATCGCCCAGGGCGCCGAGCCGCAGAGCATGACGCCCGAGCAGTTCGGCACCCTGCTGAAGACCGACTACACGCAGTGGGAAGGCATCGTCAAAGCCTCGGGCGCGACCCTCGAATAAGCGCGCGCCGTCGCAGAATGGTGTCTCCACCACAGGCCGCACCGCCGGCACGGAGACACCACCGATGGCATCACAGAAAGCGAAGGCCACCCGCCAGCTGACCATCACCACCGCCCTCGCGGCGGCGGTGGTGGCCCTGGTGCAGGGTTGCGCGCAGATCCCCACCCGCCCCCCAGACCACGCGGCCCTTGGCCCGTCGAAGGAATCTGTCGACTCGCATGTGGCTGCCGCCACGCGCGCCGCGGGCACCGACCTCACCGCACTGCTGACGCTGTGCAAGCCCGCGCCCGCCGCGCGGCCGCCGCAGGACGCGCTCGACAAGAGCCTGGCCGGCTTCATCGCCCGGCCCGCACCGCCGCCGGGCAAGGCTTTCGACAACCTCTACTTCGTCGGTGCCGACTGGGTCAGCGCCTGGGCCATCAAGACCTCGCAGGGCATCATCCTCATCGATGCGCTCAACACCCAGGCCGAGGCCGCCACGCTCATCGAGGGCGGCATGCGCAAGCTGGGCCTCGACCCTGCGCAGATCAAGTACGTGATCGTCACGCACGGCCACGGCGACCACTACGGCGGCGCCAGCTACCTGGCCAGGAAGTACCGCGCGCGCGTGGTGATGAGCGACGCCGACTGGACCATGACCGAGACCCGGCTCGAGTTTGCGACCCCGCTCTGGGGTGCGCCGCCCAAGCGTGACATCTCCGTGAAAGACGGCGACCGCATCCGCCTGGGCGACACCAGCGTGACGCTGTACCTCACGCCCGGCCACACGCGCGGCACCCTGTCGCCCGTGTTCGACGTGACAGCCGCCAACGGCCAGAAGCACCGCGCCATGCTGTGGGGCGGCACCGGCTTCAACTTCGGCAACGACATTCCGCGGCTCGACGCCTACATCGGCGCCACGCAGCGCATGGGCGGCATCGTGCAGAGCCAGCGCGTCGACGTGCTGCTGTCGAACCACTCGAACATCGACGGCTCGCAGGACAAGCTGACCGCGCTGCGGCAACCGCAGACCGCGCAGGCGCCCAACCCCTTCGTTCTAGGCACCCCCACAGTCGAGCGCGCCCTCGCCGTGATGGGCGCATGCGCCCAAGCCCAACGCGACCGCTTCGCCATGCAGTCATAACTCCGTCGGCCTTTGGCTTTACTCCTTCCCCCTCCGGGGGAAGGCAGGGATGGGGGCAGGCAGCGCCACCACCGCCAGCGCCCTCATTCAATCCGGCACAAACTTCCGATTAAAAATCTCCACATCCGCCTCCAGCTCAAAGCTGGCCACCTGTCCCATCTTCCCGTCCTTCAACCGGTAAGCAGCAAACAGGCTGTGGCGCCCCTTGAACCCGAACTCGTTCATCACGATCAACGCGTACGGGTAAGGCACGAACACCTGGTGCGCGAAGACGATGCGGTGAATATTGCGCGGCGAGGGAAAGAGCTTGTACTCGCCGGTATCGATGCCTTGTGCAGTGGCCATGGTGTAACGATCAGTCCGTGTCGCGCACATCGGCCACCGGCTTGCTGCCGAAGTCCGCACGCGCCAAGTACTTGAGCACCTTCGCCGCCGCCGAGGCCGGGCTGTCGAGCAGGCCTTCGCTCTTGAGCTTTTCAAAACGACCGCGGTCCGGAAACTTCTCGGCCGACGTGCCGCGCAACTGCACCTGCATGTCGGTGTCGATCACGCCCGGCGCCAGCGACACGATGCGCGCGCCGTTGTTGGACGCATTGGCTGCTTCTTCGAGCGCCACCGCGCGCGAGTAGTGGTCCATGCCCGCCTTCGCCGCGCAGTACGGCGCCTGGCTGCCCATTGCGTTGCGGCCCAGGCCCGACGAGATGTTGAGCACCTTCCGCGCCCCGCGCCATTCGCGCGTGCCGCCGAGGAACGCCGCCGTCAGCAGCATCGGCGCTTCGAGCCCGATGCGCAGCGCTTGGGACAGATCGGCATCGTCCGAAGCCGACAACGGCGCCGGGTTGCCGACCGTGCCCGCGTTGTTGATGAGCGTGGCCGTGTCGAAGCGCTGCGGGTCTTGCGCCGCGAGCCATTCGCGCACGCGGGCGGCGGCGGCGATGGGGTCGGAGAGGTCTTGCTCCCATTGGATGAACTCGATGCTGTTTCCGTTGTCGGCCTTCTTCTTGGCGTGCTCGGCAAGTTCGGGGCTCTGACGGCGGGAGATGCAGAGGAGGACGTGGTTGCCGGGTTGTTCGAGCAGTTGCTCGGCCATGGCGCGGCCGAGGCCGCGGGAGGCGCCGGTGATGAGGTGGAGGTGGGTGGTGGGCATGGGGTGGGGGTCTGTCGTCGAAAGGCGGTGGGGCCGGAGGGCGGCGGCTTGATAAAGAAGCCTTGCCCGGGTTGGCAAATATAAGGCGGCGTGCCGATTGGTTCACAGGTGCGGTTGCCAAGCACTCTCCAGCAACCAAGGCATGCGCTATGCCGTAACACCCTGTATCAAAACTGATCGCTATTCGGCAGAATCCCCCAAAAGGAAGCATTCACCGATGGCCCGCCGCAAAAAGACCAGCCCCGCCGAAGACACCATCGACCTGATCGCGCTATTGCCTTGGTACGTCGGCGTCATCCTGGCGATTGCCGGCTACCTGGTGCTTCACCGCATAGCGATTGCGCCCCTTGCCACTGCCGTGAGTGCCGCCGAAATGGGCAACGTCATGGTCGGCGCCGTGGGACGCGGCCTTGCCACCGCCGGGCAGTACATCGTGCCGATCCTCTGCCTTGCTGGCGCAGCGATCTCCGCTTGGCGGCGGCACAAGCGCCGAACGTTGATGGACAACGTGACCCGCTCCGATGCGCCCGACATCCTCGAGAACATGAGCTGGCAGGAGTTCGAGATGCTCGTGGGCGAGGGCTTTCGCCTGCAGGGCTACCAGGTCACGGAGAACTTCGAGCCTGGGCCGGACGACGGCATCGACCTCACGCTTCGAAAGAACGGCGAGAAGTATCTGGTGCAGTGCAAGCAATGGCGGGCCCACAAAGTCGGCGTGCCGGTGGTGCGCGAGCTCTATGGCGCCATGGCGGCGAAGGGCGCCGCCGGTGGATTCGTGGTTACGTCGGGGCGGTTCACGGCCGAGGCCGAAGCGTTCGCGAGTGGCCGCAATCTTCGCTTACTCGATGGGCCGCAATTGCACCGCTTGTTGAAGCAGGCGCGGGGCAGCGCTCCGGCCAAGCCCAGCGCTGATCACAAGGTCGGGCAAGCGAGCAACACAGCACCGCAAGCCGTGAAGGCTGCCGCTCCGACCTGCCCCAGATGCACACAGCCGATGGTGCGACGTACCGCGAGAAAGGGCCCCAACGCACGGCAGGAATTCTGGGGGTGCTCGGACTATCCGCGTTGCCGTGGGACGGTTTGAATGTGACTACCGCGTTGATCTGAAGAACGTTCACCGTCCCCGCACGAGGTCGAGGGATGGCTCGGCGACATAAGGTAAGGCATGGATCTTTACGGCATACAGTTCAAGCGAACGGCTGCTATGCAGCGGAACCGGATGTCCGTTGTGCCTGTGACCCGCCAGTGGGGGCTAGATTTCAGCCCTTGTGCGGAGGCGCCTCGTCAAACGACGGAATCGCGCTTTGATGTTCCAACCAAGGCGTCTCATGCGACATCCAGATATGCGCAGTCGGCTTAGCCCCAGGATCTTCATCCAATGTCGCCACCCGCAAGATCACCTGCGGCTGCGCAACCCATTCAGCCATCAAGTGCGTGCCGCACCGAGTGCAGAAATGCCGCAGCTTCCCGGGTGACGACTCGAACGAGCCAATCACCTCCTCACCCGAAAGCCACTCGAAATCCTCCCGATCAACACGCGCAGTCGAGGTGAACGCAGCGGCATGCGCCTTCCTGCAGGTGGTGCAGTGGCAGTGAACGATCGGTCCGGCAAGGCGCGTCGCCTTGTAGCTGACTGACTCGCAGAGGCAGGAGCCTTTCATTTATCTTCCTTTTGGTAAGGGTTCAGGCGTCTCGCCGCAACCGACCACCGACTTTAGCCACGCCAACTAAGCCGAAAAACTCCCTCCGCGGGCAGCATCCTCAAGGCACCGGATCCGCATGCCCCGGCGCCCTGCTCAGCAGGTGCGTCCGCCGGTTCGCACTCAACGACCGATACCGCTCGTACTGCCGCAAGATGTCGGCGATGACCTCTTCCTTCCGCAGGTACTGAATGTCGTAGCCCTGGCGCCCGTCCTCGAAGAAGGTGGTGGGTTCGTAAACCTGCGCGGGCTCGGTCTGCGCCGCGGCCTCGTGCACGGTAAACACGGGCAGCATGCGGTGCGCAATGCGCACGCCATAGGTGAAGTCGCGCAGGTCGGGGTCGGGAATGTTGATGCGCACGGTGCTCGCCCCATCGCCGTCTCCGTTGTCCAGGTCGTCATGCACGTGGGCGAGCACGTCGCGCTTCCTGAACTCTTCCGACACCTCGTTCATCGCGGGCAGCACGGTGCCGCGCAGGTAGCGCAGCACGTCGTCGCGCGTGGAGTCCTGCACCATCTGCTCGAGGCGGCGGCGCCAGTGCTGGCCGCTCCAGAAGTTGGTGGCGGGCGCCAGGTCTTGCATCGAATGCACGCGGTCGGCCGCAAGGCCGCGCCACAGGCCGTAGCAGAGCATCAGCATGATGAGGGTGACGGGCAGCGCGGCCAGCAGGGTCATGGCCTGCAGCGCCTTCAGGCCGCCGACGAGCAGCAGCACCATGGCGGTGACGCCGAGCACGCCGGCCCAGAACAGGCGCTGCCACACGGGCGAGCGCGGATGGCCGCGCGAGGCGATGGCGTCGACAACATACGAGCCCGAGTCGGCCGAGGTGACGAAGAACACGGCGATCAGCACCACGGCGAGCCACGAGACGGCGGCGGTGGCGGGCAGGTATTCGAAGAAGCGGAACAGCAGCGCGTCGACGTTGCCCGCTGTCTGCGAAAGGGCGCCCTGCGCAACGTTGAGGTCGATCCAGATGGCGCCGTTGCCGAAGGCGGTCATCCACAGCAGGTTGAAGGCGGTGGGCACGAGCAGCACGCCGACGATGAACTCGCGGATGGTGCGCCCGCGAGAGATGCGCGCAATGAACATGCCGACGAAGGGCGACCACGAGATCCACCAGGCCCAGTAAAGGATGGTCCAGCCGCCGAACCAGCCGGGCTCGGTCGAGGGCTCATAGGCAAAGGTGCGCAGCGAGAGGCTGACCAGGTTCGACAGATACCCGCCGATGTTCTCGCTCAGGACCTGCAGCAGAAAGACGGTGGGCCCGGCAATGATGACAAAGCCGAGCAGCAGGAACGAGAGCGAAAGATTGAGTTCGCTGAGCCGGCGCACGCCCTTGTCGAGGCCCGTCACGGCCGAGATGCCGGCAAGGCCGACCACGACGACGATGATGCCCAGGCGGAAGGCGGCGCCCGAGGTGTCCCAGCCGGTCAGCAGCTGCAGGCCGGCGGCCAGCTGCAGCGCACCGTAGCCGAGCGTGGTGGCAATGCCGGCGATGGTGGCGACGAGCGCGAAGGCATCGACGACATGGCCGATGGGTCCGTTGATACGGTCTTTCAGCAGCGGGTAGAGGCCCGAGCGCATGGTGAGCGGCAGGTTGAAGCGAAAACCGAAGTACGCAAGCACGAGGCCCATGGTTCCGTAGACCGCCCACGCATGAAAGCCCCAGTGGAAGAAGGTGGACTGCAGCGCCTCCCTGGCGGCGGCGGGGGTGCCGCCCGCGGCGGTGGGCGGCTTCAGAAAGTGCTGCAGCGGCTCGGCCACGCCGAAGTACATGAGGCCGATGCCCATGCCCGCGGCAAAGAGCATGGCGGCCCACGAGACGAAGTTGAAGTCGGGCACCGAGTCGTCGGGCCCGAGCCGGATGTCGCCGAAGCTGCTGACGGCCAGCCCGAGCAGGAACACGAGAAAGATCGTGACGGCGACGGTGTAGAACCAGTCGAAGTGCTGCACCACCCAGGCCTGCGCACTCGGAAAGAGAACGTCGGCGCGTTCGGGGTAGACGCCGCAGAAGACCAGCAGAGCGCCAAGGACCAGCAATGCGGGAATGACGACGGGTGCGGCGAAGGTGATCTTGGGGCGCGGCGGCTGTTGTTGTTGTTCTTGCGCGGGGTTGGCGTTTGTCATGGCTGTGATCGGTTCGTTGTCGGCGACGGCGGGGTACACCCTACCTGCGCGAGCGTCGATGTCAACCGCTCAGCCGCCCCGGAACTGGCTGCGCAAGAAGGCCTTGTGCCGCGCGATATGCGCCATCTGCGCCGGCGCGATGCTGCCGCCCAGGTCTTCTTCGTCCGCACCGTTGAGCACCGCGTTGGCATGCGCCATGGCGCGCGCGACGATCTCCTGCTCGCTCACGCCGAGCTGCGCGGCCAGGTCCATCGCCACGCGCCGCATGGCGCGCTGCGACAGCATCCACATGGCGCCGTAGCGGTCCCACGCGAGGGCGGATTCGCCAGCCTTTTCGTGCTCGGCGAGGATGTCCTTCAGTGGCTTGGCGAGCAGCTCGTCCATGGCGGCGAGCCGCTCGCTGAGCGCGTCGTTGTGCTCGGCGAGCTGCTCGGGCGTCGGGCCGGCGTCTTCGGCCTTCGGTGCCGGCGCTGAAGAGGTTGCAGGCGGCGGCACGAGGCGCGACACGTCGGCATCGGCCGGCACGATCTGGATCTGGTCCTTGAGGCTCATGGCGTGGTGTGGTCCTGTGTGTCGTCGGGGTGATGGTCGTCGCTGGGCGCGGCCTTGCGGCTGCTCATGGCGGTGGCGCGCAGGCCGGGCAGGTCGAGCACGCGCAGGCCACCGTACTCCACGCGGATGAGGCCCTGCGCGGCCAGCATGTTGAGCGCCTCGTTCACGCGCTGGCGCGAAAGGCCGACCAGGTAGGCGAGTTCTTGCTGGGTGATGCGCAGCACCTCGCCCACGCCGGGGTACAGCACGGGGTTGAACAGCGAGACGAGGTTGCGCGCCACGCGCGCGTCGGGGTTGTTGAGCCGGTCGATCTCGAGCGCGGCAATGAACTGGCCGAGCCGCTCGTTGAGCTGGTTCATCACGAAGCGGTTGAAGCCGATCGAATGGTCGAGCAGCCAATGAAAGCTCTCGATCGGCAGGCCTGCGACCACGCTGCGCCGCAGGGCCTGGATGTTGTAGCGGTAGGGCTCGCGCTTCATGACGGTGCCTTCGCCGAACCAGCCGCCGGGCGGCACGCCGGTGTAAGTGACGGAGCCGCCGTCGGCGTTGTCGTTGCTCATCTTGAGCAGGCCCTCGACCACGCCGAACCAGTAGGTGGGCGAACGGCCGATGCGGCAGACCAGGTCGCCGACCTCGGCATCGCCCACCACCAGCGCGGCCTCGGCGCGGCGGCGCTCGGCGGGGGTGAGCGCGGGCAGCCACGGAATGCCTTCGAGCTCAGACGGGCCGGCCGGGCGCACGCGGTCGCGCAGGGAGTTCGACCCGCTCAGGGTCAGGGCGCTGGGTGGGGCGCTTTGCATCGGGAAACTCCGGGGAGTGTTGTCCCTAGGATTGTCGTCGGAACGACAACATGACGTCAAAGTGCAAGCCTACGATCCGCGCACTGTGAACAAACCGTCTAACGCCCCCACGTTTCCCCGGCTGCTGCTGGCGCATGCGCAGGCGCAGCCCGCATCGCCCGCGATCCGCGAGAAGGACCTCGGCATCTGGCAGACCTGGACCTGGCGCGACGTGGCGCAGGAGGTGCGCGAGATCGCCTGCGGCCTCGCGAGCCTGGGCTTCAAGGCCTTCGACAACCTGGCGATCGTTGGCGCCAACCGCCCACACCTGTACATGGCGGTGGTGGGCGCGCAAAGCCTGCGCGGCGTGCCGGTGCCGCTCTACCAGGACGCGGTGGCCAACGAGATGGTGTTCATGCTCGACGACGCGTCGATCGACTTCGTGATCGTCGAAGACCAGGAGCAGGTCGACAAGCTGCTCGAATGCCGCGAGCTGCAGGCCGCAGCGGGCCGGCCCGACCGCCTGCGCCACATCGTCTACGACGATCCCAAGGGCCTGCGGCACTACGACCAGCCGGGCCTGATGAGCTACGAACAATTGCGCGAACTGGGCCGTGCATTCGATGCGGCCAACCCCGGCGTGTACGACGCCGCGGTGGCCAGCGGCGCGCCGGGCGACGTGGGCGTGATCCTCTACACCTCGGGCACCACGGGGCGGCCCAAGGGCGTGTGCCAGACGCATGCGAGCTTCATCGCGGCGGGCCGCGGCGGGGTCGAGACCGACCGGCTCGGGCCCGGCGACAACATCATGAGCTACCTGCCGATGGCGTGGGTGGGCGACCACCTGTTCTCGGTGGCGCAGTGGCTGGTGGGCGGCTTCACGCTCAACTGCCCGGAGTCGGCGGCCACGGTGATGAACGACATGCGCGAGGTCGGCCCGAGCTACTACTTCGGCCCGCCGCGCACCTTCGAGGGACTGCTCACCGCGGTGTCGATCCGCATGGAAGACGCGGCCGCGCCCAAGCGCTGGCTCTATGCCAGGTTCATGGGCCTTGCGCAACGCGTGGGCGCCGACATCCTGAACGGCCAGCCAGTGGGCGTGTGGGACCGCTTCAAGTACGCGTTGGGCGACGTGATGATCTACGGGCCGCTGCGCAACGTGCTGGGCATGAGCCGCATCCGCGTGGCCTACACGGCGGGCGCGGCCATCGGGCCCGACCTGTTCCGCTTCTACCGCTCGATCGGCGTGAACCTGAAGCAGTTCTACGGCCAGACCGAGACCTGCGCGTATGTGTGCCTGCAGCAGGACGGCAAGGTGAAGCTGCAGACGGTGGGCACGGCCGCGCCCGGCATCGAGCTGAAGATCGCGCACGACGGCGAAGTGCTGGTGCGCGGGGTGTCGGTGCTCAAGGAGTACTACAAGCGCCCCGACGCCACGGCCGAGGTGCTCGACGCCGAAGGCTACTTCCACACCGGCGACGCCGGCGTGCTCGACGCCGAGGGGCACCTGCGCATCATCGACCGCGCCAAGGACGTGGGCCGGCTGTCGAACGGCGCGATGTTTGCGCCCAACTACATCGAGAACAAGCTCAAGTTCTTTCCGCAGATCAAGGAGGCGGTGTGCTTCGGCCACGCGCGCAACGAGGTCTGCGCCTTCATCAACATCGACTACGAAGCGGTGGGCAACTGGGCCGAGCGCCGCGGACTGGCCTATGGCGGCTACGTCGACCTGGCCGGCAAGCCCGAGGTGCTGGCGCTGATTGCCGAATGCCTCGGCAAGGTGAATGCCGACCTGGCCGCCGAACCCGGCATGGGCGAGACGCAGATCGCGCGCTTCCTGGTGCTGCACAAGGAGCTGGACCCCGACGACGACGAGCTGACGCGCACGCGCAAGGTGCGGCGCGGCTTCATCGCCGAGAAGTACGCGGTGCTGGTCGATGCGCTGTACGGCGGCAAGGCCGAGCAGTTCATCGAGACGCAGGTGAAGTTCGAGGACGGCCGCACGGGCATGGTGAGCGCCACGCTGTCGATCGTCGATGCGAATCGGTTTCCCGTCATGGCGAAGGCAGCGTGAGATGAATCTGGGGCAACTCCATGGCTAGAAAAACCGGCGACGTCATCCTCGACGTGCAGAACATCTCGCTGAGCTTCGGCGGCGTGAAGGCGCTGACGGACATCAGCTTCGACGTGCGCGAGCACGAGGTGCGCGCCATCATCGGGCCGAACGGCGCGGGCAAGAGCTCGATGCTCAACTGCATCAACGGCGTGTACTGGCCGCAGCAGGGCTCCATCACCTTTCGCGGGCAGACCTTCAAGCACATGAACTCGCGCCAGGTGGCCGAGATGGGCGTGGCGCGCACGTTCCAGAACCTGGCGCTCTTCAAGGGCATGAGCGTGCTCGACAACATCATGACGGGGCGCAACCTCAAGATGAAGAGCGGCCTGCTGGCGCAGGCGCTGCGCTGGGGGCCGGCCGAGCGCGAAGAGCTCAAGCACCGCGCGTTCGTCGAGCAGATCATCGACTTCCTGGAGATCCAGTCGTACCGCAAGACGCCGGTGGGCCAGCTGCCCTACGGCCTGCAGAAGCGCGTCGACCTGGGCCGCGCGCTCGCGATGGAGCCGCAGGTGCTGCTGCTCGACGAGCCGATGGCCGGCATGAACGTGGAAGAGAAGCAGGACATGAGCCGCTTCATCCTCGACGTGAACGACGAGTTCAACACCACCATCGTGCTGATCGAGCACGACATGGGCGTGGTGATGGACATTTCCGACCGCGTGGTGGTGCTCGACTACGGCAAGAAGATCGGTGACGGCACGCCCGACGAAGTGCGCAGCAACGAAGACGTGATCCGGGCATACCTCGGCGCGGAACACTAGGAACGGCGGGCCCCATGGGTTTCTTCATCGAAACGGTTTTCGGCGGCTTGATGGCCGGCATGCTCTACGCGCTGGTGGCGCTGGGCTTCGTGCTGATCTTCAAGGCGTCGGGTGTCTTCAACTTTGCGCAGGGTGCGATGGTGCTGTTCGCGGCGCTCGCCATGGCGCGCTTCGCCGAATGGATTCCGTCCTGGCTCGGCTTCGACAACGCGGTGCTCGGCGCGGTGCTCGGCTTCATCGCCGCGGCGCTGTGCATGGTGATCGTGGCCTGGCTGATCGAGCGCCTGGCGCTGCGCCGGCTGGTCAACCAGGAAGGCATCACGCTGCTGATGGCCACGCTGGGCATCTCGCACGTGCTCGACGGCGCGGGCCAGCTGATCTTCGGCAGCGCCACCTACAAGATCGACATCGGCATGCCGAAGGAGCCGCTGCTGGTGCTCGAGAGCATGTTCGAAGGCGGCCTTCTGCTGAGCAAGGAAGACCTCTACGCGGCCGTGATCGCGGCTGCGCTGGTGGTGGCGCTGACGCTGTTCTTCCAGAAGACGAGCACCGGCCGCGCGCTGCGCGCGGTGGCCGACGACCACCAGGCCGCGCAGTCGATCGGCATTCCGCTGGCGCGCATCTGGGTGATCGTGTGGTCGATCGGCGGCATTGTCGCGCTGGTGGCCGGCATGATCTGGGGCAGCAAGCTGGGCGTGCAGTTCTCGATCTCGCTGGTGGCGCTCAAGGCCTTTCCGGTGGTGATCCTCGGCGGGCTCACTTCGGTGCCCGGCGCCATCATCGGCGGCCTGATCATCGGCATGGGCGAGAAGCTCTCCGAGATCTACCTCGGCCCCTTCCTCGGCGGCGGCATCGAGAACTGGTTCGCCTACGTCCTGGCACTGGCGGTGCTGCTGATCCGGCCCCAGGGGCTGTTCGGCGACAAGATCATCGACCGCGTCTGAAGGTATAGGCATGTTCTACAGAGAAAACGGCCAATTCAAGAGCAGCTACCGCGCCGACCTCGCGCTGTTCCCGATCGCGCAGGACCGATGGGCCATGCTGGCCTTCGCGGCCATCGCCTTCATCGCGGTGCCGATGCTGGCGAGCGACTACAGCTTCCGCGCGGTGCTGATCCCCTTCCTGATCCTGGCGCTGGCGGCCATCGGCCTCAACATCCTGGTCGGCTACTGCGGGCAGATCTCGCTGGGCACCGGCGCCTTCATGGCGGTGGGCGCCTATGCGGCCTACAACCTGCAGGTGCGCATCGAGGGCATGCCGCTTTTGGTGGCGCTGATCGGCGGCGGGCTGGCCGCCACGCTGGTGGGCGTGCTGTTCGGCATTCCGAGCCTGCGCATCCGCGGGCTGTACCTGGCGGTGGCCACGCTGGCGGCGCAGTTCTTCATGGACTGGTTCACCAACCGGGTGAAGTGGGTCACCAACGATTCGTCGTCGGGCTCGGTGAGCGTCAACACGCTGCAGATGTTCGGCTACGAGCTGAGCACGCCGATGCAGAAGTACCTGCTGTGCCTGAGCCTGGTGGTGGTGTTCGCGCTCTTGGCCAAGAACCTGGTGCGCGGCGCGATCGGCCGCGAATGGATGGCGATGCGCGACATGGACGTGGCGGCCGCGGTGATCGGCATCCGGCCGGTGTACGCCAAGCTGACGGCCTTCGCGGTGAGCAGCTTCATCGTCGGCGTGGCCGGCGCGCTATGGGGCTTCGTGCACCTGGGCGCCTGGGAGCCGGCGGCCTTCGGCATCGACAAGTCGCTGCAGCTGCTGTTCATGATCATCATCGGCGGACTGGGCTCCATTGCCGGCAGCTTCTTCGGCGCGGCCTTCATCGTGCTGCTGCCCCTCTTCTTGAACTACGTGCCGCACTGGCTCGGGCTGTCGATCTCCACGGCCACGGCATCGCACCTGGAGCACATGATCTTCGGCGCGCTGATCGTGTTCTTTTTGATCGTCGAGCCGCACGGCCTCGCGCGCCTGTGGTCCACCGCGCGGCAGAAGCTGCGGCTGTGGCCCTTCCCTCACTGACCGAACCCGTTTCACTACGCACACCCGTGCTCATTACAAGGAGACAAGCCATGCAATTCAGGAATCTCGCACGCACCGCGGCACTTGCCGCTGCGGGGCTTTCGATGGTCGTCGCGGGCTCGCTCGCGCAGGCCCAGTCGGCCGAGCAGTTCGTGCCGCTGCTGGTGTACCGCACCGGCCAGTTCGCACCGCTGGGCATTCCATGGGCCGACGGCAAGCAGGACTACCTGAAGCTGGTGAACGCGCGCGACGGCGGCGTCAACGGCGTCAAGCTGACGTACGAAGAATGCGAAACCGCCTACGACGCGGCCAAGGGCGTGGAGTGCTACGAGCGCCTGAAGGGCAAGGGCTCGGGCGCCTCGGGCTTCGACACGCAGTCGACCGGCATCACCTTTGCCGTGACCGACAAGGCCTTCGTCGACAAGGTGCCGGTCGAGACGCCGGGCTATGGCCTGTCGCAGTCGGCCGACGGCACGGTGTTCGAGTGGAACTTTCCGCTCCTGGGCACCTACTGGACCGCCACCGACGTGATGATCCAGGACATCGCCAAGAAGGAGAAGGGCAACCTCAAGGGCAAGAAGATCGCGCTGGTCTATCACGACTCGCCCTACGGCAAGGAGCCGATCCCGCTGCTGCAGAAGCGTGCCGCGGCGCAGGGCTTCGAGGTGTCGCTGTTCCCGGTCACGCCGCCCGGCGTGGAGCAGAAGTCGACCTGGCTGCAGATCCGCCAGCAGAAGCCCGACTACGTGCTGTTCTGGTCGGCCGGCGTGATGACGCCCGCCGGCATCCGCGAGGCGCAGGCCAGCGGCTATCCGCGCGAGAAGATCTACGCGATCTGGTGGGCCGGCTCGGACCATGACGTGAAGGACATCGGCGCCGGCGCCAAGGGCTACAACGCGATCACGCTGCACAACAGCGCGGCCAAGGACAAGGTCCACGACGACCTGAAGAAGATGGTGTACGACAAGGGCCAGGGCACGGGCTCGGCCGAAGGCATCGGCTCGATCGCGCACACCCGCGGCATGATGATCTCGATGCTGCAGGTCGAAGCGATCCGCGCCGCACAGGAGAAGTACGGCAAGGGCAAGGCGCTGACGCCCGAGCAGGTTCGCTGGGGCTTCGAGAACCTGAACCTCACGGCCGACAAGCTCAAGGCGCTGGGCTTCGGCGAGATCATGCGGCCGGTCAAGACCTCGTGCAGCAACCACATGGGCGACGACTGGGCACGCATCATCCAATGGGACGGCGCCAAGTGGCAGATTAAGTCCGACTGGTACCAGTCCGAGAAGACCTACATCGATCCGCTGATCAAGGAATACGCGGAGAAGTACGCGAAGGAAAAGAACGTCAAGCCACGCGCCTGCTGATCGCGTCGAGGGCGGCCTGCGCACAGCGCGGCGCCCCTCTTTCGTCGGCTCCCCGGGAGCCGGCATCTGAAAGGCAGGCACGCACCAACGCACGCCAAGCCTTTCACATGCTTCGGACCACACCATGAGCGAACCCAACATCCTCCTCAACGTCAACGGCATCGAGGTCATCTACAACCACGTGATCCTCGTGCTCAAGGGCGTGTCGCTCACGGTGCCCGAAGGCGGCATCGTGGCGCTGCTCGGCGGCAACGGCGCGGGCAAGACCACCACGCTGCGCGCGGTGAGCAACCTGCTCGCGGGCGAGCGTGGCGCGGTGACCAAGGGCACGATCGAACTGCGCGGCGAGCGCATCGAGGCGCTGTCGCCGGCCGCGCTGGTGCAGCGCGGGCTGATCCAGGTGATGGAGGGGCGCCACTGCTTCGCGCACCTGACCATCGAAGAGAACCTGATGACCGGCGCCTACACGCGCAGCGACGGCAAGGCCGCGGTGCAGCAGACGCTCGAGAAGGTGTACGCGTACTTTCCGCGCCTGAAGACGCGGCGCACTTCGCAGGCGGCCTACACCTCGGGCGGCGAGCAGCAGATGTGCGCCATCGGCCGCGCGCTCATGGCCAACCCGACGATGGTGCTGCTCGACGAGCCCTCGATGGGCCTGGCGCCGCAGATCGTCGAGGAGGTGTTCGAGATCGTCAAAGACCTCAACACCAAGGAACGCGTGACCTTCCTGCTGGCCGAGCAGAACACCAACATGGCGCTGCGCTATGCCGACTACGGCTACATCCTCGAGAACGGCCGCATCGTGATGGACGACGCCGCAAAGAGCTTGCGCGAGAACGAGGACGTGAAGGAGTTCTACCTCGGCATGGGCGGCACGGACCGCAAAAGCTTTCGCGACGTGAAGAGCTACAAGCGCCGCAAGCGGTGGCTGGCTTGAAGAAGGGCACTCGATCCATGACTGATTTCTACGACGCCCTCGAAATCCGCGACCCGGCCGAACGCGAGCGCGACCTGCTGGCGGCGCTGCCGAAGCAGCTCACGCAGGCGCAGACCGCGGCGCCGGCCTTCGTGCAGATCCTCGACGGGGTGAAGCCTGCGGACATCACGACGCGCGAGGCGCTCGCGAAGCTGCCCGTGACGCGCAAGTCGGAACTGCTCGAACGCCAGAAGCAGCACCGCGAAAGCGACCCCTTCGGCGGCTTCTCGGCCATCGGGCGGGGCGCGCGCATGCCGCGCGTGTTCGCGAGCCCGGGCACCATCTACGAGCCCGAAGGCGAGGCGCGCGACTACTGGCGCACGGCGCGTGCGCTGCATGCGGCGGGCTTTCGCGGCGGCGAGCTCATCCACAACAGCTTCAGCTACCACATGACGCCTGCGGGCGCGATCATGGAAAGCGGCGCGCTCGCGCTGGGCTGCACCGTGTTTGCGGGCGGCACCGGCCAGACCGAGCAGCAGCTCGAGGCCATCGTCGACCTGAAGCCAACCGGCTACGTGGGCACGCCGAGCTTTTTGAAGATCCTGCTCGAGAAGGCCGAAGAAAAGTCGCAGAAGCTGCCCTCGCTGACCAAGGCCATGGTCTCGGGCGAGGCCTTTCCGCCGAGCCTGCACGACTGGATCGCCGCGCGCGGCGTGCGGGGCACGCAGTGCTATGCCACGGCCGACCTCGGGCTCATCGCCTACGAGACGAGCGCGCGCGAAGGCCTGGTGGTCGACGAGGGCGTGCTGCTGGAGATCGTGCGCCCCGGCACCGGCGACCCGGTGCCCGACGGCGAGGTGGGCGAGATCGTGGTGACCACCTTCAACCCCGACTACCCGCTGGTGCGCTTCGGCACCGGCGACCTGTCGGCCGTGCTGGCGGGCACCTGCCCCACGGGCCGCACCAACAAGCGCATCAAGGGCTGGCTCGGGCGCGCCGACCAGACCACCAAGGTGCGCGGCATGTTCGTGCACCCCTCGCAGGTGGCCGACGTCGCGCGCCGCTTTCCCGAGATCGTGCGCGCGCGGCTCGTGGTGTCGGGCGAGATGGGCGACGACCAGATGACGCTCCGGCTCGAATGCGCGGCCGCGCCCGAAGGCATGGCGGCGCGCGTTGCCGATGCGGTGCGCGAGGTGACCAAGCTGCGCGGCACCATCGAACTGGTGGCGCCAGGCACACTGCCGAACGACGGCAAGGTGATCGAGGACGCGCGCAGCTACAAGTAGCGGCGGTAGAAACCGCGCACCATCGCGCGCGCCAGCACCACCAGCAGCACGAGGTAGACCACCACCAGCACGATCGCCAGGCCGAGCGCGCGCGCATCGCTGCTGGTGCTCGAATAGCCCATGCTCGCGACCCACAACAGCCCGCCGAGCGCGACCGCGGCGCAGATCACCTGCAGCAGCACGAAGGTCGCCGAAGCCGCCGCCACGGCGCGGAACGGGCGGGCCCGTGCCGGCCCCGGCGCAGCGCCGAGCCAGCCGCCCCAGGCGGCCAGCGCCCAGACCAGCAGCGGCACCCCGAACCAGCCGAGCAGCAGCGGCAGCAGGTTCGTGTCGCGCGAGGTGTCGACCCAGGCGCTCGCGATGTTGCCGACCCACATCTGCAGCGCGACGAAGGTGGTGCCCACCACGAGTGCGATGGCACGGCGCGGCGATGCGCCGATGTTGGCCCGCGGTGCGGCAGCATCCGCTGGGGCCGCAGCCGGCGCAGCGGCGCCACGCTCGCGCAGCGCAAACCAGGCCGCGAGCCACACGATGGCGACGAGCAGCAGCATCTGCAGCACCGACTGCACCAGCATCGAGGCTGCGAGGATCGAGCGCAGGCCGTACATCGCCACATGCTCATGCAGCGCACCGCCTGGCATGAAGAGCACCTGCACCTGGTAAAGCAGCGGGCTCAGCGCCACGTAGTTGACGACCATCGCGGCCAGGTACATGGCCGCAAAGCGGCGGCCGGGGCCGCGCAGCTGCGACACGCGCGCCGAACCGCGCAGATCGAGCGCCTGGCGCGCATGGCACCAGGCGAGCGTGGCGGCCAGCAGCCACACCGTCACGGTGCGCGACAGCAGCGGAATCCACACGCCCGGCTGCGCATAGACGCCGCGCATCTGCTCGCTGTTCGGCGAGGTCGGCAGCAGCTGTAGCACCATGCCCAGCACGAACAGCGCGGCGTGGACGGCGATCACGGTCCACGCGAAGCGGACGGGCAGGCGCTGCGCGCGATCGAAGGAGGAAGAAGAAGGAACTGGTGAGGCCGCCATGGTGTTGGAACGGTGCTTTCGCGTTGCGGATCGACCGGCGAAGCGTACCGGAACACCGCGGCCCACCCCCGCAGCGGGGGCGACGGGCCGGTCAGTCGGCGAGCGCGGCTTCGGCGGCCGGCTCGGGCGCGGGGCCGATGTACACCGACTGCGGCCGGATCAGCCGCCCTTTCTTCACCTGCTCGCGCGCATGCGCGAGCCATCCGCTCACGCGGCCCGCGGCGAACACGCAAGTGAAGCTCTCGCGGCCGAAGCCCAGCGCCTCGAGCAGCAGCGCGGTATAGAACTCGACGTTGGTCTCGAGCGCGCGGCCGGGCTTCTTCTCGCGCAGGATCGCGAGCGCTGCCTGCTCCGCCGCCTCGGCCAGCGCAAAGCGCGCGGCGTCCACGCCGCCTTCGGCACTGAGCCGCTGCAGCGCGGCCTTGAGCGCATCGGCGCGCGGATCGCGCACGCGGTAGATGCGATGGCCAAAGCCCATCAGGCGCTGGCCGTCGGCCACGGCGGCCTCGAGCCATGCGCGCGCACGCTCGGCACTGCCGATCGCATCGAGCGCATCGAGCACCGGCCCGGGCGCGCCGCCATGCAGCGGCCCCTTGAGCGCGCTGATGCCCGCGAGCACGGCCGAGGCGAGCCCCGCGCCGGTCGATGCGACCACGCGTGCGGCGAAGGTCGAGGCATTGAGGCCGTGGTCGCTGACGGTGACGAGGTAGGCGTCGAGCGCCGCAGCCTGCGCCTGGGTCGGCAGGCGGCCGTGCAGCATGCGCAGCATGTCGGCGGCCTGCGGCAGCGCTTCGTCGGGCGCGAGCGCCGGCACGCCGAGGCGCCAGCGCATGACGGCAGCCGTGTATACGGCGGGCGCGGCCACGAGGCGCAGCGCGGTGGCCAGGTCGTCGCCATCGGGCAGGCGCGCAAGCAGCGCGCGCACCGCCTCTATGGGCGGCAGCCTGCGCAGCATGGCGTCGTCGCCGGGCTGCAGCCGCTCGAAGGCATCGCGGCGCGCACGGCCCAGCGCGGTGCGCAGGGCCGCTGCCTTGGGCAGTGCGTCGAAGAAGCCTTCGAACAGCAGCGCCACCGCATCTTCGAACTGCCAGCGGCCCGCGATCTCGCCGAGTTCGTGGCCGCGGATCACCAGCCGCCCCGCCGCGCCGTCGACCTCGGACAACACGGTGTGGGCGGCCACCACGCCTTCGAGGCTGCCATCGTCCTGGTTCATCGTTCTTGCTCCTTGTGATTGCACGATGAGACGATTCTGGCCACACTGGCATTGACGTCAATCTTGATTTATTGCATCAACATGACCACCAAGACACCGCTCTGGCTCCCCGCTGCTGACGCACTCGCGCTGATGCAGGTGCGGCCGCAGACGCTCTATGCCAACGTGAGCCGCGGCCGCGTGCGCGCCCGCCCCGATGTGGCCGATCCGCGGCGCAGCCTCTACCACCGCGACGACGTGCAGCGCATCGCGGCCCGCACGCGCGGCCGGCGCAGCAGCGAGGCGGTGGCGAGCGAGGCGATCCAGTGGGGCGAGCCGGTGCTGCCCTCCGCCGTGTCGACCGTGGCCGAGGGCCGGCTGCTGTACCGCGGGCACGATGCCTGCGCGCTCGCGCAGCACGCGACGCTCGAGGAAGCAGCCGGCCTGCTGTGGGCCTGCGCGCCGCCGCACTTCGACGGCGGTGCTGGTGCTGCGGCAACGCCGCAGCCGGGCCATGCGATGCCGCTGCAGGCCGGGCTGGTCGCGCTCGCGGCCCGCGCCGCGAACGACGCACCGACGCGCGGCCGTTCGCCCGCGGTGCTGCAGGCGGAGGCGGCCGAAGTGATCGGCACGCTCGCCGATGCACTGCTCGGCATGCGGGCTGCGCGCGCCGTGCCGCTGCACATGCGCCTGGCGGCGGCCTGGCGGCGTCCGCGCGCGGCCGACGTGCTGCGCCGCGCGCTGGTACTGCTGGCCGACCACGAACTCAACGCCTCGACCTTCGCCGCGCGCGTGACGGCATCGACCGGCGCATCGCTCTCGGCCTGCCTGCTCACGGGGCTGGCCACGCTGACCGGTCCGCTGCACGGCGGTGCGGCGGCGGCGGCCGTGCAGGCGATGGTGCGCAGCGCCGACTACATCGGCAGCGAAGCGACGCTGCGCGAATGGCTCGCGCACGACCGGCCGCTCGCGGCCTTCGGCCATCCGCTCTACCCCGCCGGCGATGCGCGCTGCGCCGCGCTGCTGGCGGGCACGTTCGACCTTCCGCCCGCGTTCGCCTCACTGCGCGCCGCAGGCGAGAAGCTGCTCGGCGAGCCGGTGAACATCGACTTCGCCCTGGCCGCGCTCGCGGCTGCGCACAAGCTGCCGGCCGATGCGCCGCTGACGCTGTTTGCGCTGGCACGCAGCGTGGGCTGGACCGCGCACGTGCTCGAGCAGCAGGCCTCGGGGCAACTGATACGGCCGCGGGCGCGCTACACCGGCCCGCGCGAGTCACCGGCCGCGTCGGCCGCGTCGGCCGCTGTCAATGGATCGCCGGCTCGTTCGCGAGTTCGAAGAGCTTCACCATCTCGCGGTTGAAGGCGGGCAGGTCGTCGGGCTTGCGGCTGGTGACCAGCGCATGGTCGACCACGACCTCCTTGTCGGTCCATTGCGCACCGGCGTTCTCCAGGTCGGCGCGCAGCGAGGGCCACGAGGTCATCCTGCGGCCCCTGGCACCGCCCGCGTCGATCAGCGTCCACGGGCCATGGCAGATCGCGGCGATCGGCTTGCCGCTCTCGACGAAGGCGCGCACGAAGGCCACGGCCTGGGCGTCGGTGCGAAGCGCATCGGGGTTGGCCACGCCACCGGGCAAGAGCAGCGCGTCGAAATCGTCGGGGTTCGCGCCCTGCAGCGGCACATCGACCTCGAAGGTGTCCGCCGGCGAAAGCTGCTTCCAGCCGCGCACGCTGCCATCGAGCGGCGAGACGATCAGCGTCTCGGCGCCGGCGCTTTCGAGCACCTTGCGCGGCTCGGTCATCTCGGCCTGCTCGAAGCCGTCCGCGACAAGGATGGCAACCTTCATTCCGTCGAGCGAAGAGGTGATGGTGGGCATGGCGAAGAACTCCTTTTCCGGTGGTTTTCCGAGACAACGAAGTTCCACCGTATGCCCTTGCCGTCCTCCACCCATCGGCCGTTGCCGGGGCTGCCTGTCGGACAGCTCGACGGGCGGAAATTTCCGCTTACGCAGATTAACGGCTCAGACGAACTGCAAGGCGGTCAGCTACTTGTCGAGCCCGGCGAGGCAGACGTACTTCACCTCGAGGAAGTCGTCGAGGCCGTATTTCGAGCCCTCGCGTCCGAGCCCCGACTGCTTCACGCCGCCGAAGGGCGCTTCGGCCGTGGAGACGAGGCCGGTGTTGACGCCGACGATGCCCGATTCGAGCGCTTCGGCCACGCGCATGATGCGGCCGATGTCGCGGCTGTAGAAGTAGGCGGCAAGGCCGAACTCGGTGTCGTTGGCGGCGGCGATGGCCTCGTCCTCGGTGTCGAAGGCGAACACCGGCGCGAGCGGGCCGAAGCTCTCCTCGCGCGCGAACAGCATCGCGGGCGTGGCGCCGCCGATCACGGTGGGCTCGTAGAAGAGGCCGCCGAGCGCATGGCGCTTGCCGCCGACCAGCACCTTGGCACCCTTGGCCACGGCATCGGCCACATGCTGCTCGATCTTCTCGATCGCCTTGTCATCGATCAACGGACCCTGGTTGACGCCGGGCTCGGTGCCGTCGCCGACCTTGAGCGCACGCACGCGCTCGACCAGCTTCTGCGTGAAGGTCTCGAGCACGCCGCGCTGCACGTAGATGCGGTTGGCGCAGACGCAGGTCTGGCCGGTGTTGCGGTACTTGGAGACCATCGCGCCTTCGACCGCGGCGTCGATGTCGGCATCGTCGAACACGATGAAAGGCGCATTGCCGCCGAGCTCGAGCGAGAGCTTCTTGATGGTGTCGGCCGACTGCTTCATGAGCGTGCGGCCCACCTCGGTGGAGCCCGTGAAGCTGAGCTTGCGCACGACGGGGCTGCGCGTCATCTCTCCGCCGATCTTGCTGGCCGAACCGGTGAGCACCGACAGCACCCCGTCGGGCACGCCCGCGCGCTGCGCGAGCTCGGCGAAGGCCAGCGCCGAGAACGGCGTCTGGGTGGCGGGCTTCACCACCATCGAGCAGCCGGCCGCGAGCGCGGGGCCGGCCTTGCGCGTGAGCATGGCGGCGGGAAAGTTCCACGGCGTGATCGCGGCCGTGACGCCCACGGGCTGCTTGAGCGCGAGGATGCGGCGATCGGCCTGCGGCGCGGGAATGGTGTCGCCGTAGACGCGGCGCGCCTCTTCGGCGAACCACTCGATGAACGAGGCGGCATAGGCGATCTCGCCGCGGCTTTCGGCCAGCGGCTTGCCCTGCTCGGTGGTCATGATGAGCGCCAGGTCGTCCACGTTCGCGAGCATCAGGTCGTTGAGCCGGCGCAGGATGGCCGAGCGTTCCTTCGCGGGCAGGCGGGCCCAGGGTTTCTGCGCCTTCTCGGCCGCGGCGATGGCACGTTCGGTCTCGGCGGTGCCGCACATCGGCACGGTGCCGATCTGCTCGCCATTGGCGGGGTTGGTCACGGGCACGGTGGCGCCGTCGTCGGCGTCCACCCAAGCGCCCGCCACGCAGGCTTGCTGGCGCAGCAGGGTCGGGTCCTTGAGCTTCAATGGCATGGGATCGTCTCCAAAAAATAGGAATTGAACCGCTATTTGGCGTGGCATTCACCACAAAAGGGCCATTGATGGTGGAACTAAGGGCTATTGGGGATGAGTCCAGCCCCCGCCAGCCAGTAAGATCGCGCCCGCTTTTCACTGTCTAACCGTTTTGGGAGATCCCATGAAAAAACTCATCGCCTTCACGGCAATCGCCACCGCCGCCGTCGGCGCCTTTGCCCAGGACTTCCCGGCAGGCAAGACCGTCACGCTCGTCGTCCCGTTCGCGGCCGGCGGCCCCACCGACCGCGTCGCCCGCGACCTGGCCGAAGCACTGCAGAAGACGCTCGGCACGACCATCGTGGTGGACAACACCGCGGGTGCCGGCAGCTCGATCGGCACCGCCAAGGTGGCGCGCGCCAACGCCGACGGCCACACCCTGCTGCTGAACCACATCGGCATGTCGACGATGCCCGCGCTCTATCGCAAGCTGCCGTTCAAGGTCGAGAGCGACTTCGAATACCTCGGCATGGTCAACGAAGTTCCGATGACGCTGATCGGCAAGCCCACGCTGCCGGCCAACAACTACAAGGAACTGACCGCCTGGATGGCCGCCAACAAGGGCAAGATCAACCTCGGCAACGCCGGCCTGGGCGCCGCCTCGCACCTGTGCGGCCTGCTGTTCCAGAGCGCGGTCAAGCTCGAGATGACCACGGTTCCCTACAAGGGCACCGCGCCGGCGATCGCCGACCTGCTCGGCGGCCAGATCGACCTGCTGTGCGACCAGACCACCAACACCACGCCGCAGATCGAAGCCAAGAAGGTCAAGGCCTATGCCGTGACCACGGCCAAGCGCCTGACGACTCCGGCCCTGAAGGATCTGCCCACGCTCGACGAAGCCGGCCTGAAGGGCTTCGAAGTGTCGATCTGGCACGGCGTGTATGCGCCCAAGGGCACGCCGGCCCCGGTGCTGAAGAAGCTCAACGATGCCATCAAGGCCGCGATGAAGGACCCAGGCTTCATCAAGCGCCAGGAAGGCCTCGGCGCCGTGATCGTCACCGACAACCGCACCGACCCCGCCGAACACAAGAAGTTCGTCGCGGCCGAGATCGCCAAGTGGGGCCCGATCATCAAGGCTGCCGGCGTCTATGCAGACTGAAGCCCTCTGAGCTAGGACCCCTCGGCGAAAAAGCCGCCGCCCTCCCGGGCCGGCGGCTTTTTCTTTGGCACGGCGCCTGCTACTTCGGCCGTATCGCGTCGGCCGTGCCCTGGATGAACGCCTTGATGCTCTCGATGTCGTCGGCCGAGAGCTTGCCCGTGAAGTCGGGCATGCCGCGCGACATGGCCGGGCCCTTGAGCACGAACTTGTCGAGGTTCTCGATGTAGGCGGCGTCCATGTAGCCGAGGTTCGGGATGTTGCCGCCGC
Source organism: Variovorax sp. Soil_C_19 (assembly GCF_057657255.1). Taxonomy (NCBI): domain Bacteria; kingdom Pseudomonadati; phylum Pseudomonadota; class Betaproteobacteria; order Burkholderiales; family Comamonadaceae; genus Variovorax; species Variovorax sp. Soil_C_19. The sequence goes on along the minus strand of NZ_JBDGIV010000005.1, from coordinate 356,386 downwards.
GGTCCACGCCGGGCACGCCGTGGCAGAAGACGCAGTTGCTCACGTAGAGCATGGTGCCGGCCTGCACCTTGGCGGGGTCGTACTTGACGCCCTGCAGCAGCTTGCCCAGCCGGTACTCCACGAACTCGGGCATCTTGGCGCTTCCGCCGACCGCGAAGGTGTAGACGGTGCCCGGCCCCTGGCGGTCGCTGGCGCGCTGCGCGAGGCCGTACACGCCGCCCCAGCCCACGGCCACCGACACGTACTGCTTGCCGTCGACCATGTAGGTGGACGGTGCCGCGACCACGCCGGTGCCGGTGGGCGTTTCCCAGAGCTTGTCGCCGGTCTTGGCGTTGTAGGCCACCAGGCGCCCGTCGGCCGTGCCCTGGAACACGAGGTTGCCCGCGGTGGTGAGCGTGCCGCCGTTCCACGGCGAGGCGTAGTCGACGCCCCAGGCTTCCTTCTGCTTCACCGGGTCCCAGGCGACAAGGCGGCCGAAGGGCTTCGACTTGGGCGCCTCCGCATTGAGGAACATGGCGGTGTTCCAGCCGAGCGCGGCATGCGGCCGGCCGGGCGCGTTCTGGTCGAAGGACCAGTCCTTGTCGTCCATGAGGTTCAGCGGCACATGCTGCGCCGGGATGTAGGCCAGCCCGGTCTGCGGGTTGAACGACATCGGGTGCCAGTTGTGCGCGCCGAACGGCCCGGGAATGCTGTCGCCGGGCTTCTGGTTCTGGCGCGCGGCGGCCACCTCGATGGGACGGCCGTTGGCGTCGTAGCCGGTGGCCCAGTTCACCTCGACGAAGTTCTTCGCCGAGATGAACTTGCCGTTGGTGCGGTCGATGACGAAGAAGAAGCCGTTCTTCGGCGCATGCAGGATCACCTTGCGCAGCTTGCCGCTGACCTTGAGGTCGGCCAGGATCATGGGCTGCGTGGCGGTGTAGTCCCAGTTGTCGCCGGGCGTCTCTTGGTAGTGCCACACGTACTTGCCGGTGTCGGGGTCGAGCGCCACGATCGAGCTCAGGTAGAGGTTGTCGCCGCCCTGCGGGCTGCGCTTCTTGTGCGCCCACGGCGAGCCGTTGCCGGTGCCGATGTACATCAGGTTGAGGTCGGCGTCGAACGCCATGGTGTCCCACGCGGTGCCGCCGCCGCCAGCCTCCCAGTACTTGCCAGACGGGTCCCAGGTCTTGGCGGCGCGCGCCATCGACTCGTCTTCGAAGGGCTTGGAGGGATCGCCCGGCACGGTGAACCAGCGCCATTTCTGTTCGCCCGTGGCGGCGTCGTAGGCGGTGACATAGCCGCGCACGCCGTACTCGGCGCCGCCGTTGCCGATGATGACCTTGCCCTTGATGACGCGCGGCGCGCCGGTGATGGTGTAGCTGCCCTTCTGGCCCTCGATGGTGTTCTTTTCCCAGAGCTTGCGGCCGCTGGCGGCGTCGAGCGCGATGAGCCGGCCGTCGTAGGCGCCGACGAAGACCTTGCCCTGGTGCAGCGCCACGCCGCGGTTGACCACGTCGCAGCAGCCGCGAAAGCCCTTCGAGCGGTCGACCTGCGGGTCGAAGCTCCAGAGGCGCTGCCCGGTGCGCGTGTCGATCGCATGCACCACGCTCCACGAGGCCGTGACGTACATGATGCCGTCGACCACGAGCGGCGTGGCCTCGACGCCGCGCGTGGATTCGAGGTTGTACGACCAGACCAGGCCCAGCTGCTTGACGTTGCCGGCGTTGACCTGGTCGAGCCGGCTGAACCGCGTCTCGGCGTGGTCCAGCCCGTAGCTCGGCCAGTCGGGCGTCTTCTTCTGCGCGGCGTTGGCGCGGATGAAGTTGCCGTCGACGCGCTGCACGGCGGCGGCGGCGCGCGCCTGCGGATCGGAGGCCGTGCCCTGTTGTTGCTGCTGCTGCGCCGCAACCGGCGCCGCATTGGCAAGGCACAGCAGCGCGCCGGCGAGCAGACGCAGCCCGGGGTGGATCGTTCTTGTCATCGTGGGTCTCCTTTGTGCCGCAAGGATCGTTTGCGTCGCGTCCGCGTTCACCTTCGGGATTTCCCCAGTCCGGCGCTGTTCCATTGCGGAACACATTCGAAGGGGCAGCAGCAGGCAGAACCCCACGAGGAGCAGCAACCCCATGGCATTCGAAAGGCTGGGCACGGCGAATGCGCCGCGCCAACTCTTCGCCACCACGCCGGCGCAGCGCGTGGCGCTCGCGCGGCAGCAGTTCTTCGAGGAAGGCGTGCGCCCCTCGGGCCTGGTCGGCGAGGCGGTGATCCAGTCGTGGCTGCGCTGCAACCGCAACCACAGCGACCGCCGCCGCATCGTGCCGTTCGACGCGGTCACGCCGAGCCGGCTGCATGCCACGCTGGCGCGCAACCGCGAGCTGCTCGACGTGGCGCGGCAGGAGCTCGCGAGCATGGAGGGCGCGCTGGCGGGCACGGACTGCCGCGTGATCCTCACCGACCGCGAAGGCGTGGTGGTCCATGTGACACAGCACCCCGCCGCGGCCCACCAGCCGGTGCTGCGCAAGACGGCGCGCGTGGGCGTGAACATCTCCGAACGCATCGTGGGCACCACGGCGCCCGGCATCGTGGCGACCACGGGGCAGGCCTGCACGGTCGACGGCGCGGAGCACTACTTCGAGGTGCTGTCGCAGATGCAGTGCGCGGCGGCGCCGATCCGCGATGTGAGCGGCCGGCTCGCGGGCGTGCTCGACCTCACGGCGGAGGCGCGGCGCTTCGGCTTCGACGCCGCGTCGATGGTCGCGCTCTATGCCACGATCATCGAGAACCGCCTGCTGCAGGCGCAGTCGCGCGACCACCTGATCCTGCGCTTCCAGGCCAGCCCGAACCTGCTCGGCACCCCGATGGAGGCACTGGCCGGCGTGGCGCCCGACGGCACCATCGCCTGGCTCAACGGCGCCGGCGCGCGCCTGATCGGCCGCCTGCCCGAGGCTGCGGGCGAGCGCGACGTCGAGTCGATGCTGGGCCACGACCTGGCGAGCCTGCTGCGGCTGCAGCGGCGCGACGCCGCGCAGCCGCTGCGGCTTGCGAGCGGCCTGGGCGTGTGGGTGCAGGCTAGCCTGAAGGCCGCCGACGGCGCCGACTTCCGCCATGCGGTCGCGGTGCCGGGCGATGCGGCGGCGCCGGCGCTGGTGACGCCGAGCGTGCCGCACGGCGACATGGCGGCGGCAATGGAAGAGGACGAACAGGACGCACCGGCCTCATCCACCCAGGCCGGCACGCTGCGCGAACACAGCCGCAAGCTCATCGAGGAAACACTCGCCGCGCACGGCGGCAACGTGTCGCAGGCCGCGCGCCAATTGCGCGTGTCGCGCGGCACGCTCTACCGGCGGTTGCGCGGCTGGCGCGAAGGATAGACGCCCCCCGAAGCGCCTTCGGCGCCTCCCCCCACTGGGGGGCGCACCCGGCGGCCCGGCGAAGCCGGTTCCGCGGGTGCGCTGGCTCAATACGGCGATCAATTCGAGCGCTTCGGCAACGCGTAAGCAATGACGCTGTCCCCGGTCTTCGTTCCAAGCGAGCCGTGGCCGCCCGCGGCCACCACCACATACTGCCGCCCGTCGCTGCCGCGATAGCTCATGGGCGTGGCCTGTCCGCCCGCCGGCAGGCGGCTGCGCCAGAGCTCCTTGCCGTTGGTCACGTCGTAGGCGCGCATGTAGTAGTCGAGCGTGCCCGATAGAAAGGCCACGCCGCCGGCCGTCATGAGCGGCCCGCCGAGGCTCGGCACGCCCATCGCGAAAGGCAGCGGCAACGGCGAACTGTCGCGCACGGTGCCGTTCTTGTGCATCCACACCACGCGGCCGGTGCGCAGGTCGGCACCCGCCACATAGCCCCAGGGCGGTGCCTGGCAGGGCAGGCCAAGCACCGAGGTGAACGCGCGCAGCTGCACCGCGAAGGGCGCGCCGAAGTTCTCGTTGAGCGCGGGCAGGCTGTCGCTCGGCCGATCCTTGCCCTGCACGTAGAGCGTGGTGTCGTCGGCGCGCGGGATCAGCTTCGACACGAAGGCCAGCGACGCCGGCGTGGTGAAAGCGAGCTGCCGCTGCGGATCGACCGCGATGCCGCCCCAGTTGAAGACACCGAAGTTGCCCGGATAGATGAGCGAGCCCTGCGTGGACGGCGGCGTGTAGCGGCCTTCGTAGCGCAGCCGGTGGAACGCGATGCGGCAGGCGAGCTGGTCGAACACCGTGCCGCCCCACATGTCGGCCGGCGTGAGCGCGGGCGGATCGAACGACAGGCCCGACACGGGCTGCGTGAGCGAGGTGTGGTCGCCCTCGGCCGCACCCTGCGGCGCGGGGCGCTCATGCACCTTCACCACGGGTTCGCCGTTGCGCCGGTCGAGCACGAACAGCTCGCCCTGCTTGGTCGGCTGCACCAGCGCGGGCACGGTGTCGTTGCCCACGCGCAGGTCGATGAGCGTCGGCTGCGAGGGCACGTCGTAGTCCCACAGGTCGTGGTGCACGGTCTGGAAGCTCCAGCGCACGCGGCCCGTGGCCAGGTCGAGCGCCACCACCGACGACGAATAGCGCTCGGCGCCTTCGGTGCGGTTGCCGCCCCACTGGTCGGGCGGCTGGTTGCCGATGGGCACATAGACCATGCCGAGCGCTTCGTCCACGCTCGAGATCGACCAGCTGTTGGGCGAGTTGGCGGTGTAGCTGCGGTCGGGTGCGATGGGCGCGGTCTCGTCGGGGTTGCCCGCGTCCCAGTTCCAGACCAGCGCGCCGGTGTCGATGTCGAAGGCACGAATCACGCCCGAGGTCTCCTTGGTCGAGACGTTGTCGAGCACCGTGCCGCCCACGATGAGGAGCGACTTCGTCACCACCACAGGCGAGGTCGAGTAGTACGCGCCGGGCTTCACGTTGGGCATGTTCTTCCACAGGTCGATCTGCCCGCTGCCGCCGCCGAAGCGCATGCAGGGCTTGCCGCTTTCGGGGTTCAGCGCAATGACGCGGCCGTCGGCCGTGGGCATGAAGAGCTTGGCATCGCAGTCGGCGCCCGCGCTGGCTGTGGCGTCAGGGCGCACGGCGCTGCCGGGGTCGTAAGACAGGCCGCGGCAGGTCAGGTGCTGCAGCGCGAGCGGACGCCGGATCTCGGGCGTGTAGCGCCAGAGCTGCTCGCCCGTGGTGGCGTTCAGTGCCACCACCGACTGGTGCGGCGTGCAGAGAAAGAGCCGCTCACCGATCTTCAGTGGCGTGACCTCGAAGGTCGTCTCCTCCGGATCGCCGGGCTGGCCGCGCACGTCGCCGGTGCGAAAGTGCCACGCCTCCTCGAGCTGGCCGACGTTGGCCGGCGTGATCTGGTCGAGCGCCGAATAGCGCTGGCCCATGCCGGTTCCGCCGTAGGCGGTCCAGTCGTCAGCGGGCGGGGCCGGGCTGCCGGCAGCTGCGGCAACGGCCGGCGCGGCAGTAGTTGCTGCGGGCGGCGTGGCCGTGCCTTCGATGCGATGCGGCTGGCGCGTCATGGCCACCACTGCGGCAGCCAGGAAGACCAGCAGCACGACGCCGAGAAAGCCGCGCGCGGGCGCCACGCTCGCGGTGCTGCGCCGTGCCAACGCACGCGCGACCCAGGGCGTGAGCAGGAACGCGCCGATGACGAAGAACACATCGCCGCGCGCCGCGAGCGGCCACCAGTCGAAGCCGACTTCCCACAGCGCCCAGCCGAGCGTGAACGCGACCACGATGGCGTAGACCCAGAGGCCGGCGCCGCCGCCGCGCGGCAGCAGCAGCGCCGCCACGAGCAGCCCCAGCCCCGCGACGAGGTAGTACCACGAGCCGCCGAGCATGACGAGCCAAGCGCCGGCGGCTGCAAGGCCGAGGCCGGCCAGGCCGATGACCACGGCCGTGGCGACGAGCAGTGCCGAGCGCGTTGCGTGTGGAGATGAGGACGAGGAAGGCGCACGGGGGCGTACGGCAGAGTCGGTCATGGCGAGGCGCTTTCGGTGGCAGGGTCCCTGGATGGGCACCGGGGTGGCGGAAGACCCAAGCTAGGCCAAAGCGCCGGGCCATGTGCGTAGGCCGAATGCGCAACTGGCCGTGTGGTGCAGCGCGCATTGCAGCCGGTGCATCCGCGCGCTTAGGCCCAAGGTATTCGTCAGCAGGCCGGCGCAGCGATGCGTGCGGCGCGGGCCCGGCGCGCACGCGCATCGGGCTGGAGCGGCCGCAGGTACTCATGCAATGCGAGCGCCGCGGCGCCCACGGCCGCGGCCAGCTCGCCGTAGCGCGCAATGCGCAGCGCGGGCGCGGGCATGCCGGCCGCCTCGGCATGGCGCTGCACCTGCGCGAAGGCGGCCTCCGCGAAACGCGCGTCGCCGGTGCACGACTTGCCGCCGAGCACGATCGCGCGCGGATCGAAGGTGACCCACAGGTTCTGCAGCAGCACGCCGAGAAAGGCGCCCGCCTGCGCCACGCCGGGCGCTTCGCGCTCGAGCGCGCGCGATCCGAAGAACGCCTCGGCGCAGCCGTTGCGCCCGCACGAGCAGCGCGGCCCATCACGCTGCAGGATGGTGTGACCGATCTCGCCTGCCATGCCCTGCGCACCGGTGAAGAGCCGGTCGTTGAGCACCACGCCCGCGCCCACGCCCACGTCGCAGCTGACGAAGATCAGCGGCTCGCCGCCGTCGCCGCTGCCATCGCTTCCGAACTCGTACTCGCCGAGCGCTGCGGCGTCGGCGTCGTTCTGCAGCTGCACAGTGACGCCGGGCAGCTTCGCCTCGGCCAGCGCCTGCTCGAGCGCGGGCAGCAGGCTCACGTTGCGCCAGCCGAGGTTGGGCGCGAAGCGGACCACGCCGGTGCAGTCGTCGACCGCGCCGGGCACGCCCACGCCGATGCTCGACAGCTGCAGTCCGGCCTGGCGCAGTTGCCGGTGCGCAGCGGCAGCCATGCGCGCAACCTGCGCACACACGCCGGCCGGCGCGCTGTCGGCCAGCGCCTGGCGCTCGGCATGGAGCACCTCGCCCTGCAGCGACACGCAGGCCAGGCGCACCGTCTCGACCGCGATCTCCACGCCCATCAGCGCGCGCACGCCGGTGTTGATGCGCAGCGGCGTCGAAGGCCGGCCGAGCCCGTCGGCCGCGATGGCGCCGGCTTCGCTGAGCCAGCCTTCGTCGAGCAGCTCGCGCACCAGCAGGCTCACGGTGGACTTGGTGAGCCCGCTCGCACCCGACAGCCGCGCGCGCGACAGGCCGGGCTGCGCGCGCAGCAACCGCAGCAGCACGCTGCGGTTCATGCGCTTGAGCAGCTGCTGGTCGCCGATGTTCACGGAGCCGCTTCCACGGGAGGGCCAGGGTTCACCGCGGGGCCTGTTCCTTTCCCTCGGGGCGCTTGCCGGCAATGATCATGCCGAGCACCTCGTCCTCGGTGACGTCGGCGGTGCAGTAGGTGCCGACCAACCGGCCGTTCTTCATCACCGCCACGCGGTCGCTGAGCGCGAACACGTCGGGCATGTCGTGCGTGATGAGGAAAATGCCCACGCCATCGGCCTTGAGCTGCTTGACGAGGCCGCCGACCATCGCCGTCTCTTCCGGGCCGAGCGCGGCGCAGGGCTCGTCCATGATGAGGATGCGGGCGTTGAAGTACAGCGCGCGCGAGATCGCCACCACCTGCCGCTGGCCGCCCGAGAGGCGCCGCACGGGCGTGCGGATGTTGCTGAAGTTGCGGTTGAGGCGCTGGAACACCTTGCGCGCCTCGACCTCCATGAAATGGTCGTCGAGCGTGTTCCAGCGCGTCATCTTCTCGCGGCCGAGGAACAGGTTCGCCACCGCGTCGAGGTTGTCGGCCAGCGCCAGCGTCTGGTAGATGGTTTCGATGCCGAGCGCCTGCGCTTCGGAGGGGGTGCGGATCTGCACCGTCTCGCCCGCGACCAGCGTCTCGCCGGCGTCGACCGGGTAGGCGCCCGCGAGCATCTTCATGAGCGTGGACTTGCCCGCGCCGTTGTGGCCGAGCAGCGCGACCACTTCGCCGGCATGCAGGTTCACGCTCACGCCGTCGACGGCCTTCACGCCGCCGAAGGCCTTGCGGATCTCGCGCAATTCGACGAGCGGCCGGGATGTATCGGTGGCCATCATGTCAGTTCTCGCCGAACCTGCGGCGGTACAGCACGTCGAACACCACCGCCACGATCAGCACCTGCCCGATGATCACCATGCGCTTGCCGATCGGCACGTCGAGCAGCAGCATGCCGCTGTCGAGCGACTGCATGATCAGCGCGCCGAGCACCGAGCCGAAGATCGAGCCGGTTCCGCCCGCGAGCGCCGTGCCGCCGATCACGGCCGCCGCGATCACGTAGAGCTCCATGCCGGTGCCGAGCGAATTGGTGCCCGCGTTGAGCCGCGCGATCGACACGATCGCGGCCACCGTGACCAGCACCGCGAGCAACGCGAACAGCATCAGCGTGACGCGCTTGACCGGAATGCCCACCAGCGCCGCCGCATCGGGGTTGCCGCCCATCGCGAACACGTAGCGGCCGAAGCGCGTGCGGTGCACGATGAACGACAGCACCACGGCGACCACGGCCCAGATCAGCACCGGGATCGGCAGGCCCTGCGGCGCGTCCTTGGAGGCGATCTGGTAGCTGTTCATGACCGCCGCGAACCCGAGCACCACCGCCGCCGGCACGGCCGTGAGCAGCAGCGCAAGCCAGAGCGGCTCGTTGGGCATGCCGTGGTGCGCGCGTGCGCGGCGCTTCTGCAGCATGCGCGCAAACAGCACCAGCGCCACGAAGCCCGCAAGCGCCCATGTGGCGGCGGTGCCGATGCCGCCGTCATAGCCGCCGCCCAGGCGCTGGAAGAACTCGTCGTTCACCGGCTGGGTCTTGCCGTCGGCCACCAGGAACGCAGCACCGCGGAACGACATCAGTCCGCCGAGCGTGACGACGAACGAGGGCACGCCGAGCATCGCCGTGAGCCAGCCCTGGTAGATCGACACCAGGAGCGCCACCGCGAGCCCCGCGAGGCAGGCCGCGGGCCACGACCAGCCCGAGGTGTACTGCAGGTAGGCGATCAGCACGCCGACGAAGCCCATCACCGAGCCGACCGACAGGTCGATGTGGCGCGCCACGATGACCAGCACCATCACGGTCGACACGATGCCCACCACCGCCGTCTGCTGCGCCACGTTGTAGAGGTTCTCGGGCGACAGGAACACGCCGCCCGAGAGCATGTTGAAGACCACGCCCATCGCGACCAGCAGCACGCTCATCAGCGCCAGCCGCAGGTCGATGCCGGTGCGCCGCCAGAGGCCCGGCGTCGTTGGATCGCCCATCTGCCTGCTTACTTGCAGGCGGCCGGCGCGTTGGCCGCGGGCACACCCTTGCAGAGTTCGTCCTTCTTGATCCAGCCGGCCTTGACCACCACGTCGAGGTTGTCGCGCGTGATCGGCACCGGCGTGAGCAGGCGCGACTGCAGCGCGATCTTCTTCGGCCCGGCATTCCAGGTCGCGGCCTTCTCGGCCGGCTTGCCCTGCGACAGCGCGATCGCGGCATTGGCGGCCTCGCGGCCGAGTTCGCGCGAGTCCTTGAAGATGGTCGCGGTCTGGGTGCCGAGCGCAATGCGGTTGAGCGCCGCGAAGTCGGCGTCCTGGCCCGACACCGGAATGCCGCGCAGGCCCTTGGCCGTGAGCGCCGCCACGGCGCCGCCCGCGGTGCCGTCGTTGGCCGCCACCACGGCATCGACCTTGTTGCCGACCTTGGTGAGGATCTGCTCCATGTTCTTCTGCGCGACCTCGGGCTTCCAGCCCTCGGTGTATTCGTCGCCCACGATCTTGATGTCGCCCTTCTTCACCGCGGCATCGAGCACCTCCTGCTGGCCTGCGCGCAGGAAGTCGGCGTTCGGGTCGCTCGGCGAGCCTTTGATGATCACGTAGTTGCCCTTGGGCTTGACCTTGAACACCTCGCGCGCCTCCATGCGCCCGACCTCGACGTTGTCGAAGGTGATGTAGAAGACGCCGGGCGCCTCGATCAGCCGGTCGTACGCCACCACCGGCACCTTCTGCCGCGTGGCCTTGGTGACGGCGGGCAGGATCGCGTCCTTGTCCATCGCCAGCACGATCAGCGCCTTGGCGCCCTTGGCCATCAGGCCCTCGATGTCGCCGAGCTGCTTCTCGGGCGAGCCGCCCGCGTCGGCGCTGATGTACTTGGCGCCGAGCTTCTCGAGCTGGGCCTTGATCGCGGCCTCGTCGGTCTTCCAGCGCTCTTCCTGAAAGTTGGACCAGCTCACGCCGACCACGGTCTGCGCCAGCGCGCTCGCCGCAGTGAGGCCGAAGGCCATGGCGGCCAGGGAGTGCTTGAGGTGCATCGGTGTCTCCTTGGGCGCGCGCCCAACAATGTAAGAAATTAGTTAGTTCGACCGGCGAATTAACTATCCCATCGTGCGGAAGTGCTGGGCACCCGGGAAATCCCGGGGCGGAGATGCTCAGTGCGTGGCCCAACGCAGACTTCCGTTTCATCGAAATGCATGATGCTCAGCAACGAAACATATCGTTTTCATTCATGCCTTGCGCTGCTTAGAGTTCCGGGTTTCCGCATTCCACACAGGAGCCGACCCATGCAGACATCCCCCGCGCGCATCCCGTTTCACCTGGCATTTCCCGTGCGCGACATCGCCGAAGCCCGCGCCTTCTACGGCGGGCTGCTCGGCTGCCCCGAAGGCCGCAGCGCGCCGGAATGGGTGGACTTCGACTTTCACGGCCACCAGATCGTGGCGCACCTCGCGCCCGACGAATGCGGCCACAAGGCGCATGGCGCGGTCGACGGACACGCCGTGCCGGTGCGGCACTTCGGCGCCATCCTCCCGATGGACCAGTGGCAGGCCCTGGCCGACAGGCTCGCGGCACGCCACGTCGAATTCATCATCGAGCCCTACATCCGCTTCAAGGGCGAGCCCGGGGAACAGGCCACGATGTTCTTTCTCGATCCCTCGGGCAATGCGATCGAGATGAAATCGTTCGCCAACCTCGATGCGCTGTTCGCGACCTGAGGCGCATCGATCATGCATGTCGATCGATCCTTGAGTTGGGCATCGATCCTTGCGATGCTCGGTGGATGATCAGTGAACTCAAGACCTTCATCGCCGTCTGCCGCCACGGCACCTTCGTCGCGGCGGGCGAGCGGATCGGGCTGACGCAGTCGGCCGTCAGCAGCCAGATCAAGCGGCTCGAAGACTCGCTCGGCTTCGCGCTCTTCGACCGGACCGGCCGCTCCGCCACGCTGAATGCGGCCGGGGAGACCACGCTGGCGCGTGCGGTGGAGATCTGTGCCCTGTACGACCGGCTCGGCGAGCCTCCGGCGGGCGATGGTGCAGAAGGCGGGCTGCTGCGGATCGGCGCCATTGCCTCGACCCAGTCGACGCTCCTTGCGCGCGCACTCGCGAAGCTGCGCAAGGCTGCGCCGTCGCTGCGCGTGCACGTGTCGCCGGGCGTGTCGATGCGGTTGATGGACGACCTCGACGCGGGCACGATCGACGCGGCGCTGATCATCCGGCCGCCCTTCGGCATGCCGCCGGAGTTGCGCTGGCAGACGCTGGTGCGCGAGCGCTACGTGCTCGCCGCACCGGAGGCACTGCCGGGAAGGGACTGGCGACGCCTGCTGCAGGAACAGCCCTTCCTGCGCTACGACCGCGCCTCTTTCGGCGGGCGCATGGTCGAGCGGTTCCTGCGGCGCGAGGGCATCGCCGTCAACGAGTCGATCGAGGTCGACGAGATCCCGGGGCTCATCCACATGGCAGCCAAGGGGTTGGGCGTGGCGCTCGTGCCGATGGTCGAGGCGCACCTGCCTTTGCCCGCCGGCGTGCGCGCGGTCTCGCTGGGCCAGGCCACCTTCCACCGCGAGGTCGGCCTGCTGCAGCGCGCGCCGCAATCCAGCCCGGCCGTGGTGGGCCGGCTTGCGCAATGCCTGCAGGAGGCAGTGCGCAAGGGTTCGGCAGCACAGGGCTGATTGCAGTTGTTGTTGGCTTAACATCGTCGCGGACCCACATTCAAGGAGGCGGTCGGCGCCTGAGACGGTGGAGACTGGTCCTTTCGATGCGACAAACTTCCTCTACCGATCTGCACAAGTCGACGCCGGACGCAGCCATTGGCCCGGGCCCGGCGGAGAATGCAGCCGGTCTCGCCCGCAAGACGGACAAGGAAAGCAACCGCGTCGTCGTCGGCACCACCCTGTTCATCGCCTTCGTGTGCGTCGCGCTGCTGGTGATGAACGCATGGCTGGTCATCCGCGGCCGAGCTGCGGAAGTCGAGCAGATCACGCGGGCGAACACCAACCTGGCGCGCGCGGTCAGCCAGCAGATCGGAAGTACGCTGGTGCTGGCCGAGCACATCATCTCGGGCATCGTGTTCGAGCTCGAGCGCGACGACATCACCCCCGACACCTTGCAGCGTCTTCAGCCGGTTCTGGTGAACCATGCCGCCCAGGTCGAGGCGGTCAAGGGCCTGTTCATCTACGACGTTCAAGGCCGCTGGCTGGTCCACTCCGAGCCTTCGATGGACGCCTCGCGCAACAATTCGGACCGCGCGTATTTCGTCTATCACCGTGACAACCCGAGCGTGCGGACGCTGATCGGCGGGCCCATCGTGAGCCGCTCGTCCGGCGAGTGGATCATCCCGGTGTCGCGAAGGCTCAACGATCCGGAGGGCGACTTTGCCGGGGTGGTGCTGGTCACGCTCAGCGTCAAGCACCTGCTGACGCTGCTCGATCGTTTCCAGATCGGCAAGCAGGGCGCGATCGCACTGCTCCGCAGCGACCAGCTGTTGCTTCGCAGGCCTTTCGTGGAAGCCGAAATGGGGAGGCGCAATGCGGGCTCTGCGCTGCAGCAGCGTTTCCAGGCCTCGCGTTCGGGCACCGTGGAGGGAAGGTCGACCATCGACGGCGTCACCCGGATCATCAGCTTCGAGCACCTGCCTGACCACCCGCTCATCGTGACGGTCGCGGTGAGCAAGACCGAGGCATTGCAGGAATGGAAGTCCGCGTCGATCTACCAGAGCGCCTGGGCCGTCCTCCTGTGCATGATCGTTGGCGTGTCGGGCCGGCACCTGACCCAGTCTCTGCGCAGGCGAGTGGTCGCCGAACAGCATTTGCGCAGCGCAAGAGACGCCCTGGCGCAGGCCAACGAACGGCTGAAACATCTGGCACAAGAAGATGGACTGACGGGCCTGGCCAATCGCCGCTATTTCGATGCCCGGCTGCTGCTCGCCTTCGAGCAAGCTCAACAGAGCCGTACGCCGCTGGCGATCGTCATGGTGGACGTCGATGAGTTCAAGAAATACAACGACCTGTACGGCCACCTCGAAGGCGATGAATGCCTGCGGCAGGTTGCCCATGCGCTGCGCTCGGCGGCGTGGCGCACGGGTGACCTTGCGGCACGCTATGGCGGTGAAGAGATGGTTCTGCTGCTGTCGACGACCGACCCCGAAGGTGCGCTCGAAGTTGCCCAAAGGGCGCGGCTTGCCGTGCTCGACCTGCAGATCCCCCATGCAGCCTCGGCACTGGGCACCGTGTCCATCAGCCTTGGGGTGGCTGCCTGGACCCCGCAGCCCGGCGGCACGCCGTCTGAGCTGCTGCGCGCAGCGGACGCAGCGCTCTACCTCGCCAAGGAAGAGGGCCGCAACACGGTCCGGGTGCACGGTTGACCCGGTTGCGCGGTGCGCTGAAGCAGCAAAGGCACGGGGTAAGCCCGGTTCCGCCATCCCGTCACGCTTGATACGATTTTTGCCGCAACGCCGATCCCACAGGCGCTGGAGACAAGATGGACAAGCGCAACGACAACCCCGCCGGCGAGGCGCTCTACCGAACGATGGTGCGCATCCGCGCGTTCGAGAATGCCGCCGAGGCGGCCAGCCAGGGCGGCGTGAGCGCCTATGGCCAGGAAGCCGCCGGCAGCGCGCATGTGCGCGGGCCGCTGCACCTGTCGACCGGCCAGGAGGCGGTGCCCGCGGGCGTGTGCGCGCACCTGCGCACGAGCGACTATCTCACCTCCACGCACCGCGGCCACGGCCACACGCTCGCCAAGGGCGCGGACCTCCCGCGCATGATGTGCGAGCTGTTCGGCAAGGCGTCGGGCTTCAACGGCGGCAAGGGCGGCTCGATGCACATCGCCGACTTCTCGGTCGGCATGCTCGGCGCCAACGGCGTGGTGGCCGCGGGCCTGCCGATTGCGGTGGGCGCGGCGCATGCGCAGAAGCTGCTGGGCGCGGTGGACGGCGGCATCACCGCCTGCTTCTTCGGCGACGGCGCGATCAACCGCGGCCCGTTCCTCGAAGCCCTGAACTGGGCGCGGGTGTATGCGCTGCCCGTGCTCTTCGTCTGCGAGGACAACCGCTGGAGCGCCACCACGGCAAGCGGGCCGATGACGGCCGGCGACGGTGCCTCGGCGCGCGCGGCGTCGATGGACATCGCGGCCACGCAGGTCGACGGCAACGACGTGTTCGCGGTACACGAGGCCGCCGCGGCGCTGGTGGCCGAGGTGCGCGGCGGCGGCGGGCCGCGCCTGCTGCATGCGCTGACCTACCGCGTGAAAGGGCACGTGTCGGTCGATGTGGCGGCGTACCGCGACCCTGCCGAGCTGGCCGCGGCGCTCGAGACCGATCCCATCGCGCGCGCCCGCGGCCGGCTGCTCGCGGCCGGCGTCGATGCGGCCGTGCTCGACGCGATCGAGAACGCGGCGCGCGACGAGGTCGCCGCCGCGCTGGCCGCGGCCGACGCGGCGCCCTGGCCCGAGCCCGGCGCCGCATTCACCGACGTGCAGACCACCGGAGCCGGGCAATGGCATTGACGATCGACAAGCAGGAACTCAGCTATTCGGAGGCCGCGGTGCGCGCGGTGGCGCGCGAGATGCAGGCCGACGCCCGCGTGGTGGTGCTCGGCGAGGACGTGGGCCGCGGCGGCATCTTCGGCCAGTACAAGGGGCTGCAGCAGCGCTTCGGCGAAGGCCGCGTGATCGACACGCCGATCAGCGAGGCCGCGATCATGGGCGCCGGCGTCGGCATGGCGCTCGCGGGCCTGCGCCCGGTGGTCGAGATGCGCGTGGTCGACTTCGCGCTCTGCGGCATGGACGAACTCGTGAACCAGGCCGCCAAGAACCGCTTCATGTTCGGCGGCCAGGGCCGCGTGCCGCTGGTGGCGCGCATGCCGGGCGGCATCTGGGATGCGTCGGCCGCGCAGCATTCGCAATCGCTCGAAGCCTGGTTCGCCCACCTGCCGGGGCTGGTGGTGGTGTGCCCCTCGACGCCGCAAGACAACTACAGCCTGCTGCGCGCGGCGATGCAGTGCGGCGATCCGGTGGCCTACATCGAGCACAAGACGCTCTGGGGCCTGCGCGGCGAGGTCGACGAAGATCTGGCCGTGCCGCTCGGCCTGGCGCGCCGCGTGCGCGAAGGCGATGCGCTCACGCTCGTGAGCTGGAGCCGCCAGATGCAGGCCTGCGCCGCCGCCTGCGAAACGCTGGCGGCCGAAGGCATCGCGGTCGACCTGATCGACCTGCGCACCCTCTGGCCCTGGGACCGCGAGACGGTGCTCGGTTCGTGCACGCGCACCGGGCGCCTGCTGGTGGTGCACGAGGCGGTGCAGGTGGCTGGCTTCGGCGCCGAGATCGCCGCGAGCGCCGCCGAGGCGACGGGCTGCCGCGTGGCGCGGCTCGGTGCGCCGCGCATCCCGGTCGGCTATGCGCCGGTGCTCGAGGCCGCGTCGCGCGTCGGCGCCGAAGCCATCGCGGCGGCGGCGAGGAAGCTGGTCGGCCAGGGGCGCTGAACAGGCCCGTGGCGCCATGGACCCGCTGTTCTTCAAGCTGGTGCGGGTGGTCAACCTGACCGCGCGGCCGTTTCATGAGCGCGTGGGGCGCGAGCACCAGCTCACGCTCAACGAATGGCGCGCGATGGCAGTGCTCGGCGCGCAGCCCGGGCTCACCGCCACGCAGGTGGCCGAACTGACGGGGCTCGACAAGATGGCCGTGAGCCGCGCGCTCGCGGGCCTCCGGCGCCACAAGCGCATGCAGCGCCACCACGACCCGACCGACCAGCGCCGCGCGCGGCTTCACCTCACGGCGGCCGGCAAGGCGCTGCATGCCATCGTGAGTGCGCTGGGGCGCGAGCGCGAGGCCGAGCTGTTCGCGGGCGTGTCGGGCGACGAGCTGGCGCGGCTCGACGCCACGCTCGACAAGCTCGTCTCGGCCGTGCAGCGCGCCGGTTGATCAGGCCGCGAAGCCGCCGTCGATGTTGAGGCTGGCGCCGGTCACGAAGCCCGCCTCGGGCCCTGCGAGGTAGGCCACCATCGCGGCGATCTCTTCGGGCCGCGCATGGCGCGCCACGGCCATCAATCCGTGCATCGCGGCGGCGTTGGGGCCATCGACCGGGTTCATGTCGGTGTCGACCGGACCTGGCTGCACGTTGTTGACCGTGATGCCTCGCGGTCCCAGATCGCGCGAGAGGCCCTGCACCAGGCCCTTGAGTGCCGACTTGCTCATGGCATAGGCACTGAAGCCGGGCCAGGGCGCGCGCTCGGCATTGGTGCTGCCGATGTTGATGATGCGGCCGCCCTCGCCCATGTGGCGCACGGCGGCCTGGGCCGCGACGAACACCGCGCGCACGTTGACCTGCCAGGTGCGGTCGAAATCGGCGAGCGGCATGTCGTCGACGGTGCCGGGCAGGAAGACGCCGGCATTGTTGACCAGCACGTCGATGCGGCCGAGCCGGCGCGCGGCATCGTCGATGCCCGCGGTGAGCGCGGCGGCGTCGGCGCTGTCGATCCTGAGCGCCACCGCGCGGCCGCCCTCGGCCTCGATGCTGCGCACGAGCGCCTCGGCGGGACCGGCCGAGCTGGCATAGCTGAAGGCGACGGCCGCGCCGTCCTGGACGAGCCGGCGCACGATGGCGGCACCGATGCCGCGCGAGCCGCCGGTCACGAAGGCGGTTTTGCCCGAAAGGGGCCGGGGAAGGGTCGAAGTGGGAGCCATGTGGATTCCTTGTTTTGTGAATGGACAGGCTCAGTTTGGGCATTCGATTACCTTTGCGGTAGCCCATAATCAGCGCAATCAGATTCAACCAAGGGTTGAAAAATAGCGTGATGGCGCCCCCTCTCAACCACCTCGAATCCTTTGTGCAGAGTGCCGATAGCGGCAGCTTCTCGGCCGCGGCGCGGCGGCTCGGGCTCACGCCGGCCGCCGTCAGCAAGAACGTGGCACGGCTCGAGGCCAGTCTCGGCGTGCGGCTGTTCCAGCGCAGCACGCGACGCCTCACGCTGACCGAAGGCGGCGAGCGCTTCCTGCGGCAGATCGGCGGGGCGCTCGCGACGCTGCAGGACGCGGTGGCCGGCATCACGCACCAGGACGGCCAGCCCGCCGGCACGCTCAAGGTCAGCATGGGCCAGGCCTTCGGCCGCGAGCATGTGCTGCCGATGATGGGCGACTTCCTGGCACGCTATCCGGCGATCCTGCCCGACTGGCATTTCGACAACCGGCAGGTGGACCTCGTGGGCGAAGGCTTCGACGCGGCGATCGGCGGCGGCATCGAGCTCCCGCCCGGGCTGGTGGCGCGCGAGCTGGCGCGCATCCATGTGGTCGCGGTGGCCGCGCCCGCCTACTTCGCGAACCGCGCCCTGCCCGCGGAGCCGGCCGATCTTGCCCAGCTCGATGCGCTGGTGCGCCGCTCCTCGCCGACGGGCCGCCTGCGCAGCTGGACGCTGCAGCATGCCGATGGCCGCCGGGCCACGGTCGAGCAGCCGCGCCCGCGCGCGATCTTCAACGACCCGGAGGCGATCGCGCATGCCGCGCTCATGGGCCTGGGCGTGGCGATGCTGCCGATGCCCTTCGTCGAGCGCGGCCTGCGAAGCGGCGCGCTGGTGCGCCTGCTGCCCGCCTGGCACTTCGACGCGGGCGCGCTGTGGCTCTACTACCCCAGCAAAAAGCTGCTGCCCGCCAAGACGCGCGTGTTCATCGACTTCATCCTGGAACGCTTTCGAAGCGAAGGCTTCGCCGCGCGCATGCACGCGGCCTGAAGAAGAATTTCCCACCGGACGCCCGGGGTTTTACCTGCGGCGCCTGCCATCGTTAGCCTGTACAAACGCCGTATGACTTTTTCATTCAAACCGACCCGCCGCGCTGCACTTGCAGCCTCCGCCGCAGCCGTAGCAGCCCTCGTGGCCATGCCCTCGTGGGCCCAGGGCACCTGGCCCACCAAGCCGGTGCGCATCGTCGTGCCCTTTGCGGCCGGCGGCACCACCGACATCCTCGCGCGCGCCGTGGCGCCCGAGCTCTCGAAGGCCTTCGGCCAGCAGTTCATCGTCGACAACCGTGCCGGCGCCGGCGGCAACGTGGGCGCCGAGATCGTGGCTCGTTCGCAGAACGACGGCTACACGCTGTTGATGGGCACCGTGGGCACGCACGGCATCAACCGGGCGCTCTATCCGAAGCTGGCGTTCGACCCGATCAAGGACTTCGCGCCCGTCACGCTGGTGGCCGCGGTGCCGAACGTGATGGAGATGAATGCCGAGAAGGCGAAGGAACTGAACATCCGCAACGTGCAGGATTTCATCAAGTACGCAAAGGCGAACCCGGGCAAGCTCAACATGGCGTCGAGCGGCAACGGCACCTCGATCCACCTGGCGGGCGAACTCTTCAAGAGCATGACGGGCACCTTCATGGCGCACATCCCGTACAAGGGCTCGGGCCCGGCGCTGCTCGACATGGTGGCCGGCAACGCCGACGTGATGTTCGACAACCTGCCTTCGTCGATGGCGCAGATCAAGGGCGGCAAGCTCACCGCCCTGGCCGTGACCAGCGCGCAGCGCTCACCGGCCCTGCCCGACGTTCCGACCGTCGAAGAGGCGGGCGGACCGGCACTCAAGGGCTTCGAGGCGAGTTCGTGGTTCGGCCTGCTCGCACCGGCCGGCACGTCGCCCGAGATCGTGAACCGCATTCAGCAGGAAGTGGCGAAGTCGCTCGCCACGCCGGCCATCAAGGAGAAGATGCTCGCCCAGGGCGCAATCCCGAGCGGCAACACGCCGGCCGACTTCACGAAGCTGATCGCCAGCGAGCACGTGAAGTGGGCAAAGGTCGTGAAGGACTCCGGCGCGAAAGTGGACTAAGGACGCCCCCGAAGCGGCTCACTTCGTGTAGCCGCCTCCCCCACTGGGGGGCGCACCCGGTGGCCCGGCAAAGCCGGTTCCACGGGTGCCCTGGCTCAGGCCGCGGCTTGCGCGGCGCGAGGGCCTTTTTCCCGTGTCAGGTCGTCCAGGTGACGTCCTTTTGCTCGGCGAGTGAATCCTTGAGCATGTGAAGCAGCGGGGCCGCGCGCTGGTGCAGGCCGACATGCTGCTTTTCGGCATCGTCGTCATGGCCTTCGACGACGTGGTCGTCGTGGTTGTGCGCATTGCCGGACTCGCGGGCCACAGCGGACTCCAGTGCGGCAATGGCGGCCGGGATCTGTTCGACAGTGATGACGCCCTGGGGCGCAGCCGGCTTGCCGACGACGTCGAGCAGTTGGCGCGCGTGCGCCTCGAGCATCACGAACTCCGGCGTGGCGCGGGACTGGAATCGATAGAGCATGCAGGTCCTTCCTTGATCACTTGTAGATGTAGTCACGGGCAAAAGGGTACACCGATTGCGCGCCGCGCAGCGCGCCGCGGTCGACCTTGCCGTCGGGCCGGGTGGAAAGCATCTGGTGCAGCGAGATCCAGCCCTGCTCGAAGCTCATCGCCGAACCCGCGAGATAGAGCCGGTAGGCGCGCACGATGCGCTCGGCATTCTCGCCCTGGCGCCCACCGGTTCGCCTGAGCACCTCGAGCGCGGTGTCGAGCTGCGCCTCGAGCGCATCCGACCAGGCCCAGAGCGTGCGCGCATAGTGCGGACGCAGGCTTTCGGTGTCGACCATCTCGAGGCCCGCGGCAACCGTTTCGCGCAGCACGTGCGTCACGTGCAGCAGCTCGCCGCCCGGGAAGATGTACTTCTCGATGAAGTTGCCCATGCCCGCCCCGAGCTGGCGGTAGTCGAGCTGGCCCGAGGTGATGCCGTGGTTCAGCACCAGGCCGCCCGGCTTGAGCAGTGCGTAGACCTGGCGAAAATAGGTCGGCATGTTGGCCGAACCCACGTGCTCGAACATGCCAACCGATGAGATCTTGTCGAAGGGCGCGTCGAGCGGAAGCTCGCGGTAGTCGCGCAGTTCGACGCGCACGCGATGCTGCAGGCCTTTTTCTTCGATCAGCCGCTGCACGTGCGCATGCTGGTTCTTCGACAGGGTGATGCCGGTCGCGTCCACGCCGTAGTGCTCGGCCGCCCAGAGCAGCAACCCGCCCCAGCCCGAGCCGATGTCGAGGAAGCGCTCGCCCGGCTGCAGCATCAGCTTGCGGCAGATGTGGTCGAGCTTGGCCTCCTGCGCCTGGGCCAGCGTGAGGTCGGGCGTTCGGAAGTAGGCGCACGAATAGACCCGGCGCGGGTCGAGCCACAGCGCGTAGAAATCGTCGGAGACGTCGTAGTGGAACTGGATCTGCTCCGCGTCCTTGTGGAGCGAATGCGAGCCGCGGGACTTGGCGAGCCGCAGCAGGCGGGTCCACCAGATGGTGTCTGTTTCGGCCGGGTTGCCCGGCAGCATGCCGACCGTCGCATCGATGATGTCGCGCATCGCGCCTTCGATCTGGACCTTGCCCTCCACATAGGCCTCGCCGATGGCGCCCACCTGGCGCGCGGCGAGCTGGGCCAGGGCCGACCACTCCCTGAATGCCAGGGTCACACGCGACCCCGGTTTGGAAACCCTGCGCCCGTCAGGCAATTCAAGTGCGATAGGCACCGGCAGCGACGCAAGCTGCGACTCGATCTTGGGTATCAAGCTTTGCATGGTGCGCCATGGTATTGATTTTTTGATTCTTTTGCATGCAGTTGCCCGCGCCAGCATCACGGATGAGTGCACCGATTGACAGCAGATTGTTTATGCCTAAACTATTCAACCATGAACAGCCTTGCCCCCGGCGCCTCTGCCGCCCCCGCCATGGACCTCCAACGCATCCTGTGCATCGGCGGCGGCCCCGCCGGCCTGTACTTCGCGCTGCTGATGAAGGCACGCAACCCCGCACTCGAGATCACCGTGGTCGAACGCAACCGGCCCTTCGACACTTTCGGCTGGGGCGTGGTGCTCAGCGACCAGACGCTCGCCAACCTGGCCGCCGCCGACACGGACACCGCGGAGCTCATCGGCAACGAGTTCCACCACTGGGACGACATCCAGGTGTTCTTCAAGGGCGGCCAGGTGCGCTCGGGCGGCCACGGCTTCTGCGGCATCGGGCGCAAGCGGCTCTTGAACATCCTGCAGGAGCGCTGCCTCGCGCTTGGCGTGCAGCTGGTCTTCGAGACCGACGTGGCCGACGACCAGGCCATGGCCGCCAAATACAACGCCGACCTGGTGATCGCGAGCGATGGCCTCAACAGCCGCATCCGCCAGCGCTATGCCGATGTGTTCAAGCCCGACGTCGACCTGCGCAACTGCCGCTTCGTGTGGCTCGGCACGCACCAGACCTTCGACGCTTTCACCTTCGCCTTCGAAGAAACCGAGCACGGCTGGTTCCAGGCGCACGCCTACCAGTTCGACGACAAGACATCGACCTTCATCGTCGAGACGCCCGAGGCCGTATGGAAGGCCCATGGGCTCGACCAGATGGAGCAGCCCGAGGCCGTCGCCTTCTGCGAGAAGCTGTTTGCCAAATACCTCGGCGGCCATGCGCTCATCAGCAACGCCACGCACCTGCGCGGCTCGGCCAACTGGATCCGCTTTCCGCGCGTGGTGTGCGAGCGCTGGACGCACCGCATCGACGTCGAAGGCCGCTCGGTGCCCGTGGTGCTGATGGGCGACGCGGCGCATACGGCGCATTTCTCGATCGGCTCGGGCACCAAGCTCGCGCTCGAGGACGCCATCGACCTGGCCGATGAGTTTGCCGCGGGCGGCACGGTCGACCATGTGCTCGAAGGCTACGAGGCGCGTCGCAGCGTCGAGGTGCTCAAGATCCAGAATGCCGCACGCAACTCGACCGAGTGGTTCGAGAATGTGCCGCGCTACACCGGCATGCAGATCGAGCAGTTCGCCTATTCGCTTCTCACGCGCTCGCAGCGCATCAGCCACGAGAACCTGCGACTGCGCGACACCGCCTGGCTCGGCGGCTACGAGCAGTGGCTGGCGGGCGGCAAGCCGACGCTGCCGATGCTGTTGCCCTACAAGGTGCGCGGCCTCACGCTGAAGAACCGCATCCTGGTCTCGCCGATGGCCACCTACAGCGCGGTCGACGGCGTGCCGCAAGACTTCTTGCTGGTGCACCTGGGCGCACGCGCGCTCGGCGGTGCCGCGATGGTGTTCGTCGAAATGACCAGCCCGACACCCGAAGGCCGCATCACGCCCGGTTGCACCGGCCTCTACAACGACGCACAGCAGGCGGCGTTCCGGCGCATCGTCGACTTCGTGCACGCGCAATCGAGTGCGAAGATCGCGATCCAGATCGGCCATAGCGGCGCCAAGGGCTCGACGCGCGTGGGCTGGGAAGGCACCGACGAGCCGCTCGAGAGCGGCAACTGGCCGCTGCTGTCCGCCAGCGCCGTGGCCTACGGCGACCAGAACCAGCTGCCGGCCGAAATGACCCGCGCGCAGATGGACGAGATGCGCGAGCAGTTCGTCGCCTCCACCCGCCGCGCGGTCGAATGCGGCTTCGACTGGCTCGAACTGCACTGCGCGCACGGCTACCTGCTGTCGTCCTTCATCAGCCCGCTCACCAACCTGCGCACCGACGAATACAACGGCGGCATCGAGGCGCGTTGCCGCTATCCGCTCGAGGTGTTCCGCGCCATGCGCGCCGCCTGGCCCGAGGACAAGCCGATGAGCGTGCGGATCTCGGCGCACGACTGGGCGCCGGGCGGCAACACCGATGCCGAGGCAGTGGCGGTGGCCCGGCTCTTCAAGGAAGCCGGCGCCGACTTCATCGATGTGTCGTCGGGACAGACCACGCGCGCCGCCCAGCCGGTGTACGGCCGCATGTACCAGACGCCATTCGCCGACCGCATCCGCAACGAGGTCGGCATCGCGACCATCGCCGTCGGCGCGATCACCGAGGCCGACCAGGCCAACAGCATCATCGCGGCCGGGCGCGCCGACCTCTGCGCGATCGCGCGGCCGCACCTGGCCGACCCGGCCTGGACGCTGCACGAGGCCGCCAAGCTGCAGAGCCGCGACGTCGACTGGCCGAAGCAGTACCTGAGCGGGCGCGACCAGATGTACCGCGAGATCGCCAAGCAGCAGCAGATGGCTGCGGCAGCGAATGCCGCGATCGCCGCGCAGAACGCCGAAGAGACCCTCTGATATGACGCCCCCACGCTCATCGCTTCGCGTATCGCTTCCCCCCGAGGGGGCGCGTCAGTGCCTACGGGCGGCCGGGCGGCACTGACATGGACCTCGAAGCACGCGCCCACAGCGAGCACCCCGAGGCCCTGCGCCTCTGGCTGCGGCTTCTCACCTGCACCCAGTTGGTCGAGAAGCAGGTGCGCAACGGCCTGCGCGCGCAGTTCGCGACCACGCTGCCGCGCTTCGACCTGATGGCGCAGCTCGAGCGCGCGCCCGATGGCCTGAAGATGAACGAGCTCTCGCGCCGCATGATGGTGACGGGCGGCAACGTCACCGGCATCACCGACCAGCTCGTGACCGAAGGGCTGGTGGAGCGCGTCGACGTCGAGGGCGACCGCCGTGCCTGGCGCGTGCGGCTCACGCCGCGCGGACGCAAGCTCTTCAACGAGATGGCCGAACAGCACGAGGACTGGATCGTCGATGCCTTCGCGGGCCTCAGCGGCAAGGAGATCGCGCAGCTTCACAAGCTGCTCGGCAAGGTCAAGCAACACTCACAGAACCCATTGGTGGAGACCGAATGAAGCACTACATCGGCGCAGGCAATCCCATGCGCGCGCAATTCGAGGCCAAGGCGGCCTATACCGCGAAGCACTTCGCCTGGCACTGCGAGAACGGCGTTGGCACCGTCACGCTGAACCGCCCCGAGCGCAAGAACCCGCTGACCTTCGACTCGTACGCCGAACTGCGCGACCTGTTCCGCGCGCTGGCCTACGCCACCGACGTGAAGGCGATCGTGGTCACCGGCGCAGGCGGCAACTTCTGCTCGGGCGGCGACGTGCACGAGATCATCGGCCCGCTCACCGGCATGCGCATGCCCGAGCTGCTCGAGTTCACGCGCATGACGGGCGACCTGGTCAAGGCGATCCGCGCCTGCCCGCAACCCATCGTGGGCGCGATCGACGGCGTGTGCGCCGGCGCCGGCGCGATGATCGCGCTGGCCTGCGACCTGCGCTACGGCTCGCCGGCCACGCGCACAGCCTTCCTCTTCACGCGCGTGGGCCTCGCGGGTGCCGACATGGGCGCCTGCGCGCTGCTGCCGCGCGTGATCGGCCAGGGCCGCGCGTCGGAGCTGCTGTTCACCGGCCGCGCGATGACCGCGCAAGAGGGCCATGCCTGGGGCTTCTTCAACGCGCTGCACGAAAGCGATGCGCTGCTCGCGGCCGCCACCAAGGTGGCGCGCGACCTTGCCGAAGGCCCGACCTTCGCGCATGGCATGACCAAGACGATGCTCGCGCAGGAATGGTCGATGACGATCGACCAGGCGATCGAGGCCGAGGCCCAGGCGCAGGCGATCTGCATGCAGACCGAGGACTTCCGGCGCGCCTACGAGGCCTTCTCGGCCAAGCAGAAGCCGGTGTTCGGTGGGGACTGAAACCATGATGACCAAGATTCCCGCGCCGCCCTCGACGACGCACCTCGCGCTGCCCTTCTTCGACGAGGCCCATCGCGCGCTCGCACGCGACCTGCTGCCCTGGTGCGCCGCACAGGAGATCGACGAGCGCGACGACCGCGCGGCCTGTCGCGAATGGGTGCGCCGCCTCGGCGACGCCGGCTGGCTGCGCTATGCCGTGCCCGGCAGCGCGGGCGGCGCGCTCGACCGGCTCGACTCGCGTGCACTCGTGCTGCTGCGCGAGACGCTCGGCTACCACTCGCCGCTGGCCGACTTCGCGTTCGCGATGCAGGGGCTGGGCAGCGGCGCGATCACGCTCGCGGGCACGCCCGAGCAGCAGTCGCAGTACCTCGGCGCGGTGGGCAAGGGCGAGAAGATCGCAGCCTTCGCGCTGAGCGAACCCGAGGCGGGCTCCGACGTGGCTGCCATGGCAATGCGCGCCGAAGCTACCGCGGACGGCTGGCGCCTCCACGGCGAGAAGACCTGGATCAGCAACGGCGGCATTGCCGACTTCTATTGCGTGTTCGCGAAGACCGAGCCGACGGCGGGCACGCGCGGCATCACCGCGTTCATCGTCGATGCCACGGCGAAGGGCCTGGACACGTCGGCGCACATCGACGTGATGGCGCCGCATCCGCTCGCCACGCTGCGCTTCGACGATTGCGTCGTGCCGCGCAGTGCGCAGTTGGGTGAACTCAATGGCGGCTTCAAGCTTGCGATGCGCACGCTCGATATCTTTCGCGCCTCGGTGGCGGGCGCTGCGCTCGGCATGGGGCGCCGCGCGCTCGCCGAAGCCGTATCGCATGCCAAGGGCCGGCGCATGTTCGGCCAGACGCTCGCCGACTTCCAGCTCACGCAGGCCAAGCTCGGCGAGATGGCCGCGCTGATCGACGGTGCGGCACTGCTGACCTACCGCGCGGCATGGATGCGCGACGACGCCGAGCAGCGTGGCGCACCGGCCGTGGGCGACGTGTCGGCCGCCGCGGCCATGGCCAAGATGTGCGCCACTGAAAACGCGAGCCGCGTGATAGACATGGCGCTGCAGATGCACGGCGGCCTCGGCGTGAAGGTGGGCACGAAGATCGAAAGCCTCTACCGTGACATCCGCTCGCTGCGCATCTACGAAGGCGCGACGGAGGTCCAGCAACTCATCATCGGCAAGTCCGTGCTGCGGGGGTGATGCCGTGTCTGCCCAAGTCGACCGCTTCGTTCATGACCGCCTGCCGCCTGCCGGGCAGTTGCCGGTCTTTCGCTACGAGCTGCCTGAGCTGCAGCTGCCCGACCAGCTGAACCTGGTCGAAGAACTGCTCGACAAGGCGCCCGCCAAGGGCTTCGGCGACCGGCCCATGCTGCGCTCGCCCGCGGGCGTGCTGACGTATTCGCAGGCGGCCATCGAGGTCAACCGCATCGCGCAGGTGCTCACCGACGACCTGGGTTTGGTGCCCGGCAACCGCGTGCTGCTGCGCGGCGGCAATTCGGTGGCCATGGCGCTCGCGTGGCTGGCGGTGGTCAAGGCCGGCCTGATCGCGGTCGCGACCATGCCGCTGCTGCGCGCCAAGGAACTGGGCGAGATCATCGAGAAGGCGCGGCCCGTGGCTGCGCTGTGCGACGCGCGCCTGCTCGACGAACTGGTGCTCGCTCAGCGCGAGCATCCGGTGCTCGCGTCGGTGATCGCGTTCAACCAGCCCGACGCGCCGGATTCGCTGTCGGCGCGTGCAGCCAAGAAGAGCGGCGTGTTCACGGCCTGCCCCACGGCGGCGGACGACATTGCGCTGCTGGCGTTCACCTCGGGCACCACGGGCAAGCCGAAAGCGCCGGTAACGACGCACCGCGACGTGCTCGCGATGTGCAATACCTGGCCGCGCCATGTGCTGCAAGCGCGCAGCGACGACATCGTGATCGGCTCGCCGCCGCTGGCTTTCACCTTCGGGCTCGGCGGGCTGCTGGTATTCCCGATGTGGGCTGGCGCGTCGGTGTACTTTGCCGATGCGCCGTTCACGCCCGAAGGGCTCGTGAAGCTGATCAACGAGGTCGGCGCGACCATCTGCTACACCGCGCCCACGTTCTATCGCCAGATGGCGCCCTTCGTGCGCCAACACGGCGCGCCGGGCCTGCGCATCTGCGTGAGCGCCGGCGAGGCGCTGCCCGACGCGACACGCCAGCTCTGGAAGGAGGCCACCGGCATAGAGATGCTCGACGGCATCGGCGGCACCGAGGTGTTCCACATCTACATCTCCGCCGCAGGCGACCAGGTGCGCCGCGGCGCCGTCGGCAAGGTGGTGCCCGGCTTCACCGCCAAGGTGGTGGACGACGACGGCAACGAAGTGCCGCGCGGCACCGTCGGCAAGCTTGCGCTGCAGGGGCCGGTGGGCTGCCGCTACCTCGACGACCCGCGGCAGTCCGACTACGTGAAGAACGGCTGGAACTACCCCGGCGACTCGTTCGTGCAGGACGACGACGGCTACTTCTTCTACCAGGCGCGCGCCGACGACATGATCATCACGGCCGGCTACAACGTCGGCGGGCCTGAAGTGGAAGACGCCCTGCTCAAGCACCCGGCCGTGGCCGAGTGCGGCGTGGTCGGCAAGCCCGACGACGACCGCGGCATGATCGTGAAGGCGTTCTGCGTGCTCAAGCCCGGCCACGTGGGCGATGCGGTACTCGTCAAGGCGCTGCAGGACCATGTGAAGGCAACCATCGCGCCATTCAAATACCCGCGGGAGATCGCGTTCGTGGCTGTACTGCCGCGCACCGAAACCGGCAAGCTCCAGCGATTCAAACTGAGACAACTGAACAACACCACACCATGATCCACACACTTCTTCAGCCCGAGGGCTGGTTGCCTCCCAAGGGCTACGCGAACGGCATCGCCGCGCGCGGCACGACGCTGTACGTCGGCGGGCAGATCGGCTGGAACGGCCAGCAGCAGTTCGAGTCGGACGACTTCATCGACCAGTGCGGCCAGGCACTGCGCAACATCGCCGAGGTGCTGCGCGCGGGCGGCGCCGGTCCCGAGCACATGGTGCGCATGACCTGGTACGTGACCGACCGCGACGAGTACAGCCGCCGTCTCGCCGAACTCGGGCCGGTGTACCGCGACGCGATGGGCCGCAACTTCCCGGCAATGACCTGTGTGCAGGTGGCGGCGCTGGTGGAACGGCGGGCCAAGGTCGAGATCGAGGTCACGGCCGTCGTTCCGGACTGAGCCCGGCCCACGCCCGTCGGAAACAACAAAGCCCTCATTGCGAGGGCTTTGTTGTTGGACAAATCGGAGCGCAATTCGGCGCCTTCTGCCCTGCAAAGAAAAAAAGCCCTTTGATTTCTCAAAGGGTTTTTTAAATTGGTTGCGCGAGCAAGATTTGAACTTGCGACCTTTGGGTTATGAGCCCAACGAGCTACCAGGCTGCTCCATCGCGCGGCAAGATGGAATTATACCTTATTCGGCAGCGCTTTGCTCAGCTGCTTCTTCTTTAATTTCAGGACGGTCGACCAGTTCGACGAGCGCCATGGGTGCATTGTCGCCCACGCGGAAACCCATCTTCAGGATGCGGGTGTAGCCGCCCGGGCGCGCTGCGAAACGCGGGCCAAGGTCTCCGAAGAGCTTGACGACGCTGTCGCGGTTGCGCAGGCGGTCGAAGGCCAGGCGCTTGTTGGCGAGCGTGGGCTTCTTGGCGAGCGTGATCATCGGCTCGATGACCCGGCGCAGTTCCTTGGCCTTGGGGACCGTGGTCTTGATGACTTCGTGCTCGATGAGCGAGTTCATCATGTTCTGCAGCATCGCGAGGCGGTGCGAGCTGGTGCGGTTGAGTTTGCGGAGTCCGTGTCCGTGACGCATGGTGCTTTTTCCTAACTTATAAAAACAGGCAGCCGTATCAGGTACTGCCCGGTGCACTGGCCCCTTTGGGAGGGCCTCTAAAAAATCAACGCTTGTCGAGGCCGGCCGGCGGCCAGCTTTCGAGCTTCATGCCCAAGGTCAGGCCGCGCGAGGCGAGCACTTCCTTGATCTCGTTGAGCGACTTGCGACCCAGGTTCGGGGTCTTGAGCAGCTCGTTCTCGGTACGCTGGATCAGGTCGCCGATGTAGTAGATGTTCTCGGCCTTCAGGCAGTTGGCCGAACGCACGGTGAGCTCGAGCTCGTCGACAGGGCGCAGCAGGATCGGATCGAACTGCTGTGCGCTGCGCGGTGCCGGCGCATCGAATGCGGCCAGTTCGCCACCTTCGAGCTGTGCGAACACCGCGAGTTGCTCGACCAGGATTTTAGCCGAGGCGCGCACCGCGTCTTCGGCCGAGATCGCACCGTTGGTCTCGATCTCGACCAGCAGCTTGTCGAGGTCGGTACGCTGTTCGACACGGGCGCTTTCGACCGTGTAGCTCACGCGCTTGACGGGCGAGAACGAAGCATCGAGCACAATTCGGCCAATCGACTTGGTCGGCTCGTCGGCATAGCGGCGCATCGTGCCGGGCACGTAGCCGCGGCCCTTCTCGACCTTGATCTGCATGTCGAGCTTGCCGCCTTGCGACAGGTGCGCGATCACGTGGTCGGGATTGATGATCTCGACATCGTGCGGGGTCTGGATGTCCGAGGCCAGCACCGGGCCTTCGCCGTCCTTGCGCAGGCTCAGCGTGACTTCGTCGCGGTTGTGGAGCTTGAACACCACGCCCTTGAGATTCAGCAGGATGTTGACGACATCTTCCTGGACGCCGTCGATCGACGAGTACTCATGCAGAACGCCTGCGATCGTGACTTCGGTGGCCGAATAACCGACCATCGACGACAGCAGAACGCGGCGCAGCGCGTTGCCGAGCGTATGGCCGTAGCCGCGCTCGAAAGGTTCGAGCGTGACCTTGGCCTTGTTGGCGGCAAGTTGCTCGACCTGAATGGTCTTGGGTTTCAGCAGGGTGGTTTGCATGCAGACTTCCTCTCAATACCCCCGGCTCGTTACACCGGTAAGGCTGGTGAAGCACCCGTCGGGAGAAGGGGCCTCCCGATGGGAACAAAAAATACAAGTGCGGGCCGCGAAGCGGCCCGTTGTCGTGCGTTTAACGCGAATACAGTTCGACGATCAGCGATTCGTTAATGTCTGCTGCGAACTCGTCACGGTCCGGCACCTTCTTGAAGGTACCTTCGGCCTTGTCGGCGTTCACTTCGACCCAGGCCGGCATGCCGACCTGCTGGGCCAGCTGGAGCGCTTCGGCGATGCGGGTCTGCTTCTTCGACTTGTCGCGAACGGCGATCACGTCGCCGGTCTTCACGAGGTACGACGGAATGTTGACCGACTGGCCGTTCACCGTGATGGCCTTGTGCGACACGAGCTGGCGTGCTTCGGCGCGCGTCGAGCCGAAGCCCATGCGGTAGACCACGTTGTCCAGGCGCGATTCGAGGATGAACAGCAGGTTGGCGCCGGTGTTGCCACGGCGACGATCGGCTTCCTCGAAGTAGCGGCGGAACTGCTTCTCGAGCACGCCGTACATGCGCTTGACCTTCTGCTTCTCGCGCAGCTGCAGGCCGTAGTCGGAAGTGCGCTGGCCCGAAGTGCGGCCGTGCTGGCCCGGCTTGGAGTCGAACTTGGCCTTGTCCTGGATCGAGCGACGGGCGCTCTTCAGGAAGAGGTCGGTGCCTTCACGGCGAGAGAGTTTGGCCTTGGGGCCGAGGTAGCGTGCCACGAGTTTTCCTTTGTGTCATCTGCCGCAGTTGCCTGCGGGAGCCATCGGCGCGGGCGCGGATGGCGGTGGGCTTAGTAAAAAAACAAATGCGCAGCCGCTCAAAAGCCGGCTGCGCCTTGCGGACTGACGCTCAGATGCGGCGACGCTTCTGGGGACGGCAGCCGTTGTGCGGAACGGGCGTCACGTCGGCAATGGAATTGATCCGGATGCCGAGCGCAGCCAGTGCGCGCACCGACGATTCGCGACCGGGGCCTGGGCCCTTGATCTCGACGTCGAGGTTCTTGATGCCTTGTTCGACCGCAGCACGGCCGGCCACTTCGGAAGCCACCTGCGCAGCGAACGGGGTCGACTTGCGCGAGCCCTTGAAGCCCTGGCCACCCGACGAAGCCCACGACAGGGCGTTGCCCTGGCGATCGGTGATCGTGATGATGGTGTTGTTGAACGAGGCATGCACGTGGGCGATACCGTCCGCGACGTTCTTGCGAACCTTCTTGCGAACGCGCTGTGCGGCGTTGTTTGCAGGTGCTTTAGCCATGCTGGTCTATCCTTATTTCTTCAGGGACTGCGCAGCCTTGCGCGGACCCTTCCGGGTGCGGGCATTGGTGCGCGTGCGCTGACCGCGCATCGGCAGGCCGCGACGGTGACGGAAGCCGCGATAGCAGCCGATGTCCATCAAGCGTTTGATGTTCATCGTCGTCTCGCGACGCAGATCGCCTTCGATGGTGAACAAGGCGATCTGATCGCGGATCTTCTCGAGATCGGCGTCGGTCAGGTCCTTGATCTTCTTCGAATATTCGATGCCGCTCGCTTCGCAGATCTGACGGGCGCGGGTGCGACCGATGCCGAAGATGGCCGTCAGGCCGATTTCAGCGTGCTTGTGCGGCGGAATGTTGATGCCAGCAATACGTGCCATGTGCGTCCTCTAATACTCTTTCAATCAACCCTGGCGCTGCTTGTGGCGCGGGTCGGTACAGATCACGCGCACCACACCCTTGCGGCGGATGATCTTGCAATTACGGCAAATGGTTTTGACCGAAGCCGAAACTCTCATTTCATTCTCCTAAAACTCTGTTCAACCCGGCGGGCCCAGTGCCCTGTGCCTTACGAAGTCTTGAAATTGGCCTTCTTCAGCAGCGACTCGTACTGCTGGGACATCATGTAGTTCTGCACCTGAGCCATGAAGTCCATCGTGACGACCACGATGATCAACAGGGAGGTACCGCCGAAGTAGAACGGAACGTTGTACTTCAGGATCAGGAACTCGGGCAGCAGGCAGACGAAGGTGATGTACACCGCACCGGCCAGCGTCAGGCGAACCAGGATCTTGTCGATGTACCGCGCCGTCTGGTCACCCGGGCGAATGCCCGGAATGAACGCACCGCTCTTCTTCAGGTTGTCGGCCGTTTCCTTGCTGTTGAACACGAGTGCCGTGTAGAAGAAGCAGAAGAAAACGATCGCAGCAGCGTACAGCAGCACGTAGATCGGTTCGCCCGGGCGCAGTGCGCTCGCAATGTCCTTGATCCAGCTGAAACCACCTTCGCCGGTGCTGAACCAGCCCACCACCGTGGCCGGCAGCAGGATGATCGACGACGCGAAGATCGGCGGAATCACGCCGGCCATGTTGAGCTTCAGGGGCAAGTGCGACGATTGGCCGCCATACACCTTGTTGCCCACCTGGCGCCGCGCATAGTTCACGAGGATTTTGCGCTGGCCGCGTTCGACGAACACCACGAAGTAGGTCACCAGGGCCACCACCGCGACGATGAGGAGCGCGACGATCACATGCATGGCACCGGTGCGCACCAGTTCCAGCAGTCCGCCGATGGCAGACGGCAGACCAGCTGCAATGCCCGCGAAGATCAGGATCGAGATGCCGTTGCCCAGCCCACGCTCGGTGATCTGCTCGCCGAGCCACATCAGGAACATCGAACCCGCCGTCAGGCTCACCATGGCAGTGATGCGGAAGCCAAAACCGGGCGAGATCACCAGGCCGGCCGACGACTCGAGCGCCACCGCGATACTGAACGACTGGAACACCGCCAGGGCGAGTGCACCGTAGCGCGTGTACTGCGTGATCTTGCGGCGGCCAGCCTCGCCTTCCTTCTTCAATTGCTCGAAGGTAGGAACCACGTAGGTCATCAACTGCATGATGATCGACGCCGAGATGTACGGCATGATCCCCAACGCGAACACGGTGAAGCGCGACAGCGCCCCGCCCGAGAACATGTTGAACAGGCTCAGGATGCCGCCCTGCTGGCCTTGGAACAACGCTGCCAGCTGGTCCGGGTTGATGCCCGGCACAGGAATGTGCGCGCCGATCCGATAGACCACGAGCGCGAGCAGCAAGAAGACGAGCCGGCGACGCAGGTCACCGAACTTGCCTGTCTTTGCGATCGTTGCCGCGTTAGTTGCCACGAAGAACTTCTTTCAGTCCAGTGTGATCAGGCGACGCTGCCGCCGGCTGCTTCGATAGCAGCCTTGGCACCAGCGGTCGCACCCACGCCCGTCAGCTTGACGGCCTTGGTGAGTTCACCGGTCTTAATGATCTTGACGACCTTGGCGAGCTGGCCCACGAGGCCGGCTTGCTTGAGCGCCAGGACGTCGACTTCGGCCAGGCCGAGCTGCTCGAGGGCAGTCAGCGTGACTTCGGCGTTGAACTTCAGCAGGTGCGACTTGAAACCGCGCTTCGGCAGACGGCGCTGCAGCGGCATTTGACCGCCTTCGAAGCCGACCTTGTGGAAACCGCCTGCGCGCGACTTCTGACCCTTGTGACCGCGGCCTGCGGTCTTGCCGATACCGGAGCCGATACCGCGACCGACACGGCGCTTGGCGTGCTTGGCGCCGGCTGCCGGCTTGATGCCATTGAGTTCCATATCAGTCTCTCTTACAGAACTTTGACCAGATAACTGATCTTGTTGATCATGCCGCGCACCGCCGGGGTGTCCTGCAGCTCGCTCACGCTGTTGAGCTTGCGCAGGCCGAGGCCGCGCACCGTCGCGCGATGCGATTCCTTGGTGCCAATCGGGCTCTTGACCAATTGCACCTTGAGGGTTTGTTGTTGCGTCGTCATTTGAATGCTTCCTTCAGCCTTGCGAGAGCTTGCGCTCAGGCGAAGATTTCTTCGACGGTCAGGCCGCGCTTGGCAGCCACTGCGGACGCGGTCGTCGAGTTCTTCAACCCGTCGAGCGTGGCACGAACCATGTTGTAGGGGTTCGACGAACCATGGCTCTTGGCCACGATGTCGGTGATGCCCATGACTTCGAACACGGCGCGCATCGGGCCGCCGGCGATGATGCCGGTACCCTTGGGGGCCGGGATCATGACCACCGAGGCAGCGCCCCAATGGCCCGTCACGCGGTGATGCAGCGTGCCGTTCTTGATCGAGATCTTGGCCAGGTTGCGACGGGCTTCTTCCATCGCCTTCTGCACTGCAGCGGGCACTTCCTTGGACTTGCCCTTGCCCATGCCGACGCGGCCATCGCCGTCGCCCACGACGGTGAGTGCTGCGAAACCGAGGATACGACCGCCCTTCACCACCTTGGTGACGCGGTTGATCGCGATCATCTTCTCGCGCAAACCGTCTTCAGGGCCTTCGTTCTGCGTTCTTGCTTGAATCTTTGCCATTTTGAATCTCGTGTCCGTTTAGAACTGCAGGCCGGCTTCGCGGGCAGCGTCGGCCAGCGCCTTGACGCGGCCGTGGTACGCGAAACCAGCGCGATCGAAGGCGACCTTCTCGACGCCGGCAGCCTTCGCCTTTTCAGCGATGCGCTTGCCGATCGCCGTTGCAGCGGCGGCATTGCCGCCCTTGCCCGAACCGCCGATTGCAGCGCGCACTTCGGCTTCGGCCGTCGATGCGGTGGCAATCACCTTGGTGCCGTCGTCGGAAATGACGGTGGCATAGATGTGCAGGTTGGTACGGTTCACCGTCAGACGGGCCACACCTTGCGTCGCGATGCGGATGCGGGTCTGGCGCGAGCGGCGAAGGCGCTGTGCTTTTTTGGTCAACATCATTTTGCTGCCCCTTACTTCTTCTTGGTCTCTTTGATCACGATCTTCTCGTCCGAATAACGGATACCCTTGCCCTTGTAGGGCTCAGGCGGACGAACAGCGCGGATCTCAGCGGCGATTTGACCAACGCGCTGACGGTCAGCACCCTTGATCACGATTTCGGTCGGGGTCGCAGTGGCCACCGTGATGCCTTGCGGCATGTCGATGTTGACCGGGTGCGAATAGCCGACTTGCAGGTTCAACTTGTTGTTGGACGCTGCAGCCTTGAAGCCGACGCCGACCAGGTTGAGCTTCTTCTCGAAGCCCTTGGTCACGCCAACCACCATGTTGTTCACCAGCTGGCGAATCGTGCCGCTCATCGCGTTGGCTTCACGCGATTCGTCGGCCGGCTCGAAGCTCAGCTTGCCGTCATTGCTGACGACCTTAACCAGGGCATTGCGCGCCAGGTTGAGCGTGCCGCCCGTACCCTTGACGCTGATCTGGTCTTCCTTGATCGACACATCCACGCCTGCGGGGATGGTGACCGGCATTTTTCCTACTCGGGACATTTCAGTGACTCCTCGATGTCTCGGTTAGGCGACGTAGCACAGCACTTCGCCACCGACACCGGTAGCGCGCGCCTTGCGGTCGGTCATCACACCCTGGGGGGTCGTGACGATCGCGACGCCCAGGCCGTTCTGGACTTGCGGAATGGAAGCACTGGCCTTGTAGACGCGCAGGCCGGGACGGCTCACGCGCTCGATGCGCTCGATGACCGGACGGCCAGCGTAGTACTTCAGGGTGATGACAAGCTCGGTCTTGCCGTCTTCGGTCTTGACCTGGAAACCGTCGATGTAGCCTTCGTCCTTCAGGACCTGCGAGATCGCGATCTTCACCTTGGAAGACGGGACCGACACAGTGGGCTTCGCCACCATCTGCGCGTTGCGGATACGCGTCAGCAGGTCGGCAATGGGATCACTCATGCTCATGTTGTTTGCTCCTGCCTGGCTTACCAGCTGGCCTTGGTGACACCGGGGATGTCGCCGTTGAAAGCCAGTTCGCGGATCTTGGCGCGGGCCAGACCGAATTGACGGAAGGTGCCACGCGGGCGACCGGTGATTTCGCAGCGGTTGCGCTGACGCGTGGGATTCGCGTTGCGCGGGAGCTTTTGCAGGCCCAGGCGGGCAGCAGCGCGCTCTTCGTCGCTCTTCTTCACGTCGTTGGAAATTGCCTTCAGTTCCGCGTGCTTCGCAGCGTACTTGGCGACCAGCTTGTCGCGCTTGAGTTCGCGTTGGATCAGGGATTGTTTAGCCACGGTGCGCCTCAGTTCTTGAACGGAAAACGGAAACCAGCGAGAAGCGCCTTGGCTTCTTCGTCAGTCTTGGCCGTCGTCGTGATGCTGATGTTGAGACCGCGCAGGGCATCGACCTTGTCGTATTCGATCTCAGGGAA
Source organism: Variovorax sp. Soil_C_19 (assembly GCF_057657255.1). NCBI lineage: Bacteria > Pseudomonadati > Pseudomonadota > Betaproteobacteria > Burkholderiales > Comamonadaceae > Variovorax > Variovorax sp. Soil_C_19. The sequence continues at coordinate 320,563 of NZ_JBDGIV010000005.1, read as the reverse complement.
AATGATCTGTTCCTTGACGCCGATGTTGTAGTTGCCACGGCCATCGAAGGCACGACCCGAGATACCGCGGAAGTCGCGAACACGCGGCAGCGCGATGGTCACGAAACGATCCAGGAACTCGTACATCTGCACGCCACGCAGCGTGACCATGCAGCCGATCGGCTGGTTCTCGCGAATCTTGAAACCGGCGATGGCCTTCTTCGACTTGGTGACCACGGGCTTCTGGCCGGCGATCTTGGTCAGGTCGGCAACGGCGTTGTCGAGGACCTTCTTGTCGGCGACAGCTTCACCGACACCCATGTTCAGGGTGATCTTGGTGAGGCGAGGGACCTGCATCGGCGACTTGTAGCCGAACTTCTCGGTCAGGTCTTTCGCGACTTTCTCGCGATAGTGTTGTTGGAGACGTGCCATGTGAGTACCTCTTAGGCGAACTTGATTTCGTCGCCGCTCGACTTGAAGACGCGAACAGCCACGCGTTTGCCGTCGGCACCCTGGGTGACCTTGATGCCCACGCGGTCGGCCTTGCCGGTCGCGGCATTGAAGATCGCCACATTGGATTGATGGATGGGCATGGTCTTCTCGACGATGCCGCCGGTCGTACCCTTGAGGGGGTTCGGCTTGGCGTGCTTCTTGACGATGTTCACGCCTTCGACGATCACGTGCGAATCGTCCTTGCGCAGCGTGACGGTGCCACGCTTGCCCTTGTCGCGCCCGGCCAACACGATGACCTGGTCGCCTTTGCGAATCTTGTTCATGGCGTTGTGTCCTTAGAGAACTTCGGGTGCCAGCGACACGATCTTCATGAACTTCTCGGTGCGCAGTTCGCGCGTCACCGGTCCGAAGATGCGGGTGCCGATCGGCTCCAGCTTGGCATTGAGCAGCACGGCGGCATTGCCGTCGAACTTGACGAGCGAACCGTCGGCGCGACGGATGCCCTTGGCGGTACGGACCACCACTGCACTGTAGATCTCGCCCTTCTTGACGCGACCACGCGGAGCGGCTTCCTTGATGCTGACCTTGATGACGTCGCCCACGCTGGCATAACGCCGCTTGGAGCCACCGAGCACCTTGATACACAGGACGGATTTCGCGCCCGTGTTGTCGGCCACTTCGAGCCGGGATTCAGTTTGGATCATTGCTAGTAGTTCCCAACTTGTACCGTTGCACATCCAAAAGGGATGCACTTCGGTCAGTCTTGGGCCCGTCGTCCACACCTCGAACCACTCGAGGCATTTCCGCTTTGGGCTGAAAGCTTCGCCTTTTTGAAGCGAAGCCCACGATTGTGGCACGCACAACGAGGCATGTCAACTGCCTTCTGTGCGGACTTTTCTTTTGCCCCCCGTTTGCTGCGCGTCTTTGCGCATTCCACGGGCTCGAAAGGCAAGAAGACCCGAGATTTTAAGGCGAAAGGAAGAAGCGTGCACTTGCAGACGTCTTCGCCGCCTGTCGGTCCGCTGGCAAACAGATGCAGAAGCGGCCGGTGCGACGACAATTTCCATCCGCCGAAGACAACCCGCCTTGCGGCACATTCGCCACTTCAGATCGACCATGACCATCGCCGCCCCCTTCCTCTCGCGCCTCGAACCAGCATCCCTTCCCCCGATCGCCGTCATCGGCGGCGGCAACATGGCCAGCGCCATCATCGGCGGCCTGGTGCAGCAAGGCATGTCGCCCGGCGCATTCGAGGTGGTCGAGCCCTTCGAAGCCGCGCGCACGAAGCTCGCGCAGTCGTTTGGCATCGCGGCCCAGGCCGAGGCCGGCGAAGCCCTGGCGCGCTGCGCCGTGGTGGTCTGGGCCGTGAAGCCGCAGGCTTTCGCCGATGCCGCGGGGCCGGTGCGGCCCTTCGCCGGGAACGCGCTGCACCTGAGCGTGGCGGCCGGCATTCCGTCGGGGAGCATCGCGCGCTGGCTCGGCACCGAGCGCGTGGTGCGCGCCATGCCCAACACCCCGGCGCTGGTCGGCCAGGGGATGACCGGCCTCTACGCGCGCGCGGGCGTCAGTGCGGACGACCGCGCACTGGTCGACCAGCTGCTGGCGCCCACGGGCGAGCTGCTCTGGGTCGACGCCGAACCGGCGCTCGATGCGGTCACCGCCATGTCGGGGTCGGGGCCGGCCTACGTCTTTTATTTCATCGAGGCGATGACCGAGGCCGGCGTCGAAATGGGCCTCTCGCCCGAGCAGGCGCAGCGCCTGGCCATCGGCACGTTCACTGGCGCCTCGGCGCTGGCGCACAGCGCAACCGAACCGCCCTCGGTGCTGCGGGAGCGCGTGACGTCCAAGGGCGGCACGACCTACGCGGCCCTCACGTCGCTGGAGGGCGCCGACGTCAAGTCGCAATTCAAGACCGCGATCCGGGCCGCGCAGCAGCGGGCCATCGAGCTCGGCGAGGAGTTCGGGCGCAGCTGAGCCCGGTCACGCCGGCAGCGCGCCCGGCCCGAGAAAGAACAGCCACTCGGCCGCGAGCGTGACGGTGCCATCCTCGAGCTCGAGCAGCACCTCTTCCTTCAGCAGGAATCCGTCGTCGCCCTTGGGCGTCGCGCCGAGAATGCGCACCCGCGCCCGAAAGCGCGCGCCGACCGGCATCGGCCGGACGAAGCGCAGGCGGTCGAAACCGTAGTTCAGCGCATGGTTCGCGTCGAAGGGCAGCAGCGTGCGCATGGCTTCGGCGGTCAGCCGGATCAGGTGCGAGACCTGGAAGAAGCCCGGCACGATCGTGCCGCCGTAGCCGGCCTCGCGCGCCGCGCGCTCGGGATCGAGGTGGATCCACTCGCCTTCGCCGTCGCCCGACAGCGCCGCGTACCGGTCGACCATGTCCTGGCTGATGGCATGCCATTCGGAACTCCCTTCCCGGCCGACCTTCTGAAGGAGACGCTCAAGCATGGGGGCCGTTTCAGCCGAGGGCATAGCCGGCCACGATGCCCGCGAACACGGCGAAGCCCAGCCAGTGGTTGAGCCGGAAGGCCTTGAAGCAGCCGTCGCGCGTGCGCCCGCGGATGAGTTGCCAATGCCACAGCGCCTGCCCCGCGGCAACGGCGATGCCTGCGAAGAACGCCACGCCCAGCGAGCGGCTGGCGCCGGCCCAGGCCCAGATAGCCAGGAAGACGGCGTAGCTCGCCATCACCGCCGCGACGTCGAAGCGGCCGAAGGTGATGGCCGAGGTCTTCATGCCGATCTTGAGGTCGTCGTCGCGGTCGACCATCGCGTACTCGGTGTCGTAGGCCAGCACCCAGAACAGGTTGCCCGCGAGCAGCCACCAGGCAAAAGCCGGCACCGAGGCCTGCACCGCGGCGAAGGCCATCGGAATGCCGAAGCTGAACGCGATGCCGAGCACCGCCTGCGGGATCGACACGAAGCGCTTGGCATACGGATAGATCAGCGTGACCGCAAGCGCCGCGAACGATGCGTACACAGTGAGCCGGTTGGTCGTGAGCACCAGCGCGAAGGCGCCGAGCGCGAGCACCGCGCCGACGGCCAGCGCCTCGCGCACCGAGACCGCGCCGCTCGTCACGGGGCGCGCTGCGGTGCGTTTCACATGGCGGTCGAAATCGCGGTCGGCCACATCGTTGACGCAGCAGCCCGCGCTGCGCATCAGGACGGTGCCGAGCACGAACACCGCGAGCAGGTGCCAGCCGGGCCAGCCGTCGGCGGCAAACCACAGCGCGCCGAGCGTGGGCCACAGCAGGAGCAGCCAGCCCGCGGGCCGGTTCCAGCGGATCAGGTCGAGGTACACGGCAAAACGCCCGCGGCGCGGCGCGGGCGTGAGGCCGTGGGGTGCAGGCCGGGTCGTCAATCTTCGAGCAGCGAACGCAGCATCCAGGCGGTCTGGTCGTGCACCGTGCAGCGCGCGGTGAGCATGTCGGCCGTCGGGTCGTCGCCGGCCTCTTCGGCCACGGGGATGAACTCGCGCGCGATGCGCGACACGGTCTCGTGGCCCTTCACGAGGATGCGCACCATCTCCATCGCCTTGGGCGGCTGCTGCGGCACGTCGGGCACGGTGGCGATCTTGCTGAACTCGGCATACGAGCCGGGCGCGTAGTGGCCCAGCGCGCGGATGCGCTCGGCGATCACGTCGGTTGAGCCCCACAGCTCGGTGTACTGCGTCATGAACATGGCGTGCAGCGAATTGAAGTGCGGACCGGTCACGTTCCAGTGGAAGTTGTGCGTGGTCAGGTAGAGCGTGTAGGTGTCGGCGAGCACGCGGCTCAGGCCCTCGGCGATGGCCGCGCGGTCCTGGCGCTCGATGCCGATGTTGATGATCGGCGCATTGCGGCTGCCGGACTCCTGGGCCACGGAGGCGTCGCCCTTCTTGGGCACCTTGCCCGACGAGGAGGATGACGGTGTTTTCTTGGGGGTTTTTGCCATGGCGTGAATCTCTTTCTTCAGGCTTTGAGGGGACTCGTGATTGTGAAAGCCGGCGCGCAGCTTCGCAACAGCGTCACTCTATCCCAGCGATCAACGAATTCGAACGGTGCCGGCGTAGGCAAAGTTCGCGTTCTGCGCACTTCCTATGACAGCCGCTTGACGCCCGGCAGCTCGCAGGCATAGATGGCATTGCGCAGCGCGGCGATCGCCTCGTAGCGCGTGAAGGTGCGCCGCCAGGCCAGCACCACGCGCCGGGTCGGCGGATCACGATCGTTCGCGTCGCGCACCGGCAGGTAGCGCACCATCTGCTCGCTGTCCTTGCGCCCCCTCGCCTTGGGCTTGAGCGCCTCGGCCGGCACCGACAGGCGCGGCACCAGCGTCACGCCCATGCCCGAGGCCACCATGTGCTTGATGGTCTCGAGCGACGAACCCTCGAAGCTCTTGCGGATGCCTTCGGCATTGCTCGAGAAGCGCGCGAACTCGGGGCAGACCTCGAGCACGTGGTCGCGAAAGCAGTGGCCGGTGCCGAGCAGCAGCATGGTCTCGTTCTGCAGTTCCTCGGAGGTGATGGCCTCGCGGTCGGCGAACTTGTGCTTCGCCGGAAGCGCCGCCATGAAGGGCTCGTCGTAGAGCGGCGCCATCGCCAGGCCGGTGTCGGGAAAGGGCTCGGCCATGATCGCGCAGTCGATCTCGCCGGCGCGCAGCATCTCGAGCAGCTTGGCGGTGAAGTTCTCCTGCAGCACCAGCGGCATCTGCGGCGTGCGTGCGATCACCTGGCGCACCAGGTCGGGCAGCAGGTAGGGGCCGATGGTGTAGATCACGCCCAGGTTCAGCGGGCCGGCCAGCGGGTCTTTCCCGCGCTTGGCGATCTCCTTGATGCTCGCGGCCTGGTCGAGCACGCTCTGCGCCTGCTGCACGATCTGCTCGCCGAGCGGCGTGACGGTGACTTCGCCGGCACTGCGCTCGAAGAGCTTGACCTCGAGTTCGTCCTCGAGCTTCTTGATGGCCACGGAGAGGGTCGGCTGCGAGACGTAGCAGGCTTCGGCGGCCTTGCCGAAGTGCCGCTCCCGGGCCACCGCAACGATGTATTTGAGTTCGGTCAGAGTCATAGCTTGCGTCAATTATGCGCAAGGGGCGTGACGGGCGTTCACCAGCAATGGAATCGCCTTGCCGAAGGTCGCAATTCCCGTCGTGAGGTGCGCTATGGCCGCGGCGCCTGCATCCGCAGCAGCCGCGCCGCCTCCTCCGCGCGCGCATCGTCCACCTCGCGCAGCACGGCGCCCACATCGACTGGGCGGTCGTCGCGCTCGAACAACCCCGTCAATTCAGTCTCGGGCCGCAGCAGCCCGCGCTCGTAGAGCTGCCAGATCTCATCGCCGTAGTGCGTGTGCAGCAGCGCGGGTGCGAACTGGCCGAAGAAGTTGCGCAGGTTCTCGACGTCGCGCAGCAGCATGCGCTTGGCGTGGTTGTTGCCCGCCGCATCCACCGCCTGCGGCAGGTCGATGATCACCGGGCCGTCTGCCGCCAGCAGCACGTTGAACTCCGACAGGTCGCCGTGCACCACGCCGGCACTGAGCATGCGCATCACTTCCTTGAGCAGGCTCGCGTGGTGCCGCAGTGCGTCTTCGGGCGAGAAGGCCACGTCGTTCAGGCGCGGGGCGGCGTCGCCGGCGGCATCGGTCACCAGGTCCATCAGCAGCACGCCGTCGAGAAAGTTGTGCGGCGTGGGCACCCGCACGCCGGCCGCGGCAAGGCGGTAAAGCGCATCGACCTCGGCGCTTTGCCAGTTGGCCTCGCTGACCTGGCGGCCGAAGCGCGTGCCCTTGGCCATGGCGCGCGCCTCGCGCGAGTTCTTCACGCGCCGGTTCTCGGTGTAGTCGACCGCTTGGCGGAAGCTGCGCTTGTCGGCTTCCTTGTAGACCTTCGCGCAGCGCGTCTCCTCGCCGCAGCGCACGACGTAGACCATCGCTTCCTTGCCGCTCATGAGCTGGCGAACGACGCTGTCGATCAGGCCTTCGTCGACCAGGCCCCGAAGTCTTTGGGGCGTCTTCATGCACGCACCTCGGGCGAAGCCTGGGCGAACTGCCGCGCATGGGCAACATCGATTTCAATCATGGTGAGCCTTGATTCGAAGAGGAACGGGGCGCCTGCGGCATACATCGGCATGGCGCAGGGACGCTGGGTTTGAATCGGCGGCTGGTCGAAGTGCGGGCGACCCCGAGGATCGGACTGCAGGCGGTGCCGGAAGCGCGCGCCCGGCGCAGAGCGCGTCAGCGGCCATCGAATGTAGCGAGGTTCGCGCGGCCTGTGAAGTGCGGGGGCTGCCCGCTCGCGCCGACGCGGCGGCCGAGCTGACGCGCGACCGGAGGGGCGGCGAGCTCAAGCCTTCAGATACTCGGCCTTGGTGCCGAGCCAGCGGTCCACATGCCGCCGGGCGAGTTCGGGATGTTCGTCGAGCATGCGCGGTGCGAGTTCGCGCGCCCAGTCGAGCAGCAGCGTGTCGGTCGTGAGGTCCGCGAAGCGCAGCAGCGGCGCACCCGACTGGCGCGCCCCGAGGAACTCGCCGGGCCCGCGGATCTCGAGGTCGCGGCGTGCGATCTCGAAGCCGTCGCCGGTCTCTGCCATCGCCTTGAGCCGCGCGCGCGCCGCCTCGCCGACCCGGCCGCTGTCGCCCGGCGCGTAGAGCAGCACGCAGGCCGAGGCCGCCGCACCGCGCCCGACCCGGCCGCGCAGCTGGTGCAGCTGCGAGAGGCCGAAGCGCTCGGCATGCTCGATCACCATCAGCGAGGCATTCGGCACGTCCACGCCGACCTCGATCACGGTCGTGCTTACGAGCACATGTATCTGGTTGGCGGTGAAGGCCGCCATCACCGCCTGCTTCTCGGCCGTGGGCATGCGCGAATGCAGCAGGCCCACGTTGACCTGCGGCCCGAGCAGGTCGGCCAGTTCGTCGCGCGTGGCGGTCGCGTTGCGCAGGTCGACCGCCTCGCTCTCCTCGATCAGCGGGCACACCCAGTACACCTGCCGCCCCTGCTTGATCTGCGCCTGGATGCGCGCCACCACCTCGTCGCGCCGGTGCTCGGCCACCAGCTTGGTGACGACGGGCGTGCGGCCCGGCGGCAGTTCGTCGAGCGTGGAGACGTCGAGGTCGGCGTAGTAGCTCATGGCGAGCGTGCGCGGGATCGGCGTGGCGCTCATCATCAGCAGGTGGGGTTCACGCCCGTTGCGCGCCTTGCCCCGCAGGGCCAGGCGTTGCGCCACGCCGAAGCGGTGCTGCTCGTCGATGATGGCGAGCGCGAGGTTGTGGAAGCGCACCTTCTCGGAGATGACGGCGTGCGTGCCGATCACGAGCGCGGCCTCGCCGCTCTCGACCGCGGCGGCCATCGCATCGCGCTCCTTCTTCTTCTGGCTGCCGGTGAGCCAGGCCACGCGCAGCCCGCGCTCGGCCAACAGCGGATCGAGCCAGCCGACCAGCTTGCCGAAATGCTGGGCCGCGAGGATCTCGGTGGGCGCCATGAGCGCGCACTGGAAGCCCGCGTCGATGCAGCGCGCCGCCGCGAGCGCGGCGACCACCGTCTTGCCCGAGCCGACGTCGCCTTGCAGCAGCCGGTGCATCGGCACCTCGCGCTCGAGGTCGCGCGTGATCTCCTCGCCGACGCGCCCCTGCGCCCCCGTGAGGCCGAACGGCAGTACGCCCAGCAGTTCGTCGTGCAGCGAGCCCTTGCCGCCCGCGGGCGCGGCCGCCGCGTCGAGCACCGGTGCGCGCTGCGCCGCCCGCTCGCGCCGTGCCTGCATCTGCGAAAGCTGCTGCGCGAGCAGTTCCTCGGCCTTGATGCGCTGCCATGCCGGATGGCTGTGGTCCTCGAGCGTGGCCATGGCCACGTCGGGCGTCGGGTAGTGCAGGAAGTTGAGCGCGCTGCGCAGGTCCCAGGCGCCGCGCAGCCCGATCTGCACCGGAATGGTCTCGTCGAGCACCGCACGCGCAAGGCCCGAGCGCACCTCGCGGCGCAGCACCGGCTGGGGCAGCCCGGCCACCGTCGAATAGACCGGTGTCAGCGCCTCGGGCAGCGAGGTGCCCGCGGCCTTGACCGTCGGATGCATCATCTGCCGCCCCACGAAGCCGCCGCGCATCTCGCCGCGCACCCGCACGCGGGCGTCGACCGCGAGCTGCTTCTGCTGCGAGGGATAAAAATTGAAGAAGCGCAGCTGGCAGGTGTCGCTGCCGTCGTCGATGGTGGCGATGAGCTGGCGGCGCGGCCGGTACACCACCTCGCATTCGGTCACCACGCCCTCGACCTGCGCCAGGTCGCCGTCGCGCGTGTCGGCCAGCCGCACGATGCGCGTCTCGTCCTCGTAGCGCATCGGCAGGTAGAGCGCGAAGTCGATGTCGCGCACCAGGCCGAGCTTGCGCAGCGCGCGCTGGACCTGGCTCAGGCCGCTGCCCGGCGGGCCGGCTGGCGGCGGCGCCGCCACACCGGCCGCGGCACCCGCAGCGGTGGCCGGGGGCTTTCGGGACGGGGCGGATTTCGCGGACGCGGGCATGGGACAATTCTGCCCGGCTCCGGCCATCCGCTTTCCCGTTTCCCTTCTTTCCGCCACTTGGCACGGGTCCGTCCGACCCTCAAGCACCATGCGCGACTTCACGCTCTCCGATTTCGACTTCGACCTGCCGCCCGATCTGGTGGCCCAGCATCCCGCGCCCGAGCGCACCGCCTCGCGCCTGCTCGACGGCACCGGCCCCACGCCGGCCGACCGCATCTTCCGCGACCTGCCTTCGCTGCTGCGCGCGGGCGACCTGCTGGTCTTCAACGACACCCGCGTCGTCAAGGCGCGCCTCTTCGGCGAAAAGCCCACGGGTGGCAAGCTCGAACTGCTCGTGGAGCGCGTGCTGCAGGGAAATGAGGTGGTCGCCCACATGAAGGTCAGCAAGAAGCCCCCCGTCGGCACCATGCTGCAGATGGCCGGGGGCTTTCGCGCCACGCTGCTCGGCCGCTGGCCCGAGGAGGACGGCGCCCTCTTCCGCTTCGCGTTCGAGAGCGACGCGGGCGAGAACCCCTACATGCTGATGGAGCGCTGCGGCCACGTGCCGTTGCCGCCCTACATCACCCACACCGATTCGGCCGAGGACGAGCGCCGCTACCAGACCGTGTTCGCACGCGTGCCCGGCGCGGTGGCCGCCCCCACGGCGGCGCTGCATTTCGACGAGGCCCTGCTGGCCGCGCTCGAGGCCCGCGGCGTGCAGCGCGCCAGCGTCACGCTGCACGTCGGCGCCGGCACCTTCCAGCCCGTGAAGACCGAGAACATCGCCGAGCACCAGATGCATGCCGAGCGCTACGAGGTGCCCGAGGCCACCCAGCGCGCCATCGCCGAGTGCAAGGCGCGCGGCGGCCGCGTGGTCGCGGCCGGCACCACCACCGTGCGCACGCTCGAATCGTGGGCCCGAAGCGGCGAGGCCAGCGGCGACACGCGCATCTTCATCACGCCGGGCTTCGCGTTCGCGCACGTCGACCTGCTGGTCACCAACTTCCACCTGCCCAAGAGCACGCTGATGATGCTGGTCTCGGCCTTGGCGGGCTACGAGCGCGTGATGGCGCTCTATGCGCATGCGATCGCCGAGCGCTACCGGTTCTTCAGCTATGGCGATGCCATGCTGCTGGCACGGGCAAACACCCCGAATTGACGATCGATATAATTGCGCTTACCAAATGGAGATCGATATGCCGACCGTCACAGTTTCGTCCAAATTCCAGGTAGTGATTCCCCAAGCCATTCGCGAGCAGATGGCCATCGAACCCGGTGCACGGTTCAGCGTGGTGCGACACGGCAAGGCCATTGAACTGATTCCCGTTCCCACGTTGCAGGAACTGCAGGCCGAATTGCGTGGAATCCCGACGGAGGTCATCGACGACCCCGAGCGCTTCTGATGGCGCGCGCCCCCGCCAAAGCGCCCCTCGGGCCCCTGATCCTGGATTCATCGTGCTGGCTCGAAGTCTTCGGCTCCACCGACCGCGCCAAGCTTTACCAATCCGCGGCAGCAGAGCCCAGCCTGCTGATCGTCCCAGTCGTCATCCTGTATGAGGTCTACAAGACCCTGCGCCGCATTCGCGACGCATCGATCGCATCGCGTGCCGCGGCTTACATGCAGCAGGGTGAAGTGGTGGAGCTTGATGCGGCTTTGTGCCTTTCGGCAGCCGACAACGGCTTGCCATTCGCAGACAGCTTGATCTATGCCACGGCGCTGGCGCGCGGCGCCGCACTTTGGACCCAAGACGCGCACTTCGACGGCCTGCCTGGCGTCAAATATTTTCCGAAGCCCTGATGCTCTCCTTCGAACTCCTCAAGACCGACCCCGCAAGCCACGCGCGGCGCGGCACGCTCACGCTCAACCACGGCGTGGTGCAGACCCCGATCTTCATGCCCGTGGGCACCTACGGCACCGTCAAGGGCGTGATGCCGCGCAGCCTCGAGGAAATGGGCGCGCAGATCATCCTGGGCAACACCTTCCACCTCTGGATGCGCCCGGGCCTCGACGTGATGGCGCGCTTCGGCGGGCTGCACGGCTTCGAGAAATGGAGCAAGCCCATCCTCACCGACTCGGGCGGCTTCCAGGTCTGGTCGCTGGGTGCGATGCGCAAGATCAGCGAGGAGGGCGTGAAGTTCGCCTCGCCGGTCAACGGCGACAAGCTGTTCCTCACGCCCGAGGTCTCGATGCAGATCCAGACCATCCTCAACAGCGACATCGTGATGCAGTTCGACGAGTGCACGCCCTACGACACCCAGGGCCACATCACGACCGAGGCCGAAGCGCGCATCTCGATGGAACTGAGCCTGCGCTGGGCCAAGCGCTGCCAGCACGAGTTCGCGCGGCTCGAGAACCCGAACGCGCTGTTCGGCATCGTGCAGGGCGGCATGTTCGAGAACCTGCGCGAAGAGTCGCTCGCGGCGCTGGTCGAGATGGACTTCCCGGGCTACGCGATCGGCGGCGTGAGCGTGGGCGAGCCCAAGGAAGAGATGCTGCACATCATGGGCCACACGCCGCACCGGCTGCCCGCGGACAAGCCGCGCTACCTCATGGGCGTGGGCACGCCCGAGGACCTGGTGCAGGGCGTGGCCGACGGCGTGGACATGTTCGACTGCGTGATGCCCACGCGCAATGCGCGCAACGGCACGCTCTTCACGCGCTTCGGCGACCTGAAGATGCGCAATGCGCGCCACAAGAGCGATCCGCAGCCGATCGACCCGAGCTGCAGCTGCCATGCGTGCGCGGGCGCCTCGGGCGTGAGCTGGAACGACGGCGGGCGCGAGGGCTTCAGCCGCGCCTACCTGCACCACCTCGACCGCTGCGGCGAAATGCTCGGGCCGATGCTCACGACCATCCACAACCTGCACTACTACCTGAACCTCATGCGCGAGGTGCGCGAAGCGCTCGAGGCGGGCACGTTCGGCGAATTCCGCGCGCGCTTCAAGGCCGACCGGGCGCGCGGGGTGTAGGCACGCACCGATTCACTTGGGCAGCCGCATCCGCTACGCTGGTGCCATGACCCAAGGCGCAACCACTCCCTCCTCCACCACGTACACCGCCCGCTACCCCTCGCTGGCGGGGCGCACCGTATTCATTTCGGGCGGCGCGAGCGGCATCGGCGAAACGCTGGTGCGGGCCTTCCACGCACAGGGCGCGAAGGTCGGCTTCTGCGACATCGACGCCGCCGCTGGCGACGTGCTCGCCAACCAGCTGCGCGGTGAGCACCCGGCGCGCTTCGTGGCCTGCGACGTGACCGACACCGCCGCGCTCGCCGCCGCCATCGCTTCCGTGCGCACCCAGTTCGGCCCCGTCGGCGTGCTGCTCAACAACGCGGCCAACGACCGCCGGCACGACATGGCCGACGTGACCGACGCCGATTTCGACCGTCTCGTGGCCGTCAACTTCAAGCACCAGTTCTTTGCCGCACAGGCGGTGGCCGACGACATGCGCGCACTCGGCGGCGGCTCGATCGTCAACTTCGGTTCGATCAGCTGGATGATCAAAGACCCCGGCTATCCGGTGTACCAGGCCTGCAAGGCCGCCGCGCGCGGCCTCACGCGCTCGCTCGCACGCGACCTCGGCAAGGACGGCGTCCGCGTCAACACGATCGTGCCGGGCTGGGTGATGACCGAGCGGCAGCTCAAGCTCTGGGTCAAGCCCGAGTCCGGCGCCAAGATCGAGGCCGCGCAATGCCTGCCGGGGCGCCTGATGGCCGAGGACATCGCCGCCATGGCGCTGTTCCTGGCTGCCGACGACTCGCGCATGTGCACCGCGCAGGATTTCGTGGTCGACGCCGGCTGGACCTGAACCGCGCCGTCAGGCAGCTTGGGGCGCTGCGCCGTCCGCCGCGGCCGCCGTGCCGCAGGCGTGGCAGAACCGCGAGAACGCGCTCTTGCGGCTTTGGCAATGCCCGCAGTGGTCGAACAGCCCAATGCCGCAGTGCGGGCAAAAATCGATCTCGGTGTTCTTCAGGTCCACCGGCCGCTCGCAGCCCGGGCACACGTTCTTGGCCAGTCGCGCGAGCGCGGTGTCGTAGCTGAGCTCCTGGCGCCGCACCGTGTCGGGCTGCTGCTCGGCCGCCTTCTGGCGCGCAAGGTAGCTGTTCAGGGCAACGATGGCATAGCGCCCCACGAGCGCCGTCACCACGATGCCCACGATGTAGCGCACATAGCCGCCGTAGCTCGGCAGGTAGGGCACCAGCTCGACGAAGAAGGCGAACAGCGCGAACAGGATGAAGCCCCAGGCAAAGGGCCAGTAGGTGCTCTTGCGCTTCTTCACGAACAGCCAGCCGGCCACCACCAGCAGCGGCAGCGTGAGCGCCAGGCGGTAGCCGAACACGCGCAGCTCGACGCGGCGGTACTCGGCCTCGAGCTTCTCCTGCGCCGCCCGTTCGAGCACCGCGAGCGACTCGCGCGCCCGCTCGTCCGCCTGCCGCGCGTCGAGCGCGACCTGGCGCTGCACGTTGAGCTTGCGCTGGGCCTCGTCTTCCTTCTGCTTGAGCGCATCGAGCGCGCGGGTGCGCGCGATCAGCTCCGGGTCCTGGTCGGGCTGGGCGGTGGCGCGGCGCGTGGCGATCCAGTTGCCGAAGGTCTCGCGCGCGTTGGCGCTGGCCTGGCGCGCCATGTTGAGCTGCAGTTGCGCCTGCTCGAGTTCGCGCGAGGCGACCCGCTCGGCCTCTTCCGATGCCTTGATCGCGTTGCGCAGCGGCTCGGCCGCGGGCCGGTCGATGAAGTCGTCGAGTTCGAGCGCGCGCTCGACCTGCGGCAGATCGCCCACCAGCGTACCGCCGAGCCCGATGAGGAAGCTCGCGAACACCAGCGCCACGAGCCAGAGCCCGCGGCGAAACCATTTCTCTGAAAGGCGCAATGACTTGCTCATTTGTTTTTCCTCGTTCTTGCTTTTCGGATATGCAGCGCCGCGGGTCAGAGCCCGAGCACGGTGGGTGCCGCGGCGAGCCCCGCGCGCGGCAGCCATTCGAACACCGAATCGACCGTGACCGTCTCGATGCGGTCCGAAAAGCGCTTCTCGTTCGGATGGTCGTCGAAGGCCACGTTGGCCGAGCCCACGCGGCCGCCGAGCCGGGCCAGCGGCCCGAGCCGCAGCGTGGTGGGCGCGTAGCCCTTGAACTGGAGCCAGGCTTGGGCCTGCGACCGGCTCGCGATGGTCGCGGGCTCCATGGCCGCGGCCAGTGTCTCGATCGCCCACTGGTTCGACTGCTGGTACTTCTGGCCCCAGGCGTAGCCCACGATGCTGTACGGCGCGATGTTCATCCGCGTGATGCGCCCCGCCGGCGCCTGGAGCACCGCCAGCAGCTGTGCCTGCACCTGCGGCGTGGGCACGGCCCAGGCTGCCTCGTAGCGCCAGGGGTCGTCGAGGAAGAACTCGCCGAGCCCCTGCCGGTAGACCGCGGCCACGGCCGTGCCGCACTGGTTGAGCTTGTGCACCACGCGCCACGGACCGGCGTCGGTCTTGTAGGCGATGCCCATGTGCGAATAGCGCAGGCCGTACTTGCCCAGATCCTGCCCGGCGCGGGCGAGCAGCACCACGCGGGCGCCGCTGGCGTCGAGCCGCTCCGAGGTGCGCGCGGCCAGCTGCAGGCCCTGCACCAGCATCGCGGTGGTCGGCTTCACCTCCTGGCACGAGCGGCCGGCCTGCGCCTGCAGCGGCAGCCCGATCGCGAGCACCAGCGGCAGCAATGCGCGAAAAGCAAGCGGCTTCATGACAGCTTCTCGTTGTGCAGCAGCGCGCGGCCGATGGCATTGGGCACGAAGGCCAGCACCTCGCCCGCGGCCGAGATCACCACGCCGCTGCCGATCGCGGTCACGAGCACGCTCGTGCCGACTGCGGCCGAGACGCCGCCGGCGGCGCGGCCCGCGACCTTGATGCTGGCACGCGCACCGTCCGATGCGCGCTCGAGCAGGTAGACGGTGCCGTCGACCGCAGCCTCCACGGCCAGCACCGTCAGCACCGAGCCGCCGACTGAGAGCGCGGCGGGCAGCGCGACCACCGCGGTGGCCGAGGCACCCACGGCCGAAGCGGCTCCCACCACCGACGCCACGGGCATCAACGAGAGGGCCGCGGACGCCTCGGACGCACCGTCGTGGGCCTGGGCATGCAGGGGCAGCGTGGTGCCGGCGAACAGGGCGCTGGCGGCCAGTAGAAAGGTAATCATCGACTTTTTCATGGCGGTCTTTCGTGGCTTCATTCGGCCGCCGTGAGGGCTTCGGCACAGGCGGCGCGGCGGCCCTGCAGGCGCGCTTCGATCAGGTCGGCCTCGTGCCGGTCGCGCAGCGTCTTGGCGAGCGTGAAGGCCGCGCTGATGAGGAACAGCCAGCTCACGCCGAGAAAGGCCTTGTAGGTCTCGTTGATCTCCATGCGCAACAAGCCCCAGCCCGTGAGGCCCATGGCGGTGAAGAAGCTGCCCCAGACCACCAGGCGCCACATCGGCAGGTCGCGGCCGGCGGCCGCATCGTCCTTGGCATGCTGGCTGTCGCGCACGAACTTGGCCAGCATGAAGGCGGTGCTGAGGCAGAACACGTAGCCCATCACCATGAAGGCCCGGTCCAGCGCCTCGCCCGGCAGCCAGCTCAGGCCGGTGGCGCAGAGGAACACGGCGATCGCGAACGAAGCCCAGACCTGGAGCTGCCAGGCCCGCGTGTCGCGCTGGATCGAAACGGTGGAAGAAGGGGTGGTTTGCATGAAAGCCTCGCGGCGTAGTGAAGGTGAGCGAATGATGGTTCGCTCCCGCACCGCGGGGCTCTAATTCTTCGACCGGTCCAGGTCTTGTACGCCGGTAGTATCGCCAGAAGATACTTTTACCCGGCGGCCAGCAGCCCGCTCACGCGCTGCTGCAGCGCCTCGGGCCGCACCTCGTGGGCGGCCACGGCAGGGCCGACGCGCAGGCCCACGCGGCTGAAGAAGCCGCGGCGAAAGGGCTTGGCCATGGCCACGTTCTGGCCGCCGCGCAGTTCGATGCGGCTGAAGTACGAGCCCCAGAGGTTGGTCAGCGCCATCGGGATCACCGGCGGCTCGATGCCCTCGGCGCGCGCACCCTCGACGATCTTCATCACGCCGCCCTTGAACGGCTGCAGCGTGCCGTCGCGCGTGATGGCGCCCTCGGGAAAGATCGCGAGCAGGTCGCCTTCGCGCAGCACGGCCAGCGCCTTGGCGAACGCGGCCTCATAGGCCGCGGCGTCTTCCTTCTGCGGCGCGATCGGGATCGCCTTGGCAAGCCGGAACAGCCAGCCGAGCACCGGCACCTTGAAGATCCGGTGGTCCATGATGAAGCGGATCGGCCGCGGGCTCGCAGCCATCAGCAGCACCGCATCGATGAAGCTCACGTGGTTGCACACCAGCACCGCCGCACCCTCGGTGGGAATGTGCGCGTCGCCCTGGATGTCGAAGCGGTAGACGAAGCGCGACAGCACCCAGGCCACGAAGCGCAGCAGGTATTCGGGCACCAGCAGGAAGATGTAGAACGCCACCACCGCATTCGCGATGCCGGTGAAAAGGAAGATCTGCGGGATCGTGAAGCCGGCGCCGAGCAGCGCGCCCGCGATCACCGAGCTGCCGATCATGAACAGCGCATTGAGGATGTTGTTGGCCGCGATGATCCGCGCGCGGTGCGTGGGCTGACTGCGCAGCTGGATCAGCGCGTACATCGGCACGCTGTACAGGCCCGCGAACAGCGACAGCAGCGCGAGGTCGGCCATCACGCGCCAGTGCGCCGGTTGGCCCACGAAGGCAGCGAGCCCCATGCCGCCCGACGGCGGCAGCCCGCGCGAGGCGAAGTACAGGTCGATCGCGAACACGCTCATGCCGATGGCGCCGAGCGGCACGAGGCCGATCTCCACCTGGCGGCGGCTCAGCGTCTCGCACAGCAGCGAACCGACGCCGATGCCGACCGAGAACACCACGAGCAGCAGCGAAGCCACCTGCTCGTCGCCGTGCAGCACTTCCTTCGCGAAGCTCGGGAACTGGCTCAGGAACACCGCGCCGAAGAACCACATCCACGAAATGCCGAGCAGCGAGCGGAACACCACGATGTTGCCGTGCGCGAGCTTCAGGTTGCGCCAGGTCTCGCTGAACGGGTTCCAGTTGACCACCAGCCCCGGGTCGGTGGCGGGCACCGGCGGCACCCCTTGCGCCGTGGCGCGCCCGACCAGCGCGAGCAGCACACAGGCCACGGCCACCGCGGTGTGGCCGACCTGCGGCATCGCCACCAGCAGCCCGCCCGCGACCTGGCCCAGCAGGATCGCGACGAAGGTGCCCATCTCGACCATGCCGTTGCCGCCCGTGAGTTCGCGCGCGTCGAGCACCTGCGGCAGGTAGGCGAACTTGACCGGTCCGAACAGCGTGGAATGCAGCCCCATGAGGAACACGCAGCCCAGCAGCATCACTGCGTCGGCGCGCACGAAGCCCCAGGCGGCGATCAGCATGATCGCGATCTCGAGGTTCTTGACGAAGCGGATCATCTTCGTCTTGTCGAACTTGTCGGTCAGCTGGCCGGCCGTGGCCGAGAACAGCAGAAAAGGCAGGATGAACAACGCGCCAATCGCCAGGCCCGCCATGGCGGGCGGCATCCAGCTCAGCTGGAGCTGGTAGGTCACCATGACGGTGAAGGCGAACTTGAAGAGGTTGTCGTTCGCCGCGCCCGCAAACTGGGTCCAGAAGAAGGGCGCGAAGCGCCGCTGCCCAAGAAGCGCGAACTGATTGGCATGGGCGTTCGCTTCGGGCGCCACGGGAGCGGCGGTGGCACCAGCAGCAGCTGCAGCAGCGGGATCGGTCATTCGACGGTTTCTCCTCATGCCGCGGCCGCGGCTGGGTCGGGATTGTGCCGCAGCAGCTGCGTGCGCCAGCCTTGCTCCATCGCGCCGAGCGCCAGCAGCACCGGCAGGCCCGCGAGCGCCGCGGTCAGGTGCTTGAGCGTGTGGCCCGACACCCGGTGCTGCGTCGCCTCGTAGATCGCGTGGTCGCCGAGTTCGAACGCCTTCGCCAGCACATAGAAGAAGATGACAGCGCCGAGCCGGAGGCCGACCGCGTGCGGCATCGGCCGGGCCAGCGCGAGCGTGAGCACCAGCGCCATGCCGCCGAACTGCACGATCGCCCAGGGCAGCACGTTGCCGCTTTCGTGGAACACCTCGGCCGAGAGCAGGCCCGCGCCCAGCACGAACCAGGCCGCCGGCCAGCCCGCGCGCTGGCTCACGCGTTCGCAGACCGCCATGCCGATCAGCCCCGCGAAAGCCACTGCCATGCCCGCCCGGTCGGCCGCGAGCCGCGGCGCATCGGGCACCAGGTGGAAGAAGGCCGAGCCTGCGGCCGTGGCGATCAGGCCCGCAAAGAAAAGCCAGGCGCAGTCGAGCGTGTTGTCCGGCGGGTCGTTGGCCGGCGGCGCCAGCGGGAACACGGCCAGCGCCGCCTGGTGCGTGCGGTCGATGCGGTTGAGCCGGTACAGGCCCCAGCCGCCGATCAGCAGGAAGGGCAGGTTGCTCAGCACGTCCATGGCATTCGGCAGGCCGTGCCAGTTGCGGCCGTCGGCGAACACCGCGGCGATCGCGACATCGGCGGCCGGCAGCTCGGGCCCGAAGCAGGCCACGAGGGTGAGCAGCAGGACGGTGAAGAGCAGTCCGCGTTCGCGGCGGCTGAGTGAGGGCAGGAGCATGGCAGGCCTTCGGAGAGGGTTGGAACGAGCGGCGGAATTTAGTTGCCAGCCCCGGTCGAAGGCATCCAGAATCGATACGAGGTACGAATTCACACCTCTCGGTATCTTTTTTTAATACCTCTGCCGGCCCCACCGCTTTCGCCCATGAGCACCACCGTCGACCTCGTCCAGGCCTTGAAGAACGAACTCAAGAGCGCCCGCATGACCTACGCCGACCTGGCGCGCTCGCTCGGCATGGCCGAATCGAGCGTCAAGCGCATGCTGGCCCGCAGCGACATGCCGCTGTCGCGCGTCGATGCGATCTGCCACGCGCTGAAGATCGACTTCGCCGAGCTGGCGCGGCGCGTGGCCGACGCCCAGCCGCTCTTGAAGGAACTCACGCACGAGCAGGAAAAGGCCGTGGTGAAGGACAAGAAGCTGATGCTGGCGGCGATCAGCGTGCTGAGCCAGTGGACGCTCGAGCAGATCGTGGCGGCCTACAGGATCAGCGAGGCGGAGTGCATCGGCCTGTTCGCGCAGCTCGACCGCATCGGCATCATCGAGCTGCGGCCGCTCAACCGCTACCGGCTCAAGCTTGCCAAGACCTTCCGCTGGCGCCCACACGGGCCGGTGATGTCGTTCTTTCGCGAGAACGTGGTGCTCGACTACTACGCGGGCGGCTTCGACGGCCCCGCCGAAGGCCTGCTGCTGGTGCACGGGCAGATCAGCCGCTCGCTGGCGCCGGCGTTCCTGGAACGGCTGCAGCGCGTGGCGCAGGATTTCGCGCAGCAGCACCAGACCGACCAGAAGCTCGCGGCCAAGGACCGCGAGGGTTACACGCTGCTGCTGGGCATGCGCAACTGGGAGTTCGAGGCGTTCACGCGGCTGCGCCGAGGTTGAGGGGGGCCAAATGCGGAATTCTGGGGGCAAGGCTTCCTTGCCGCTGCTGTCGGAGACCGTGCATCAGTTTCTCAGGCAGCGCGCCGTTTGTGGGGATGACCGGTCTTCTCCGATTGCCGCAGTCACAGCCATCGAGAAGCGGCTTCCTGCGAATCGGCATCTAGCGGCGCACGCGACGCAATAAGCGTTGCGGCAAAATAGCCTCCCGCAACCAGAACCATCGGTTGCGCTACTTGCGCGCAGTCTGCAGATATCAACTTCCATGGAAGGTTGTACAGCGCGACAGTCGCAAGTCCCGCAAACATGCCGATCTTTGAGCCTTGCCGGTAGAACGTCAACGTCCTGCCAAAGCAGGGGATTGAGAATCTGGGCTCTCCTCGTAGCCGTCGTAGCAATGACATGGTTATTCCCCCCTTTTAAGTCTTTACCCGAATCTTAGAATTGGGCTGGACGGCCGCTTCTCGCCCCGTGAGCAGCCTGCCAGTATGTATTCTTACTGTTGCCAAAAGCAGGTCAGTCTCGCTCTCTGCGACATTCACCGCAAGCAGCGCAGAAGGTGCGAAGGTTTCGCAAAGGCGCAAAAGAACAGCCGAACTATGGATCGAATCTCTTGCGGCTTCTGCGTTCGGCTGTCCGCTCCCGCTCAGCCCTTCGCAGATTCCAGGGCATCGCGGGTGCTGCGCGCGGCCTTTTGGGCCGCGTCGGCGAAGTCATCGTCCGACGAGGCATAGATGATCGCGCGCGACGAGTTCACGATGATCGGCGCATCGGCGCGCCAGCCAGCACGCACCGTCGCCACCGCATCGCCGCCCTGGGCGCCGACGCCGGGAATCAGCAGCGGTACGGTCGGCGCCAGCGCGCGCACGCGCTCGATCTCGGCCGGGTAGGTGGCCCCCACCACGAGGCCGAGCTGGCCGTTGAGGTTCCAGGGACCCTGCGCGAGGCGGGCCACGTGCTCGTAGAGGAAGGGCCGGCCCTCGACATCCGCGAGGCGCTGGCCCTGCAGGTCGGAGCCGCCGGGGTTGCTGGTGCGGCAGAGCAGGAAGGCGCCCTTGCCTTCGTGCTTGAGGTACGGCGCCACCGAGTCGAAGCCCATGAAGGGCGACAGCGTCACCGCGTCGGCGCCATAGCGCTCGAAGGCCTCGATCGCGTACTGCTCCGCGGTCGAGCCGATGTCGCCGCGCTTGGCATCGAGGATCACGGGCACGTGCGGCGCGTTGCGACGCATGTGGTCCATCAGCTGCTCGAGCTGGGCCTCGGCGCGGTGGGCGGCGAAGTAGGCGATCTGCGGCTTGAAGGCGATGACCAGGCCGGCCGTCGCGTCGACGATGCGGGCGCAGAAGTCGTAGATGCGGCTCGCGTCGCCCTTCAGTCGGCCGGGGAACTTGGCTGGCTCCGGATCGAGCCCCACGCAGAGCATCGAACCGTTTTTTTGCTGTGCCGCGGCCAGCTGGTCTAGGAAGGTCATGGGTCCGATTTTACGGACCCGCCCGCGGGGTCACTGGTGCACCCTTGGCGCTGCGCGCCTTCCCGCCAAGCGGGAACGAGCTTGCTTGGGGCGGCCCGGCGCGGCGCTCAGGCCGCAGGCGGCTGCTGCTGTTCCGCCGCCAGGCACAGGTCGGCCCAGGCGCGCGCCTTGTCGGCCGGATTGCGCAGCAGGTAGGCCGGGTGGTAGGTGGCGACCACCACCGCCGCGCCACCGGCCAGCGGCAGCGGTTGGGCGCGGCCGCGCAGCTTGCCGAGCGGATCGGCGCTCTGCATCAGGCTCTGCGCGGCCAGCGGGCCCATCGCGAGCACCACCTGGGGCGCGAGCGCGGCGGCATGTTCCTCGAAGGCCTCGGCGATCGGCCGCGGGCTGCCGGGCTGGCCGGCGGCCACGCCACGGTGCGTGCGCATCAGGTGCACGGGCGTGGCGCCGCGCTGCAGTCCGAGGGCGCGCAGCATGTTGTCGAGCAGCTTGCCGGCATCGCCCGCAAACGGTTCGCCGTGGCGGCCATCGGCCTCGGGCGGCATGTCGGCCACGACCAGCCAGCCGCCCTGCTGCGCTTCGGCGCCGGCTTCGGCATAGAGCCGGCGCGGCGCTTCGACCAGCACGGCGGCACCGTGGGCGAGCGGCTGCGCGGCGGGTGCAGGGCGCGGCGCGGGGGCGGCCCTGGCAGTGGGCGCAGGCGCCTCGGCCACGGCACGCTCGCGCGGTGCCGCGACGGGCGGGGCTTCTTCGGCCACGGCGGCCGTTTCGATCGGTGCTGGCGCGGATTCTTCGGCGACCGCGGGCATCGGCCACCAGACCTTCACGCCCATTTCGTCGAGCATCGCGCGGCGGCGCGCATCGAGCTGCAGTGTCTGCACCGCGTTCATTGGTGCACCCTTGATGCGGCGCTCATCGCAGCGCCCCCCAGGCGGAGCCGGACTCGTTGAGCCGCAGGCTCATGACGACGGCATCCTCGCGCTGGCCCTCGAGCGCGGGGTAGTAGCCCTTGCGCACGCCGACGCTGCGGAAGCCCTGGCGCATGTAGATGTCGAGCGCGCGGCGGTTGCTTTCGCGCACCTCGAGCCAGAGCCATTGCGCCCCTTGCGCGCGCGACCAGCCGGTGAGCGCCTCCAGCATGAGCGGCGCCCAGCCCTGGCGCTGGAAGGCCGGCGCCACGGTGATGTTGAGCAGGTGCACCTCGTCCACGCCCTTCATCGCCACGAAGTAGCCGATCAGGGTTTCGCCGAGCCCGGTCACGGGCGTGGCAGAGACCGGCGCGGCCGTCGGTGCGAGCAGGCACTGGCAGTGGTAGCCGACGGCCATCGAATCGATGAAGTTGGCGCGCGTCCAGGGATTGCTGTAGGCCGTCTGCTCGACCGCGCAGACGGCCTCGAGCCGCTCGACGATGAGCGGCTTTAGGCGGGCTTCGACGGATTGGAGAACGGCGCTCATGGGTCAGGTCTGGGGTGCGGCGGAGGCGGCCTTGATGGCCGCGCGCTCCTCGGTCGTTTGCGCCACTTTATCGCGAACATAGAGCGGCCAGGCATGCGCGGCATCGACCGTGCGGCCGGCGGCAAGCAGCGCCGGCGCGAGACGCAGCATCGCGGCCGCGGTCGGCAGCACTTCGTGGCGCGCAGCGGCGGGCGCAAGGCGCGGCCCGTAGGCAGTAAAGGCGTTGCCGGCAAGAGACCAGCCCGCAGGCACCTCGAGCGATTCGGGCGACAGCAGCAACGGCGCGGCGCCATCGCCTTCTTCCGCGTCGCCGCCGAGCGCGCCGCCCGCCTCGAAGTCGTAGCGTGCGGCGTAGATCTGGTCCATGCGCGCGTCGAGCACGGCCACCACCTGGCGCGCGCCGAAGGCATGGCGCGCCTCCTCGGCCACGGCCAGCAGCGTGTCCACCGGCAGCAGCGTCACGCCGCTGCCGAAGGCCAGGCCCTGCGCCACCGCGCAGGCCGTGCGCAGGCCGGTGAACGAGCCCGGCCCGCGGCCGAACGCGATCGCGTCGAGGCTGGCGAGTTCGAGCCCGGCCTCGGCCAGCAGCTGCAGCACGAGCGGGATCAGCGTGCTCGACGCCTGCGCGCCCCCCGCGCCGCTGTGCGTGAACAGGCGCTCGCCGTGGCGCACCGCCACCGACAGGTGCTCGGTGCTGGTGTCGAAAGCCAGGAGCCTAGGCATCGCATCGCCCCGCCACAGGCACCGCAGGGACCGGCGGCGCCGCACGCGCACCGGCCGCACCCTTGTGCACGCCGAACAGGATGCCCGCGGTCACGAGCGCCAGGCCGGCCACGAGGTTCCAGTAGAGCGGCTCGCCGAGCCAGATCACCGCGCCGAAGGCCGAAAGGCCGGGCACGAGCGCGGTGATCATGGTGGTGCGCACCGGCCCGAAGTACTGGACCATGCGGGTGAAGGTGATGCCCGAGATCACCACCGAGCCCACGCCCTGGAACAGCATCTGGAAAGCGACCTCGCCCCAGGGCGCGTCGCCGATGTGGCTAACGACCGCGCCCGACGCGACCAGCAGCGTGTAGACCGGCACGTAGGTCATGAGGGCGAAGACGGTGATCGCGATCGTCGCGCGCACCGCGTCGAGTCCGTGGCGGCGCGCCACCACGCCGTAGCAGGCCCAGCAGAAGGCCGCGCCCATGAAGAGCAGGTCGCCCTTCCAGACCTCGCCGCCCTCGAAGGCACGCAGCAGGCTGCGCCCGCCGACCAGGAAGGCGCCGGCCACGATCAGCGCGAGCCCGAACGCCCGCGCCGGCGTGATGCGGTCGCGCAGCACCAGCGCGGCCAGCAGCGTGGTCCACAGCGGCAGGCTGCCCGGCATCAGCACCGCGGCATGGCCGGCAGGCGCGAAGAAGAAGCCGCTGTAGGCGAGCGAGGCGTAGGCCACGCCGCCGAAGATGCCGGCGCTCGCCGTGACCCGCAGCGACAACGGCGAAAGCCCGAACAGCGAGTCGGCGGAGCCGGACTGCTGCCTGCGGCTGCGCACGACCAGCCAGGCGCCCCAGGGCACGAGCACCAGGCTCGCGCCGGTGATGCGCGCGAACGCCAGGTCGAACGGCGTGAGCGAGCGCGCGGCCGAGGCCCGGGCGATCACGATGAACGCGGTCCAGACCAGCACGGTGACCACGGCCGCGCCGATGCCGAGCGTGCGGGGCGAGAAGCGGGGCAAGGCGGGCATCGGGCGATTATCGAGGGCCGCCGGCGCCCACGCCGGGGCGGGGATTTGCCGCGGCGGCCGGACCGTGCCGCTGGCCGTTTTTTCGGCCCGGGATAATCGGCCGATGCGCCTGTTCCGCCCCGCCTTCCTCCACACCGCCTTCGCCTTTTCGCTGGCCACGCTCGCCGCTGCGGGTGCCCATGCCCAGCAAGCGCCTGCGCCCACTGCCGCCCAGCTTCCTGCCCAATTCCCCCCCCAGGTCGAGGCCGCACTCGCACGCGCCAAGGTGCCGCGCGATTCGGTCACCCTGCTCGTGGCCGACGCCGAGGGGCAGCGTCCGCCGCGGCTGGCCTGGCGCACGCAGGTGCCCGTCAATCCGGCCTCGGTCATGAAGCTGGTCACCACCTACGCCGCGCTCGACACGCTCGGACCGGCCTACAGCTGGAGCACGCCGGTCTACGTCGAAGGCACCGTGTACGGGGGCGTGCTCAACGGCAACCTCTACATCAAGGGCCAGGGCGACCCGAAGCTGGTGCTGGAGCGCGCATGGCTGCTGTTGCGGCGCGTGCAGGGCCTCGGCATCACGACGGTGACCGGCGACATCGTGCTCGACCGCACGGCCTTCGAGGGCACGGCCGACACCGACCCGGCCGCCTTCGACGGCGAGCCGCTGCGCCCCTACAACGCCTCGCCCGAGGCGCTGCTGGTGAACTTCAAGTCGGTCGCCATGACCTTCACGCCCGAACGCGGCGGACAGGTTGCGCGCGTGAACTACGAGCCCCCGCTTGCGAGCGTGTCGATGCAGCCCACGGTCGCGCTCGTGCCTGGCGAATGCGGCGACTGGCGCGCCGCGCTCCGGCCCGACTTCAGCGATCCGAACCGCATCCGCTTCGAGGGGGGTCTGCCCGCCGCCTGCGGCGAGAAGGCCTGGGCCGTGGCCTATGCCGACCCGCGCACCTACGCGCTGCGCGCCATCGGCGGGCTGTGGGCCGAGATGGGCGGCCGCGTCGGCGGCCAGATGCGCGACGGCCGGGTGCCCGCGGGCCTGCGGCCGGCCTTCGAGTTCGCCTCGCCGCCGCTCGCGGAGGTGGTGCGCGACATCAACAAGTTCAGCAACAACGTGATGGCGCAGCAGCTGTTCCTCACGCTCGGGCTCACCCAAAGGAACCGCGGCACGCTCGAAGCCTCGCGCGCCGCAATGGGCCAGTGGTGGCGCGACCGCATCGGCACTGGCGAGGCGCCGCCGGTGTTCGACAACGGCTCGGGGCTGTCGCGCGACGAGCGCATCAGCGCCGCAGCGCTCGGCCGGATGCTGCAGGCCGCCTGGCGCTCGCCGGTCATGCCCGAACTGATGTCCTCGCTGCCGGCCTCCGGCGTCGACGGCACGCTGCGCAAGCGCGCACTGCGCTCGGGCGGCGCGGCCCACCTGAAGACGGGATCGCTGCGCGACGTGTCGGGCGTGGCCGGGTACGTGCATGGCGCGAGCGGCCGGCGCTACGTGCTCGTGGCCATTGCCAACGGCGAGAACGCCGGCGCATCGCGGGCCGCGTTCGATGCGCTGATCGACTGGGCGTCGCAGGACAACTGAGCGGCGCCGCGGGCCGGTGTACTGAAAACTTCTGCGGGGTAGGCGCTGCTTGCGTGCGGCACGGGCGCTGCACAGAATCGGACGGTCGTTCGATTCCAACGCCCATCATCAGGAGACCGCCTTGAAGAAAACGCCCCGACTTCCATTCGCCCTGCTGGCTCTGCTGCTCTCGGCCTGCGGCGGGGGCGGCGGCGGCGGCGGCATCGGCGTGGTCTTTCCGCCGCCAGGTGGCGGCGGCGACACCGGCCGCGGCTCGGTCGTGACCGATCCGCCCGAGCAGACCGCCAAGCTCTCGGCCGACCAGTTCCGCGCCAGCCTGCAGGCAAGCGACCAGGGCAAGGCGCTGCTGCAGGTGGCCGGCGCGCCCAAGTGCGGCTTCGAGTTGCGCTACCTCGAATACCGCACCGTCGGCGGCAAGAACGAGGCCACCAACGCCACCGCCGCGATCATGGTGCCCTCCGGCGCCGACGTGGCCTGCAACGGGCCGCGGCCGGTTGTGCTGTATGCGCATGGCACCAACGCCGCGCGCGACTACAACCTTGCGAAGTGGACCGATGCCGCGCAGCCGGCCGCCGGCGAGGGGCTGATGATCGCCGCCATGTTCGCGGCGCAAGGCTACATCGTGGTGGCGCCCAACTATGCGGGCTACGACCGGTCGACGCTGCCGTACCACCCCTACCTCAACGGCGAGCAGCAGGGCAAGGACATCGTCGATGCGCTCACGGCGGCACGCAAGACTTTCGCCGGCATCGGCGCCAACGACGCCGGCTCGCTGCTGATCACCGGCTATTCGCAGGGCGGCTACGTGGCGATGGCGGCGCACCGCGAGATGCAGGCCACCGGCAAGCCGGTGACGGCCTCGGCACCGCTGTCGGCGCCGTCGGCCATCGGGCTGCTCGCCGACTACACCTACCGGGGCTGGCCCGCGCTCGGCAGCACGCTGTTCATCCCGCTGCTGTCGATCAGCTGGCAGCAGCAGTTCGGCGACGTCTACAACAGCACCGCCGACATCTACGAAGCGCGGTACGCGAACGGTATCGACACGCTGCTGCCGAGCCGCACGCCCGTGGCCCAGCTGATCGCCGACGGCAAGCTGCCGCAGCTCGCGCTGTTCCCGGCCGGCGCCACGCCGGGGCCGGTGAGCCCCGAGCTGTCGATCTTCTACGGCCCCGACAACCTGATCCGCCAGAGCTACCTGACGCAGGCCGCAAGCGACATCCAGGCGAATCCGTGTCCCGGCAACGCGCTGCCCGCGACTGCCGCCTCGCTCAATTCGGCCACGCCGCTCGATTGCCGGCCCGCGATCGGCTTCCGCAAGGCCGCGCGCGCCAACGACCTGCGCAACTGGCTGCCGGCCCGGCCGGTGCTGATGTGCGGCGGTGCCAACGATCCGACGGTGAACTTCGTGAGCACGCGTGCCACGGCCGGCTACTTCCGCGCCCGCGGCATGCCCGCGGCCGCGCTCGCGGTGGTCGACCTCGAGGACACCGGCGCCACTGACGCCTACGCAGCGGCGCGCGCGGGCTTCGCGCAGGCCAAGAGCACGCTGGCGCAGAACACTCCGGGCAGCGATTCCGACAAGGCACAGGCGGTCACGCTGGCCTACCACGGCACGCTGGCGCCGCCGTTCTGCCTGGCCTCGGCGCGCGGCTTCTTCCAGGGGGTGCTGGCGGCGGGCGGTTGAAGCGGCGGCTCAGGCCGCGGCCGCTCTCTGCAGGCGGTCGCGCACGCCTTCCCATTCGGGCGTGGCGGGCGGCATCTCGACCCAGATCAGCTTGACGCCCTCGGCGTCGAACTCACGCAGCACCGCGAACAGCTGGTGCGCCGCCGCCGCCGCATCGTCGGGCATGCGCCGCTGCAGCACGCGCTGCGACCGGTTGCGCACCTCGGTGCGCGCCCACACCGCGATGTGCGCCGCGCCGGGGCCGAGCACGTCGAGCCCGGTCTGGATCGCCTTGGCGTCCATCAGCCGCAGCTTGGCATTCGGCGCGTAGTGCGCCTCGAGCGTGCCCGAGGCGCGCGGCTCGGGGGTCTCGAGCACCTCGCGGTCCTGCAGATGCTCGCCGAGCGCGGCCTCGATCTGCACGCGCGTGATCAGGCCCGGCCGCAGCAGCACCGGCGCGCCGCGGCTGCAATCGACGATGGTCGACTCGATGCCCACCTCGCAGGCACCCCCGTCGATCACGGGCAGCGCATCGCCGAACTCGTCGGCCACATGCTGCGCCGTGGTCGGGCTGACGCGGCCGAAGCGGTTGGCGCTGGGCCCCGCAAGGCCCGGCACGCCCTGCTCGGCGCAGGCTTCGAGCAGCGCCTGCGCCACCGGATGCGAGGGGCAGCGCAGGCCGATGGTGTCCTGCCCGCCGGCCGCCGCCGCGGCCACGCCGGGCTGCCGCGTGACGATCAGCGTCAGCGGACCGGGCCAGAAGGCCTGCACCAGCTTCTGCGCGAACGGCGGCAGCGGCTGCGCGAAGCGCGACAGCGCCTCGGTGCCCTTGGGCCCGGCCGCGACATGGACGATCAGCGGATGGTCGGCCGGCCGGCCCTTGGCCTGGAAGATGCCGGCGACCGCCGCATCGCTGGTGGCGTCGGCGCCGAGCCCGTAGACGGTCTCGGTCGGGAAGGCGACCAGGCCGCCCGCGCGCAACACGCGCACGGCCTCGTCGAGCGCGTCGGGGGACTGGCCGTCGAGGATCATGCGAGATCAGCGGCCGAGAGCGCCGGCAGGCCGAGCAGCAGCGCCGCCTGGGCGGCGGTGGCGCGCACGCTCTCGAGCGTGGCGCCGGTGAGTGTCAGGTGGCCCATCTTGCGGCCCCGGCGCGGCTCGACCTTGCCGTACAGGTGCAGGTGCGCGCCGGGCAGCGCGAGCACCTCGCTCCAGCGCGGCGTGACCGGCTTTTCGGCACTGTCGGGGAACCACAGGTCGCCGAGCAGGTTGAGCATGAGGGCCGGGCTGTGCTGGCGCGGCACAGCGAGCGGCAGCCCCGCGAGGGTGCGCACCTGCAGTTCGAACTGCGACACGTCGCAGGCTTCCATCGTGTAGTGGCCGCTGTTGTGCGGCCGCGGCGCCATTTCATTCACCACCAGCGAGCCGTCGGCGAGCGCGAAGAACTCGACGCAGAGCACGCCGACATAGTCGAGCCCGGCGGCGATGCTTTTAGCCGAATTGACCACCGCCTGCGCCACGGTCTTGGGCATGTTCTGCGCATGCACCTCGGTCACCGCGAGGATGCCGCCGCGGTGCAGGTTGCGCTGGGGCGGAAAGTGCACCAGATGGCCGTCGCGGCCGCGCGCGACGATCACCGAGCATTCGAATTCGAGCGGCAGCAGCTTCTCGAGCACGCACGGCACGCAGCCCACGGCCTGCCAGGCGTCGACCAGCTCGGCGCGCGTCGACACGCGCAGCTGGCCCTTGCCGTCGTAGCCCAGACGCGCCGTCTTCAGGATGCCCGGCAGCAGCGCCTCGTCGACGGCGGCCAGCTGCGCCGCGGTCTCGATCACCGCGTAGGGCGCGCAGGCCACGCCGCAGCGGGTGAAGTGGGCCTTCTCGGCCATGCGATCCTGCGCGATCGCGATCGCCGGGGCGCCGGGCGCGACGGGCCGCGCCACCGCCAGCTTCTCGAGCGAGGGCGCAGGCACGTTCTCGAACTCGGTCGTGACCGCATCGGCCAGGCCCGCAAGCCGCGCCAGGCCGTCGACATCGGCGTAGTCGGTGTGGACGTGGTGATGGCTCACGCGGCCGGCGGGGCTGTCGGGATCGGGGTCGAGCACCGCCGTGAAATAGCCCATGCGCTGTGCCGCATGCACGAACATGCGCCCGAGCTGGCCGCCGCCGAGCACACCGAGCGTGGCGCCCGGCAGGAGCGGAAAGCCGTTGCCGTCGGCGCCGTTCACAGCGCACCCCCGCCCTGGGGCGAAAAGGGCGAGACGGTGCCGGGTGCTGCCGGCGGCAGGGCCATGGCCTCGGCCGCGGCGGTCTGCGCGGCCCGGAAGGCGTCGAGCTGCGCGCGCAGCGCCGGATCGGCGTGCGCCAGCATCGCCACCGCGAACAACGCCGCGTTGGCGGCACCCGCGTTGCCGATGGCGAAGGTGGCGACCGGCACGCCCTTGGGCATCTGCACGATGCTGTAGAGCGAGTCGACCCCCTGCAGGTGGCGGCTGGCGACCGGGACGCCGAGCACCGGCACCGTGGTCTTCGAGGCCAGCATGCCCGGCAGATGGGCCGCCCCGCCCGCCCCGGCGATGATCGCGGTGAGCCCGCGGCCGGCGGCGCTTTCGGCGTACGCGAAGAGCGCATCGGGCATCCGGTGGGCCGAGACCACCTTCGCTTCGTGCCGAACACCGAATTGCTGGAGAATCTCGACAGCGTTGCGCATCGTCTCCCAATCGGAGCTCGAGCCCATCACCACACCGACCTGAATGGTTTCGTTCATGGTTTCAATTTTACGTTTCACCCCCAGCTGTTCCCGATGATCGACATCACTCTTGAAAATTTTCAGGCCGACCTGATCGAAGCCTCGATGGCCACACCGGTGCTGCTCGACATCTGGGCCGAATGGTGCGGACCGTGCAAGCAGCTCGGCCCGGTGCTCGAAAAGCTCGAAGTCGAGTACGCCGGCCGCTTCACGCTGGCCAAGCTCGACGCCGACAAGGTGCCGCAGATCTCGTCGCAGCTGTCGGAGATGTTCGGCGTGCGCAGCATCCCGTTCTGCGTGATGTTCAAGGACGGCCAGCCGGTCGACGGTTTCGTCGGCGCCATCCCGGCCGAGAAGATCCGCGAGTTTCTCGACAAGCATGTGCCCGGCGCCGAGCAGGTCGAGGCGGCCTCCGAGGAAGCCGCCGCGCATGAGGCGCTGGCCGAAGGCGACACCGAGGGCGCGCTCGAGCGGCTGCAACATGCGGTGGCGGCCGATCCGGCCAACGACGATGCGCGCTTCGACTACGTCAAGCTGCTGCTGCAGATGGGCCGCATCGACGACGCCAAGGTGGCGTTCGCGCCGGTGATCGCCAAGACCACGCTGGTGCGCCGCCTCGATTCGCTCCAGCGCTGGATGGACGCCATCGATCTCGCGGCACCGGCCTCGGGCGCCGCACCGTCGCTGGCCGATTTCGACGCGCGGATCGCCGCCGGCAAGCGCGACTTCGATGCCCGCTTCGGCCGCGCGCAGCTGCTGATGGATGCGCAGCGCTGGACCGACGCCATGGACGAGTTGCTCGAGATCCTGATGCGCGACAAGGGCTGGAACGAAGAGCTCGCACGCAAGACCTACATCGCGGTCCTCGATCTGATCGAGCAGCCGAAGCCGAAGGTGGCCGACGGACAGATTCCGCCGGACGATCCAGTGGTGGCGACTTACCGGCGCCGGCTCAGCAGCGTGGTTCTAAGCTGAGCAGGCAAAGATGCGCAGATAAATAAGCATTCCTCATAAAAAGCGACTTCTAAGTCGCTTTTTTATTTGCTGAACGGCCTCAAATTAGCTACCATGAATACTCATATCTCCGACAAAGAGTACCTTGATGCGCAATTTGACCGATGAACTCCAGAATGCCCGCAAGGCCGCAGGCCTGAGCCAGGACGCACTGGCCACGCAGGCGGGGCTCTCGCGCATGACCGTCCAGCGCATCGAAAGCGGCCAGATCGATCCGCGGCTCTCCACCCTGCTCGAGATGGCGCGGGCGCTGGGGCTCGAACTCATGACCGTGCCCGCCGAGCTGCGCCCGCAGCTCGAGGACTTCGTGCGCTCGGGCGGCCGCCTGCTCGGCCAGCCGCCGGGCGCGGGCGCGCCGCCGTCCATCGCGCAGAGCCTCGCCGACGAACGCCGATGAGCACCGCGCCGGGCCGCCCCAAGCAAGCTCGCTCCCGCTTGGCGGGAAGGCGCGCAGCGCCAAGGGTGCACCAGTGAGCACCGCCGCCGACTTCAACACCGGCATCCGCTACCTGCGGATGTACCTGCATGCGCCAGGCGGCGGCGCCGAGGGCACGGCGCGGCGCGCCATCGGCTATCTCTCGCAGTACGGCGACATCCTGCGCGTCTCGTTCGACGAGGCCTACATCGCCGATCCGGCGCGCCCAACGCTGTCGCTCGCCTACCGCGGCGCCGACGAGGCCGCCACGCGCGCGATCCTGTCTTCGGCGCGCGATGCACGCGTGTCGCGCGGCGACGGCCATTGGCCGAGCTATTTCCAGAACCTGCTGCCCGAAGGCCACAACCGCGAGCGCCTGGCGCTGCAGCGCGGCTGCAGCGCCGACGACGAATTCGAGCTGCTGGCCGCCGCGGGGCACGACCTGATGGGCGCGCTCGAGGTCGAGCCGGTGCCGGCCGCCGACGGCATTCCGCAGACGGTCCGGCACTGGCACACCGCGCTCGGCCTCGACGTGCTCGAACCAGGTTTCGTCGAGCTGCCGGTCGAAGACGCGGCGGCCATCCCGGGCGTGGTGACCAAGTTCTCGGCGGTGCAGGACGGCCGCCGCTACGTGGTGCGGCGCCATGGCGCGGCCGGCTCCTTCATCCTGAAGCTGCCGACCACGCGGCATCCCGATCTGGTGGCCAACGAATACACGGGCTACCGCCTTTGCGGTGCGCTCGGGCTCGACTGCGCCGAAGCCAGCGTGATCGACCGCGCCGATGCCGACCTGCCCGAGCAGGTGCCGTTCGGCCAGATCCTCGCGGTGCGCCGCTTCGACCGCAGCGCCGATGGTGGCCGCATCCACATGGAGGAGTTCGCGCAGGTGCTGCAGTACGAGCCGCGCCAGAAATACGGCCGCGGCCTCGCGGTCGACTGGCCCGCGATGCTGCGCGTGCTGGACCGGCTGTCGCCGAACCCGGTGGGCGACGTGCGCGAATGCGTGCGGCGCATCGTCGCCTTCATCCTGCTCGGCAACAGCGACGCACACCTGAAGAACTGGGCGCTGCGCTACCCCGACGGCGTCGCACCGGTGCTGGCGCCGTTGTACGACCCGGTGTGCGTCGCGGCCTTCTTCGAGGACGTGCCGGCACCCGACTACGCGGTCAACCGCGCCATCGACGCCAGGCTGCGCGCCTTCGACTGGGCCGCGCTCGACGCGCTGCTGCGCGCGGCAGGGCTGCTGCGGCCGGCGCGGCTGATGGCGATCGCGCGCGACACGGTCCGCCAGGCGCAGGCCGAATGGCCCGCACTGCTGGCCGACGACGCCACGCCCGCGAGCGTGCGGCGCTGCGTGGCCGCGCGGCTGCAGGGCGCGGTCGCATTGGCAGGCTAGCGCCGCGTCGAATACGATGGCGGCGATTCAACTTGTTGCATTTCTCGAGCAAAGAAGGAAAGACCGTCCATGCGTTTTCTCGCCCGCCCCGTCCTTGCGACCCTGACCCTGGTTCTGGGCGCCGCCCTCGCCGGCTGCGGCAGCGGCATCAGCCTCGACGAGCCGATCGAAGGCCCGCTCTGGCGCCTCGCGCAGCTCGGCACCGAGCCGGTGCCGCCCGGCAGCGACGCCCAGGTCCAGTTCGACGCCTCCAGCGGCCGCGTGAGCGGCTCGGGCGGCTGCAACCGCATGTCGGGGTCGTTCACGCGCAGCGGCATCACACTGCGCATCGGCCAGTTGGCCTCGACGCGCATGGCCTGCACCGATCCCGCGCGCGCCGCCACCGAGGCGCAGTTCATCTCGGCGCTGGAGCGTACGGCCAGCTACCGGCTGGCCGGGCCCGGGCGGCTCGCACTGCTCGACGCGGGTGGGCGCACGGTGGCAACGCTCAACGCCGCCGGCCGCTGAAAGCCGGAACGAAAAGCGTCAGCCGGTGAGGCGCTCGAGCGCCTCGCGGTACTTGGCGGCGGTCTTCTCGATGATCTCGGCCGGCAGGCGCGGCGCGGGCGGCGTCTTGTCCCAGGGCTTGCCGTTGATCTTGGTGGCCTCGAGCCAGTCGCGCACGAACTGCTTGTCGTAGCTCGGCGGATTGGTGCCCGCGGCGAGCGCGGCCTGATAGCCCTCGACCGGCCAATAGCGCGAGCTGTCGGGCGTGAGCACCTCGTCCATCAGCACCAGCGTGCCAGCCTCGTCGAGGCCGAACTCGAACTTGGTGTCGGCAATGATCATGCCCTTGGCGAGCGCGATCTGCGCCGCCGCCTCGTAGATCTCGAGGCTGATCTCGCGGATCTGCTGCGCAAGCTTGGGTCCGACGATCTCGACCACGCGGTCGTAGCTGATGTTCTCGTCGTGCTCGCCGGCAGCGGCCTTGGCGGCAGGCGTGAAGATCGCGCGCGGCAGCTTGGCCGCATTGGTGAGGCCCTCGGGCAGCGGCACGCCGCAGACCGAGCGGCTTTCCTGGTATTCCTTCCAGCCGCTGCCGGCCAGGTAGCCGCGCACCACCGCCTCGACCGGGATCGGCTTCAGGCGCTTCACCAGCATCGAGCGGCCCGTGACCTGCGGCACCTCGTCGGCCGTGACAACGCTTTCGGGCGCCTCGCCGGTCAGGTGGTTGGGACAAAGCTGGCCGAGGCGGTCAAACCACCACAGCGCCATCTGCGTGAGGATCTCGCCCTTGCCCGGGATCGGCTCGCCCATGATCACGTCGAAGGCACTGAGCCGGTCGCTCGCGACCATCAGGATGCGGTCCTCGCCGACGGCATAGTTGTCGCGCACCTTCCCACGCGCAAGCAGGGGCAGGCTCTGGATGGAGGAGGTGTGAACGGTGGTCATGGCAGGGGCGGCTGGCGCGTCGGCGACGCGGAATGAAAGAGGGAGAGGGTCGGGGGCAGAGTTTAGGGCTTTGCTGGCGGCGGCAACGTCTGCGCGAGCAGCCACTCCCGCTCGCGCGAAATGGGCAGGCCTGCAAGCGCGTGGTCTCGCGCATGCCCGATCTCGGTGAGGGCGGCGGCAGCCAGGCCGCCTTCGGTGTTGGCCGCCACGATGGCGAGCAGCTTCTGCACGCGCAGCGCCACTTCGAGCGAGCCCGCACCGTCGCGCGCGATCGGCTCCACCACATCGCGCACCAGGTCGACCGGATCGAGCGGCACGATGCTCACGCGGCGCGCTTCGCCGGCCGGCGCCGCGGACGGCGGTTCGTCATCGCCGCGAGGGCGGCATCCCTCGACCAGTACGCGCGTCATGGCGCCGAGCACCGCAATGGCGGTGCCCGAGTCGTTGACCGCTGGCGACAGCGCGCGCTGCGCGATCTCGCTGAGCATGATCAGCCCGAAACGCGGGTCTTGCCGCTCGGTGCGTTCGCGCCCCAGCACGAAGGCCTGCGCCACGCCGTCGCACAGCGCTGCGCGCTCGTCCAGACCGGCCGGGACATCGAGCAGGCGCGCCAGCACCGTCGCGCGGGACACGAAGCTGCCCGGGCGCACGCACACGTGCACCCTGGCGCCTGCGGCTTCGGCGGCTTTCTCGATGCCGGGCACGTCGATGTGCTGCAGGTAGCCGGTCCACGCCACATGCACCGGCTTGCCGAGGTCGTTGGCGGCCGGATCGGCGACCAGGCGCGCGCCCAGCCCCGGCGATGCGCACCAGTCGCGCAAAGCCTGCGTGGCCACCTTTTCCACCGTTTCGATGGTGTGGTTCATGCGGCCCAGCGTGGACAAGGTGCCGATCCATCGCAGCAGTGCGAGGATCAGGTAGGCCAGCACGCAGACGGTGAAGACGAACAGCACGAACCGCCCCGAGGCACCGTAAGAGCGCACGCCCAATGCCACCAGCGCGATGATCGAGAAAATGAAGGCCGAGACGAAGGCGGCAATCGCGTTCTGTGCATCGTTGTTGGCCATCACCAGGCGCGTGGCGCGTGGCGTGGCCGACGACGAGGCCGACGCGTAGGCGCTGACCAGAATGGAGAGCGAGAAGGTGGTCACCGTGAGCATGCTCGCGGCGATGATGGACAGCAGGCTTTCGAGCGTGTCGTGCGCGATGTCGGGCAGCACGCCCGACGGGATGAACGCGTTGGCGAGTGCGGCCATCAGCGCGGCGCCGATCGCGGCCAGGCTCCACAACGCCGGGCGAAACCACAGCTGCTCGCGCAGGCGGTTCCACCAGATTTTGTAGCGGAACGCGGCCACCATGAAACGACCGCCGCGCGCCCTCGTCAGACCACCTGCTGTGCGAGTTCGCCCTTGGCGTACTTGGTGGCCACGACCTGCAGCGACTCGCCCTTGATCTTCGCGCCCTGGCCTTCGCAGCCGAACTCGATGTAGCGCTGCTTGCAGATCTGCTTGGCAGCTTCGCGCGCAGGCTTGAGCCACTCGCGGGCGTCGAACTTCTCGGGGTTCTCGGCCAGGAACTGGCGCACCGCGCCGGTCATCGCGAGGCGGATGTCGGTGTCGATGTTGATCTTGCGCACGCCGTACTTGATGGCTTCCTGAATTTCCTCGACCGGCACGCCGTAGGTTTCCTTCATGTTGCCGCCGTACTTGCGGATGATCTCGAGCAGGTCCTGCGGCACCGACGACGAACCGTGCATCACGAGGTGCGTGTTGGGCAGGCGGGCGTGGATTTCCTTCACGCGCGAGATCGACAGGATGTCGCCCGTAGGCTTGCGCGTGAACTTGTAGGCGCCGTGGCTGGTACCGATGGCGATGGCCAGCGCGTCGAGCTGCGTGGCCTTGACGAACTGGGCGGCCTCCTCGGGGTCGGTCAGCAGCGACGCATGGTCGAGCACGCCTTCGGCGCCGATGCCGTCTTCCTCGCCGGCCATGCCGGTCTCGAGCGAACCGAGGCAGCCGAGCTCGCCTTCCACCGTGACGCCCACCTTGTGCGCGAGCTCGACGACCTTGCGCGTCACGTCGACGTTGTAGTCGAACGAAGCCGGCGTCTTGCCGTCTTCCCTGAGCGAGCCGTCCATCATGACGGAGGAGAAGCCGAGGTCGATGGCGCCCTGGCAGATCGCCGGGCTCTGGCCGTGGTCCTGGTGCATGACCAGCGGGATGTTCGGGTACTGCTCGATCGCGGCCTGGATCAGGTGCTTGATGAACGCTTCGCCGGCGTACTTGCGGGCACCGGCGCTGGCCTGCAGGATCACGGGCGCACCGGTTTCCTTGGCGGCCTCCATGACGGCCTGGACCTGTTCGAGGTTGTTGACGTTGAAGGCCGGAATGCCGTAGCCGTTGACGGCTGCATGGTCCAGCAGTTCGCGCATCGAGACGAGTGCCATGGGATTACCTCGCGGGGAAATAGGAAGAAGAATGAAGACGGAAAGACGGGAGAAACTGCCGCAATTCTATCGACCGCCCTTGTGGGACGGGACTGACGGCAACCCGAGGAAATCGACGACAGGCGGCAGCACCGGCCCGCCGAGCCACTGAATGGGCCTTGCGAAGGCGCCCATCAGCGTGACATGGCTGAGGTTGTCGTACAGGTGCACCGTCACCGGCACGCCCGCGGTGCGCAGCGCCTCGGCCATGCGCAGGGTGTTGCGCTCGGGGTAGACCAGGTCGTCCTTCGCGGCCGCCAGCAGCAGCGCCCGGGGCGACGCGGCGCCCACGTGCGCGATCGGTTGCGAATCGCGCGGCGTGTCGGGCCAGTGAAAGGCGACCCGCACCTTCGGGTCGCCGATCGGCAGAAAGTCGTAAGGCCCGGCCAGGCCGATCCAGCCCGCGAGCTGCCCGGGGCGCGCGCCAACCTCGGTGAGCCAGCGCGCGTCCAGCGCCACCATGGCGGCGTTGTAGGCCCCGGAGCTGTGACCCATCACAAAGACCCGCTTGGGGTCGGCGCCGAGCCGGGCGGCATTGTCCAGCGCCCACTTGACCGCCAGCGCGCTGTCCCGCACGAACACCGGGTAGGTGTGGCGCGGCGAGAGGCCGAAGTCGGGCACCACCACCACCGCACCCCGGGCGGCCAGCGCCTCGCCGAGAAAGCGGTAGCTCGCGCGGTCGCCGCTGGTCCATGCGCCGCCGAAGAAGAACACCACCAGCGGGCGCTCGCCCTCGGCGGGCGGCGTGGCCGCGAGCGGCTGGTAGACGTCGAGCAGCTGGCGCGGCGCGCTGGCATAGGGCACCCCGCCCTGGAAGCGGTAGGTGTCCTCGGGCACCAGCCGGTCTAGCACCTTGAGCGGCGAGCAGGCCGAAAGGGCCGCCGCGGCCAGGGCGCCGAGCAAGGGAACGATGGCGCAGCGGCGCTTGCGGATCGACGCGAGGATCGGAGAGGTCATCGCGCTTGTACGCGCACGCCGGCGGTTCAGATCGGCAGCTGCGTGGTCGAGAGCACCTGTTTGAGCACCACAAAGGTCCGGATCTGCCGCACGCCGGGCAGGTACAGCAGCTGTTCGGCATGCAGCCGATTGAAGCTGTCGTTGTCGCGCGTGCGCACGAGCATGAAATAGTCGAATTCGCCCGTGACCACATGGCATTCGAGGCAGCCCGACACCTTCTGCGCGGCTTTTTCGAAATCGGCGAAGGATTCGGGCGTGGAGCGGTCGAGCACCACGCCGATCATGACCAGCATGCCGAGCGAGAGCGCATCGGGATCGAGCAGCGCGACCACGCCCCTGATGAGCCCCGCCGCCTTGAGCCGCTCGACGCGGCGCAGGCAGGCCGGCGCGCTGAGGTTGACCTTGGCGGCGAGCGCCACGTTCGACACCGAGGCATCGCGCTGCAGTGCACGCAGGATGGCGCGGTCGGTACGGTCCAGCGCGGGCGCGAGTGCATCGGCGGGCTGCGACGGGGAACGCAATTTTGTTGTGCGCATGGGCTCTCCTGCAAAACAGACCGGATCAAACAACCGCATCCTGCCCTGTTTTGCGCCAGTTTTCGCGCCAACTTTGCAACCACCCTTCGGGGGCTTGTTCCTACGATCAATGGCATTCCCCAGCCTGGAGTCCATCGATGAACCTGAAGAAATTTCCCCGCCATGCGCTGACCTTCGGCCCGACGCCGATCCACTCGCTCGAACGCCTGAGTGCGCACCTGGGCGGCAAGGTCGCGCTCTATGCCAAGCGCGAGGACTGCAACAGCGGCCTGGCGTTCGGCGGCAACAAGACGCGCAAGCTCGAGTACCTGATCCCCGAAGCGCTCGAAGGCGGCTACGACACGCTGGTGTCGATCGGCGGCATCCAGTCGAACCAGACGCGGCAGGTCGCTGCCGTGGCCGCGCACCTCGGCCTGAAGTGCGTGCTGGTGCAGGAAAACTGGGTCAACTACTCGGATGCGGTGTACGACCGCGTCGGCAACATCGAGATGTCGCGCATCCTCGGCGCCGACGTGCGGCTCGACAGCGCAGGCTTCGACATCGGCATCCGCAAGAGCTGGGAAGAAGCCATGGCCGATGTGCGGAAGGCCGGTGGCAAGCCGTTTCCGATTCCGGCCGGCTGCTCGGAGCACCCGCTCGGCGGGCTGGGCTTCGTCGGCTTTGCCGAGGAAGTGCGGCAGCAGGAGGCCGAGCTCGGCTTCAGGTTCGACTACATCGTGGTTTGCTCGGTGACCGGCAGCACGCAAGCCGGCATGGTGGTGGGCTTCGCGGCCGACGGGCGCGCCGACCGCGTGATCGGCATCGACGCCTCGGCCAAGCCCGCCCAGACCTTCGAGCAGATCGTGCGCATCGCGAAGAACACGGCCGAGCTCGTCGAACTCGGCCGCGAGATCGGCGCGCAGGACGTGGTGCTCGACCACCGCTTCGGCGGCCCCGAGTACGGCCTGCCGAACGAGGGCACGCTCGATGCGATCCGCCTCTGCGCCCGGTTCGAAGGCATGCTGACCGACCCCGTCTACGAGGGCAAGTCGATGCACGGAATGATCGAGAAGGTGCGGCTCGGCGAGTTTCCCGCCGGTTCGAAGGTGCTCTATGCCCACCTGGGCGGCGTGCCGGCCCTGAACGCCTACAGCTTCCTGTTCCGCAATGGATAGCGAGCCGCCGAGGGTATGGACACGCCGTCGGCCCCCACCCCAACCCTCCCCCGAAAGGGGAGGGAGAAAAACCGGGAACACCGTGGAACCGGCTTTGCCGGGCCACTGGTGTTGCCCCCTTGAGGGGGAGTCGAGCTACACGAAGTGAGCGAGGGACGGGGGTGGGCTCAACTCGCCCGGCAGATCTTGAGCATGTTGGTGCCGCCCGGGGCACCCATCGGCTCGCCGCAGGTGATGGCGTAGACGTCGCCGCTTTGCACGATGCCGCGCTTCTTCAGGTGGTTCTCGGCCTGCTGCAGTGCGGTGTCGCGGTCGCTTTCCGAATCCATCAGCAGCGGGCGCACATTGCGGTAGAGCGCCATCCGGCGCTGGGTGGCCAGGCGCGAGGTCAGCGCGTACATCGGGATGTGCGCGCGGTGGCGGCTCATCCACAGCGCGGTGGAACCCGACTCGGTGAGCGCGACGATGGCCTTGGCGCCCAGGTGGTGCGCGGTGAACAGCGCGCCCATCGCGATCGACTGGTCGATGCGGCTGTAGGACTTGCCGCTGAAGTCGGCGTCGAGCTGCTGGTCTTCGGCCGCCTCGGCGGCTTCGCAGATGCGGCTCATCTCCTGCACGGTCTCGAGCGGATAGCGGCCCGAGGCCGTTTCGGCCGAGAGCATCACGGCGTCGGTGCCGTCGAGCACGGCGTTGGCCACGTCGCTCACTTCGGCGCGCGTGGGCACCGGGTTGGTGATCATCGACTCCATCATCTGCGTGGCGGTGATCACCACCTTGTCCATGTCGCGCGCCATGCGGATCATCTTCTTCTGCAGCGCAGGCACGGCCGCGTTGCCCACCTCGACCGCGAGGTCGCCGCGCGCCACCATGATGCCGTCGCTCGCGCGCAGGATCTCCTCGAGCTTGGGGATCGCTTCGGCGCGCTCGATCTTCGCGATCAGCCCGGGCTTGTGGCCGTATTCGGCCGCGGCCACGTTGCACAGCTGGCGCGCCATCTCCATGTCGGTGGCGTTCTTCGGAAAGCTCACCGCCACGTAGTCGGCCTGGAAGCTCATCGCCGTCTTGATGTCTTCCATGTCCTTGGCCGTGAGCGCCGGCGCCGTGAGGCCGCCGCCCTGCTTGTTGATGCCCTTGTTGTTCGAGAGCTCGCCGCCGAGCTTGACGGTCGTGTGCACCGCCTCGCCCTTGACCGCGTCGACCACCAGCACGATGAGGCCGTCGTTCAGCAGCAGCCGGTCGCCGGGGCGCACGTCGCGCGGCAGGTCCTTGTAGTCGAGGCCCACGGCCTGTTCGTCGCCCGGCTCGGTGCGCGAGGCATCGAGCACGAAGCTCGTGCCCGGCTCGAGCCAGACCTTGCCCTGCGCGAACTTGCCGACACGGATCTTCGGGCCTTGCAGGTCGGCCATGATCGCCACCTCGCGACCCGCCCGGCGGGCGGCTTCGCGCGCCATGGTCGCGCGGTCGATGTGGTCCTGCGCGGTGCCGTGGCTGAAATTGAGCCGCACCACGCTGACCTTGGCCTGGATCATCCGCTCCAGCATTTCAGGGGTGCTGGACGCCGGCCCGAGTGTGGCGACGATCTTGGTGGCGTGGCGGGGGATGCGGTCCGTGCTCATGAAATTGGGTCTCCGTTTGTATTCGCTACTGTATACACTTTGTGTGTCCGACGGAAGCACCCCGCACGAGATCCCGCCCGCCGGGTTCAACCGGCCGCGCGCCTGGACAGGATCTCGAAAGCGGGCAGGGTCTTGCCCTCGAGCACTTCGAGGAAGGCGCCGCCGCCCGTCGAGATGTAGCCGACCTGCTTCTCGATGCCGTACTTGGCGATGGCCGCGAGCGTGTCGCCGCCGCCGGCGATCGAGAAGGCGCTGCTTTCGGCGACCGCCTGCGCGATGGCCTGGGTGCCGCCCGCAAAGGCGTCGAACTCGAACACGCCCACCGGGCCGTTCCACACGATGGTGCCGGCCTCGCGCAGTTGCGCGGCCAGTTGCGCGGCGGTCTTCGGGCCGATGTCGAGGATCAGGTCGTCGTCGTCCACGTCGCTCGCATCCTTTACGGTCGCGGGCGCATCGGCCGCGAAGGTCTTGGCCGTGACCACGTCGACCGGGATCGGCACGTCGGCGCCGCGCGCACGCATGGACTCGATCACGGCCTTGGCCTGATCGACGAGATCGGGCTCGGCCAGCGACTTGCCGATCTTGAGGCCCGCCGCGAGCATGAAGGTGTTGGCAATGCCGCCGCCGACGATCAGTTGGTCGACGTTGGCCGACAGGCTCTTGAGGATGGTGAGCTTGGTGCTGACCTTCGAGCCCGCCACGATGGCCACGAGCGGGCGCTTCGGCTGCGCCAGCGCCTTGGTGATGGCGTCGATCTCGGCCGCGAGCAGCGGACCGGCCGCCGCCACCTTGGCGAACTGCGCGATGCCGTAGGTGGTGGCCTCGGCGCGGTGGGCCGTGCCGAAGGCATCGTTCACATAGATGTCGGTGAGCGCGGCGAGCTTGCGCGCCAGCGCCTCGTCGTTCTTCTTCTCGCCCTTGTTGACGCGGCAGTTCTCGAGCAGCACGACCTGGCCGGGCTGCACGTCGACGCCGTCGACCCAGTCGGACACCAGCGGCACCTCGC
Source organism: Variovorax sp. Soil_C_19 (assembly GCF_057657255.1). NCBI lineage: Bacteria > Pseudomonadati > Pseudomonadota > Betaproteobacteria > Burkholderiales > Comamonadaceae > Variovorax > Variovorax sp. Soil_C_19. Next base: position 278,498 of record NZ_JBDGIV010000005.1, on the reverse strand, counting down.
GGCCGAGCAACTCGCTCAGGCGCTTGGCGACCGGTGCGAGCGAGTCCTCGGGCTTGAAGGCGCCCTCGGTCGGGCGGCCCAGATGCGAAGTAACCATCACGGCGGCACCGGCATCGAGCGCAAGCCGGATGCAGGGCACCGAGGCGCGGATGCGCGTGTCCTCGGTGATGCGGCCCGCGTCGTCTTGCGGCACGTTGAGATCGGCACGGATGAAAACGCGCTGGCCGGCGGCCTGGCCCTGCGCGCAGAGGTCGGTGAATCGGATGACGTTCATGGGTCTCTGGAGATGATGGAAAACAGGTCGTCTTGCATTGTAGGTTTCGCTCCGTGTGCGCACTCAACCCCTGGGCTGCGCCTTCGCGAAGCGCTCGAGGATGCCGACGAAGCACGCCGCCGCGGGCGAGAGCGAACGCCGCGCCGCGCTGTAGACGCAGACCTCGCGGTGGAAGTCGGGCGCCTCGAGCCGCACCATCTGCAGGCCGTGCGCGCGCACCAGCGGCGCCGAGTAGGTGGGGCACACGGTGAGCCCCAGCCCCGAGGCAACCATGCCGAGCGCGGTGGTCATGTACGACACCTCCTGCGTGCCCGGGCGCAGCATGTAGGCGCGCTCCGCGGGGCCGAGCTCGGGCAGCACGCGCTGGCGGAAATCGCGCGTGGGCGCGATGAAGGTGTAGGGCTCGAGCTCGTGCCAGCGCACCTTGCGGCGCTTCGCAAAAGCGTGGTCGGGCGGGCAGATCAGCCAGTGCCGGTCGCGAAACAGCACGCGGCGTTCGATGGCGGCGTCCACCGCCACGTCCTGCCCCACCGCGAGCTCCACGTCGCCCGCGACGACCCCCGCGAGCAGGTGCTCGGGCAGCGTGTCGGCAAGCCGCACGTCGATGTCGGGATAGGCCTCGCGGTAAGCCGCCATGACGCGCGGCATCAGCGTGCAGGCCATGAGCTGCGGCGCTGCAAGCCGCAACAGGCCTTTCTTCTTGTCACGCAGGTCGGTCACGCCGGCCACCGCGCTCGACAGGTCGCCGAGCAGCCGGTGCACCGCGGGCAGGAACTCGCGCCCCGCTTCGGACAGCTGCACGCGCCGCGTGTGGCGGTCGAGCAATTGCACGCCCATCTCGCGCTCGAGTTCGCGCACCAGCACGCTGAGCGCCGACTGCGTGAGGTGCAGCTGCTGCGCGGCGGCAGTGAAGCTGCCGGTCGCGGCCACGGCCGCAAAGGCGCGCAGCTGGCGCAATGTCAGATTCATATGTTTATTTCATCAATGGATGAATTAATTTCGATTGCATCATAAGAGGCGGCATCGCCCAATGGCGGCTTCACGAAAGACACGCCATGCCGACGACCGCCCATCCGGCCCCACCGCCCGCGCCGCCTGTGCGCGGACTGCACCATTTCGCCTGGCGCTGCCGCGACAGCGAAGAGACGCGCCACTTCTACGAAGACCTGCTGGGCCTGCCGCTGGCCCACATCATCCAGAGCGACCATGTGCCGAGCACGGGCGAGTACTGCCCCTACGTGCACATCTTCTTCCAGATGCGCGACGGCTCCTTCATCGCCTTCTTCGACCTCGGCGACGACACGGCGGCGCTGCCCTCGCCGAACACGCCGGCCTGGGTGAACCACATCGCGCTTCGGGTCGATTCGGTGGCCGACCTGCTGGCCGCCAAGGCGCGCCTCGAAGCGGCCGGGGTGGAGGTGCTCGGCGTGACCGACCACCACATCATCGAGTCGATCTACTTCTTCGACCCGAATGGCATCCGCGTGGAACTCACCACGCCCACCGTGCCGCAGGCCGAGATGGACGCGCATGCGCGCACCGCCCGCGCGGCGCTCGACGCCTGGACCGCGCGCAAGGCCGGGCTGAGCGCCGCGAAGGAGGAGGCCCATGGCTGAACTGCAGCTGGCCGTCATCGACGTGAAGCCCGGTGCGGCACTCGAGAGCCAGTCGGGCCTGCAGATGCTGCGGCCGCGCATCTACGGCGCCTACCGGGCGCCCCCGGGGCCGAAGAAAGTTGCTGCGATCGTGATGCACCCTACCAGCAACTTCATGGGCCACTACCTGATCGGCCCGCTGGCCGAACGCGGCATCTGCTGCATGGGCCTGAACTCGCGCTACGTGGGCAACGACACGGTGCTGCTGATGGAGCGCGCGATCCAGGACCTCGGCGCCGGCGTGCAGTACCTGCGCACCGCGGGCTACGAGAAGGTGCTGCTGGTCGGCAACTCGGGCGGCGCGGCGCTCGCGAGCTTCTACCAGGCGCAGGCCGAGCAGCTCACCGCCACGCACTTTCCCGATGGAGACCCCACGCACCTGCACCCGCACGACCTGCCGCCCGTGGACGGCATCGCGCTGTGCGCCGCGCACCTGGGCCGCACGCGGCTGATGCGCGACTGGATCGATCCGTCAGTGACCGACGAACACGATCCGCTCTCGGTCGATCCCGAACTCGACATGTACGACGCGCGCCATCGCGTGCCCTACGACCGCGATTTCCTCGCGCGCTTCGGCGCGGCCCAGCAGGCGCGGCTCGAACGCATCGAGCAATGGTGCGTGGCGCGGCTCGCGATGCTGCGCAATCCCTCTGTCACGCCGGGTGCGCCGCGCGACCAGGCCTTCGTGATCTACCGCACGCATGCCGATCCGCGCTGCGTCGACCTCTCGCTCGACGCGAACGACCGGCTCGCCGGCAGCGTCTGGGGCGATGCGCGGCAGGTCAACTACTCGGCCAATGCGATGGGCCGCACCACGTCGCTGACCGCTTTTCTCTCGCAATGGTCGTCGCGCTCGCAGGCCGACGGACCGACGAACCTCGCGCGCACCACGGTGCCGACGCTGCTGCTGACCTACACCGCCGACCAGTCGACCTTCCCGAGCACGCGCGATGCCTGGATGGCCGCGGGCGGCGCGCGCATCCGCAACGTCGACATCGTGGGCGGCAACCACTATCTCGCGGGCCAGGCCGCGCTGGTGCCGAAAGCGGCCGACGCGATCGCCGAGTTCGCCCACGCGCTGTAGCCGCCGTAGAAAAGCATGGAAAGCTTCAACTTCGCACCCGCCTACGAACTACCGAGCTGGCCCTTCGTGCCGCCGCCCGAACTGGAAAGACTAGAGGTCGTGCGGCACCCGATCGTGATCGTCGGCGCCGGCCCCGCGGGCCTCACGCTCGCCTGCGACCTCGCGCAGCGCGGCGTGCGCGCGCTGCTGCTCGACGAGGACGACACCGTGGGCGTGCGCGGCGCCTCGTCGCGCGGCATCTGCTACGCGCAGAAGAGCCTGGAGATCTTCGAGCGGCTCGGCATCTACGAACGCATTGCGGCCAAGGGCATCACCTGGTCGCTCGGGCGCACCTTCTCGGGTGAGGCCGAGGTCTACAGCTTCAACCTGCAGGCCGCGAACGTCTCCGCGCAGCCGCCGTTCATCAACCTGCAGCAGTTCTACATCGAGTGGTTCCTGGTCGACCGCATCCTCGAACTCGGGCTGACCGACCTGCGCTGGAAGCACCGCGTCGTGCGCGTCGAACCGCTGGCCGACGGCGTGCGCATCGAGGTCGAGACGCCTGCGGGCCGCTACACCCTCGAGGCCGACCGGCTGATCGATGCGACTGGCGCCAACAGCCCGATCCGCACGCAGCTTGGCATCGAGGCCCATGCCTCCCGCAGCACCGACCGCTGGTGCATCAGCGATGTGCGCTTCGAGAAGCCGCTGCCGACCGAGCGCTGGACCTGGGTCGACGCGCCGTTCAACGAAGGCCGCGGCGTCTGGCAGCACCTGATGGCCGACGGGGTCTGGCGCATCGACTACCAGATGGCCGAAGACTGCGACACCGACCACATCAGCCGCCCCGAAGTGGCCGGTGCGCGGCTGCGCGCGCAGCTCGGGCCCGACGTGGCGTTCGAGTTCGTCTGGATCGGCCCCTACGGCTACCGCGACCACCTGCTCGACAGCTTCCGCCACGGGCGGGTGTTCTTCATCGGCGATGCGGCGCATGTGGTGAGCCCCTTCGGCGCGCGCGGCGGCAACACCGGCATCCAGGACGCGGCGAACCTGGGCTGGAAGCTCGCGCTGGCCGCGAAGGGGCGGGCGGGCGACGCGCTGCTCGACAGCTACGACGCTGAACGCCAGCCCGCTGCAAAGGAAAACCTCACCGTCACGAGCCGCTCGGCGCGCTTTCTCGCGCCGCGTTCGCCGGCCGAGCACACGCTGCGGCGCGCAGTGGTGTCACTCGCGGCGCGCTACCCGTTCGCACGGGCGCTGGTGAACACCGGCCGCATGTCGGTGGCCAACGACTATCCGGCGGCGCCGCTGCTGCCCGAAGGCGCGCGCAGCGTGCAGAACCTGCCGCTGCGCTGGGCGGGCGGCGGCCGCGAGACCACGCTGATGCAGCTGCTGGCCGAAGGCACCGGCTGCCTCGGGCTCTGGCGTGCGCCGACGCACGCGCAGGCCGCCGAGGCCGAAGCCGCCGCGGCCTCGCTGCCGCTGCGCCTGCTGGCGGTCGGCGGCGACAGCGGCCTGCCGTCGCTGCAGGCCGACGACCGGCTCGTCGAGCACCTCGGCCTGCACGCGCCCGGCAGCTTCGTGCTCGTTCGCCCGGACGCCTACCGTGCCGCAACGCTGTCCGAGGCCACGCCCGAGGCCATCGCTGCAGCCGTGCGCCGCGCCCTCGCCATCGAAGCCACACCATGATGATCACCGAACCCCGCATCCCCGACCCCGACGGCTTCTACGCCGCGCTGCTCGCCGCGCACGAAGGCCGGACCGAGGCGCAGAGCGCCGACCTCAACGCCCGGCTGGTGCTGCTGCTGGCCAATCAGTGCGGCGACCAGGCCCTGCTGCTGGCGTGCATCCGCGCAGCCGCCGAAGCAGATCCCACGAAACCCGAAACCCCATGACCGCCCCTCCCTCCTTCGCCTCGGCCTCCGACACGCGCGAACAGAAGCCGCAGCTGCGCGAACTCGCGCGCGACGTGTACGGCTACATCAGCGACTTCGACCCCAACTGCGGCTTCGTGGTCGGCGACGACCATGTGGTGCTGATCGACACGCGGCCCACGCCGCGCATGGCGCGTGACTTCCTCGCGGCCATCCGCACCGTGACCGACAAGCCCGTCAAGCGCATCGTGCTGACGCACTACCACGCGGTGCGCGTGATGGGCGCGAGCGCTTTCGACGCGGTGGACCAGATCATCGCGAGCCACGGCACGCTCGACTGGATCCGCACGCGCGGGCAGGCCGACTTCGACTCGGAGGTCGGCCGCTTTCCGCGCCTGTTCGAGGGCGTCGAGGAGATTCCCGGACTGACCTGGCCGACGCTGAGCTTCGAGCGCGAGATGAGCCTCTGGCTCGGCAGCCGCGAGCTCCGGCTGATGGCGCTGGGCCGCGGCCACTCGGGCGGCGACACGGTGGCCTGGCTGCCCGACTGCGGCGTGCTGTTCTCGGGCGACGTGGTCGAGAACCACTGCGGCGTGTATGCCGGCGACGCCTACATCGGCGACTGGGCCGGCACGCTCGACGCGGTCGCGGCCTTGCAGCCGCGCGTGCTGGTGCCGGGACGCGGCGCGGTGCTGCAGGACGAAGCGGCCTGCGCCGAAGCGATCGCGCTCACCCAGGCCTTTCTCTCGACGCTGCTCGAGAGCGTGCGCGCCGGCATCGCCGCGGGCGACACCCTCAAGGGCTGCTTCGCGCGCGCGGAAGCCGCCATGACGCCGCGCTTCGGCAGCTGGCCCGTGTTCCAGCACGTGCTGCCCTTCGACGTCTCGCGCGCCTACGACGAGCTGAGCGGCATCGAGCACCCGGTGGTCTGGACCGCGGAACGCGACCGCGCGCTCTGGCAGACGCTGCGCGGCGCCTGAGCCGCATCGGAATTCAAGCATTCACTACAAGCCAAGCAACGGAGACGAGAGACATGATGAAAAGACGCCACCTTCCCCTGTTTGCCGCAGCGCTCGCGCTCGCCGGCGCCGCCCCTTTTGCCGGCGCGCAGCCGGCCGCCTACCCGAGCCAGCCGGTCAAATGGATCGTGCCCTACGTGGCGGGCGGCGGCACCGACAACCTCGCACGTGCGCTGGCCGAGGCGATGCAGCCGTCGCTCGGGCAGCCGCTCATCATCGACAACCGGCCCGGCGCGTCGACCAACATCGGCGTGGCGGCGATGATGCAGGCCAAGCCCGACGGCTACACGATCATGCAGGCCGAGAACGCAGCGCTGCTCTTCAACGAGCACATGTTCGCCAAGCTGCCGTACAAGCCCGCCAGCGACTTCACCTACATCGGCACCATCGGCCGCTTCCCGGTCGCGCTGGTGGTGCATCCGGACTTTCCCGCCAAGAACGTGGCCGAGTTCGTGCGCTACGTGAAGGCCAACCCCGAGAAGGTCAACTACGCCTCGCCGGGCAACGGCTCGCCGCACCACATGGCGATGGAACTGTTCAAGCAGAAAGCCGGCATCAACGTCACGCACGTGCCCTACAAGGGCGCCGCGCCCGCGATGACCGACGTGATGGGCGGGCAGGTGCCGACCATGATGCTCGACCTGGCCTCGGGCCTGCCGATCATCAAGGCCGGCAAGGTGCGCGTGCTCGCGATCGCGCTGCCGCAGCGCGCGGGCGCCCTGCCCGACGTGCCCACCTTTGCCGAGGCCGGCTTCAGCGACGTCAACGCCTACGCCTTCCACGGCCTGATCGGCCCGGCCGGCATGCCGCCCGAGGCCGTGGCGCGGATCAACAGCGAGCTGCGAAAGGCGATGAAGGCGCCGAAGGTAGAGAAGCTGTTCGCCGACTTCGGCTTCGAGCCGCTGCCGGGCTCGCCGCAGGATTTCTACAAGCTCTCGCGCGCCGAAAGCGAGCGCTGGGGCAAGATCATCCAGGCGGCCGGGGTCAAGCTCGACTGAGCGCCAACGGGCAACGCGCCTACCAGCCGAGGCCCAGGTGCAGCGGCAGGTACACAGCCATGCCCGCGAGCATCGTGCCGAGCACGCCGCGCCGCCAGTAGAAGTAGGCGGCGCCAACCACGGTGGCATACAGGCGCGCGTCGTGCAGCGTGGTGATCAGCTGGCCGTTGCTCATCACGATCTCGGGCGCGATCACGCCCGCGAGCGCGGCGACCGGCGCATAGTGCAGCGCACGGTGCGCCCAGCCGGGCAGACCCCAGGGGCGGTCGAGAATGAAGAAGAAGCAGCGCGTGAGCACCGTCACGCCGGCCAGGCCGACGATCACGGCGAGGGTCCAAAGGTCGGTGGTGCCGCCTGCGCTCATTTGTCGTCCTCCGCCACCGGATCGAGCCCGACCCGTTTCTCGAGCCAGAAGCACAGCAGCACCGCCGCGCCGATGGCGGCCACGATGTTGAGCTTGAGCGGCAGCGCATAGGCGGCCACGGCCGTGGCGCTCGCGACCAGCGCCGCCAAAACGCGCAGCCGCGTGGTCGCCATCGAGCAGACGATCGCCACCAGGCTCAGTACGCCGGCGAAGCCCAGGCCCCAGTGCTGCGGAATGAAGTTGGCCAGCGCAATGCCGAGCAGGCTCATGCCCATCCAGGAACACCAGGTCACGAAGTAGTTGCCGGTGAGGTAGGCCTCCTGGGCTTTCTGCGCATCGGTGCCGACGGGCGGCACAGGGTATTGCCGCGTGAAGAGTGCATAGCTGAGGTCGGCCGTGAGATAGCCGTGCAGCATGCGGCGCCAGCGCGGCATGTGCATGAGGTAGGGCCGCAGGTGCAGACTGAACACCACGAAGCGCAGGTTGACGCAGAAGCCCGTGGCCAGGACGACCCAGGCCGGTGCGCCCGCCACGAGCAGCGGAATGGCCGCAAGCTGCGAGCTGCCGGCGTAGACCAGCAGCGTCATCGCCACCGCCTCCACCACGCTCATGTCCGACTTGACCATGGCCACGCCGGTCATGAGCCCCCACGCGCCGATGCCCAGCGCGGCCGACGACATGTGGCGGATGCCCGTGCGGAACTCGGGGCGCCGGCGAATGGCCGTGGACAGGAACATCAGCCGAAGCGCTGCCCTGGCTTCAGCTCGAAGCCGCGCAGGAAGTCGGCCACGCCGAGGCGCTTGCCGCCCGCGCGCTGGAGTTCGGTGACCATTGCGACCGAGCCCTGCGCCGCCACCACGACGCCCTCGCCGGTCACGGCCAGGATCGTGCCCGGCGGCGTCGGCGTCTCGCCCCCCCCGGCCACTGCGTCGGCGGCCCAGAGCTTGAGGATCTCGCCGTCGAGCGGGCTGTTGGCGCCCGGGAACGGATCGAACGCGCGAATGCGTCGCACGATCGCCTCGGCGGGCTGGTTCCAGTCGATCTGCGCTTCGTGCTTCTCGACCTTGTGGGCGTAGGTCACGCCCTCGGCCGGCTGCGGCGTGCGCGCGAGATGGCCGAGGTTCGCAAGCGCCTGCACGATCAGGCGTCCGCCGAGCTCGGCCAGGCGGTCGTGCAGCCGGGCGGTGCTGTCGCTGCCGATGTCGACGGCCTCGCGCAGCAGCATGTCGCCGGTGTCGAGCCCGGCGTCCATCTGCATGATGGTGATGCCGGTCTGCGCATCGCCGGCCTCGATCGCGCGGTGGATCGGCGCCGCACCGCGCCAGCGCGGCAGCAGGCTCGCATGGATGTTGAGGCAGCCATGCCGCGGCAGGTCGAGCACCCACTGCGGCAGGATCAGCCCGTAGGCCGCGACGACCATCACGTCGGGCCGGGCGGCCAGAAGCGCTTCGCGTGCGGCTGTGGCCTCGTCCGGAAACTTGCCGTCGAGCCGCAGGCTGCGCGGCTGAACCACGGGCCAGCCGTGGGCGACGGCACACTGCTTCACCGGTGAGGCCTGCAGCTTCATGCCGCGCCCCGCGGGGCGGTCGGGCTGGCTCAGTACCAGGGGAATGTCATGGCCCGCCGCGGCGACAGCCTCGAGGGCGACGCGCGCGAACTCGGGCGTGCCCGCAAAGACGACCTTCAGCGGGGTCAATCCCGGATCCGATCGAACTCGAGGTCGTCGCCCGTGTGATAGCGGCGCACCACGCCGGTGGGATCGATGTAGATGTAGAGCATGCGCCGCTCGTTCACGGCCTTGTAGCGCCAGGTCCAGACAGCGCCGTCGAACGAGCTCACGCGGGTGATCTGGAACGGCCTGCCGTAGAACGCGAGCACGTCGTTCTGGCGCCAGCGGTCGACCTGGATGTCCTGGCCGAAGCGGGCCTCGCTGAGCACCTGCGTCACCGACACGACCTTGCCCGAGGCGTCGAGGTCGATGTCGGTCACCTCGAAGCCCGCCGGCATGCGCGAATACTGCAGCCGCTCGCCACCACCCGCGAGCGGGTAGCGTCCGGTGGGCGGGCCGAGGCGCTGCAGGGTTTCGGCCGCGCTCGTGCCCGGTGCGATGCGGGTCGGCTCGCTCGCGCAGCCGGCCACGAGCAGCGCTGCGGCCAACACGCAGCCAAGCGTTGCCAGGCGGCCCGCGCGCATCATGCCCGGCCCTCCCGCGCCTCTTCGCGCTGTTGCTTGAGCAGCTTGCTCTTGATCCGGTTGCGCTTGAGCGGCGACAGGTACTCGACGAACACCTTGCCGAGCAGGTGATCGAGCTCGTGCTGGATGCACACCGCGAGCAGGCCTTCGGCCTCGATGGTGCGCATTTCGCCGTCGGCGTCGAGCGCCTGCACCTTGACGGCGGTGGAGCGCTCCACGCCGTCGTAGATGCCGGGCACCGAGAGGCAGCCTTCCTCGTTCAGCACCTTTTCGTCGCTGGCCCATACGATCTCGGGATTGATGAGCACCAGCGGCTGGTCGCGGTCTTCGGAGACGTCGATCACGACAAGGCGCTCGTGCACGTCGACCTGGGTCGCGGCCAGGCCGATACCATTGGCGTCGTACATGGTTTCGAGCATGTCGGCCACGAGGGCCTTGATGCGTGCGTCGACGCCCTGGACGGGTTTCGCGACGGTGTGCAGCCGCTTGTCCGGGTAACTCAGAATGATTCGTTTGGCCATGGAAAACGGAAGAAGTTGTCGCTATTTTCGCCAATTCCACGACGGCCCGTGCCTGGATCGGCTGAAAACGTTGCCCTGCCAAGGGCTTCGGGCGCAGAATTCGTAGCAAATTGTGAGATTCGTATGCGCCCGGATACGTCGGGCGCTCACCCATCCAGACATGAACAACAAGTTCCGAATCCCTGCCCGCCAGCGCTCGCATGTTCTCGCCACGTTGGCTGCCCTTGCGGTGATCTGCGGCGGCGGCACGGCCTGGGCCCAGAACTACCCGATCACGGCGCAGCAGCGCGCCACGGCGCAGCAGATCGCCCAGACCGGCGTGCCGCTCTCCGAACTCTCGCCGAACGCGCCCGACGAGTACACGGTCAGGTCCGGCGACACGCTCTGGGCCATTTCGCGCCTGTACCTGCTGCGCCCCTGGCGCTGGCCCGAGCTCTGGGGCATGAACATCGACGAGATCGCGAATCCGCACCGCATCTATCCGGGGCAGGTGCTCTACCTCGACAAGAGCGGCGGCCGCGCGCGCCTGAGCATGCGCCGCGGCACGGGCGCGAGCGGCGACGGCGGCACGATCAAGCTCTCGCCGCGCACGCGCTTCGATTCGCTGGCCGGCATGGCGCTGCCCACGCTGAACCCCAGCGTGATCGAGCCCTTCCTCAGCGAACCGATCGTGGTCGATGCCGACACGCTGCAGAAGGCGCCGCGCATCGTCGCGGGCAACGACAACCGCGTGCTGCTGTCGCGCGGCGACCGCGCCTATGCGCGCGGCAATGCCGACACGCCGCTCGTCGAGAAGCCCGGCCCGCTGCAGAGCTTTCGGGTGTTCCGCAATGCCACGCCGCTCAAGGACCCTGGCACGGGCGAGATCCTCGGCTACGAGGCACAGTACCTCGGCAAGGCTCAGCTCCAGCGCGGCGAATCGACCACGGTCGAGACCGTCAAGGAAAAGGACGTCATCACCGTGGTGCCGGCCGGCATCGACATCATCGCGTCGCGCGAGGAAATCCGCGCCGGCGACCGGCTGCTGCCCGAACCGCCGCGCCAGCTGGTGAGCTATGCGCCACGCGCCCCTTCGACGCAGGTCGAGGGCCGCATCATCTCGGTCTACGGCAACGCGGTGCAGTTCGCGGCGCAGAACCAGGTGGTGGCAATCAACAAGGGCACGCGCGACGGCATCGACAGCGGCCATGTGCTGGCGATCCTGAAGAACGGTGAAACCATCGTCGACCGCACCGGCGAACGCAAGGAGACGCTCAAGCTCCCGAACGAGCGCATCGGGCTGCTGATGGTGTTCCGCACGTTCGAAAAGGTCTCGTACGCGCTGGTGCTCGAGATCTCCGACACGCCGAAGGCAGGCGACTTCCTCGTCAACCCCTGAAGCTTTCGGCGCTTCTTTTTTCCGCGTGGACCGCGCAGAACTCGCAGGCTGGCTCCGGCTGTCGCTGACGGCAGGCATCGGCGACGGTGCCGCGCGCCGGCTGCTGGCGGCATTCGGCCTGCCCGAGAACGTGTTCGCGCAGCGGCACGATGCGCTGCGCGACGTGGTGACGCAGGCGCAGGCCGAAGCACTGCTGCAGCTGCCGCAAGGGCTGCAGGCCCACATCGACCAGGCCTGGCAATGGCTGCAATCGGCGCCGGACGAGGACGTCACGCGCCGGGTGGTCACGCTCGGCGATGCGGGCTATCCCGCCGCACTGCTCGAAATGGCCGACCCGCCGCCGATGCTCTATGTGCTGGGCGCTGCGGCCTTCGACCTGAACCAGCTCGGCCACAGCATTGCCGTGGTGGGCAGCCGCAATCCCACGCCGCAAGGGGCGGCCAATGCGCGCGCCTTTGCACGCGCACTCGGCGAGGCCGGTCTGCCGGTGGTGTCGGGCCTTGCGCTCGGTGTCGATGGGGCTGCGCACCTGGGCGCGCTCGATGCGGCGGGCGATGCGCCGCGGCTCGCCACGGTCGCGGTGGTCGGCACCGGCCTCGACCGCGTCTATCCCGCGCGCCATCGCGAGCTCGCGCAGCGCATCACGCGCCAGGGGCTGATCGTGAGCGAGCTCCCTCTCGGCACACCGCCGCTGACGCAGAACTTCCCGCGGCGCAACCGCCTCATCGCCGGACTGGCGCGCGGCACGCTGGTCGTCGAGGCCGCGCTGCAGTCGGGCTCGCTGATCACCGCGCGCCTCGCTTCCGAACAAGGCAAGGAAGTGTTCGCGATCCCGGGTTCGATCCACTCGCCGCAATCGCGCGGCTGCCATGCCCTGATCCGCCAGGGCGCGAAGCTGGTCGAGTCGGTACACGACATCCTCGAGGAGCTGCCAGCGCCGCGCATGGCGCAAGCGGGCTCCGGCTCGGCCGCGGAGGCTGCGGATGCCAATGGCGCCGACCCTGCGCATCCGCTGCTCGACGCGCTCGGCTTCGACCCGGTCCACCTCGACGTGCTGAGCGCGCGCACCGGCTGGAGCGCGGCCGAGCTCCAGGCCAGGATGCTCGAACTCGAACTCGACGGGCTGGTGGCGCGGTTGCCCGGCGGCCTGTTCCAGCGCACGGCATCGGCCTAGAGGCTGCCGGGCAAAAGCCGTTGAAGGCGCGCCACGCGCATCGGCTATATTGGCCTCATGTTCGAAGTGCTCGTGTTTGTCTACGAAAACTACTGGCGCGGCGATGCCTGCCCCGAACCCGAACAATTGGGGCGCAAGCTCAGCGCGCATGGCTTCGATCCCGAAGAGATCCACGATGCGCTGCAATGGCTCGACGGCCTGAGCCTGGCCACTCAGGGACTGCAGATCAAACGCCATGCGGGCGACAGCCACACCGCCACGGTCACGCTGAGCGGCCCCCCTGAAGCGGCGCTGCCGCAGTCGAGCGACGCAATGCGCGTCTATTCACAGGCCGAGCAGGAGCACCTCGGTGCCGAGTGCCTCGGCTTCATCCGCTTTCTCGAACTCTCGAAGCTGCTGCCCTGCGGCCTGCGCGAGATCGTGGTCGAGCGCGCGATGGCGGCGCCCGATGCGCCGGTCGCGCTCGACGACCTCAAGATCATCGTGCTGATGGTGCACTGGAGCACGGGCATCGAGCCCGACGCGCTGGTGCTCGACGAACTCTGCGAGAGCCGCGAAGGGCGCACGGCACACTGAGCGCCTAGTTCAGAAGTCGCTCCGGATTGGCGTCGAGCTTCGCGAGCGCCTCGCGCGTGGCGCGCGCGGTGAGCGTCTCGTCCTCGGCGGGCACCAGCAGCCCCGCCTGCAGATAGCTGGCGAGACGGCCGGCCTGGATCAGGAAGCTGCGGCCGTCGGCCGAGGCGAACAGGTGCAGCTGCTTGCGCTCGCTGCGCCAGACGAACTGCACCTGGCTCACGCGGTCGTTGTGATCGAGCATGAACCAATTGCCCACCTCGAGCGCATGGGCCCATGCCAGCATGTCTTCGGAAGCGGCGCCGCCCGGCGCATCGGCCACCACCTCGATCGAGGCCGCGTCCATGCCCAGCAGCAGCTCGATGCTGTTCGCGTCGAGCGGCAGGTTCGAGGCGCCGCCATGGTCCTTCACGAAATCCTCCAGATGCGCCAAGCGCGCGGCCATGGCCTCGATCTTGGCGGCGGGGATCACCTCGGTCTTCGACAGGAAGGCATCGGACAGCGTGGCGCCGATGGCCTTGATGTGGGTTTCCTGCGGCTCGTCGATGATGCCGAGCAGGGTCATGCCGAGCCGCAGGCGCTGCAGCAGTTGCGGCAGGTCCTGTATCACGCGAGCGCGGTCGGCGCGGTTGGGCTTGGCGCTCGCGGCCCACACCAGGTCGGAGGCCACGCGCTTGAGCATCACGGTCTGCTCGCCCTGGGCGCCGTAGCGCAGCGCGGCAATCGCAAGCACCTCGGCCCAGACCTTGAACAGGAACTCGCGGATTTCATCGCGCACCGGCATGTCGTTGAGCATCTTGCGCAGCTCGATGGTGTACTGGATCGCCATCGTCTCCTTCTGCTCGACCTGCTGCGCCACGCTCATGACGCGCTGCGTGGTGTCGCTCTGCGTGAGATAGCGGTTCAGGAAGGCCACGAACTCGTCGAACACCAGCTTGAAGACGCGCTGGCCGGTCTCGGGGTACTGCTCGATCACCTGCACCACGCGCTTGATCTCGCCTTCGAGCGCGCTGCCCGAGATGGCGGCCGCGTCGAAGCCCATCACGCAGGAACCCATGCGGTCGATCAGCATGCGCGCGGGATGCTGCAGGCTGCCGAAGAACTCGGGCTCGGCGATCGCCACGCGCAGCACCGGCATCTGCAGCCGCGCGAACCACACGCGCGCCGAAAACGGGATGCGCTCCTCGGACAGGATGGCCTGGAACATCAGCGCGACGATCTCCACCGTGGCCTTGTCGGCGGTGGTGGGCGCCTTCTTCTTGAGCTCGCTGCTGCGCCGCCGCAGGTCGACCGCGGTTTGCTGCAGCAGGGTGGCCTGGTGCTCTGCCGAGGCCGCCTGCATGTAGTGCGTGGCCGATGCGCGGTAGGCCGCTTCGGCCTCGGCGACCATGCCAGCGAAGGTCTGCGCGCCCGCGCCGCCATTCGGGCCTGCGCCGGCATCCATGCCGGTCGTCGGCTGCAGGGGACGCGGGGCGGACAGGTCGGTTCCGATGCGCGCGGCAACGAAGCGCTTGAGGCTCAGCAGTGCCGTCTGGGCACGCTGCCGGGCGACCAGCAGCGGCGAGCCGCCGGTGGTCAGCGCAGGCGTGGACGGCGAAAAGACCCGCTGCGGGGGCGGCGGGGAAGCAGAAGAACCATTGAACGCACCGTTCGGAGAACCGGGACCCGGGCCGCGGCCGGTCTGCGCTGCGCCCGACACCGAGGCCGGTCCGGTGGCACTGACGCCGCCGCCGCCACCGCCGGTGCGCCGGACAAAGCTCTTCAGGTCGATCTCCGGCATCACGCCCTGCGAGATCAGGAAGGCGTTGGCGTCCTCGTAGGCCTTGACGACCACGCCGACGAGCCGCTGCTGCACCGTGTCCTGCACGCGCGTCCAGAGCGCCCGGCTCAGCCCGGCCGCGAGCCACTGGTCCACCAGCAGCCTGGCCAGGGTCTCCGGCCGGAGCACATCGTTGGCGTTGAGCTCACCGGTGCCTTCGAGATGCTGGATGCGCAGCCGCAGGTCGCTGAGTTCGAAGCTGGCCTGCTCGTGGAGCATCTGCGCCAGGCGGGACGACAGGATGTTGCTTTCCATCGCATCGTCGCCCATGAGTTCGAGCCGCAGCTTCGGAGCCGATGGCACAGCAGCAGGAACCGCAGCGGCCGCCGCAGGCACGCTCGCCGACCTGCGCCAGCCGGCCTGCGCGAGCGAGACCCATTGCGAGGCCTGCGCCTGGAACGCCAGGAAGTCGTCGCGGCGTTCCTGCATCAGCCTCGCGTTGCCGACCTCGGCGGCCTGCTGGGTCAGGCGGTCCCGGATCGCTTGCGCCAGCGGCGCCATGACGCCGCCGGTGGCGAGCACGAAACGCTCACGCGTCTCGCGTGCGAGCTGCAGGGAAGTGTCGGACCGCGCGATGCTCATTGGAGGGATCGGGAAGGCAGGAAGGCTCGGCGCTCAGGGCGTCACAAGCGAGAGCTTGCATCGGGAAAGGCGGCAGCACAAGGGTGCATCGCCTTCCCACGTCCTTGCCTTTGGGCCGGCCCGGTGCCTCAGACCACCGCACCGGCGTTCGGGTCGTCCTCCGAACCGCCGTCGCGCTTGGGCGGCGTGCCCTTGATGAGGTCCTCGCGCTTGACGCCGAGCCACATCGCGATCGCCGCCGCCACGAAGGCCGACGAATAGATGCCGAAGCAGATGCCGATCGTCAGCGCCAGCGAGAAATAGTGCAGCGTCGGGCCACCGAAGAAGAACATCGAGAGCACCACGAGCTGCGTCGAGCCGTGCGTGATGATGGTGCGGCTGATGGTCGAGGTGATCGCGTTGTCGATGATCTCGGTCGTGCCCATCTTGCGGTAACGCCGGAAGTTCTCGCGCACCCGGTCGAAGATCACCACCGATTCGTTGACCGAATAGCCCAGCACCGCGAGCACCGCCGCGAGCACCGCGAGCGAGAACTCCCACTGGAAGAACGCGAAGAAGCCCAGGATGATGACCACGTCGTGCAGGTTGGCCAGCACGGTGGCCACGGCGAACTTCCATTCGAAGCGGATCGCCAGGTAAATCATGATGCCCACCACCACCATGCCCAGGGCTTTGAGTCCGTTGGTGGTGAGTTCCTCGCCCACCTGCGGACCGACTACCTCCATGCCACGCTGGGTGGCCGACGGATCGACCGACTTGAGCGCTTCCATAACCTGCGCGCTCTGCTGGTCGGAGTTCATGCCCTTTTGCGCAGGCAGGCGGATCTGCACGTCGCGCGAAGTGCCGTAGCTCTGCACCTGGACTTCGGGGTAGCCCAGCTTGCTGACGGCTTCGCGGATCTTGCCGATGTCGGCCGACTGCTGGTAGGCGACCTCCATCACGGTGCCGCCCGTGAACTCGACCGACAGGTGCAGGCCGCGGTGGAACAGGAAGAACACCGCGAGCGCGAAGGTCACGAAGGAGATGATGTTCAGCACCAGCGCGTGGCGCATGAACGGGATGGTCTTGTGGATGCGGAAGAATTCCATGGCGCTTGTCCTTGACCTTTACTTGCCTTCAGCCACGGCCGTGCCGTCGGTCTTGGGCCGCCACACGGTACCGATCGACACCGTCTTGAGCTTCTTCTTCTGGCCGTACCAGAAGTTCACGAGGCCGCGCGAGAAGAACACGGCCGAGAACATCGAGGTGACGATGCCGATGCAGTGCACCACCGCGAAGCCGCGCACCGGGCCCGAGCCGAAGGCCAGCAGCGCGATGCCCGCGATCAGCGTGGTCACGTTCGAGTCGAGGATGGTGCCCCAGGCGCGGTCGTAGCCGGCGTGGATGGCCGCCTGCGGCGACGCGCCGTTGCGCAGCTCTTCGCGGATGCGCTCGTTGATCAGCACGTTGGAGTCGATGGCCACGCCGATGGCCAGCGCCATGGCCGCGATGCCGGGCAGCGTGAGCGTGGCCTGCAGCATCGAGAGAATGGCCACGAGCAGCAGCAGGTTGACGGCCAGCGCGATCGACGAGAACAGGCCGAACAGTGCGTAGTACAGGCACATGAAGACCATGATCGCGAGGAAGCCGTACATCACGCTCTTGAAGCCCTTCTCGATGTTGTCGGCGCCGAGTGTCGGGCCAATGGTGCGCTCCTGGATGATCTCCATCGGCGCAGCCAGCGAGCCGGCGCGCAGCAGCAGCGCGAGGTCGTTGGCCTCGCTCACCGTCATCGAGCCCGAGATCTGGAAGCGGGTGCCGAGCTCGCCGTTGATCGAAGGGGCGGTGAGCACTTCGCCCTTGCCCTTCTCGAAGATCAGCATGGCCATGCGCTTCTTGTAGTTCTCGCGGCTCACGTCGCGCATGATCCGGCCGCCCTTGGCGTCCATCGTCAGGTCGACCTTGGGCTGCTGGCTCTGCGAGTCGAAGCCGGGCTGCGCGTCGGTGAGGTTCTCGCCGGTGACGAGCACCTGCTTCTTCACGATGACCGGGCGGCCGTCGCGCTCGAAGAACTTCTCGGAGCCGAAGGGCACCGGTCCGCCGCTGAGTTCGGCGGCGCGGCCTTCGGCGCTCTCGTCCACCAGGCGCATCTCGAGCGTGGCGGTGCGGCCCAGGATGTCCTTGGCCTTGGCCGTATCCTGAACGCCGGGCAGCTGCACGACGATGCGGTCGAGGCCCTGCTGCTGGATCACCGGCTCGGCCACGCCGAGTTCATTGATCCGGTTGTGCAGCGTGGTGATGTTCTGCTTGAGCGCCGCATCCTGCTGGCGGCGCGCCGCCTCGGGCTTGATGGTCGCCACCAGGCGAAGGTTGCTGCCTTCGCCGCTGTCGACCGCCTCGAGGTCCTGGAACTGGTCCTGGATCAGCCGCCGGGCCGCATCGCGCGCCGCGGCGTCGCGGAACGAGATCTCGATGGCCTGGCCGTTGCGGCTCACCGAGGTGCCGCGGATGCCCTTGTCGCGGAACACGGTGCGCAGGTCGCCCGCGAAAGATTCTGCCTTCTTGTCGATGGCGCCCTTCATGTCGACCTGCAGCAGGAAGTCGACGCCGCCGCGCAGGTCGAGACCCAGGTACATCGGGAACGCATGCAAGGCCGTGAGCCATGCCGGCGAGCGCGAGACCAGGTTCAGCGCCACGATATAGGCCGGATCGGCCGGGTCGGGCACCAGGGCGCGCTGAAGCACGTCGCGCGCCTTGAGCTGTTCGTCGGGCGTCGCGAAGCGCGCGCGCAGCGAGCCGCCTTCGAGCGTGAGCAGGTCGGGCGCGAGCCCGGCCGTCTTCAGCGCCTCCTCGACCCGGCCCTGGGTGGCCGCGTCGACCTTGACGGTCGACTTGGCCGCGGACACCTGCACAGCAGGCGCCTCGCCGAAGAAATTGGGCAGGGAATAGATCAACCCAACCAGCAGCACGACCACGATGATCGCGTACTTCCAGACCGGATATCGGTTCATGAGAGAGCGCTTTTCAGAAACAGGACACGGCGTGACTTGAGGCCCCGCGCGACAAAGCGCAAGGCCCGGGCACCATCTTGTGGGCGATTACTGCTTGACCGCGCCCTTGGGCAGGACCTGCACCACGGCCGTGCGCTGGATCTTGATCTCGACGCCGTTCGCGATTTCGAGGCCCAGGTACTGGTCGCCGAGCGAGGTGATCTTGCCGAGCACGCCGCCGACCGTGGCCACTTCGTCGCCCTTGGCGAGCGCCTCGATCATGGCGCGGGCTTCCTTCTGGCGCTTCATCTGCGGGCGGATCATGACGAAGTACAGCACCACGAACATCAACACCAGCGGCAGCATGCTGCCCAGCGAAGACATCATGTCGCCGCCACCGGATGCAGCGGGCGCGGTTTGGGCAAAAGCAGAGGAAATGAACAAGGGAGTCTCCAGCAGACAGATGGGTATGAGGAATGTCAGAAGCGCGGGTCGGGCCCGCGGTTCCGCGGCCCGGGAAAAAAGGCCGCGTTCAGAAGCCTGGAGCGGTGTTGCCGCGCTCAGCAGCGGGCATTGTATTCGTCGCAAAGGCCTGCGCCGCGCGCTTATCCGGCGCGCGGCGCAGGCCTTTGGTTCTAACGGCTGCTACCGATTCAATAGCAAAAGGGTGCCGGAAGACCTCCGGCACCCTCCGGACCGCGGCAATCAGGCAGCCGCGCGCTGCGCCGATTGCTGCTGCTGCGGATCGCGCCAGCGGGCCATCAGCTCGCTCCAGCGCACGCGCGCTGCCGCCAGGTTGCGCTCCTTCACGTGGCCGTAGCCGCGGATCTGCTCGGGCAGGCTGGCGATCTCGAGGGCGAGCGCATGGTTCTCGGCGCGCAGGCCGGCCAGCACTTCTTCGATGCTCGCGCGGTATTCGCCGATCAGTGCGCGTTCGGTGCGGCGCTCCTCGGTGCGTCCGAAGATGTCGAGCGGCGTGCCGCGCAGGCCCTTCAGGCGCGCGAGCACCCGGAACGCCGGCAGCATCCACGGGCCGAACTTCTGCTTCTGGAGTTGGCCCTTGGCGTTCTTCTTCGCGATGATCGGCGGCGCGAGGTGGTAGTTGAGCTTGAAGTCCTTGCCCATCTCGCCTTCGAACATGCCCTCGACACGGCCGAGGAAGCTGCGGTCGGTGTGCAGGCGCGCCACCTCGTACTCGTCCTTGTAGGCCATCAGCTTGAACAGCTGGCGCGCCACGGCCTCGGCCAGCGCGGTCTTGCCGAGCGCCGACTCGGCCTGCTGCACCTTGCCGACGAACTGCCGGTAGGTATCGGCATAGGCGGCATTCTGGTAGCCGGCGAGGAACTCGACCCGGCGCGCCACCAGGCTGTCGAGCGTTTCGCGCTTCTTGAACTCGATGATCTGGCCCGGGGGCACGCGCTTTTGCAGTTCGTCGGGGTTGGCCGCGGCCTGGCGGCCCCAGGCGAACGCGGCCTTGTTGTTCTCGATCGCCACGGCGTTGAGCTCGATCGCACGCATCAGCGATTCGTGCGCCAGCGGGATCCAGCCCTTCTGCCAGGCGTAGCCCAGCAGCATCGGGTTGGCATAGAGGCTGTCGCCCATCAGCGTGGTGGCTGCGGCATCGGCATCGAACGCGCCGACCGCGTCGGCACCCACGACCTTTGCGATGTCGCCCGCGCAGTCGTCCTGCGGATTGACCCAGTTGGCATTGCGCACGAAGGCCGCGGTCGGCGTGCCGTGCGCATTGAGCGCCACGTGCGTGCGGCCTTCGCGCATGCGCGCCAGGGTTTCGGGATTGACCGCCACCAGCGGATCGGCCGCGAGGATCAGGTCGGCCGCGGCGGTGCCGACGCGCGTGGTGCGGATCGCCTCCTGCGAGTCGCCGATCAGCGCGTGGCTCCAGGTGGCGCCGCCCTTCTGCGCGAGGCCGGCCGCATCCTGCGTGACGATGCCCTTGCCCTCGATGTGCGCCGCCATGCCGAGCAGCTGGCCGATGGTGATGACGCCCGTGCCGCCGACGCCGGCCACGACGATGCCCCAGACCTGTCCGGGCGCCAGCGCAGGCACGGCCGGCTCGGCCAGCGGGCCGAGTTCGAGCGGCGATGCCGCCTTGTCCTTGGCCTTCTTCTTGAGTTGGCTGCCTTCGACGGTCACGAAGCTCGGGCAGAAGCCCTTGAGGCAGCTCATGTCCTTGTTGCAGGTGCTCTGGTTGATCGCGCGCTTGCGACCGAACTCGGTCTCGAGCGGCTCGACCGACAGGCAGTTGCTCTGCACGCTGCAGTCGCCGCAGCCTTCGCAGACCAACTCGTTGATGACGACACGCTTCGCCGGATCGACGGCCGTGCCGCGCTTGCGGCGGCGGCGCTTCTCGGTGGCGCATGTCTGGTCGTAGATGATGGCCGTGGTGCCCGCCATCTCGCGGAACTCGCGCTGGATCTCGTCGAGGTCGTCGCGGTGGCGCACCTTCACGTCCTGGCCGGGGATGTTCACGCCCTCGTACTTCTCGGGCTCGTCGGTCACGACCACCACCTTCTTGGCGCCCTCGGCATGCAGGCTCTCGGCGATCTGCAGCACCGAGTGGCCCTCGGGCCGCTCGCCGACCTGCTGGCCGCCGGTCATGGCGACCGCGTCGTTGTAGAGGATCTTGTAGGTGATGTTCACGCCCGCAGCGATGCTCTGGCGGATCGCGAGCAGGCCGCTGTGGAAGTAGGTGCCGTCGCCCAGGTTGGCGAAGATGTGCTGGTCGGTCGTGAAGGGCTGCTGGCCGACCCACGGCACGCCCTCGCCGCCCATCTGCGTGAAGCCGATGGTGGAGCGGTCCATCCAGGTGGCCATGAAGTGGCAGCCGATGCCGGCCATGGCGCGCGAGCCTTCGGGCACCACGGTGCTGGTGTTGTGCGGGCAGCCCGAGCAGAACCACGGCTGGCGGTCGGCGCCCTGCACGCCGCCCACCTTGAGCACCTCCATCGAGCGCTCCTTGGCCTCGAGGATCGCCATCTGCGCGTCGATGCGCGCGCGCATGTCGGCGCCCGCATGGTCGAGGATGCCGAGCTTGCGCAGCCGCTGCGCGATGGCCTTGGCGATCAGCGCCGGGTTCAGATCGGCATTGGCGCGCAGCAGCGTGTTGGCCGTCGGGTTGGGCATGGCCCACTCGCCGCCCGAGAAATCTCCGTCGAGCTCGTTGAACTTGCCGAGCACGTTGGGGCGCACGTCGGCGCGCCAGTTGTAAAGCTCTTCCTTGAGCTGGTATTCGATGACCTGGCGCTTCTCCTCGACCACCAGGATCTCCTGCAGGCCGGTGGCGAACTCGCGCGTGAGCTGCGCCTCGAGCGGCCACACCACGCCCACCTTGTGCAGACGGATGCCGAGCTGGCGGCAGGTGGCGTCGTCCAGGCCCAGGTCGATCAGGGCCTGGCGGGTGTCGTTGTAGGCCTTGCCGCTGGCCATGATGCCGAAGCGGTCGTTCGGGCCTTCGATCACGTTGTGGTTCAGGCGGTTGGCGCGGATGTACGCGAGCGCGGCATACCACTTGTAGTGCATCAGCCGGGCTTCCTGCTCCAGCGCATGGTCGGGCCAGCGGATGTGCAGCCCGCCGGGCGGCATCTCGAAGTCGGTCGGCACCACGATCTCGACGCGGTCCGGGTCGATCATGGCGGTGGCGCTCGACTCGACGATCTCCTGGATCGTCTTCATGCCCGACCACACGCCCGAGAAGCGGCTCAGCGCGAAGGCGTGGATGCCCAGGTCGAGGATCTCCTGCACGTTGGCCGGAAAGAACACCGGCGTGCCGCAGGCCTTGAAGATGTGATCGCTCTGGTGCGCCGCCGTGCTGCTCTTGGAAATGTGGTCGTCGCCCGCCACCGCGATCACGCCGCCGAATTCGGTGGTGCCCGCCATGTTGGCGTGCTTGAAGACGTCGGAGCAGCGGTCCACGCCCGGGCCCTTGCCGTACCAGATGCCGAAGACGCCGTCGAACTTGTTGGTGCCCGCGGGCGAAAAGCCCAGTTGCTGGGTGCCCCAAAGCGCCGTGGCGGCGAGCTCTTCGTTCACGCCGGGCTGGAACACGATGTTCTGTTCCTTCAGGAACTTGCTGGCCTTCCAGAGCGCCTGGTCGTAGCCGCCGAGCGGCGAGCCGCGGTAGCCGCTGATGAAGCCGGCGGTGTTCTTGCCGACCTGCTTGTCGCGCAGGCGCTGCAGCATCGGCAGCTTGACCAGGGCCTGCACGCCGCTCATGAACGCGCGGCCGTAGTCCAGTGAGTACTTGTCGTCGAGCGTGACGGTTTCCAGCGCGCGGCGAATGTGTTCGGGCAGCGGGGCGTTCATGTGTCTGTCTCCGTATGGCAGGGCTTTGTGGGCCTGGCTTGGGGTGTGGGTCTGTGCCCGGGTCGGGCGCGAGCCCATGATCACGCAAAGTGTATGCCGGGGTTCGCGACAGGTGTTTGCGTTCTTGGCCCCGGAAATCCGGGTTCCAGAAAGAATCTTGCTTAAAATGCAGGCCAATGGAAAGAATTGATAAGTTCGACCTTGCAATCCTGCAAGAACTGCAGGCCGACGGCCGCCTCACCAACGCCGAGCTTGCGCAGCGCGTGGGCCTCTCGGCCGCACCGTGCTGGCGCCGCGTGCGCGCGCTGGAGGAGGCCGGCTTCATCAAGGGCTATCACGCCGAGATCGACCGCCACAAGATCGGGCTCGGCGTGCTCGCTTTCGTGCGCGTCGACACCGAGCGGGTCACGCTGGACGCCACCCGCAAGCTCGAGGAGGCGATCCGCCGCCTGCCCGAGGTGGTGGCCTGTCACTACATCAGCGGCACCGGCACCTTCGAACTGCAGGTGGTGGCGCAGGACCTCGACAGCTTCTCAGCCTTTGCGCGCCAGCACCTGATGAACCTCCCCAACGTGAAGGACCTGCACACCAGCTTCTCGCTCGGTGAGGTCAAGGCCAGCAGCGCCTGGCCGCTCGGGCATCTGGCGCGCTGACCGGGCGCGGGCAGGGCGCCCGGCACAATCGGGGCACATGCCACCCATTTCTCCCGAAGAAACGCCTGTCTCCGCCGTCCAGCCGCGCCCGCCCAAGATGACGGCGCTGGAGCCGCTCCGGCTGCCGGTGTTCCGCATGCTCTGGAGCACCTGGCTGATCGCCAACATCTGCATGTGGATGAACGACGTGGCGGCGGCGTGGCTCATGACCTCGCTGACCAGCTCGCCGATCTGGGTGGCGCTGGTCCAGTCGGCCTCCACGCTGCCGGTGTTCCTGCTGGGCCTGCCGAGCGGCGCGCTGGCCGACATCCTCGACCGGCGGCGCTGGCTGGTCGCCACCCAGTTCTGGCTGGCGGGCACCGCGATCGTGCTGTGCGTGGCCATTTCGCTCGACGTGATGACCGCGCCGCTGCTGCTGGCGCTGACCTTCGCCAACGGCATCGGCCTGGCGCTGCGCTGGCCCGTGTTCTCGGCCATCGTGCCCGAGCTGGTGCCGCGGCCGCAGTTGCCGGCCGCGCTCGGGCTGAACGGCATCGCGATGAACGCCTCGCGCATCATCGGCCCGCTCACGGCCGGCATGCTGATCGCGAGCGCGGGCAGCGTCTGGGTGTTCGCGCTCAATGCGGTGCTGTCGGTGGCCTCGGGCTTCGTGGTGCTGCGCTGGCGGCGCGAGCACACGCCCAACCCGCTGGGCCGCGAGCGGCTCATCAGCGCCATGCGCGTGGGCGTGCAGTTCGTCTGGCAGTCGCAGCGCATGCGCGCGGTGCTCACGCGCATCACCATCTTCTTCTTCCACTCGACCGCGCTGCTCGCGCTGCTGCCGCTGCTGGCGCGCAACCTCAAGGGCGGCGGTGCCGGCACCTTCACCCTGCTGCTGGCCGCGATGGGCGCGGGCGCGATCATCGCCGTGCTGTTCCTGCCGCGGCTGCGCCAGGCGCTGGGCCGCGACCAGCTCGTGCTGCGCGGCACGCTGCTGCAGTCGGCCGCCACCGCGGTGATGGCCTTCGCGCCCAATGCGTGGGTCGCCGTGCCGGCCATGTTCTTCGGCGGCATGGCCTGGATCACGGTGGCGAATTCACTCTCGGTGTCGGCGCAGCTGGCGCTGCCCGACTGGGTGCGCGCGCGCGGCATGTCGACCTACCAGATGGCGATCATGGGCGCGAGCGCGATCGGCGCGGCGCTCTGGGGCCAGGTGGCCACGGTCAGCGACCTGCGCACCAGCCTGGAGATCGCCGCGGTGAGCGGCACGCTGGTGATGCTGGCCGCGCTGCGCTGGGTGACCGATGTCTCGGGCGAAGAGGCGGACATGAGCCCGGCGCGCGCCGGCTGGGCGGCGGGCCCGCCGGCCGAAAGGCCCGAGGAAAGCGGGCGCGTGATCATCACCATCGAATACATCATCGACCCGGCACGCGCGGCCGCCTTCCACCTCGTGATGCAGCAGACCCGGCGCGCCCGGCTCGGCCAGGGCGCGATCGGCTGGGAGCTGCTGCACGACATCGCCGAGCCGGGGCGCTATCTCGAGCAGATCGTGGACGAAAGCTGGACCGACCACCTGCGCCGCTTCACGCGGGCCACGGCGGCCGACATGGCGCTGCGCGAACGGCGGCTGGCGTTCCACATCGGCGAATCGCCGCCCGCCGTGACCCGGTACGTGGTGCGGCGCTGAAATTTGACCGGTCGGTCTGCTTTGGCTGCCCGCCGCGCGCGCCCGTCGGGTAAATACCGATCTACGTTTTTTTGACCGATCGGACAATTTAGCCCATCATCACGCTCGTTCGACTACGAGGACCGCCACGATGAAATCCGCCCCCCTGCGCAGCCGCTTCTGGTCGGACCTGACCAGCGAAGAATTCTCCCGCCTCGACCGCGAACGGCTCATCGCCGTGCTGCCGGTCGGCGCCACCGAGCAGCACGGTCCGCACCTGCCGATGTCGACCGACACGGCCACCATCGACGGCATGGTCCGCGCCACGCTGCCGCACCTGCCCGACGACCTGCCGGTGCTCTTCCTGCCGACCGTGGCCTACGGCAAGAGCAACGAGCATTCGCGCTATCCGGGCACGCTGACGGTGTCGGCCACGACGCTGATCTCGCTGTGGACCGACATCGGCGCCTGCGTGGCCCGCGCCGGCGTGCGCAAGCTGGTGCTCTACAACAGCCACGGCGGCCAGATGAGCGTGATGGACATCGTGGCGCGCGACCTGCGCGAGGCGCACGGCATGATGGTCGTGGCCGCCAACTGGTACACGCTGGGCCTGCCCGAAGGCCTGTTCACCGCGCACGAGGGGCGCCACGGCATCCATGCCGGCGACCTCGAAAGCTCGGTCATGCTGCACCTCACGCCCGACCATGTGCAGAAGGACCGATTCCAGAACTTCCATTCGATGACCGAAGACCTCGCGGCCGAGAACAAGTACCTGTCGATCACGCCCAGCGGCAAGCTCGGCTGGCAGATGCACGACATCAACCCCGCGGGCGCCGCCGGCGACGCCACCCGCGCCACCGCCGAGAAAGGCGCCGCGGTGCTCGACCATGTCGGCCGGCGTTTCGTGGACCTGCTGCGCGAGGTCGACCGCTTCCCGCTCTCGCGCCTCGACAACCAGCCCGCATGGCAATGACCCCCAGCACCCCGCCCGACGACACCACGACCACCGCCACGCCGCTGGTGCGCCTGCGCCAGGTCGGCAAGCGCTTTGCCAACGGCACGCTCGCGCTCGAGGGCATGACGCTCGACATCGGCGAGCACGACTTCGTCAGCTTTCTCGGACCCTCGGGCTGCGGCAAGAGCACCGCGCTGCGGCTGATCGCCGGCCTCACCCGGCTCAGCGCGGGCGAGATCCAGTGGTCGGGCGCCAACAGCGGCATGGCCAAGCACAGCCGCAGCGACCGCGACCTCGGCTTCGTGTTCCAGGAACCCACGCTCATGCCCTGGGCCAAGGTGTTCGACAACGTGTGGCTGCCGCTCAAGCTCGCGGGCACCTCGCGCGACGCGGCGGCGCCCGTGGTCGAGCAGGCGCTCGAGATGGTCGGGCTCTCGCGCTTTGCGGGCGTCTACCCGCGCGAACTGTCGGGCGGCATGAAGATGCGCGTGTCGATCGCGCGTGCGCTGGTCACCCATCCGCGCCTGCTGCTCATGGACGAGCCCTTTGCCGCGCTCGACGAGATGACGCGCATCAAGCTCAACAACGACCTGCTCGCGATCTGGCGCGAGCACCGCTTCTCGGTGGTGTTCGTCACGCACAGCGTCTACGAGTCGGTGTACCTGTCGAACCGCATCGTGGTGATGGCCGCGCGCCCGGGCCGCGTGATCGACGAGATCCGCATCGACGAGCCCTATCCGCGCGGCGAAGACTTCCGCACCTCGAGCCGCTACAACGCGCACTGCACCGCCGTGTCGCAGTCGCTGCATGGAGCCCTGCATGACGTCGATCACTGAACGCCCCGCCGCCGGCGCGGCCGCCATCGCCGAGGCCGCCGCGCCCTCCGCCGAACTGCTGCGCGCCCACGAAGACCGCGCGCAGCGCCGCGAGTCGATGCTGCGCATCGCCGTGCCCGCGGTGGTGGTCGCCGTGCTGTTGCTGCTGTGGGAATGGATGGTGCGCGCCAACGGCATCCCGCACTACATCCTGCCTTCGCCCTCGCTGATCCTCACCACGCTGTTCGACAACTGGGGGTCGCTGTCGAGTGCGCTGTGGTTCACCGTGCGGCTGACGCTCTTGGCGCTCGCGGCGGCCATCGTCGGCGGCGTGGCGCTGGCGATCGCGTTCGCGCTCTTCAAGTGGGTCGAGGTGGGCCTGTTCCCGATCGCAGTGATCCTGCAGGTGACGCCGATCATCGCCATCGCGCCGCTGATCCTGATCTATGTCTCGAACACCACGGCGGCGCTGCTGCTGTGCGCCTGGATCGTGGCCTTCTTCCCGATCCTGTCGAACACCGTGGTCGGCCTGAAAAGCGCCGACAGCAACCTGCGCGACCTGTTCCAGCTCTACAAGGCGTCGCCGTGGCAGACCTTCCGCTACCTGCTCGCGCCGAGCGCGCTGCCGTACTTCATGGCGGGCCTGAAGATCGCGGGCGGGCTGGCCCTGATCGGCGCGGTGGTGGCCGAGTTCACGGCCGGCACGGCCGGCAAGGAGACCGGCCTCGCGTCGCGCATCCTCGAGTCGAGCTTTCGCACCGAGATCCCGATGATGTTCGCGGCGCTGCTGCTGGTGTCGCTGCTGGGCATCGTCATCTTCATCGTGTTCGCGGCCCTCAGTCGCCTGGTGCTCGGCCACTGGCATGAAAGCGAGATGCGCCGTGAAAGGTAGGCTCGCCCCCAGTCTTCGCGCATTTCGTGTCGCTACGCCAACCCCCTACCGGGGGCAACACCAGCGGCCCGGCAAAGCCGGTTCCGCGGTGTTCCACGGCAGTGCGATGCCGGACGCGGGGGTCCAATGACATTCGCAGCTGTCATGTCGAAGAATGTCGACTGGAACGCCGTGCAGCAGGACCTGCGCGGCCTCAACCTCGTCACCGCACCCGCACAGCGCAAGCAGCTGTCGAGGGACTTCTACTGGTACAGCCCGATCCTCACCGCGCAGCTCGCAGGCTGCGTGGCCGACCTCGTGGTCAAGGTCGGCACCGAGGACGACGTGCGGCAGGCCGCGGCGGTGGCCGCGAAGTGGCAGCTGCCGCTCACCGTGCGCGCGGGCGGCACCGGCAACTACGGCCAGTGCGTGCCGCTCGAAGGCGGCATCGTGCTCGACGTGACCGGCATGTGCCGCGTGCTCGACATCCAGCCGGGCCGCATGCGCGTGGAGGCCGGCGCCCGCATGCACGACATCGATCTCGCGGCGCGCGAAACCGGCCAGGCGCTGCGCATGTGGCCCTCGACGTGGCACGTGGCCTCGATCGGCGGCTTCATCGCGGGCGGCTTCGGCGGCATCGGCTCGTTCCGCCACGGCATCCTGCGCGACCCCGGCAACATGCTGCACGCGCGCGTGATGACGGTGGAGCGCCAGCCGCGCGTCATCGAACTGCATGGCGACGAGATCCAGCAGGTGCAGCATGCCTTCGGCACCAACGGCGTGATCCTCGACGTGGAAGTGGCCCTGAGCCCGGCCGTCGACTGGGTGCACTGCACGGTGCTGTTCGACACCTACCGCGGCGCGCTCGACTTCGGCATCGCCGCGCAGGCGCCCACGCTCGACATCTTTTTGCTCTCGACCGTGGAGGCGCGCTTCTCGCCCTACTACACCGCCATGCGCGACCGCTTTCCGGCCTATCGGCATGCGGTGTTCACGATGGTGTCGCCCGCATCGATGGCCGAATTCCGCGCGCTCGCCGCAGCGCACGGCGGCACGATCTCCGTCGCGGGCACCGAGGCCGAGCTGCTCGCCGACGGCCTGCCGCCGGCCTACGAGTGCGCGTTCAACCACACGACGCTGCAGGCGCTCAAGGCCGACCGCGGCTGGACCTACCTGCAGGTGGCCTATGCCCAGCCCTTCGATCCGGCCGTGGTCGAGCGCCACCTCGCGATCTTCGGCGACGACGTGCTGCAGCACCAGGATTTCGCGCGCGCCGGCGGCGAATGCGGCACCTTCGGCATCCTGCTGGTGCGCTGGAAGGGCGAAGCCCACCAGTACGAGGTGATCCGCGAGATCGAATCGCAGGGCGGCTGCAAGATCTTCAATCCGCACGTGGTCACCATCGAGGACGGCGGCATGAAGGCCATCGACACGCAGCAGATCGAGTTCAAGAAGCGCAGCGATCCCATGGGGCTGATGAACCCCGGCAAGACCCGCGGCTGGACGCCCGACATGGCCGTTGCACGCTGAAAGATCCCTCTCGTTTTTCCACCCCCTCACAGGAGTCCATCCCATGCGCATCCCCGCTCTCGATCTTCGCCCGCTGGCCTTCGGCCTGGCGCTCGCAGGCGCCGCCTTCGCCGCGCAGGCGCAGGAAAAGGTGGTGTTCGCCACCAACTGGAAGGCGCAGGCCGGCCACGGCGGCTTCTACCAGGCGCTGGTGGACGGCACCTACAAGAAGTACGGCCTCGACGTCGAGATCCAGCAGGGCGGCCCGATGGTCAACAACCGGCCGATGCTGCCGGCCGGCAAGGTCGACTTCCTCATGACGGGCAACCTGCTGCAGTCCTTCGACAACGTGAAGAACGGCGTGCCCACGGTGGTGGTGGCGGCCTTCTTCCAGAAAGACCCGCAGGCCATGTTCGCGCACCCGGGCCAGGGCTTCGACACCTTCAAGGACATGGCCAAGGCGCCCGTGGCCTTCATCGGCAAGGACGGCCAGTTCAGCTTCTGGCAATGGATGAAGTCGGAGCACGGCTTCAAGGATGCGCAGCTCAAGCCCTACACCTTTAACGTCGGCCCGTTCCTGGCCGACAAGAAGTCGATCCAGCAGGGCTATGCGATCTCCGAGCCGCTATCGATCAAGGCGCAGGCCGGCTTCGACCCGGTGGTGCAGCTCCTGGCCGACAACGGCTTCTCGACCTATGCGACCACGATCGAAACGCGTGCCGACCTCATCAAGAACAAGCCCGAGACCGTGCGCAAGTTCATCGAGGCGTCGATCATCGGCTGGAACAACTACCTCTACGGCGACAACAAGGCCGCCAACGCGCTGATCGCCAAGACCAACCCCGATTCGCCGGTGCCCGCGCTCGAAGGCTCGATCGCGCTGATCAAGAAGATGGGCATCGTCGACAGCGGCGAGTCGCTCACCAAGGGCATCGGCGCCATGGACGAGGCCCGCGTGAAGGACTTCTACGACAAGATGGTCAAGGCCGGCCTCTACAAGCCCGGTGAAGTCGATCTCTCGAAGGTCGTGACGACGCAGTTCGTCAACAAGAGCGTGGGCGTGGACCTGCGCAAGCAGCTCACGGGCAAGTAAGCAACGCCGTCATTTTCCGCGGGCCGCGCGGTGCTTGCGCCGGGGTCAGATGCCGGCGCCTGGGTTGCCATAAGGCACCGCGCGTCCCTTGTTTCCTGGGCTCTGACCCCGTATCGCCAGCAAACGCTGTGCGAACCGGCCCTTTTCATGAAAACGCTCGTCGTTCATTGCCATCCGAATCCTGACAGCTTCAACCACGCGCTCTACCGCACCGCCCTCGCGGCGCTCGAACCCCGGCACCCGGTGCGCGCGATCGACCTCTATGCCGAGGGGTTCGACCCGACGCTCACGCGCGAAGAGCGCATCGCCTACCTCGACAACCCCGACCTGATCCGCGAACGCGTGAAGCCCCACGTCGAGGCGTTGCTGTGGGCCGAGCACCTGGTGTTCGTCTATCCCACCTGGTTCCATGGACCGCCTTCGATGCTCAAGGGCTGGCTCGAGCGGGTGTGGCTGCCCGGCGTGGCCTTCCTTCCGGCCGAGCGCAAGGGCCAGGTCGTGTCGTCGGGCCTGCGGCACATCCGACGGCTCACGGTGGTGACGACGGGCGGCTCGCCGCGCTGGTTCGTGATGCTGATCGGCGATCCGGGCCGGCGGCTGTTCACGCGGGCGCTGCGGGCGCTGTTCGCATGGCGCTGCAAGGTCACATGGCTGCAGCTGCACGACATGAACGCCGTCACCGAACACGACCGCACGCACTTCATCGAACGCGTTGCGCGCAAGCTGCAACGCATCTGACACCCACACCATCATGAGCCTCGAACGCACCCTCACCGTCCGCGTCGAACGCATCACGCGACAGACGCCCGAGATCCTCGCCTTCGCGCTGGCGCATCCCTGGGGCCGGCCGCTGCCGGACTACGAGGCCGGCGCGCACA
Source organism: Variovorax sp. Soil_C_19 (assembly GCF_057657255.1). Taxonomy (NCBI): domain Bacteria; kingdom Pseudomonadati; phylum Pseudomonadota; class Betaproteobacteria; order Burkholderiales; family Comamonadaceae; genus Variovorax; species Variovorax sp. Soil_C_19. The sequence continues at coordinate 247,300 of NZ_JBDGIV010000005.1, read as the reverse complement.
TCGACGTGCACATGCCCGGCGGCTTCTCGCGCCAGTACTCGCTCGCGCGTGCGCCATCGGGCGCCGCCGCGCCGTACCTGATCGGCGTGAAGCGCGAGGCCCAGAGCCGCGGCGGCTCGGCCTCGATGCACGAGCGGGTGCGCGAGGGCGACCTGCTCGCGATCAGTGCGCCGCGCAACACCTTTCCGCTGCGCGAAGCGGCCTTGCACCACCTGCTGCTCGCGGGCGGCATCGGCCTGACCCCGCTGCTCGCGATGGCAGAGGCGCTCGCGACGCGCGGCGCGCCGTTCACGCTCTGCGTGTTCGCGCGCAGCGAGGAACACCTGGCCTTTGCCGAAGCGCTGCGCGCGCCCGCGCTCGCGCCGCACCTGCGGTTGCACCTCGACCAGGGCGACGCAGCGCAGCGCATCGACCTGCGCGCGCTGCTCGCCGAGCGGGCGCCGGGTGCGCAGCTCTACGTCTGCGGCCCCGGCGGTTTCATGCAGGCGGTGCGCGAGGCGGCCGCGCACTGGCCCGAGGACGCGCTGCATGCCGAGTACTTCGCCGCGCCGGCCGACACCGGCGCCGCCCCGGGCCTGCCGTTCACGCTGAAGCTCGCGCGGCGCGGCATCACCGTGCCGGTGGCGGCCGACCAGACCGCCGTCGATGCGCTGCACGACGTGGGCATCGACATTCCGGTCTCGTGCCAGCAGGGCCTGTGCGGCACCTGCGTGGTGGAAGGCGACGGCACGGCGGCCGAACACCGCGACTTCTGCCTCACGGCCAGCGAGCGCCGCCACAAGGTGGCGCTTTGCTGCTCGCGCGCGAGCGGCACCGAACTGGAATTGCAGCTGTGAGCGAAAGCGGCGACGCGGAAGTCCCCGCCACGCGCGGCCGCTCGCGCAAGTACACGCAGGTGCTCGGCCTCATCAACCAGGCCGCGATCGAGGTCTTCGCGAGCGAAGGGCTCGCGGGCGCCTCGACACAGGCCATTGCCGACAAGGCCGGCCTCTCGAAGGCGCAGCTGCACTACTACATCGAGAGCAAGGAAGCGCTCTACCGGCAGATCCTGCAGGACATCCTCAACGACTGGATCGTGGTGTTCGGCTTTGCCGACGAGGCCTTCGGCCCACGCAAGGTGCTCGGCGACCTGATCCAGCGCAAGATGGTGTTCTCGTTCGAGCATCCGCTGCGCTCGCGCATCTTCACGGCCGAGATGATGCGCGGCGCGCCGGTGTTGGGCGACATGATGGACACGAGCAAGCAGCGCACCGACCAGGCCGCCGCCGTGATTCGCAACTGGATGAACCAGGGGCTGATGGACGAGGCCGACCCGATGTTGGTGCTGTTCCACATCTGGGCCGTGACCCAGTTCTACGCCGACCACGCCACGCAGGCTGCGTACTTCCGCGACACGGCGCAGCAGGGCGATGACAAGGATCGGCGCTACCTGATCGAGCAGGTGACCGACTTCCTGCTGAAGGGCGCCGGCGTCAGGTGATGCGCTGCTGCGGCTGGGGCAAATACATGGTGGCTTCCACCTCGACCAGCACCTCGTCGCCCGGCAGGAAGCGCGACACCTCGACCACCGTGCTGACCGGCGGATCGCCCGGATAGAACAGCCCGCGCACGCGGTTGTAGAACGCGTAGTGCGGCAGGTGGCGGAAGTACTGCACCAGCTTGACCACATCTTCCATCGTGCCGCCATGCTCGGCCGCGATCTCGCGGATGCGTTCGAGCACGAACCAGCTCTGCGCCACGATCGGCGCCTCGAAGATGTCGACCGACATCTGGCCCGTGGCATAGCCCAGGCCCTGCAGCGCGGTGCGGCCCTCGTCGGGCAGCGCGTCGTAGCCGGCCACCGCGCGGCGCGTGGCCGGGTCGACAGCCACCACGCCGCTCAGGAACACGAAATCGCCGACGCGCTTGGCGGCGGCATAGTTGGCCATCGGTTTGCCCATGCTCATGGTGTCGTCTCCAGAATGCGACCGGCGCGGATCACGGTGCGCTCGCGCCCGCGCGGTCCGATGAGTTCATGCTCGCCCACGGCCGCGAGCAGCACGAGGTCGGCCGGGCAACCCGGCGCGATGCGCCCGTCCCAGGCCAGCCCGAGGGCCCTGGCCGGCGCGACGGTGATCGCGTCGAGCCAGTCTTCGGCAGGCGCGAGGTGCGCCATCTGCACGCCGAGGCCGAAGGTTTCGAGAAGGTCGTAGCTCCCATAGGGATAGAACGCGTCCTGCACGTTGTCGGTGGCCAGGCTCGCACGCAAGCCCCGTGCCGCCGCTTCGCGCAGGCGCGTGATGCCGCGTGGCACCGGCGTGCGGTCCCAGGCGCCCTGCAGGTAGAGGTTGGTGGTCGGCAGCGCGACGATGTGGAGCCCGGCGCCGGCGCACAGTGCGAGCGTCTCCTGCGCCACGGCATCGTCCTGCACCGACAGCGAGCAGCAGTGGCCGCAGACCACGCCGCCGCCGAAGCCGCGCGCGCGCACCAGCTGCGCGATGCTGCGCAGCCCGCTCGCATCGGCGTCGAGCCCTTCGTCGACATGGAAGTCGAGCCCCAGCCCGTGCTCCTGCGCCAGATCGAACACGCGGCCCAGCTTGTGCACCAGCCCTTCATTGCGGTAGACGAAGGCGCCGAGCGTGCCGCCCGCGCGCTTCACCTGCCGGGCGATGCGCTCGCCCGCCTCGGGGTCGGCAAACACGTCGAGCGGCGTGAGCGAGACGAACTGCAGCTCGACCCGGCCGTGCCATTCGGCGCGCAGCGCCTCGAACACCGCGAGCGCGGCCGGCGCCTGGGCCTCGACCCAGTCGATGTGCGTGCGCAGCGCGCGCACGCCCGAACGCCAGGCCTCGTGCAGCGCTCGTTCCATGCGCGGGCGCAGCGTCTCGCCGGTCCAGCCTGCGCGGTGGCGGTCCATGCGCGCGATGGCGGCGAACAGGTCGCCCTCGGCCGCGCCGACTTCCTGCACGGTGTAGTTCTTGTCGATGTGCGCATGCGCCTCGACCTGCGCGCTCAGCAGCGTGCCGCGCGCGCCGGCCGGGGCCTGCGAAGCGCTCGCGTCGATGGCCTGCACGCGGTCGCCCGCGAGCGTCACGTCGAAGAGCTGCACATCCTGATGCGCGTCGAAGCCGCGCAGCCGCGGCGGGATGCGCAACGATTCGAGCTTCATGCGCGCTGTTGCCAGGCGCGCAGCCAGCCGAGCCCGGCCGAGGTGCCGCCGGGTTCGGCGCCGCGCTTCGGTCGATACTCGCAGCCGACCCAGCCCTGCCAGCCGCATTCCGCCGCGACGGCGTCGATCAGCTCGAACAGATAGGGGTAGTTCTGCTCGCCGATGTCGGGCTCGTGGCGCTCGGGCACGCCGGCGATCTGGATGTGGCCCACGCGGCCCGTGGGCAGGTACTTGCGGATCTTCATCGCCACGTCGCCCTCGACGATCTGGCAGTGGTACAGGTCCATCTGCACCTGGAGGTTGGACGCGCCCACCATGTCGACGATCTCGTGTGCATGGTCCTGGCGGTTCAGGAAGAAGCGCGGGATGTCGCGCGTGTTGATCGGCTCGATCAGCACGTCGCGCCCGGCCTTGGCGGCCTCGGCCGCGGCCCAGCGCAGGTTGTCCACGTACACCGGCTGCACGGCCTCGCGCTCGAGGTCTTCGGGCACGAGGCCCGCCATCACGTGGATGCGCGGGCAGTCGAGCGCCACCGCGTAGTCGATGGCCCGGGCGATGCCCTCGCGGAATTCGGCGTCGCGGCCCGGCAGGCAGGCAAGGCCGCGCTCGCCGTGGTCCCAGTCGCCGGGCGGGCCGTTGAACAGCACCTGCGCCAGGCCGTTGTGCCGCAGGCGCGCCACGATGTCTTCCTTGGCGAAGGCGTAAGGGAACAGGTATTCGACGGCCTTGAAGCCGTCCTTCGCGGCGGCTTCGAAGCGGTCGAGGAAAGCGAGCTCCGGATAGAGCATCGAGAGGTTGGCGGCGAATTGAGGCATGGCGTGTTTTTACTACGGCCGGCTACCAGCGCGCACCGAAGCTGCGGCGCAGTTCGTCGATCTGTTCGGTACCGAGCGGCGCGGGCCGCGCGGCACCGGCGAGCAGCTGGAGCCGCGCGGTCTCTTCGAGTTCTTCCAGCACGGCCATCGCGGCGGCCGGCGTGTCGTGCCACACATTGGGGCCGAGCCGCGCGAGCATCACCGCGCGGATCGGCGTGCCCGCGGCACCGAAGCGTTCGATGGCCTCGGCCACGCGCTCGGCGGCCTCGGGCGCACCGGGACGGTGGTAAGGAACGACCGGCACATGGCCGACCTTCATGACGAAATACGGCGTCAGCGCGGGCAGCAGCTCGGCGCCCTCTTCGCCTTGAGTCTTGCCGAGTGTGAGCGCCACGCAATGCGTGCTGTGCGTGTGGATCACGCAGGCGGTGCCGGCATCGAAGCGGCGCGCGGCCGCGTAGATGCGCATGTGCAGCGCGATCGTCTTGCTGGCGCGGTCGCCGCCGGTCTGCCGGCCTTCGGCATCGAGCCGGGCCAGCCGGGCCGGATCGAGGAAGCCGAGGCAGGCATCGGTCGGCGTGATGAGAAAGCCGCCGTCGTCGTCGAGCCGCACGCTGATGTTGCCGGCCGTGGCATGCACGTAGCCGCGCTCGAACAGACTGCGGCCGACGCGGCAGATTTCCTCGCGGGCGTGGGCTTCTTCCGTCATGCCAGCACCGTGAAGGCGCGGGTGAAGAAATCGTCCCCGCCGAAATTGCCCGACTTGAGCGCGATGTGCATCGCGGCGCCGTCCGCGACGCCGGTGCGCGCATGGCACCACGGCACGCCGGGGTCGATCTGCGGGCCGATCTGCATCTGCGCGATGCCCAGCGCCTGCACGCAGGCGCCCGAGGTTTCGCCGCCGGCCACCACGAGCTGGCGCACGCCGTGCTCGACCAGCCCGCGCGCGATCGCCGCGATCGTGCGCTCGACCATCGCACCGGCCTCCTCGACGCCGAGCCGGCCCTGCACCGACTTCACGGCACCGGCCTCGGCGGTGGAGTAGACGAGCACCGGGCCCCGGCCGATCAACGGTGCAGCCCAGGCCAGCACCTCGGCCGCCACGTCCACGCCTGCGGCGATGCGCAACGGATCGACGGCCATCGCCGCGCCGCCGCGCTGGATGAAATCGAGCACCTGCCGGTTCGTCGCGAGCGAGCAGCTGCCCGACACCACGGCGCGCAGCCCGCCCGCGGCCGGCAGTGCGCTGGCCTGCGAGGACGGCGCAAGGCCGAAGTTGGCCGGCAGCCCGATCGCCGCGCCCGAACCAGCCGTGACCAGCGGCATGTCCGCGAGCGCGGGGCCGAGCCGCAGCAGGTCGTCGTTCGAGACCGCATCGACGATGGCGATCGAGACGCCCTCGGCCTTCAGCGACGCGATGCGTTCCGTGATGGCGTCCGCGCCGCGCGCCACGACCGCATGGTCGATGAGCCCCACCTTGCGCGTGGACTGCGCCTGCAGCACGCGAACGAGGTTCGCATCGGTCATCGGCGTGAGCGGATGGTTCTGCATGCCGCTCTCGCTGAGCAGCACGTCGCCCGCGAACAGGTAGCCCTTGAACACCGTGCGCTTGTTGTCGGGAAAAGCCGGCGTGGCGATGGTGAAGTCGCAGTTCAGCGCTGCCATCAGCGCCTCGGTCACCGGGCCGATGTTGCCCATCGGCGTGCTGTCGAACGTGGAGCAGTACTTGAAGTAGATCTGCCGCGCACCCTGCGCCTGCAGCCAGCGCAGCGCCTCGAGCGACTGCGCCACGGCCTCGGCCGGCGCGATGGTGCGCGACTTGAGCGCGACCACCACCGCATCGACCTCGGCATCGAGGGGCTGAATTTCGGCCCCCACGCTCGGCACTTCGTGTCCTCGCTGCCCCCCGGGGGGGCGCGCGCTTGCTTGGGGCGGCCCGGCGCGGCGCGCTTCCGGCACGCCGATGGCCTGCACCACGCGCATGCCCGCGCGCACGAGGTTGTTGGCCAGGTCGGTGGCGCCGGTGAAGTCGTCGGCGATGCAGCCGAGCAGCAGCTTGGCAGCCATCGCTCAGCCCTTCACCGCGAGCTTGACCGCCTGCGCGTTCTCGCGCACGTAGTCGCGCAGGATGGCGTCGAAGCTCGCGTCGGCTTTCAGGCCCAGTGCCTCGGCGCGCGCCGCATGCACGCGGCTCGGCCAGCTGGTGACGATCTTCGCGATGGCCGCGTCGGGTTCCCAGTCGATCAGCGCGGTGGCTTCCTTGCCCGCGATGCGTTCGAGCGCTGCGGCCATCTCGCGCACCGTGGTCGTCAGCGCCGGCAGGTTGACCGCCGTGCGCGCGCCCCATTCGGCCGCGCTGGCCGTGGCGGCGCGAATGAGGCCCGCGACCGTGTTGCCGGGCGACGCGAGCGCCACCGCGGTTTCGGGCGGCACCGGGCAGCGCGCGCGCTCGCCCGCGAGCGGCTCGCGCAGCATGCCGCTCAGGAAGCTGGAGGCCGCGCCGTTGGGCCGGCCCGGCCGCACCGACACCGTCATGAGCCGCACGTTGCGGCCCTGCACGAAGCCCTTGCGCGCGAAGTCGGCCACCAGTTGCTCGCCGATGAACTTCTGAATGCCGTAGCTGTTCTGCGGCGTGGGCAGCGTCGTGTCCTCGATCACGGCCGGCAGCCGCTGCTCGGGCGAATCGCCGAACACCGCGACCGAGCTGGAGAAGACGAACACCGGCGCGTGGCCCGCGCGGCGGCAGGCGTCGAGCAGCACACGCGTGGTGTCGAGGTTGCTGCGCATGCCGAGGTCGAAGTCGGCCTCGCATTCGCCGCTCACCGCGGCGGCCAGGTGGAACACGAGCTGCGTGTCGGCGATCGGCAGCGCGCCGCCCGTGGCCTGCTCGAGCAGGTCGCCCTGCAGGAACTGCACGCGCGCGTCGGCCGCCAGGTCGGCCGGCGGCGGCACGCGATCGGCCAGGGTGATGCGGGCGATCGGCTGTGCCGCGCCGCCGGCCAGCGCGAGCGGGCCGCCCGCGAGCAGCGTGCGGGCGAGGCGGGCGCCGACAAAGCCGCAGCCGCCGGTGATGAGGATGTTCATGTCGTCGATGTCCTGCAGGTTCGTTGTGTGTGTTGGTGGTTCAGTCGCCGGGCTTCTTCTTCGCGCCCGGCAATTCGATGCCCGGAAAGATCTTGATGACCGCGCTGTCGTCTTCGCGTGCAAAGCCCGCGGTCGATGCCTGCATGAACATCTGGTGCGCGGTGGACGACAACGGCAGCGGAAACTTGCTTGCGCGGGCCACGTCGAGCACCAGGCCCAGGTCCTTCACGAAGATGTCCACGGCCGACAGCGGCGTGTAGTCGCCCGCGAGCACGTGCGCCATGCGATTCTCGAACATCCAGCTGTTGCCCGCGCTGTGCGTGATGACCTCGTAGAGCGCGGCCGGGTCGACCCCCTCGCGCAGCCCCAGCGCCATGGCTTCGGCCGCCGCGGCGATGTGAACACCGGCCAGCAGCTGGTTGATGACCTTGACCTTGCTGCCGGCGCCCGCGCGGTCGCCGAGGCGATAGACCTTCGCGGCCATCGCGTCGAGCAGCGCGCCGGCCTTGGCATAGGCCTCGGGCGTGGCGGCGGTCATCATCGTCATCTCGCCGCTCGCGGCCTTGGCCGCACCGCCCGAGATGGGCGCGTCGATGTAGAGGACGCCGAGCGCGGCCAGCCGGGCTTCGAGCGCGATCGACCAGTTCGGATCGACGGTGGAGCACATGACGAACACGCTGCCGGGTTTCATGGCCGCGGCCGCGCCACTGGCCCCGAACAGCACGGCCTCTGTCTGATCGGCGTTCACGACCACCGACACCAGCACCTCGCACCCGGCAGCCACCTCCGCCGGCGACGCACAGGCCGTGCCGCCTTCATCTGCAAACGCCTGCGCCGCTTCGGGGCGTACATCGAACACGCGCACCTGATGGCCTGCGCGCCGCAGCGAGCGCGCCATGCCGCCGCCCATGGCCCCGAGGCCGATCAATCCGATGGTGGTCATCTTGTCAAATTCCAAGAAAAGAGAAGCACAACCTCGACCGTTCGCATCGGGCGTGACGCGCGCGAGCCGGTCGCCCGTCGGGTGCCGCACACGGCACCTGGCGGATGGTTGGGAGCAAAGGTCTGGAGCGTGTAGGCATGGCCGGGGAAGGGGCGCCTGCACGACTCTAACGCAGGCCCCGCTCTATTGCCGCCAACGCTCAGTTCAACGCGTGCCGCGCCGCCTTGGCGATGTTCGCGGCATCCACCCCGAAGAAGCCGCGCAGCGCCGCGCGCGTGTCGCTGCGGCCGAACCCGTCGGTGCCGAGCGTGAGGTAGCGGCGCCCCTCGGGCAGGAAGGCGCGCACGCTCTCGGGCACGGCGCGCACGTAGTCGGTGGCGGCGATGATCGGGCCCTTGCCGGCGCCGAGCTGTTGCGCCACGAAGGGCGTGCCGGCCTCCTTTTCGCCCGCCATTTCGCGCTGCTCGCAGGCAAGCCCGTCGCGTGCCAGCTCGCTCCAGCTCGTGACGCTGAACACCTCGGCCTCGATGCCTTCGGCGGCCAGCAGTTCGGCCGCCTTGACCACCTCGGTGAGGATCGCGCCCGAGCCCATCAGCGTGACCTTGCCGCTGTTCTTCTTCGCCTTGCCTTTCGCGGGCGCGTACGCAGCGAAGCGGTAGCACCCGCGCAGGATGTCGCCTTCCGCGCCCGCGGGCACGTCGGGCTGCGCGTAGTTCTCGTTCATGAGCGTGACGTAGTAGAACACGTCCTGCTGCTCGACCATCATTTCGCGGATGCCGGCGTCGACGATCACGGCCATCTCGCCCGCGAAGGCCGGGTCGTACGCCTTGCAGTTGGGAATGGTCGCGGCCACGAGGTGGCTGCTGCCGTCCTGGTGCTGCAGGCCCTCGCCGCCGAGCGTGGTGCGGCCCGAGGTGGCGCCCAGCAGGAAGCCGCGCGCGCGCTGGTCGGCCGCGGCCCAGATGGCGTCGCCCACGCGCTGGAAGCCGAACATCGAGTAGTAGATGTAGAACGGCAGCATCGCGAGGCCGTGCACGCTGTAGCTCGTGGCGGCCGCGGTCCAGCTCGCGATGGCGCCGGCCTCGCTGATGCCTTCCTCGAGGATCTGGCCGTCGGTGGCTTCGCGGTAGCTCAGCACCGAGCCGATGTCCTCGGGCGCATAGCGCTGGCCCACGCTCGAATAGATGCCGACCTGCTTGAACAGGTTGGCCATGCCGAAGGTGCGCGCCTCGTCGGCCACGATGGGCACGATGCGCGGGCCGAGCGCCTTGTCCTTCAGCAGGTTGCCGAGCAGCCGCACGAAGGCCATGGTGGTGCTCATCTCCTTGCCGGCGGCCGCGGTGGCGAACTGCGCGTAGCCCGCGATGTCGGGCTTGGGCACCACGTCGCAGGCGGTCTCGCGCCGCGGCATGGCGCCGCCGAGCGCGGCCCGGCGCTGGCGCAGGTACTGCATCTCGGCGCTGTCTTCGCTCGGGCGGTAGAAGTCCATCGCGGTGGCCTGCGCATCGCTCAGCGGCAGGCTGAAGCGGTCGCGGAACTCGATGAGGTCGACGTCGCCCATCTTCTTGTGCGAGTGCGTGGTCATCTTGCCCTGCGCGGCGCTGCCCATGCCGTAGCCCTTCTTGGTGTGGGCAAGGATCACGGTGGGCCGGCCCTTGTGCGCGGCGGCCGCGGCATAGGCGGCATGGATCTTCACGAGGTCGTGGCCGCCGCGCTTCAAGCGGTCGATCTGCGCATCGGTCATGCCCTGGGCCAGGCGCGCGAGCTCGGGGTTCTGGCCGAAGAAGTTGTCGCGGTTGAAGCGGCCGTCCTTGGCCGCGAAGGTCTGCATCTGGCCGTCCACCGTGCCGGCAAACGCGCGCGCGAGTGCCCCGCTCGCATCCTGCGCGAAGAGCCCGTCCCAGTCGCTGCCCCAGATGAGCTTGATGACGTTCCAGCCGGCGCCGGCAAAGAGCTTCTCGAGCTCGTCGATGATGCGGCCGTTGCCGCGCACTGGGCCGTCGAGGCGCTGCAGGTTGCAGTTGACGACCCACACGAGGTTGTCGAGCTTCTCGCGCGCGGCCAGCGTGAGGGCGCTCATCGATTCGGGCTCGTCCATCTCGCCGTCGCCGAACACGCCCCACACCTTTCGGCCCTCGCAGCCGAGCAGGTTGCGGTGCGTGAGGTAGCGCATGAAGCGCGCGTGGTAGATCGAGCTGATCGGCCCGATGCCCATCGAGCCGGTCGGAAACTGCCAGAAGTCGGGCATCAGGTACGGATGCGGATAGCTGCACAGGCCGCGCGCGCCGCTGCCGTCGGTGAACGCGGGCGCGGTGAGTTCCTGGCGGTAGTGCGCGAGGTCTTCTTCGCCGAGGCGGCCTTCTAGAAAGGCGCGGGCGTAGACGCCGGGCGCACTGTGCGGCTGGAAGAACACGAGGTCTCCGAGATGTTGCCCACCACGCGCATGGAAGAAGTGGTTGAAGCCGGTCTCGAACAGGTCGGCCGCGCTCGCGTAGCTCGCGATGTGGCCGCCGAGTTCGCCATACGCCTGGTTGGCCTTGGCCACCATGGCAAGCGCGTTCCAGCGCATCAGCGACGCGAGCTTCTCCTCGATCGCGAGGTCGCCGGGAAAAGGCGGCTGGTCTTCCACGGCGATGGTGTTGACGTACGGCGTGGCCAGTTCGGGCTGCCAGCCGATGCGCTGCTGGCGCGCGAGCCGCGCCAGTTCGTCGAGCATCTGCCGCGCGCGCTGCGGGCCGTGGACCTGCGCGAGCGCCAGGAAGGACTCGCGCCATTCGGCGGTCTCGGCGGGGTCAGGGTCGTGCGAGAGCGTTTCGTCGAGGAGCAGCGCGCGCATCTGGTCGGCGGAAATCGGGGCATTCATGCAAGCACTTTAGGCTGCATCGCGGCGAATTTGCTACCGCCGCACGCAAGTCCTTGCCGACGTAGCGGCATAAAATTCTCCAGATACCCACATTTGCAGAATTTCATGCAACTCGACGCTATCGACCTGCGCATCCTCGACGAACTGCAGCGCGACGGAGCGCTGTCGAACGTCGAGCTCGCGCGCCGCGTGCACCTGTCGCCATCGCCCTGCCTCGCGCGCGTGAAGGCGCTCGAGGCCGCGGGCGTGATCGACCGCTATGTCGCGCTGGCCAATGCCAAGGCGCTGGGCCTCGGGCTCAACGTGTTCATCTCGATCAGCCTCACGACGCAGAGCAAGCAGTCCCTCGCCGACTTCGAGCAGCGCATCGCCGAGCACGACGAGGTGATGGAGTGTTACCTGATGACCGGCGACAGCGACTACCTGATCCGCATCGCGGTGGCCGACATGGCGGCGCTCGAGAAGTTCATCCTCGAGCAGCTCACGCCGATCCCGGGGATCGAGAAGATCCGCTCGAGCTTTGCGTTGAAGCAGGTCAGATACAAAACGGCGCTGCCGTTGCCGGTAGCGCCGTTGAAATAGAAGCCAACCAGCCCGAAGGCTGGTGTTACTGCTTACAGGCCGATCAGGCCGCCGTCGTCCTTGGTGATGACCACGGTGGCCGAGCGCGGGCGGGCGTTGCCGCCTTCAGGCCAGTTGCTGATGAAGGGGTCCGTGAGGCTCTCGGTGCCTTCGCCCGGGTGCTGGATGTTCACGAACAGCGCGCGGCCGTCGCCCGATTCGGCAATGCCGGTGATCTCGCAGTCCTTCGGTCCCACGAGGAAGCGGCGCAGGCCTTCGGTACCCGGCGCCTTGCCGACGAAGGTGGCCTGCGTGCGCGTGGTGGCGCCGTCGGCGTTGGTGATCGTCTTCGCGCCGCCGTCGCCCACCGCACCGGGCAACGCGGCGAGCAGCATGCAGTTGGTGACATCGGTGTAGGCGCCGTCGTCGGTCTCCAGCCACAGCAGGCCGGGGGCCGCCTCGCTGAACCACAGGCCGTCCGGGCTCGAGAAGTCGTTCTCGGCCGAGAGCTGCGACAGGTTGACGTCGGCCGGGGCGGTGGCGCGCGCGCCGAACAGGTACACGTCCCACTTGAAGCTCAGCGACGCCGGGTCGGCGTTGTCGTCGGCAAAGCGAACGATGTGGCCGTTGGGGTTGCCCTTCTGGTCGGAGCCATCCATCTTCTTGTCGTTGTAGAAGCGCGGGTTGGCGGCGTCGGTGGCGCCGATCGGCCGTGACCTGTCATTGGTGTTGGTCAGCGTCAGATAGACGTCGCCGGTTTTGGGGTTGACCGAGGCCCACTCCGGGCGGTCCATCGGGGTCGCGCCGGCCGCGTCGGCCGCTAGGCGGGCGTTGGTCACCACGTCGGCCGCATCGGCGAACGCGTATTTCGCGTTGTCCGAGGTGATGCCGTTCATGCCCAGCGAGAGCTCGAACCAGGTGCCGGTGCCGTCGGCATTGAAGCGCGCGACGTAGAGCTTGCCGTCGTCCATGTACTTGTCGCCGGCCGCGATGCCGCCGCCGATGTCGGCCGCGTCCCAGGCCTTGGCGGAAACGAACTTGTAGATGTATTCGTTGCGCGAGTCGTCGCCCATGTACCAGACCAACGGCTTGCCGACCACGACCGGGCCGAGGCAGGCTCCTTCGTGACCGAAGCGGCCGAGCGCGGTGCGCTTCTTGGGCGTGCTCATCGGGTTGAACGGATCGATCTCGACCACCCAGCCGTAGGTGTTGTGGCCGTTGCGGTAGTCGTCGGTGGCGGTGGCGCCCTTCACTTCGGTGTTCCAGCGGCCGTAGAGGTCGTCGGCAGTGTCGGGCGTGACGGTGGCCCAGAGTTCGCGGCCGTTGCTCGCCACGCCGTAGCGCTTGAACGAGGCGAGTTCCTTGTCCGAGCGTGCCGGGTCGTCGGTGGTCGCAATGCGACGGAAGTAACCGGCCCAGTTCTCTTCGCAGGTCAGGTAGGTGCCCCACGGCGTGGTGCCGTTGGCGCAGTTGTTGAGCGTGCCGCGGGTCTTGCTGCCGTCGGTCGAGTACTTCGTCTTGAGGTAGTCGGTCTTGGCGGCGGGGCCCGAGAAGTGCATCTCGGTCAGGGTGTGGACGCGGCGGTTGAAGCGCGAATCCTGCTTGTAGCTCCAGTTGTTGCCGTTCTTGTTGACCTCGACGACGCTGACGCCGTGCACGTAGAACTCGCGCAGCACTTCGTCGGGGCTGGTGCGCATGCCTGCATCGACCGTCTGGCCTGCGGGGTGCAGGAAGAGCGGCGTGATCGCTTCGTGGTTCATCACGAGCAGGCCGCGCGAGGCGTTCTTCGCATCCCACTTGTTCGATGCGTCCATGCCGAAGAAGGTCATGCCGTCGTGGTGGTCGCCGGCGCGGCGGTCGAAGGTGGTCGCATCGTCGGTGCCGTCGTTCTTGTACGCGGGCACGCCGGCAGCGATCGGGTCGCCCAGGCGATAGAGCACGCTGGCGGTGTAGCCGGCCGGCACGATGACCGCGTCGGCCAGGCTCTTGGCCACGGGGTTGAAGTTCAGCTTCATCGGCGCTGGTGCGGGCGCGGGCGCCGGAGCGGGCGGAATGATCGGGAAAGCCACGCCACCGCCGCTGCCGCCGCCGCATGCCTGCAGCAGTGCGGTGCCGGCGGTGCCGACACCCAGGCCGAACAGCTGCCGGCGGCTCAGGCGCGAGGCGATCAGGTCGGTGAAGGACGGGTTCGAAGTGGGGTTGGTGCCGATGTCGTCGAGGTCGATGCCGTTGGCGTCGGTGCGATTGTTTGCGGTCATGCGCAATGCTTTCGTGGGTTGAAAAGGAACAACCCGCGAAGGTAGGCACTTCGTATGACGGCCAGATGAAAACACGCCCGCTGCGCTGCGGCATCCGAGGCCGCAGCACAGCGCGGCGCTCAGGGCACGGGCGTCTGGCGCGGCCACAGCGCCCAGAGGCGCAGCGGCTGGTTCATGCTTGCGGCGAAGCGCCCGGCGTCGGGACCGGTGCCCGCGAAATAGTCGGCGCGCACCGCACCGACGATGGCGCTGCCGGTGTCCTGCGCCACCACCAGCTTCTGCAACTGGGCGGCCGGGCCGCTAGAGGCCAGCCAGACCGGCGTGCCGTAGGGAATGCTCTCGCGGTCGACCGCGATCGAACGCCCCGCGGTGAGCGGCACGCCCTGCGCGCCGCGCGGCCCGAAGGCGGCGTCGAGCTCGTTCAGCGCCTCTTCGCGGAAGAACACGTAGCGCGGATTGCTCCACAGCAGCTGCGTCAGGCGTTGCGGGTTCTGCGCCGCCCAGGCCTTGGTGTCGTCGGGCCAGCGGCCGACCTTCGTTACGCCTTGCGACATCAGCCATTGCTGCACGCTGCGATAGGGCTGTTCGTTGGTGGCCGCGTACGCCACGCGCACGGTGCGCTGCACGCCACCGGGCTCGGTGATGCGCAGCCGGCCGGAGCCCTGGATGTGCAGCATCAGCGCGTCGATCGGGTCGGCCATCCAGGCGATCTCACGGCCGCGCAGCGCGACCTGGGCGTTGGGCAGGGTGTCGATCTCCTGCCGGGTGTACCAGGGACGGCGCGCCACCAGGCCCTCGGGCGCCCGATAGATCGGCACGTTGAAGGTGGCGGTCGGCACGCGCGAGGCCTCGTACACCGGCTCGTAGTAGCTCGTGAGCTTGCCTTCGCTCGCGCCGGCCAGCGACTCCACGCGGTAGGGCTGGAGCCGCTCGGTCATCCAGCGGCGCTGCTCCTCCGGCGTGGCAATGGCAAGCTCGCGCACTTCGCGGCACAGCGGCGCGAAGGCCGCATTGGGCCGCGCGCAGTTGGCGAGCAGCGCAATCCAGGCCTCGTGCAGCGGATCGTCGCTGAAGCCCGGCAGCTCCGACCAGCCGACCGGCACCCACCGGCTCTTGGGGTGCGCCATCGAGCCGGTGAGCGGGCCGAGGTCACGCGGGGGCGTGACGACGACAGGTGGGGCCACCGGCGTATCGGGCGCGCGCGGGCTGACGGAACAGCCTGCGATCGTTGCTACGATTGCAAGTCCCGACAGCCACTGGAGTCTTTTTTTCATGGGTTTGATTTTGCTCGAAGCCCTTCTGGCCGGGCTCGTGCTCATCCTGATCGTCTGGTGGACCATGTTCTCGGGCCGGAAAAAGGGCGAACTGCACGACGAGGACGGCGCCGCCGACGACAAGGCGCCCGACGAACGGAAGCCGCCGCATCAAATGTGAATTTCTTCTGTAGCCGAAGACCGCGGCGGAATGTCGGAGATTCGCTCTATCGCTATTACTTTAGTAGCAATCATCGCAGTATTCATGGGGTTCTTGCAATGGTTTTCTACTTTCAAGCAATTCTGGAAGGCCGTACCATCGCATGCTTGCCGAGGCTAAGCTGTGTCCCGCCTGATTCAACCTTGAAAGGGATCACCATGAAAAAGTTCGTACTCGCCACTTCCGCCGCCGCCCTCGTCCTCTCCGGATGTGCCGGCATGTCCGACACGCAGCGCAACACCGGCATCGGCGCCGGCATTGGTGCGCTCGGCGGCGCGGCCATCGGCTCCGCCACCGGCGGCAACCGCGGCGCGATCGGAACCGGTGCCGCAGTCGGCGCCGCCGCCGGCGCGCTCGGCGGCTACCTGTGGTCGCAGCGCATGGAAAACCAGAAGCGCCAGATGGAAGCCGCCACGCAGGGCACCGGCGTGGCCGTGACCCAGACGCCGAACAACGAGCTCAAGCTCGCCATCCCGAGCGACGTGTCCTTCGACGTGGGCCGCTCCAACATCAAGTCGAACTTCGCACCGGTGCTCGACCAGTTCGCGAGCGGCCTGCGCGGCAACCCGAACGCCGAGGTGCGCATCATCGGCCACACCGACAGCACCGGCTCCGACGCGATCAACAACCCGCTGTCGGTCGACCGTGCCGCGAGCACGCGCGACTACCTCGTGGCGCGCGGCGTGAGCGCCGCCGCGTTCCGCATCGAAGGGCGCGGCTCGCACGAGCCGGTGGCCAGCAACAACACCGAAGCCGGCCGGGCGCAGAACCGCCGCGTCGAGATCTACGTGGGCGAGCGCGCGCCGCGGGGTTGATCGAACGGTAACCTGGCACAGTCAAAATAAAAAGCCGGCCGGGCGGAGCGGCCGGCGCTCCATTGCCATCGTTTCAATGCTCACAAAGAGGGGAAACTCATGAGGAAGTTTGTTGTTTCGGGTGCGGCTGCGGCCGCATTGTTCGTTGCGGGCTGTGCTTCGCAGCAGTCGACGGCACCAGGCCAGGCCGCCGCACCGGCGGACGGGCAGGCCACCACCGCCGCGCCAGCCAACAGCTGGACCGCGCGCCTGGAGGCGCTCAAGGCCGAGCTGGAGGCTTCGACCAAGGGCACCGGCATGGTGATCGAGCAGACCACGGACAACCAGCTCCACCTGGTGATTCCGAATGAAATGTCCTTCGACGTGGGCCGCGCCAACGTGAAGCGCAATCTTGCCCAGGTCCTCGACAAGGTGGCCGAAGGCCTGCGCAGCGCCGCCGCCGCGAGCGTGCGCGTGGTCGGCCACACCGACAACACGGGCAGCGAAGAAGGCAACGAGCGCCTCTCGGTGAGCCGCGCCGACAGCGTGCGCAACCACCTCGTGGCGCGCGGCGTCTCGACCACCGCAGTGACGACCGACGGCCGCGGATCGCGCGAGCCGCTCGCCGACAACGCCACACCGGCCGGCCGCGCACAGAACCGCCGCGTCGAGATCTTCGTCGCCGAGAAGAGCTGAACCTCCTGGCAGCCTGCTAGAGGTCCCTGAGGCGGTTGGCCAGCTCGACCGCCGACTTCACTTCCATCTTGTCGAACACGCGCGCGCGGTGGACCTCCACCGTGCGCACGCTGATCGCGAGCTGATCGGCAATCAGCTTGTTCGGCAGCCCTTCGACCACGAGCCGCATCACGTCGCGCTCGCGCTCGGTCAGTTCGGCGATGCGCTCGACAAGCCCGCGCCGGGCCTGCTGCCGTTCGAGTGCGCGCAGCGACGCCCCGAGCGCCTGTTCGATGCGGTCGACCAGCGCGTTGTCCGAGAACGGCTTTTCGCAGAAATCGAAGGCGCCGCGCTTCACCGCGTCGACCGCGGTCGGCACGTCGGCATGGCCGGTGAGAAAGATCACCGGCATCGCCGCGAGCAGCCCGCGCTCGGCCAGCCGGTCGAACAACACGAGCCCGCTGGTGCCGGGCATGCGCACGTCGAGCAGCAGGCACAGCGGCTGCGCGGGCAGCGGGCCCTCGGCCAGCCGCTGCTCGAAGGCTTCGGCGCTCGCGAAGTGCTCGCTTTCGAGACGGCGCGAGCGCAGCAGCCAGGCCAGGGCCTCGCGCACGCTGGCGTCGTCGTCCACGATAAAGATCAATCCATCGATCAGCGGTTGCATATCCATTCCATGAACGGCCGTGTGCCGTTCTTCTTCATGTGCTCGGCAGGGTAAACCGGAACACCGTGCCCCGGGGCTGATTGGGCTCGAACATCAGCACGCCGCCATGCTGCTCGACCACGGTGCGGCACAGGCTGAGGCCGAGCCCCATGCCGTCCGCGCGGGTGGTGAAGAACGGCGTGAAGAGCCGGCCCGCCACGTCGTGGCTGATGCCGCAGCCGAAATCGGTGACCGAGAATTCGAGCCAGCGCCGCACGTCCTCGGCGCCCGAGGAACCGCCCACGGCCACCGCGCGCGCCACGCGCAGCCGCAGCAGCCGGCGGCCGCTGTCGGGCGCGTCCATGGCCTGCATCGCGTTGCGCGCGAGGTTGAGCAGCACCTGCTCGACCAGCGTACGGTCGCACATGACCGCAGGGAGCCGGTCCTCGAACACCACCTCGATGCTCACGCCGAGCTTGCGCGCCTGCAGCCGCACCAGCGGCAGCACCGCGTCGATCAGCGCCTGCGGCGCCACGGCCTCGCGCGTGCGGTCGCGCCGCCGCACGAAGTCGTGCACGCTGCGGATCACCTGGCCGGCACGGTCGGCCTGCTCGGCGATGCGGCGCACGGCCATCGCCACTTCGGCCTGCGGACCGCTCGCCTGCGGCCCGAGCATGTTGAGCGAGCCGGTGGCATAGCTGGCGATGGCCGCCAGCGGCTGCGTGAGCTCGTGGCTCAGCAGCGAGGCCATCTCGCCCACCGTGGCGAGCCGCGCGCTGGCCTGCAGGCGCTCCTGGCTGGCGCGCGAGAGCTCTTCGATGCGGCGCTGCTCGCTGATGTCGATGAAGGCGCTCATCCAGCCTGTCTGCACGCGCTGCGCGTTGATCAGCGGCGCCTCGAAGATCAGCACCGGAAAGCGCGTGCCGTCCTTGCGCATGAAGACCGATTCGAAGCCCTCGCGCGGCGGCATGCCGCCCGCGAGGCGCCGCACCTGCCGCTGCTGGTATTCGTGCGCCAGCTCCGTGGGCCAGTACGGCGCCTCGATCGACGCGCCGCTGCCGGCCATGAGTTCCTCGGGCGTGAAGCCGACCATCTCGCAGAAGGCCGGGTTGACGTAGGTGATGCGCCCCTGCAGGTCGCGCGCGCGCAGGCCGGTGATGACCGAGTCTTCCATGGCCTTGCGGAATGCGAGCGCGTCGGCAAGGTCGCGCTCGGCGCGCAGGCGCCGCCGCGTGTCGCGCGCGAGCAGCACCAGCACCGACACCAGCGCGATCGAGATCGCGGTGACCAGCCCCGTGAGCACGTTCGGGAACAGGTCGGGCGCCGCGCGCCAGCCATCGACGCGCAGCATCAGCGCGTTGCCGGGCAGGTCGATGAGTTGCTGCGAGGTGAAGACGCGCGTGCCGGTGCGGCGCGAGGTGCCGAGCGCCGCCAGGCGCGTGCCGTCGGTTTCGGTGAAGGCTACTTCCTGGCCGCGCGTGAGCGCGGGTCCGACCAGCTCGATGAGCGTGTCGCGCAGCGAGTAGCTGGCCACGAGGAAGCCGCCGGCGTCCATCGGCACGCAGAGCTCCATCACCTCGATGCCGGCGCCGGCGAGCACCGGCACGTAGTGGCTCGGCGAATAGGCGGGCGCGCCGAGCTTGCGCGCGGCCGCGCAGGCCAGCGCCACGTCCGGCTGGCCGGCGCCGCGGCTCGCGTCGTCGATCAGCCGCGTTCGGTAGGGCGTATTGGCCGCGGCAAGCGGGCGCAGCGCCGCATCGCGCCATTCGAGCCGCAGCCACTCGCGGTGCTCGCGCAACAGCGCGGCCGCGGCCTCGGTCCAGTGCGCGCGGTCGATGCCCAGGGCCTGGGTGGCGCGCAGGCTCTGGCCATTGCGCTGCAGCCCGGTGCGCAGGTCGGCCACCGCATCGCTGGTGTCGCGGTCGAGCGCCGCCTGCACCTGCTCCACCTCGTGCCGCCCCGCGAGCCAGACCACGGTGACCAGCAGCGCCGACACCAGCACCGCCAGAATCAGCCAGAGGAACCAGCGCTGCCACAGCGAGCGCAGTCGCACGAAGGCGGAGGTCGCCCAGCGCGGCGGCGCGACGCTCAGGGCCTGCATCAGAGCACGCAGTGCGACAGCGCGGGCAACTGCGCGCGCATGCGTCCGGCCTGGCCGGCGTCGATGTCGAACAGCACCACGCCTTCGCCCTCGGCCTGCTGGGCCACCACCGAGCCCCAGGGATCGACCACCATCGACTGGCCCCAGGTCTGGCGGCCGTTCTCGTGCGTGCCGCCCTGCGCGGGCGCCACCACCCAGGCCAGGTTCTCGATGGCGCGGGCGCGCAGCAGCACTTCCCAGTGCGCGGCGCCCGTCGTGCGCGTGAACGCGCTCGGCACCAGCAGCAGGTCCGCGCCCTGGCGAGCGAGCGCGCGGTAGAGTTCGGGAAAGCGCAGGTCGTAGCAGACGCTCATGCCCACGCGCCAGCGGTGGCCGTCGCGCGAAGGCAGGTCGAACACCACGGGTTCGCTGCCCGGCGCGATGACACGGCGCTCGTCGTAGCGCTCGGCCCCGTTGTCGAAGTAGAAAAGATGGATCTTGTCGTAGCGCGCCACGCAGCGGCCCTCGGGCGAGTAGGCGAGCGAGCTGTTGAACACGTGCTCGGCTTCGGGGCTCTCGATGGGCAAGGTGCCGCCGACGATCCAGAGCCCGAACGTGCGTGCGGCATCGGCGAGGAAGTCCTGCACCGGGCCCGATCCGGCGGTCTCGCGCAGGCCGAGCTTGTCGGTGTCGCGTGTGCCCATCGTGCAGAAATATTCGGGCAGCACCGCGAGTTCGGCGCCGGCGGCCGCCGCCGCCGCAAGCAGCTCGTGGGCGCGCCCAAGGTTGGCTTCGCGGGTGATGGCCGAGACCATCTGGAGGGCTGCGACTTTCATGGTGAGGTCTCCATTCACTTGCCGCCGAGGCCCGGCGCCGGCAGCAGGCTCTGCGGCTCGGGAAAGATCGAGCGCGGCACCTTGGCGATCTTCGGGTCGGCCCAGGTGCCTTCGATGTGGAACTCCTGCGTAGCCGCTGCAGCGAGCGGCTTGCTGAGCACCCACTGCGCGAGGAAGGTGCCCAGGCCGATGGCCGGATTGATCGCCGTGGCCACCAGGGCGGCCGTGCCGGCATTGATCTCGGGCACTACCACCACGCGAAGGTCTTGCGTCTCGCGCACGATGTCGGCCGAGCCGTCCATCAGAGCCGCCGCATTGACGCCCTTCATCTGCAGGTTGTTGGTGCTGGCGATGCCGCTGCGGATGCGGGCGTCGCCGCGGATGAAGTCGAAGGCGAAGCCCTGGCTGAACACGTCGCGGAAATCGAGCGTGAGCCGCCGCGGCAGGGCCTGCAGGCTCAGCACGCCGAGCAGCTTGGCCAAGCCCGGATCGGCCTTGAGGAACTGGCCCGCGCCGACGTTGACCTGCAGCTGTCCGCCGAGGCTCGGGTAGTCGAGCGAGAACGGCGAACCGCGCCACTCGACCTCGCCTTCGAGCCGGCCGCTGCCGCGCCGCAGCACGCCGGGCATGCCGAAGCGCGTGAGCAGGTCGCCGGCGTCGGCGATCTCGAGCTTGAAGCTCATCGACGTGCGGCGCTGCTGCTCGCCACGCCCGGGCGTGGCGGCCCAGGTGCCCTTGGCCGAGAAGCTGGCCTCGGGCACCGTGAAGCTCAGCTTGTTGAGCAGCCACTCGCGGCCTGCGCCGCCGCGGTTGACGGCGTCGATCTCGGCGCGGCCGAGGCGCTTGCCGAGCAGTTCGAAGTCGTCGATCACGATGTCGAGCGCCGGCAGCGTGCCCGGCTGTTCAT
The DNA here is from genome assembly GCF_057657255.1 of Variovorax sp. Soil_C_19. Classification (NCBI taxonomy): domain Bacteria; kingdom Pseudomonadati; phylum Pseudomonadota; class Betaproteobacteria; order Burkholderiales; family Comamonadaceae; genus Variovorax; species Variovorax sp. Soil_C_19. The sequence goes on along the minus strand of NZ_JBDGIV010000005.1, from coordinate 226,220 downwards.
CGAGCAGGGTTTCGACCTGCTTCGCCTCGGTGGGCGCTATCTTGAGCCGCGCGAGCCGCGCATAGAGGCGCCCGGCCTGCGTGTGGCGGTACTCGGCATAGCCGCTGAGTTCGGTGGCGTCGATGTTGGCGCGCCAGAGCGCCCCGTCGCGCGTGCCGCCGAGCACCACATCGTGCAGCGTGCGGCCCGCGATACCGAGCTCCTTCGCCCGCACGGCGATGCGCGTGGGCAGGTAGCCCATCGACGCCTCTTCAGCGCCCGCCGTTTCGCCCGTGCCGCCGCTGCTGCTGCCGCCCGCGGCGGCCTGGCCGACCAGCGCCTGCCAGGCCGGCATGTCGAGCTTGGTCACATTGACGTTGGCGAGCACGCCGTTGTCCGGCACGCTCGCGGTCTCGCCCTCCGCCAGGCCGACGCCGATGCTGCCCCGCAGCACCCGCGGCTCGGCGCCGGAGATGTCGCGCACGTATTGCGCTTCGCCGATGCGACCGAGCGCCATCGAGAGCTGGTCCTGCAGGGGCACGGCCACACCGTTGCGCGTCTCGCGCTGCAGCACCTTCTTCTCGATGCGCAGCGGCATCGCCTCGTCGGCCGTCTTGACGAGCGGCGCAGGCAGGTCGAGCGCCAGACCCTGCAGCGTGCTGGTGAGCGAGAACTCGGGCACGTCGTCGCGCATCGAGAAAGTGGCCGCATAGGGCGTGCTGCCGCTGGCCTTGGCGGCGATGCGCGTGAGCCACTCGGCCTCGCGCGCGCCGCGCAGGCCTTCGGCCGACGCGGTGCCCTGCGCCTTCAGCGCCACCTCGCGGTTCGGCCCGGCGAAGCGGCCCCGGCCCTCGATGCGGATGTCGCCGCCCAGCAGCCGACCCTGCACGCTCGCGAGCGAGAAGCCGGTTTCGGTGAACCCGACCGCGCCCTTCAAGTCCGTGAACGACGGCGCCTCCGGAACGAGCTGCAGTTCGTTGCTGCCCGACAGCGCGATGCTGGCCTGCACCTTGGCCGCATCGAGCGCGGCGAGCGGGAGTTCTAGGCGCAGCCGGTAGTCGGCAGGGCCGGCGGCGCGGACGCGCGCCAGTGCCTCGCCGGTGTCGCCCCCGACCAGCGGCGCGCCCACGCGCAGCAGCTCGCCGAGCGGGCCCCGGGCCTGGGCGTCGACGCGCAAAAGCGAGGCATCGTGCGACATGTCGGCGATCTGCGCCTCGGCCCGGGTGATTTCGATGCCCGCGGTGCCGGCCAGCTTGCCGCGCGCATTGCGCACCAGCATGCCCGCGCGTTCGAACACCAGTTCGCCCGACACGCCGGTGAGCGCGGGCCACACGGGTTCAGGCGCGGCCGGGGCCGCGGGCCTGGTCGCCTTCGAGGCCGTGGCGGCCGCGAGCGCCGAGGCCGGCGGCACATAGGCGTAGTCGACGCCGGCGACCTTGGCCGCAATGCGGAACTCGCCCTGTTTCGGGTCCATGAAAGGCATGTCGTGCAGGTCGCCGCGCACGCGGAAATCGACGCTGCTCGCCACGCCCTTGGTGACGGCGCTGCGCACGTAGTCGCGCGTGTGCTGGGGAATGTCGAGCGGCAGGTAGCGGTACACCCGCGTGCCGTCGGCGCGCACCAGCTTGCCCTGGAGATCGAGCACGCCCGGATAGCGCGAGCGGCCGGCCGACACGGCCGGGTCGCTGGTGCGCCAACTGGCTTCGGCCTCGCCTTCGGCATCGGCATTGGCGAAGCGCAGCTTCGACACCTGCAACTGCGCGGCGCCCTTGTCGAGCTTCCACTGGAGCTGGGCCGAGAGCCGGTCGACCGGAACGACCGGTTCCTCGAACACGCCAGGAAATTCCAGCGTGCCCTGCGCGATGGCGAGCGCTGCGTTGCCGCCCGCCTGGGTGGCGTCGAACTCGAGCGTGGCGCCGCTCAGGCCGGGCGCGCCGGCGTTGGCGTGCGGAGCCGGGGCGGCGGTGCCCGCGGCTGGCGGAGGGCCGGCCTCGGCAGGTTGCGCGGCAACCCGCAGGCCGCTGATCCGGCCCTTGGCCTGGTAGCGCTCGGGCGCACCGAGCGAGCCCTGCCAGTTCAGCTCGATGCGCTCGACCAGCCCGCGCGGCGCGTAGGCGTCGAGCAACCGGTGCGTGGCTTCGCCCAGCGGCAGGCGGTCGGCAATCAGCGCAAGCGCCGCCAGGTCGAGCCGGTCGGCGCGCAGCGCGCCGTGCTCGGGCGTGGGCCCGCGCGCGGGCGAATGCTGCAGCCACAGGTTGCCGCCGGGCCAGCGCATGCCGTCGGCGGTGTCGAACTGCAGGGCCGCGGTCGAGAACTCGAGATGGTCTTCGCTGAGCTGGCCGGCGAGTCGCCCCGTGACCGAGCGCAGCACCAGCGGCTGCAGGCCGCGGCCCAGCGAGGCATCGACGCGGTGCAGGCCAAGGTCGGCGGCGCCGCCGACGATCTGGCCGTCCTTCACGTCGGCCCACATGCGCAGCGCGCCGTTGGCTTCGCGGATGCGCGCATCGATCGACACGTAGCGGCCCAGGCGGGTCACGTCCATGTAGGGCAAGTCGGCGTAGATCTGCCCGTCCCAGGTCTGCCAACGGCCGGAGCGCACCGACAGCAGCGGCTGGCGAAACTGGCCGCGCAGCGTGAAACGCTCGCCCCAGCCAGCGGGCGGCGTGGCGTCGAGCCGCAGCGCGTGGCGCCGGCCGCCGTTGCGCGCGACGAAGCGCACGTCGCTCAGGAGCAGCGGCTCGGCCTGGCGCTGCTCGTCGGTCCAGCGCACCGTGCCGCCTTCGATCACGAGTTCGCGCTGGGCGAAAAACCAGTCGGCCGCACGGGTCTCTCCGGTGGTGTCGTTGGCCATGTGGAGGCCCGCCACGTGCAGTTTGCCCATCGCGTCGCGCCGCACGTCGATCTGCGGGCCCTCGATGTAGAGCTGCTCGAAGTTCAGGCGCCAGAGCGAACGCGGCGAGACGCTCGCAACGATCCGCACGAGGCGCAGGGCTTCTCGCTGCTGGGCATCATGGAGCACCACGTCGCGCAGTTCGAAGGCCGGAAAGAGGCTGTCGGACCGCGCGGTGATCGACCCGATGCGAACCGGTACCCCGATGGCCCTGCTGGCCTGGGCCTCGAGTGCGCCACGGTAATCGCCGATTCGCGGCACAATCCACGCGTGTAGGACAACCACTGACAGCGCCAGCAGAAGCCATGCAGCGATCAGCAAACCCAGCAGCCAGCGCGCGGTCGCAGCGGTGATCTTGAGCAGACGTGAAGGGGGAGACGCCGTGTCGTTCATTGAGGATCGCGCTGTGTCCGGAATTATGACCGCCAGCATCCAGACGGGTTCCTCGGGAGCCGATAACAGTGTGAACCAGTTGCCATCCACGCCATCCGCTGCGCCTGAGGCCGCGCCCCTTTCCTCCTACTCGCGTTTCGTGCAGCGCTTGCGGCGCCGCTATGCGGACGAACTGCGGCTGCTCGCGCCCGGCGCGCCGCGGCGCGAAGCGATGGCCGCGGCCTACGACGCGCTGCGCGCGCGCGGCGACGCGGTGGGCGATGCGCTGCGCACCGTGCGCCAGCTCGTCATGGAGCGGCTGGTCACGCTCGACTGCGACCACCAGGCGCCGTTGGCCGTGGTGACCACCGCGGTGACCGAACTCGCGGAGTTCGCGCTCGACGTCGCCTGCCGCGACGCCTGCCAGGAACTCGACGCGCTGCACGGCGCGCCGCTCGGGCCCGACGGGCAGCGCGCGCAGCTCTGGGTGGTGGGCATGGGCAAGCTCGGCGCGCGCGAGCTCAACGTGTCGAGCGACATCGACCTGATCTACCTCTACGACGCCGACGGCGAGACCGGGGGCGACGCCGACGGCCGCGGCCGACTGTCGAACCAGGAGTATTTCGGGCGCGCCGTGAAGCGCATCTACGCGCTGGTGGGCGACACCACCGAGCACGGCTTCGTGTTCCGCGTCGACCTGGCGCTCCGGCCGAACGGCAATTCCGGCCCGAGCGTGGTCTCGCTCGATGCGCTCGAAGAGTATTTCCAGGTGCAGGGGCGCGAATGGGAACGCTTTGCCTGGATGAAGAGCCGGGTCGTGGCGCCGCGCGCCATCGTGTCCGAGGGACTCGCGCAGGGCCTGCGCGCCACGGTGCTGCCGTTCGTGTTCCGCCGCTACCTCGACTACAGCGTGTTCGATTCGCTGCGCACGCTGCACCGGCAGATCCGCGAGCAGTCGGCGCGGCGCAGCGCCGGGCGGCCCGAGCGCGCGAACGACGTGAAGCTCTCGCGCGGCGGCATCCGCGAGATCGAATTCACCGTGCAGCTGCTGCAGGTAGTACGCGGCGGGCAGTTCCCCGAACTGCGCACCCGGCCCACGCTCGATGCGCTGCAACGGCTGGCGCGCGCAGGCCTCATGCCGCAGGAGACCGCCGACACGCTGGCCACGGCCTACGAGTTCCTGCGCCGCGTCGAGCACCGCATCCAGTACCTCGACGACCAGCAGACGCACATGCTGCCGGTGGCCGACGACGATCTGCGCTGGGTCGCACAGACCATGGGCTACGCCAACTGCTGCCCGTTCCTCGAGCAGCTCGATGCGCACCGCGAGTTCGTCGCGCAGGAGTTCGACAAGCTCTTGGGCGGCGACAAACCCTGCAACGGCAAGTGCAGCGGCAAGAACGCCGCTGCACCGACCGATCTGGCCGACCTGCTCGATCGCCTGCCGCCCGCCTTTGCGGCGCGCATCCACGACTGGTGCGAACAGCCGCGCATGATGGCGCTGCGCGACGAGACGCGCGCGCGGCTGCGGCAGTTGGTGCAGCGCACCGGGCAATGGCTCGAGGAACCCGACGGCGACGGACCGGGGCAGACGCCGCGCCACGTCGAGGCTGCATTGCGCTGGGCCGACTGGATCGAACCGCTGCTGCGGCGCGAAAGCTACCTGGCGCTGCTGGTCGAGCGGCCCGCCGTACAGGAGCGCCTGCTGCGCCTGCTGGGCGCCGCCAAGTGGCCCGCGCGCTACCTGATGCAGCACCCGGGCGTGATCGACGAACTTGCGAGCGACGAGATGCTCTCGGGCCGCTTCGTCGCGGCCGAATTCGAGAGCGAGCTCGAGGCGCGCCATGCGTCGCTGACCCGCACCGGCGAGGCCGACGAGGAGCGGCTCTTGAACCTGCTGCGCCACGCCCACCATGCCGAGGTGTTCCGCACGCTCGCGCGCGACGTGGACGGCCGGCTCACGGTCGAGCAGGTGGCCGACGACCTGAGCGCGCTGGCCGACGCCACGCTGCGCGTGACGGCACGCTGGTGCTGGCCGCATGTGCGCAACCGGCACCGCGAGGTGCCGCAGTTCGCGATCATCGGCTACGGCAAGCTCGGCGGAAAGGAACTGGGCTACGGAAGCGACCTCGACATCGTGTTCGTCTACGACGACGACGACGAGCGCGCCGGAGAGGTCTACGCCGCCTACGTGCGCAAGCTGATCAACTGGCTCACCGTGAAGACGCGCGAAGGCGACCTGTTCGAGATCGACACGGCCCTGCGACCCAACGGCAACTCGGGCCTCCTGACGACCAGCTTCGAAGCCTACGAGCGCTACCAGCTTGGCCGCGGCAGCAACACCGCGTGGACCTGGGAACACCAGGCGATGACGCGCGCGCGCTACGTGCTCGGCAGCGCAGCGCTCGGCGAGCGTTTCGACCAGGTGCGCGAGGCCGTGATCGTGGCGCCGCGCGACCGCGAGGCGCTGAAGGCCGAGATCATCGCGATGCGCAACAAGGTGCGCAGCGCCCGGCCGGTCAAGGCCGACCGATTCGACGTCAAGCACAGCCCCGGCGGCATGGTCGACGCCGAGTTCGTGCTGCAGTTCCTCGTGCTGTCGTCGTCGGCGGAACACCCGGAGCTCATACCGAACCTCGGCAACATCGCACTGTTGCTGCGCGCCGAAGCGGCGGGGCTGCTGCCCGAAGGGGTCGGCCGCGCGGCCGCCACCGCTTACCGCGAGCTGCGGCGCGTGCAGCACCGCGCGCGCCTCAACGAGGAACCGACCCAGGTCGCGCCGACGGCGCTGGCGGCCCAACGCGACGCGATGCTCGCGCTCTGGAAAGCGGTGTTCGGCGGATGAGGGCCGCCGCCCGTCTTCATGCACCCTGGGCCGCATGCGCGCTGGCGCTCGCGGTGCTTCTCGCGGGCTGCGCCAGCGGTCCGCGCGGCGGCCGCGACGGACCGGCGGCGAGCATTCCCGCCGGCCTCGACCGCGTGCCCGACGCCGAGCCCCGCATCGAGCCCATCCGCGCGAGCGGCGGCACGAGCAAGCCCTACACGGTGCTGGGCCGCGCCTACCAGCCGATCACCGACGACCGGCCTTTCCGCGAATCGGGCATCGCCTCGTGGTACGGGCGCAAGTTCCACAGCGCATCGACCGCGAGCGGCGAGCCCTACGACATGTACGCCATGACGGCCGCGCACAAGACGCTGCCGCTGCCGAGCTACGTGCGCGTGCGCAACCCGGCCAACGGCCGCGAGGTGATCGTGCGCGTGAACGACCGGGGGCCTTTCGTCGACGGCCGCATCATCGACCTGAGCTACACCGCGGCGCTCAAGCTCGACCTTTTGCGCGGCGTGGCGCCGGTCGAGATCGAGCGCATCACGAACGAAGACATCAGCACCGGCGCCTGGCGGCGCGACGCGGGCAGCACCACCTATGCCGCGGCCGGTCGTGCCGCGACGCCGCGCGTCGCCGACGCCTCGGTAGCGGTGCCCGCAGCCTGGGTCGCGCCGGTGGCGGCGAATGCGCCCGAAGCGGTGACCATGCCCGTGACGCCGCCGACGCCGGTCGCGCCCGCTGCCCAGGCCGCGCTGCCCGCCGCGCCGGACACGCCGCCGCCGCGGGCGCCGATCGTGGTGACCGACCTCGCGCCGCTGGAACCGTTGGCCGCACCGACAGCGCCCAGCCCGGCATCCGCCGCAACGCCCTCCCCGGCTTCGACCGCCGGCTTCTGGGTACAGCTCGGCGCGTTCCGCGAGCAAGACGGTGCACAGCGCCTGCTGGGCGAGGCGGCGCGTGGGCTGCCTGCGCTGGCGCCGCAACTGCGGGTGTTCAGCGAGGCCGGCACGCACCGGCTGCAGGCCGGGCCTTTTGTGTCGCGCGAAGCGGCCGGCGAGGTCGTTTCGCAGCTGCGCGAGAACCTGCGCATCGCGCCTGTGGTGGTCGAGCGCCGCTGAGCCGGGGCAGCCTGCCTATTTCGACGCATAGCGGCTTGCAATGCGCGCCAGTTTGTCCGGATTGCGCTGCACGCGGATGCGCGCGATGCGCTCGCCGTCGATCTCGAAGGTCTGTGCCGATTCGAGCTGCCCGTCGATGAAGCGCAGCAGGCCCGGCTCGCCATTGATGTCGACGAATTCCATACGGACCGCCGCGCCCATACGGCGCCAGAGCGCGAAGTAGAGCAGCGCCACGCGCCGGCTGCCGCGCAGCGCCTTGCTGAAGGTCTGCACCTTGCCGCCACCGTCGCCGATCAGCTCGGCGTCTTCGGCCATCAGCGCCTTGAGATCGTGCAGGCTGCCGCGCGCCGCGGCATCGGCAAAGGCGCGCAGCAGGCGCTCGTGGGTCTCGCGCGGCACCACGAAGCGCGGGCGCGCCTCCTGCAGCTGGGCCTTCGCGCGGTGTACCAGCTGCCGGCAGGCGGCCTCGCTTTTGCCGAGCGTGCTGGCGATCTCGTCGTAGTCGGCGTCGAACACTTCGCGCAGCAGGAACGCGGCGCGTGCCTCCGGTGCGAGGCGTTCGAGCACGGCAAGGAAGGCGATCGAGACGTTGTCCGCGCGCTCGAGCAGCGCTTCAGGCGAGGTCGGCCCCTCAGTGAGCGTGGGCTCTGGCATCCAGGCGCCGATGTAATGCTCGCGCTGAACCTTGGCGGCGCGCAGACGATCGATCGAGAGGCGGGTGACGACGGTGACCAACCAGGCTTCGGCACTCTCGAGGCGGGCCTTGTCGACTTCATGCCAGCGCAGCCAGGCGTCCTGCACAACCTCTTCTGCCTCGGCAACGGAGCCGAGCATGCGGTAGGCGATGCCTTGAAGGCGGCGGCGGTGGCTGTCGAAAGCGAGGGTCGGGTCGTCCATGCTCGCAAGACGGGCGACCAACCGGTTTTGTGACAGGCGCGCCGCCCGGGCAGGGCCGACCGGGCTCAGGCGCCCTGGTACTCGGACTTGGGCGCGACGGTCGCGGCCAGTTCCTTGCGGTAGCGGTTGAGTTCCTGCACGGTCTTGAAGCTGCGGTCCATCAGCAGGCTCAGGTTGTGCAGGATGCGCTCGCCGACCTTGCTCTCCCAGACCGCATCGAACTTGATCTGCTTGTCGAGCCAGTGCTCGAGCCAGTCTGGGTCGGGCATGCGGCTCTGGATCGTGTCGTTCGGGAACAGCGCCTTGTTGACGTGCAGGTTGGTCGGATGCAGCGCCTGCGCGGTGCGGCGTGCACTGGCCATCAGCACGCCGACCTTGGTGAAGGCGGCACGCGCCTCGTCGCCGAATTTTTCCATCGCGCGCTTCATGTAGCGCAGGTACGCGCCGCCATGGCGGGCCTCGTCCTGGCTCAGCGTGGTGTAGATGTGCTTGATGACCGGCTCGGTATGCCACTGCGCGGCGCGGCGGTACCAGTGGTTGAGGCGAATCTCGCCGCAGAAGTGCAGCATCAGCGTCTCGAGCGGCGGCGCCGGGTCGAAATCGAAGCGGACCTCGTGCAGCTCCTGCTCGGTCGGCGCATGCTGGGGGCTGAAGCGCTTGAGGTACTCCATGAGCACCAGCGAATGCTTCTGCTCCTCGAAGAACCAGATCGACATGAAGGCCGAGAAATCACTATCGTGGCGGTTGTCGCGCAGGAACATCTCGGTGGCCGGCAGCGCCGCCCACTCGGTGATGGCGTTCATTTTGATGGTTTGCGCCTGCTCATCAGACAGCAGTGACGCATCGAACGACTGCCAGGGAATGTCCTTGTCCATGTCCCAGCGGACGGATTCGAGTTGTCTGAAGAGTTCTGGATAAAGCATCAAAATCTTTCTAAGGCCGTCGATTTTAGTCGGCTGAGCTTGGCCTGCCTGTGACAGACGGGCGATGATGCGTTTGTACGCAGTGTCCGATACGCCGGATTCGTGCACTTATTGACACCAGGAGTTCCCATGCGAATCCCCTTTCGTTGGCCGCTTGCCGCCATCGCTGCAGGCCTGCTGGCCCCCGGCACCGCGCTCGCGCAGGCCTCCGCCGGTGCAGCGAACCCGCCAGCCGCGGCGGCGGCCGCAGGCGCCGCGTGCCCGGCAGTGCTTCAGCACTCGTTCCCGCGCCTGCAGGACGAGAAACCCCAGTCGTTGTGCCAGTATTCGGGCAAGGTGGTGCTGGTGGTGAACACCGCGAGCTTCTGCGGCTTCACCCCGCAATACAAGGGGCTGGAGGCACTCGACAGCAAATATCGGGCGCGCGGCCTCGTGGTGCTCGGTTTTCCGTCCAACGACTTCTCGCAGGAATCGGGCTCCAACAAGGAAATCGCCGATTTCTGCGAAAGCACCTTCGGCGTGAAGTTTCCGATGTTCGCCAAGACCTCGGTGCGCGGCGCGGAGGCCAACCCGCTGTTCAAGCAGCTCGCGCTCGCTTCGGGCACGACACCGAAATGGAATTTCTACAAATACCTGATCGGGCGCGACGGCAAAGTGGTGCAGGCCTGGTCGAGCATGACGGCGCCGGATGAGGCCGCCTTCGTGAAGGCCATCGAAGGCCAGCTCGCAGCGAACTGAAACCTGATGACGTGTCGCAACCGATGGTCACAAACGTTTACCACTGGGGCGGGAACCGGGCTGGCACACTGTGCTCATAACGAGCGTGGGCAGCCAAATGCTCTCCGGTTTTTCATGTTGCGAGGTCTTCCAGGCGTCCAGTCTGGTTGAAATCCCGAGGTGATTCTTCTCCTCCTCCCTCCCTCCCTCCTTCGCGTCGGGGCGCCTCGCAGCATTTTTGTATTGTTTGATGGGAACAGGCGCAGCTGAAAGGCTTCCCGCCATTGAAAAAGGCGCCAGAGGCGCCTTTTTTCACGGTTGCGTATCGATGAAGCTGGGCCGCAGCATCAGCTTGTCGTACAGCTTGGCCAGATTGCCGTGCGCGCCGCGCCAGTCGATCTCGGGAAAGCGGAGCCCGACCCAGCCGAGCGCACAACCCACCGCGATGTCCGAAAGGCTCAGGTGGATGCCGCTGCAGAAGGGCTTGTCGGCGAGCCCCTTGGCCATGGCCCCAATGCCGCCCTCGACCTTGGCGCGCTGGCGCGCGATCCAGGCCGTGCTGCGCTCGGCGTCGCCGCGGCCGCTCCAGGTCGCCTCGAGGCGCCACAGCACGCCCGCATCCATCACGCCATCGGCCAGCGCCTCCCAGGTCTTGACCTCGGCGCGCTCACGGCCCTGCTGGGGAATGAGCTTGCCCACGGGAGACAGGGTGTCGAGGTATTCGACAATCACGCGGGAATCGAACATCGCGTCGCCGCCTTCCATGACGAGGCAAGGCACCTTCCCGAGCGGGTTGGACTGCGCGATGGTGGTGTCAGCGGACCAGACGTCTTCAAGCACGAACTGGTAGTCGAGCCGCTTCTCGGCCAACACCACGCGCACCTTGCGCACATAGGGGCTGGCGGCCGATCCGATCAGTTTCATGAAGACTCTCTCCCTCTGGATTGGTAACGTTTGTTCGATGCCATTTTAGGGGAAGGCCGAAAAGTGCAGCCTGCGAACTGTCGCGGATGCGGGACGGCGGCCCGCCTAAAATTCGGGCATGAGCTTCTCCACCGTCTCCGCCCTCTCCCCACTGGACGGCCGCTATGCGGCCAAACTCGCGGCATTGCGCCCGCTGATGAGCGAACAGGGCTACATGCACCGGCGCGTGCAGGTCGAGGTGGCATGGTTCATCGCACTGTCGGACTGCGGCTTCGCCGAATTCAAGCCGCTCACGGGCGGCGCCCGCAAGTACCTGCTGGGCCTGGTGTCGCACTTCTCCGAAGCTGATGCGCTCGCGATCAAGGAGATCGAAAAGACCACCAACCACGACGTGAAGGCGGTCGAATACTGGATCAAGTCCAAGTTCGAGGCGCGGCCGGAACTGCTGGCTGCCGCCGAGTTCGTCCACTTCGCCTGCACCAGCGAGGACATCAACAACACCAGCCACGCGCTGCAGATCCAGGCCGCCCGCGAGAAGGTGCTGCTGCCCGCCATCGACGGGCTGATCGCCAAGCTGCGCGAGATGGCGCACCAGTTCGCAGGCGTGTCGATGCTGTCGCGCACCCACGGCCAGACCGCGAGCCCGACCACGGTCGGCAAGGAAATCGCCAACGTGGCGGTGCGGCTGTCGAAGGCCCGCGCCCAGATCGCGGCCGTGCAGTTGCTCGGCAAGATGAACGGGGCGGTGGGCAACTACAACGCGCATCTCGCCGCCTGGCCCGACTTCGACTGGGAGGCGTTCAGCCGCAAGGTGGTCGAAACGCCCGCGCCGCTCGGCCTGGGCCTGAGCTTCCAGCCCTACAGCATCCAGATCGAGCCGCACGACTACATGGCCGAGCTGTTCGACGCGGTGGCGCGCACCAACACCATCCTGGTGGATTTCTCGCGCGACATCTGGGGCTACGTGAGCCTGGGCTACTTCAAGCAGCGGCTCAAGAAGGGCGAGATCGGCTCCTCGACCATGCCGCACAAGGTCAATCCGATCGATTTCGAGAACGCCGAAGGCAACCTGGGGCTGGCCAATGCGGTGCTGCGCCACCTCAGCGAGAAGCTGCCGGTCAGCCGCTGGCAGCGCGACCTGACCGACAGCACCGTGCTGCGCAACATCGGCGTGGCCTTCGGTTACGCGACGCTGGCCTATGCCAGCCTGGCCACGGGCCTCGGCAAGCTCGAGATCAACGAGGAAGCGCTCGCGGAGGATCTCGATGCCTCGTGGGAAGTGCTGGCCGAGCCGATCCAGACGGTAATGCGCCGCTACGGCGTGCAAGGCGCCTACGAGCAGCTCAAGGAAGTGACGCGCGGCAAGACGGTGACGGCCGAGGCGCTGCACGGGCTGATCCGCTCGCTCGACATTCCCGAGGCCGAGAAGACGCGGCTGCTGGCCATGACGCCCGCGAGCTACGTGGGCAAGGCGGCGGAGCTCGCCAATCGAATCTGAGGGGGCGCCTACACTCGCGCACCCATGGCCCTCAAATCAACCATCTTCAAGGCCACCGTCGCGGTGGCCGATATCGACCACGGCTACTACGCCGACCATGCGCTGACGCTGGCGCGCCATCCCAGCGAAACCGACGAGCGCATGATGATCCGGCTCGTCGCGCTGGCGCTCAATGCGCACAAGCTGCAGGACGTGTGCCACGGCGACGGCACGCTGGCCTTCGGCGCGGGACTGTCGAACGTCGAGGAGCCCGACGTCTGGCTGCGCGACTTCACGGGCGAGACCAAGCTCTGGATCGAGGTCGGCCAGCCCGAGGACAAACCCGTCATCAAGGCCTGCGGCAAGGCGGACGAGGTGATCGTCTACTGCTTTAACCATGCGGCCGAGATCTGGTGGCGCGGCATTGAAGGCAAGCTTGCGCGGCCTCAGAACCTGCAGGTGTACCGCGTGCCCACCGAAGCCTCGCAGGCGCTGGCCCTGCTCGCGCAGCGCAGCATGCAGCTGCAGGCGACGATCCAGGAGAACACGCTGACGCTGGGCGACGCCAGCCGCAGCATCGACGTCGAGCTGAAGCGCTGGAAGTAGGCGGGGCGCCTCTCTCGGTTTTTCGTCAGGCAGCCGGCATCATGCGGCCGCACTGCCAGCACTGCTCGAAGCCCCCCTCGACGCGCTCGCCGCAGCTGCAGCGCCAATCGCGCTGCGGCCGGTGCTGCGCCGCATGCAGCACCTGCTGCGCCAGCTCGAACCGGCTGTCGTCGTCGATCCAGATCTCGGGCAGGCACTGATCGGGCGGCAGGTGGCCCATCGCGGCGCCGAGGAATTCGCGCTGCACGCTGGCCTCGATGCCCTCCTCGCGCAAGGCATGCACCCACAGGGTGGCGATCGCGAGGTTGGGGGCTTGGGCGAGGCGGCGCATGCGCTGGCCTTTCAGGGGGTGTCGTCCGGGCCGAGCGGCTCGGCCGGGTCGTCGGGCCACTGCGGCGGCTCGACCTCGCGCGCACGTTCCGCATAGCGGTTGAAGCGCCATGCCGAATCTTCCATGGTGATACGGCGCCAGGTGACGCGCTTTTCGGCCGGCGTCATCGCGGGCCAGTGCTGCACCTCGTCGAAGCTGCGGCCGCAGCCCTTGCATTCGTCGTCGCCCTGGCTGGTGGAGCAGATCGCGATGCAGGGCGTGTCGGGGGTGCTGTGGTACCAGTCGAGCCAGGCGGCCCAGGCCTCGGCGGGGAAACCGGCTTCGGCGACCTCGTCCTCGTGGTGGAACACCATGAGGGCGTAGACCTCGGCGAGTGCGCGCAATTCCGGCGCCAGGGTGATGCCGTCAGGCGAGGGACTTTTGGCGCGCCAATGGTTGATGGCGGCCTCGATGTCGGTGATGTGAATGGCGGCCATGGGAGAGAAGAAACAGCGAGCGGCGATCATAGTCCCGCAATTCCCGAGGGCCGCCGGAGGTTAATCAGCGCTATGAATTCGATAGCTCACAAGGCAGATTTAACAAGGCTTTCCAGCCAGCCGTGCAAAACTGCCGAAAACTTTCGGTTGCCAGATCGGGGGCCGCGATGATCTAATTCGCGCACGAAGGGGAGTAGCTCCCGACTGCCATTCACGATGGCGGGAATCGACAGGTCGTCAATACGAAGCACAACACTTCCGGCCTGTCGGGCGACGCGTGCCTTGCTTTGGGGTGCGTGTCGTCGAGCAAGACCTTCGATTTGAACCTGCGCAGGTTTGGTCGAAGCGTTCCTGACTCCCGGTCGTCACCCCGGTCTTCGTCACGCTTCGAACTTCCTGCACGGGATGAATCGAAACGCAACGCATGCGCCGGACCGCCGCTTCCACCCGGAATCGACGGCCACGCACGAAGACAAGAGGAATCTATGGAACAGTTCATGACCCCGGAATTCTGGGTCGCGGTCGGTCAGATCATCATGATCGACATCCTGCTCGGCGGCGACAACGCCGTCGTCATCGCCCTGGCATGCCGCAAGCTGCCACCCGCCCAGCGCACGAAGGGCATCCTGTGGGGCACGGCAGGCGCCATCGTGCTGCGGGTCATCCTGATCTTCTTTGCGCTCACGCTGCTGGCCATTCCGTTCCTGAAGCTGGCCGGTGCCGTGCTGCTGCTGTGGATCGGCGTGAAGCTGCTTGCGCCCGACCATGACGATGCGCACGGCAACATCGCCGCCAGCGACAAGCTCTGGGGTGCGGTCAAGACCGTGATCATTGCCGACCTCGTGATGAGCGTGGACAACGTGATCGCCATTGCGGGTGCCGCACAGGGCGCCGGCGAAGCACACCAGATGCCGCTCGTGATCTTCGGCCTGCTCGTGAGCATCCCGATCATCGTCTGGGGCAGCCAGCTGGTCATCAAGCTGATGGACCGCTTCCCGATGATCATCACGCTCGGTGGCATGCTGCTGGGCTGGATTGCCGGCACGATGGCCGTGTCCGACCCCGCCCTGGCGAACACCGCCGCCTGGACCTGGGTGCCGAAGGTGCCGCAGACCGACCTGATCCGCTACGGCGCGGGCATCTTCGGTGCGCTGCTGGTGCTGGTCATCGGCAAGTGGGTGGCCATGCGCCAGGCGCGCCGGCATCCTCCTGCCGAAACCGCCACCAGCACCGGCAGCTGATCGCCGCAGAGGCCGCACTCGCCCAGCGGGCAGCCTCTGCCACTCTCACCATCCCACCGAGGAGCGGACCGTGGAAAAGATCATTCTCTATGTCGACGACGCCGGCTACGCCGCAGAGCAGTTCGCCGAACTCGCTCCGGACGCGGACAGCGTGGTGGCCCGGCATTGGGTGCTCGTTGCCTGCGCACCCCGCATGACACACCGCATCAGCAAATGGGTGAGCCATAGCGCGCGTGAGAACTGGCGCGCCAAGTGGTTCAGCAAGGTGCAGGCTCAGTTGCTGCCGCTGCTCGAGCGCAATGGCGGGCAGGTCACGCCGGTGCTCGCCAAGGGGCCGCTCACCGAGCTCACGCAGCAGCTGAAGCGCGAGCATGCCGCCACGCACGTCGTCGACGCCCGGCGTCCCAAGATCGGCGTCGACCTCGAGCCGATCACGCCCGACCAGGCGCCGCGGCGCCAGTCGGGCTGGACCTTCCCGGGTGCCGTGATGGGCATGGGCACGCTGCTGGTGCTGGCCAACGAACTGGCCGAATAGGCGCGCAGCGCTTCCCCGACGAGCCCCGGTGCGGCAACGCCCCGGGGCTCGTTGTTTTTCAGGGTGCCTGGGTTATCCTGCGGCCATGCGCATCATCATCAAATGGCTGCTCAGTGCCGTGGCGCTGCTTGCGGTGGCCTACATCTATCCCGGCGTCCAGATCAACAACTTCGGGGTGGCACTGATCGCGGCCGCCATCGTCGGCTTGCTCAACATGGTCGTCAGGCCCGTGCTGGTGGTGCTGACGCTGCCGGTCACGATCGTCACGCTCGGGCTGTTCCTGTTCGTGATCAATGCGCTGCTGTTCTGGGCCGCCTCGGGGCTGCTCGGAGGCTTCCAGGTCAATGGCTTCCTGGCGGCACTGATCGGCTCGCTGATCTATTCGCTGCTGGGCCTCCTCATCGAGGCCGCGCTCGGCGGCCTGCTCTCGAAACGCTGAGCCACCGCGCTACCTGAGCGGCGGCTCTTCCGCCTGCCGCTTGACCAGCACGTCGACCGCCCGCGCGCGGCTGTCGATGATCGAGGCCTCGTAGTGATCGACGGGCGTGCCCGGCCGGCGCATGAGTTCCTGCGCCGCCTTGAGGCGGTCGCGCGCCGCCGGATAGTCGAGGATCGCCACGTTGGCCTCGGCCTCAGCACGCACGGCGCGCACCGTGTCGTTCTGCGCGCCGTACAGGCTGGCCAGCGCGCGCCACGCCGTCGCGTCGCGCGGGTTCGCGGCCACCCAGTCGCGCAGCACCGGCACCAGCGGCGCGGGCTGGCGCGTTGCCACGGCGGCATCGGCCGCGAGCAGCATCTCGGGCCGCTCTTTCGACTTGACATCGAGCAGGCCAGCGGCGCGCGGCGCATCGCCGGACGCCAATGCGATCTCGGCTTGCAGCCAGCGGGCCAGCTTGGCGGCGGAAGCGTCGTCGGCCGTGCGCACCGCGAGCCGCTCGGCCAACGCACCGGCGGCCTTGTGGTCGCGCAGTTCCTTGGCCGCGAAGGCCGCGGCGTACAGCGTGCCCGCCTGCTGGGCCGGGCTGCTGCGCGCGAACTCGCCGCTGCCGGCCGCATCGATCCAGAGCCGCAGCACATCGACGCCCGGCCGCGTGAGCGCGCGGGCGCGCGCGGCCACCATCGCGTGGTCCATGGCGAGCGGCAAGGGCTCGACTGCATCCATGCGAAATTGGAAGCGCCCCTGCATGTCGGAAATGCGCTCGGAATTGAGCGGATGGCTGCGCAGGTACGGGTACGAGCCGTTGTCGTTGAGCCGCGAGGCGTACTGCAGCTTCTCGAACATGGTGGCCGCCCCCTGCGGCGCGAAGCCGGCCTGCGTCATCACGCCGAAGCCCACGCGGTCGGCCTCGCGCTCCATGTCGCGCGAGAAGCTCAGCTGGTTCTGCATGAAGAGCGCCTGGCTGCCCATGATGACGGCCTGCCCCGCATCGGCATTGCGGCTCTTGCTGGCCGCGATCATGCCGAGGATCAGGCCCGCGATCATCAGCGGCATCTGCTTGCCCTGCTGATTCATCATGCGCGAGATGTGGCGTTGCGTGACGTGCGACAGCTCGTGGCCGAGCACCGTCGCCAGTTCGTCGCGGCTGCCCACCGCGGCGATCAGGCCCATGTTCAGGCCGAGGTAGCCGCCCGGCAGCGCAAAGGCATTGATGTTGCGGTCGCGCCCGAGCAGCACCACCCAGGCAAAGCGCTCGTCGAGCTCGGGCGTGAGCTCGCCGCGCTGGCGCGCTGCCGCTAGCAAGCGCTGCCAGATCTCTCGCACGTAGGCGCCGACCACCGGATCGTCGACGTAGTCGGTGTCGCGATAGAGCTCGCGCGCAATCTGGTCGCCAAGCTGGCGTTCGGCACTGGCGGTCATCTCGCCGCCATCGCCCAGGCCCGGCAGCACCTGCAGCTGCGCCCGGGCCGGCACCGGCAGCAGCACCTGCGACGCGATCAGCACGGCCGCACAGAGCGATCGCAGCACAGGCACGGCAGAAGAGGGTCTCGGGGTCTTGGCAGAAGTGGTCGTCAAGCGCGGCATTCCTCGTCGATGGCTCGGGCTCGTATGATGCATCTCCCCACGGAATGTTCACCCCATGAGTAGTTCCCTCACCCATTTTGACGCGCAGGGCCAGGCCCACATGGTCGACGTTGCGGCCAAGCCCGCCACGCACCGCGTGGCCGTGGCGACCGGCCGCATCGAGATGCAGCCCGCCACGCTGGCCCTGATCCAGACGGGCACCGCGAAGAAGGGCGACGTGCTCGGCATCGCGCGCATCGCCGGCATCCAGGCGGCCAAGAAGACCAGCGACCTGATCCCGCTGTGCCACCCGTTGGCGCTCACGCGCGTCGCGCTCGCGTTCACGCTGGCCGAGACGGGCCAGGCACCGCAAGTGACCTGCACCGCCACGGTGGAGACCGTGGGCCCGACCGGTGTCGAGATGGAAGCCCTGACCGCCGTGCAGGTGGCGCTGCTCACCATCTACGACATGTGCAAGGCCGTGGACCGGGGGATGCGGATCACCGACGTGCATGTGCGCGAGAAGCACGGCGGCAAGTCGGGGAGCTACGTGGCCGGCTGACAGCTTTGGGCGCTACGGCGCGCCGCGGCGGTCAGTGGCTTCGCCCCGTAGCCAGCGCTCGTATTCGCCCGGAAAGGCGATGCGGAAGCGTTCGGCCTGGGCGCGCGCCTCGGCGTGCCGGCCGAGCAGTTCGGCGCTCTCGATCAGCTTGACGATCACGCGTGGCTCGGGCGAAAAGTGCATCGTCCGCTCGGCCAGCGCGTGCACGGCGGCGGCGTTGGCCGGCGTCACGGCCGTGAGCGTCAGCCCGGCGAAGCCCGCTTGCCGCGCGAACAGCCAGGATCGCCGCGCCTTGGCGAGCGTGTCGTCTTCGTAAGCCGGCAGGCGCTCGTCGCGCGGCAGGTAGATCTGGCTGACCCGGATGTAGTCCCAGCCGGCATAGCCGACCACTGCGAGCAGCACGGCCGCGGCGGCCGAAGCCGGCACCGGCGGCGCGAGACACCGCGGCTTGGCGCGCGGCTTCCCATTGGGCGACCTGGGCCACAACAGGCCGAGGCAGAGCCCGAAGACCAGCTGGAACGGCCCATACCAGAGCGGATATTCGAGCAGGCTGTGCAGCGTGACAGCGCCCAGCATGCCCCACGCCATGAGCCGAGCGGGATCATGCTCGCGCCAGGGCCGTGCCGCCCACACCATCCACGCGAAACTGCCGCAGACCAGCACCGACACCGGCACGCCCAGCTCGACCGCCAGGTGCAGCGGCAGGTTGTGCGCGTTGTCGAGGATCTCGGGGAATCGCGACCCCTCGTACAAGGTGCTGAAGTGCGCGAACGAAAGCTCGCCCCAGCCCCAACCCACCCAGGGGCGCTCGGCGATCAGCGAAAGCACGTTGCGCCAGAGCACCAGCCGCGTGTGGTCGCCGGGCGCGCCCTCCTGCAGTCGGCGCATCATGCCTTCGACCTCGCCAGCAGCGAGCTGCGGCAGCAGCCAGGCCAAGGCGAAGTAGATCGGAATCATCGCAAGCAAGGCCCAGGAAGGCGGCAGCACGAAGCGGGCACTTCCTTCTGGTTTTGTTTTCGCCCTGCACCGCTCCTGCCAAGCAATCCAGGAGACCACGCCGGTGATCGACAGCAGCTGGAGCAAGCCGGTGCGCGATGTCGACGCAGCCGCGGCCACGAGCAGCAGCAGGATGGCCGACGCCGACCAGCGGCCGCCCCGCGCCGATGGCTGCTGCCGTGTCGCATGAATCCAGAGTGCCGCCACCAGCGCCATGCTGATCAGCGTGGCGAACTGGTTGCGCTGGCGCAGGTTGCCGTAAGCCTGCCCCAGCGCGGGCGTGGTGGTCCAGGGCACCAGCGGCTCGGCCAGGCCGTAGTACTGCAGCAGGCCGAGCACCGCGCTGACCAGGCCCGCGACCAGCACGCCCCAGGCCAGCACGGCCGCCATCGACGGGCCGCCGCGCGCCATGCCGGCACCCACGCAGGCCGCGGCCACCACGCCGCCGAGCGCCACCACGGGCGGAAGCCACAGCGCCGCCGTGCCGGGTGAGGCCACGAACAAGGAAGACAGCACGATGGCGGCCGCGCAAGCGGCCAACCAAGCCCGGACACGGCGCGCCGGCAGGCCGGCCGGCATCGCGAACAGCATCGCCGCGACGCAGAGCCAGGTGGCGAGGAGTTGCCAGGCCTGGACCGAAGGGCCCGCGACCAGCGGGCAGAGGAAGGGAAACGCCACCAGCCCGGCACGGAGGCCGAGGACAACGTTCGGAGAAAGAGCGACGGCCTCGACGGACGTGGCTGCGCGGGAAGTCATTCGGCCGATTGTGCCGACGAGCGGCCGACGAATGGCTGTGAGCGGGAGACGAGCGGTTTTGCAAAAAGAAACATTTGGAGACATTCTTGGACGAACGTCACCCAACTGTGTCTTGGGCGCTTCGGCGCATGCCCGAGCGCGAAAGATCTGCCATGAACCACCCTATTTCGCACCCGCGCATGAAGCATCTACAAGGTTTCACCTTGATCGAAGTGATGATCACGGTCGCGATCATCGGGATCCTTGCCGCCATCGCGATCCCCAGCTACCAGGACTATGTGCGACGCGGCCATCTGGTCGACGGCACCAACGCACTGGCCGCCATGCGCGCCGACATGGAACGCTACTACCAGGACAACCGGACCTACGCGAAGGTTTCCGCAACCATCCTGCCGCCTTGCAATGCCGGCGTCGATGTCAAGAAGCGCACCTTCGGCAAATTCGAGGTCTCTTGCGCAGACGCCGACGCGCCCACCGCCACGACCTTCAGGCTCAGGGCGACCGGGTCGGGACCCGCCGAGGATGTGATCTACACGATCGACCACCAGAACGTCCGCGCCACGGCCAAGATGCCCTCGGGATGGTCGGGCTGGACCAGCACTTGCGACACCTCCTGGATCGTGAAGAAAGGGCAGGCGTGCTGAACCAGCGGGCCCTCCCGCGCGCGCGGGGCTTCACCCTGGTCGAGATGATCGTCACCGTGGCGATCCTGGCCTTGCTGGGTGCGCTGGCCATGCCGTCGATGATCGGCTGGGTGCGCAACAACAAGGTCCGCACGGTGGCCGATTCGCTCCAGAACGGACTGCGGAACGCCCAGGCCGAGGCCACGCGCCGAAGCCGCCAGGTGGTCTTTTCGCTGACGGAAGACAAGCCCAAGGCGAACGGCTACACGGCCAAGGCGAACGGAAGCAATTGGGCCATCAGCACGGTGGCACTGGCGGCTGGGGGGGGGCAGCGCTTTCATCGAAGCCGGCATCCTGCGTGATGTCGGCTCGGGTGTGGTGATCGACGGGCCCATGGCGCTCTGCTTCAGTTCGATCGGCCGCCTGGCTGAGAATGCCAGCCCCGGTGTGACCGATGCGGAGTGCGAGCTCCCGTCCGGAACGCCTCCGGTGCATGCCTTCACCGTTCGCATGAGCGACGAGGTCGAAGGCGATCGCCAGTTGAAGGTCACGGTGGCATTGGGCGGCCAGGTGCGCCTCTGCGATCCCGCCAAGACTCTTTCGGACAGCCATCCGGACGGTTGCCAGTCATGAACAAGAGAAAGCCGGGCCCTCTTCGCCGCCGTGCGCAAGCCGGCGTGGCGCTGCTCGAAATACTTGTTTCGGTGCTGTTGTTTTCGCTCGGCTTGCTGGGCCTCATCGGCCTGCAGGCGCGCGCCATCGGCTTTTCGAACGATGCCGAAGACCGCAACCGCGCGGCGTTGCTTGCCAACGAGGTCGCCGCCCAGATGGTGCTCCATGGATCGGCGACCCTTCCCGCCGAAAAGCTCGACCAATGGAAAGAGCGCGTGGCCGAGCCGACGACCGGCGGCCTGCCCGCCGGCGTCGGCGAGGTGGAGGTCGACGGCATTGCGGCCAACGTGACCATCAAATGGCGCGCGCCCTCGCACGACACCGACAGCCAACTCACGACGCGCATCGTCGTCCTGCCGCCATGAGCTACAAGCTGCACACTTTCGGGGCCCGGCACGCGCGCGGCCTGACGCTGGTCGAACTGCTGGTCGCCATGGCCATCGGGCTCGTGGTGACACTGGCCGTCACCAGCGCCGTTATCTTCGGCGAATCGACCAAGCGCACCACCACCGCGGTCAACGACATGGGGCAGACGGGCGCCTATGCGGCCCACGTGCTTGATCGCGCCCTGCGAAGCGCCGGCTCCGGCCTGACCCAGTCGTGGAACCTGGGCGTGTTCGGGTGCAAGGTACAGGCCAAGCGCAAGAACGCCGCAATCCTGCCGCGCACCACGGCGTTTCCGGCGCCGTTCGAGAAGTTCCTCGGCGGTGCGGCCGGCGCCGCCAACCTTCGCGTGTTGCCGGTGGTGATCGGCAAGGGCCAGTCGCCCGACGGCGTCTCGGACGTGCTGATGGTGATGGGCAGCGACGCGGCGGCGGGCGACGTGCCGCGTCAGATCATTTCTCTCGGTGCGAGCGCGGACATCCTGCGCCTCGACAACACGGTGCGCATCAAGGCACGAGACGTGGCGCTGGTCAGCAATCCCGACGTCGCCGACTGCCTGGTCGAGCAGGTCGACCCCGCCTTCGCCGATGCCGCGGCCAACGAACTGCTGACGCTGAAGGGCGACTACTACACAGCGGGCGCAGGAACCACCCTGTCCGACCTGGTGATCGGCGGCTCGGCGAATCTCACCATGCTGGGCAACATCGCGGACGCCGGCGGCAACATCCAGTTCACGCTGTTCGGGGTGAACAGCGACCGCACGCTGATGAGCCACGACCTGCTGCGGATCAACGGCAATGACGAGTCGCAGGCTCTCGCCGATGGCGTCATGGAGATGCACGCGATCTACGGCATCGACACGGACGAGAACGGAACGTTGGACGGCTGGGCCGCCCCCGATGCGACGGACTACGACCTGGCCGGCTTGATGGCCAATACGGGGAAGACGCCCGAAGACCTTGCCAAGGCGGCAAAGAAGATCGCGGCCGTGCGTGTTGCGGTGATCCTGCGCAGCAGCATTGCCGAGAAGGACGACGTCAGCTTCGGCATTCCCGAGATCTTTGCCGACACGGACGTGGCCCGCGACGCGGTCGCGTTTCCGGCCGGAGACGGCCGGCGCAAGTACCGGTACCGCGTCGTCGAATTCACCGTCCCGCTGCGCAACATGCTGCTGCTGTCCAGATCATGATCCTTCGTCCTTCCCGGCATCCCCACCGCGCAGAGCAACGCGGCGTCGTGCTCCTGTTGTGCCTGATCGTGCTGGTGGTGCTTCTCGCCGGCGGCGTGGCCGTGGTGCGATCGATGAACACCTCGCTGTCGAGCGCCGGCAACCTGGCGTTCAAGCGCGACCTGGTCAACCAGGGCGAACAGGCCGCGGCCAAGGTGCTGGCGCTGTTCGACAAAGACACCGGCGGTGCGCTCTCTGCCGACACGGCCAACCATGCCAGTGCGAAGGCGTTCAACTACAGCGCGAAGGAACTGCCGTCGAACGGGCGCGGCATCCCGACCGTGCTGCTCGGCAGCGACGATGCATTCAACGTGGTGGCGAGCACGGCGAACGACATCCAGGATGCCGCGCGCAAGGATCAGGTCCGCGTGCGCTACGTCATCGACCGCCTCTGCAACGACATCGGCGTGCCGGGCAAGGCCAACTGCGTGTATGCGCCCGCGAGCAACGATGTGCGCGGCGGCAGCGTGCAGGAGTCCGGGCGCCCGGCGCCACCCAAGGCCGTCGTCTACCGGCTGAGCATCCGGGTGGATGGCCCACGCGACACGCAGGTGTTCCTGCAGACCTCTTTCCGAAATCCCGAATGACGCATCGCGCACCTGCCATGAACTCATCGTCCACTCCTGTGCCTTGCCTGACCCGGGCCTTCGCCGCCGCTGCATGCCTGCTGGGCCTGGGCGGCGCCGTCCATGCAGCCAGCCTGGCGAACCAGCCGGTGTTCTCGACCTCGAACGTGCCCGGCAACCTGGCACTGGCACTGTCAGTGGAGTGGCCGACCGCCTCGCGCACGGCACACACGGCGAACTATTCCAGCGCCAGCACCTTCCTGGGCTATTTCGATCCCAACAAGTGCTACAGCTACGTCGCCGACACCACGCGCAACGAAACCAACACCGGCGACAAGAGCTACTTCAACCCGACGGGCGTCGCCACGGGGCGCAAGTGCAATGCGGTCACCGGCACCTGGAGCGGCAATTTCCTGAACTGGGCCGCGACCGCGACCATCGATCCGTTCCGATGGGCGATGACCGGCGGCCGACGCGTGGTGGACACGCCCAGCGAGACCATCCTCGAAAAAGGCTACCACTCGGGTCAGGGCCTCTTTCCCGACCGCACCTTGCCTGTGGCCGAGATCGCCGGCGCAACCCCCTTCATTTCCGCGACCAGCCTTTCCGTCGCAGTCAATGGCCTTGCCTATGCGATGCGCGTCACAACCACTGGCGGGGCGCTGAAGGGCGAGTACTACAAGAACGCCAACAAGGGCTTCTCCGGCAAGCCGACAGCAACTGTGGCCGAGGACACCGCCGACCACACGTGGGGCACGAAAGAGCCTGTATCCGACGTGGGCGCGAACAACTTCACGGCACGGTACACGGGCGCCTTCACCGCGCCGGTCGCCGGCACCTACACGTTCCGCGTCCGAGCGGACGATGGCGTGCGCCTGTGGATCTCGGACGTTCTCAAGATCGACAAGTGGATCGACCAGGGTGCGACCAGCTACGACACGACGGTGACCCTGACCGCGGGGCAGAGCTTCGACGTCAAGATCGAGTACTACGAGAACAGTGGCGATGCAACGCTGCAGTTCTGGTGGAAGAAGCCAGGCGACGATGCCTTCAGCATCTTCACCAGCAATGTCAGCGCGGCGGGTTCCAAGGATTACACGATGCGCAACCGGGTGTGCGTGCCGACCGCTCCGGGTGGCGTGGAAAGCAATTGCAAGCAGTACGCATCTGGCTGGAAGCCCGAGGGCCTGATCCAGCAGTACGCGCGAAGGATGCGCTTCAGCGCCTTCGGCTACCTCAACGAAACCGGCAACGGGCGCGATGGCGCCGTGTTGCGGGCGCGTCAGAAATTCGTCGGTCCGACGAAGCCGGAGCCTGGGGTTCCGGACGTCACCAACCTGCTGAGGGAGTGGGACGAGAACGGGGTCTTCGTCCCCAACCCTGATTCCGAGGACGCAAAGGCGAGTGGTGCCAACGGCGTCACAATCAGCGACAGCGGCGTGATCAACTACTTGAACAAGTTCGGCCAGCTGGTGCCGGGCAACTACAAGTCGAACGACCCGGTCAGCGAGCTTTATTACGCCGCGCTGCGCTACTACCGGAACCTGGGCAACGTGCCGGAGTGGAGCAACCTCAACACCACGGACAAAGCCACCACCGCCACGCGCCTCGACGGTTTTCCGGTCATCAAGAACTGGGACGATCCCATCCAGTATTCGTGCCAGCGGAATTTCGTGCTGGGCATCGGTGACATCTACACCCACGGCGACAAGAACGTGCCGGGCAACACGAACAAAGCCGACGAGCCTGATCTTCCAGCCAAGGTCAGGGACGACGCTTCCGTGAATGCAGTCACGGCGACCAACAAGGTGGGCCAATTGCAGGGCATGGGCGACAACCTCGGTACGCGAACGAACATCTCGAACAATTGCTGCAGCAACAATTCGGCGCGCATGGCCGGACTTGCGTATGACGCCAACGCCAAGGACATCCGCCCGGACGTGGCCGACCAGCCCAACACCATCGGCAAGCAGACGGTCCAGACCTACTGGGTCGACGTGCTCGAGCAGGCATTCCAGGCCAACAACCAGTTCTATCTGGCCGCCAAGTTCGGCGGTCTCAAGATCCCCTCCGACCTGAAGGATTTCGATCCCTACACCTTCACGGGCCCCATCCCGCAGGCTTGGTGGGCGACCAGCACCGACATGCTCACCGATACGCGCAGCACGGGCACGACCCAGCCCCGCCCGGACAACTACTTCACGGCCGGGCGGCCCGACGCCATGGTGGACGGCCTGACCCGCGCCTTCGCCAGCATCGCCAATGCCATCAAGTCCTTCACCACCTCGTTCTCGTTGTCGAGCGCGCAGATCTCATCGTCGGGCGCTGCGTCCTATGCGGCCCAATACGACTCCAACGGATGGACTGGCGTCGTGAGCGGCAGCCTGCTCACCTTTCCGAAGGACGTTCCGACCACCGATGAGCGCTGGAATACCGCGAGCACGTTGCAGGTCCAGTTGGCCGGCACCGGCTGGGACACCGCGCGCCAGGTGGTGACGTGGAACGGCACGGCCGGCGTGCCGTTCCGCGCCGGCAACCTCACGTCGGCACAGCTGTCCGCGCTCGACACGCCCTGGGCGACCGGGAACGACAGCACGGACTTCCTCAACTACCTGCGCGGAGACCGCAGCAAGGAACGAACCGCGACCGACGACAGCAAGCCCTACCGCCGTCGCACGCTGCTGCTCGGCGACGTCGTGAACGCCAAAGTCACGCCCGTCGGCCCACCTGCAGCCCCACTCTCGAACACCGTGAATCCAGGATACGCCGCGTTCAAGAGAACCTACGTGAACCGGCCGACCATGGTCTACGTGGGTGCCAACGACGGCATGCTGCACGCTTTCAACGGTGCCCTCGAAGGCACGAACGCCGGCAAGGAACAGTTCGCCTACGTGCCCAGCCCCCTGTTCTCAGGCCCCAGCAACCCGGCCACGCCGACGATCGACGGACTGCGCCAGCTCGGCAATCCCGAATACGATCACCGCTATTACGTCGATGCAACGCCCAGGGCCTTCGACCTCGACTTCAACAGCGCCGGCGGCACCTTTACGACCGCGGCAAGCGGCAGCGGCGCCAACTGGCGTACGCTGCTGATCGGCGGCCTTGGCAAAGGCGGCAAGGGCTTCTACGCCATCGACATCACCGACCCCGCCAACATGCTGACCGAGGACACCGTCAAGACGAAGGTGCTCTGGGAGTTCACCGCGGCCACGGCCGGCGTCGGCAACACGCTGGGCTTCAGCTTCGGTACGCCGGTCGTGCTGAAGACGAAGAAGTACGGCTGGGTGGTGGTGCTGACCTCGGGCTACAACAACGGCGACGGCTTCGGCTACGTCTACTTCGTGAACCCGAGGAACGGGGCGTTGCTCGAGAAAGTGCAAACCGGCAATGCGTCGGACGGTCTCGCGCAGGCGACCGCCTATATCACCGACTTCACCGATGGCACCGCCGATGCCATCTATGCCGGCGACCTGAACGGGCAACTCTGGCGGTTCGACGTGACAGCCGCCAAGGGCAGTTCGGGCTCCTACCCGTCGCCGCTGAAGCTCGCGACGCTAACGGATGCGACCACCAACGGCAATGCGCAACCGATCACGACCCAACCATTGGTCGAAATCGATCCTAAGTCGAAGAAGCGCTACGTCCTGTTCGGAACCGGCCGGTTGCTCGACACTGTGGACATCAGCTCGACGGCCATGCAGAGCTTCTATGCGATCGTGGACGGCAATGCGGCGAGCTTCGCTTCCGCCGGCACCTTCCCGATCACGCGAAGCATGCTGACGCAGCTCACCGAAGACCACCTCACCGAGAAGACCGAGGTCACTTTCGGCGACACGCGCGGCTGGTTCCATGATTTCGTCGACGAGTCCACGACCATTGCGTGGCGCATGGTACTGAACCCGACTTCGTTCAACGGCGTGGTGCTGTTTTCGAGCCTGCTCACGACGGGAAATGCATGCAGCCCGTCGGGTCAAAGTCGCATCTACGCAGTGAACTTCGGCTCGGGAACCACAGCGCTAGTCAACGGAGCGGCGTATTACAGCCATGGCTCCGCGATCATCGATCTGCAGATCTATAACGAGGGCGGCGAGACCCGTGGTATGGGCGGCGATGTAGAGGAGAAAAAGCCCCAGCCTCCGATCGATTTCGGCAAGGGGTCTGCGCTGCGTTTGTTGAATTGGCGGGAAGTGACGACTGTGGAGTAGGAAGCTGCAGCAAATTTGCGCGGATACGGATCTGCAGGAGAGCTACATATAAAAGCCGC
This sequence comes from Variovorax sp. Soil_C_19, assembly GCF_057657255.1. Classification (NCBI taxonomy): domain Bacteria; kingdom Pseudomonadati; phylum Pseudomonadota; class Betaproteobacteria; order Burkholderiales; family Comamonadaceae; genus Variovorax; species Variovorax sp. Soil_C_19. The sequence continues at coordinate 198,854 of NZ_JBDGIV010000005.1, read as the reverse complement.
CTTGCAGGCGGCTTTTGAGAAGAAGCTAAAGGTCATCAAAGGCCAGCAGAGCAGCCAGAGGGACGGTATTTTGCCAAGACGCTGGTCGTGCAAGACCATGAACCGTTCGCATCACGAGTCCAACGGAGCTGGTTTGAATTGGCCGCTGCTAGAGCCGCTGCTGCGTTGTTGCCAAACGTGGCGGTAATCGTTGTCGCGGCGACGAGCGGATTGGTGACCTGCGGGACACCTGTACCAGTCGCAATGGCATTCCCTTGAGTGGTGCCCGTTACCAAGTTGGAACCAGTCGCTTGCGGGTCGCATTCTCCGGCAGCGATCCCCACGGCAGTCTTCCCTTCAAGGATGCAGGCTTCGATAGCGGTCTTCATTGCACCTGCCTCTGCCATCACGCGAGAGACTTGCGATTTCGCCACGTAGGTCTGGTATTGAGGAATTGCAATAGCCGCCAAAATCCCGATGATCGCCACCATGATCATCAATTCAATAAGGGTAAAACCCTTCTGCACATGACGTGCAATAGAAAGACGCTTCATTTATCACTCCCGATTGGTTTGCTAACCACCCCGGCAACGCGCCGAAGCTGCGATGCATTCCGCAGCATCTGTGACCCGCAACGCGGAGCGCTTTGCAAACAAACCAAGTGATAAATTTCCGATCCTTTACAAATAGCGACAACTTTGTTCAGCGCCAGCGACAAAGATGTCGCTCAAGCGGGCCTCGCCTCAAAGACTCAATACCCCACTCGCCTTCAACCACCGAATATCCCGCTGCCCCAGCCCTGCGAGCTGCCCGTTCAGCACCTGGATCTGGCTCATAATTTCTTCGGTCTCCGCCGGCTTGGTGTGGGTGATGTAGATCGGGTAGTGCTTGCCCGGATCGATGTGGGCCAGTTCTTCGGCGAGTGCCAGGGGCGACAGGTGCAGGCTGCGCTCAGCAAGCGCCTTTTCGCGGTTGCTGAAGGCGGTTTCGATCACGAGCACGGCCACGTCGAGCGCATTGACGCGGTCCCAGAACGGCGGGTTGCGTTCGGTGTCGCCCGAAAAGACCCAATGAGCGCCGCCACCGGCGTGGCAGACGGCGAAGCCGCAGGCCGGCACGGTGTGCACGGCCGGCAGCACCTCGACATGCTTGGCGATGGCGCTGCCGACGGTCAGGCTCTGCCCGACGGCGATCTCGTGAAAACTGACGAAGGGCGCAGTAGTGCTCGGGATGCGCTCGAAATCGGGCCAGATGACGTTGTTGAACACATGGGCGCGAAGCGCCGCGATGGTGGCCGGCAGCGCATGCACGCACAGCGGCCGGTTGCGGCGTCCGCCGACGGCATCGAGCAGCAACGGCAGCGCGGCGATATGGTCGAGGTGGCAATGGGTGAGCACCACGTCGTCGATGCGCGCCATTTCGTCGAGCGTGAGGTCGCCGACGCCTGTGCCGGCATCGACGAGCAAGTCGGTGTCGACCAGGAACGAGGTGGTGCGACAGTCTTTGGCAATGGCACCAGAGCAACCCAGCACGCGAACCTGCATTGTGGAAGACCCCCTGCTTCAGTGCGTGGTCATTTGCTTTCGAACCGGGTTGCACCATCCCACTCAGGGTCCTGGGGCCGCAACGCCATCGAGGCTAAACGCTGGGCGTAGAGCTGGTAAAGGACTTTTTTCGCATCCTCGGCGAGCAAAGGGTCGAGCAGGTTTCGGCCGGTCGCCCAGTCCTGGCTGCGGTAGGCGGCGAGCACCCCGGCCCAGCGCTGCAGCGTCTCGGATTGCATGCGGTCACTGCTCGATTCCTGCCCGGGCTCCAGCGCCAATGGCGCGAACACCGACACCGGCTGCGCCCTGCCCCGGACGAGAACGCTGTCGAGTTCTTGCCAGACGAATCCGGGTGCCAGTTCACGCGTGGCACCGCTCGCGACGATCTCCACGCCGTAGTAAGCGCTCAGTCCTTCGAGGCGCGAAGCCAGGTTGACGGCGTCGCCCACCACGGTGTAGCTGCGGCGCGCCGCCGAACCCATGTCGCCCACGCTCATCACGCCGCTGTTGATGCCGATGCCCACGCTGATCTCGGGCCGCCCGTCGGCCAGATGGCTCCTGTTGAGTTCGCGCACGGCCTGCGCCATGTCGAGCGCGGCGCGCACGGCCAGGGTGGCATGGTCCGCCGTCTCGATGGGTGCGCCCCAGAAGGCCATGACGCAGTCACCCATGTATTTGTCAACGGTGCCGCGGTGGGTGCTGATGATGCTGGCAAGCCGGCTGAAATGCTTGTTGAGGAAGGCCTGCACGTCGGCCGGCGGCATGTGCTCCGAGATGCGTGTGAATTCGCGCATGTCGCAGAACATCACGGTCATGTGCCTGCTTTGGGCGCGCATGCTGTAGCGCCCCGGCTGGACCAGCATCTCGTCGACCAGCTGCGGCGGCACGTAGGTGCCGAACAGCCGGACCAGACCGCGCCGCGCGCGGGCCTCGACGAAATAGCCCCACCCCATGTTGAGGACGAAGGCTGACGTCGCCATGACCAGCATCGAGGCCAACGGCAGCACAAGGCCGAAGCCGAGGTAGAGCCAGTTGTTGGCCCCCACGAGGACGGCGATGGTGCCGATACCGAGCAGCACGGCCCGCGGCGCCTGGAGCAGCGTGAGGCCCAGCGCGAGGATGAGTCCCGCGGCGATGATGTTGAGCACCTCGTAGCCTGTGGCGTAGTCGGGCACGGTGAGCAGGCGGCGGTCGAGCATGGCCGAGACGAGGTTGGCATGCACCTCGACGCCCGGGAATGCCGAACTCACGGGCGTGGCCCGCAGATCCTGCAGGCCAGGCGCCGTGGCCCCCACGAGCACGATGCGCCCCTGCAGTTCGCCGGGGGCGAGTTGTCCTTCCAGCACAGCGGCGGCTGGCACATAGCGGAATGATCCGCCCTGCGCGCCGCCGAGGCCCCGGTAGGGAACCTGCATACGAGCGGCGTCGTCCACGGGCACGCGCAGGTCGCCGACGATCAGCGAATGGAGCCGCGACTCACCGGCCCCATCCACAAAGGCCGGCAGCACGGCCGGCGATCCGCTGGCGAGCCGGTAGACCGAGAGCCCGAAGGACTCGTAGTAGCCCGGCTGCCCGTGCTTTCCCCGGTAGCGGGCGATGAGCGGAACGGAACGAATGACGCCGTCGCTGGCCGCGTGATGGAGCGTGTTGAGAAAACCCGAGGCCGGGGCGGCGGCTGCCAACACGGGCAGGCTCGCGCCAAAGCCGTTCCAGCCGGTGGCGTAGCCGCTGCCGGGCGGGAACGCGCCGGCCTCGAGCAGCGGGGCCGCCGGCAAAGCCCCCTTCGCGGTCGGTGTTTCGGTGCGCGTGAAGTAGTAGCCGAGCGCCACGGGTTGGCCTTCGAGCGCCCTGGCGAAGACAAGGTCGTTGTCGAGCACGGGCGCGAGCCGCTCCACTTCGGCGCCGAGGGCTGGCACGTCCCGCAGCGGACCGCGGGCGATCTGGCGAAGCTGGTCCAGGCCAGAACTGCGGTCCGGCTCGATGAACATCACGTCGAATCCCACCACGGCGGCCTGCTGCCGCTGCATGAGTTCGGTGGTGAGCCGGGCGAGCGTGTCGCGCCCCCAGGGCCATTGGCCCTGCCGTGCAAGGCTGTCGTCGTCGACGTCCACGATCACGATACGCGGATCGAAGGTGCGCGGCATCGTGGCGCGCAGGCGGGTGTCGTAGATCAGACGGTCGAGGCGGTCGAGCGCGTTCAGGTGCCATGCGCCCATGGCATGGGTCAGCGCCACCAGCACGGGCAGCAGCGTGATGGCAATGCGCGGCCAGTGTCGCCCCAGCGCTTTCATCGCGTCAGACGCTCGCGAGGGCGTGCAGCAAGGCGAGGCCCGTCAGACCCGCACGAATTCCATGCGTGTCTCGCCGCTGAGCTCGAGCACGTCGCGCTCCTGCAGCGCCACGGCTTCGGTGCCAAGCGGCGCGCCGTTGAGCGTGACGGCGCCCATGACGCTGGCGGCCACATAGCCCTGCCGGCGGCGCGTGACCACCGCCACGGCCACGCCCGGCCGGCCGATGGTGGTGACCACCTTCTGCAGCGGGAGCTCCTGGCCGGGCTCGCTGCCCGAGAGCACGCGCAGCACTGGCGTGCCGAAAACGACCAAGGCACCGGCCTCCGTGGGCGCCGACGACAGCGAGATGGGCTCGGGGAAGCCGCTGCTGACGGACGCTTCGAGCGCTGCCCCTGCGTTTGCCGCCGGGTTGTTGCGCGCGCGGAAATGGATCCGGCAGCCACCGATGTCGATGACGTCGTTCTCCCGAAGCACCTGCTTCTGGACCACGTGTCCGTTGATATAGGTGCCGTTGGTGCTGTTGAGGTCTTCAATTTCGACTTCGCCGCCGCGCGTCATGTGGAGCAGCGCATGCTCGCCGCTGACAGCGGGATTGTCGATCACGATGTCGTTGTAGGCGCGCCGTCCGAGCGTGGTCCGATCCTTGGCGAGCGCCAATTGCCCGACGACCTCACCTTCGATCGCAATGATCATTTTCGGCATGGCCGAGTCCCCGATTGCATGATTTCCTGTGTCGACCGCAGGCCGGGGCGACGCGCCGTCGCCAAGCCTGCAACTATGCGGCTTCCGGCGCGTCGTTTTCTGTGCGCGCCCTGGCCAGGACAACAGCGATGTTGTCGCGGCCGCCATTGTCGTTTGCAACTGCAATCAAAAGCGAGGCCTTCTGCTGCAGCCCGATGTCCTGGGTCAAAAGCGTGAAAAGCTGCGCATCCGGAATCATCTCGCTGAGCCCGTCGGAGCAAAGCAGGTAGAGATCGTCGGGCCGGGCCGTGTGCTCGTGGGTCTCGAGCACCACCTGTGGCTCGACGCCGACGGCGCGCGTGACCAAGTTTCGGTGCGGGGAAACCAGGGCTTCCTCGGCGGTGATCGCCCCGGCGTCGAGCTGCTGCTGCCGCAGCGAATGGTCGCGCGTGAGCTGCTCGAGCTTGTCGTTGCGCAGCCGGTAGCAGCGTGAATCGCCGATGTGGCCGACCAGCACGCGCTGCGGCCTGAACGCCGCCAGCACGAGTGTCGTGCCCATGCCCTGGAGATCGGCATTGCGCATGCCGGCGCCGAGGATCGCGGCATTCGCCTTGTCGGTGGCCGCCTGCAGCGCGCGGCGCACCACGCGGGCGGGCGCCTGCAACCCGCCTTGCGCGAACCAGCGCGCAAAGCTGGCCTGCACCAGCGACACGGCCATGGCGCTGGCGACCTCGCCGCCCTTGTAGCCGCCCATGCCATCGGCCAGCACCGCCAGGCCGAGCGCCGGGTCGACCAGCAGGTCGTCCTCGTTGTGGGTGCGCGCGAGGCCGACATCGGTCAGCGCCGCGAACTCCCAGTGAAGCGGGGGGCGTGCGGTAAAGAAGGACGCGCCGACAGTCGCCATCTTGGTTCAGGCGCGCCGCAGCATGACGATGATCGAAAAGTGTTCCATGGGCCTGATCATGAGCGTACTGCCTTGCGCGATGGCCCCGCAGCGAAAAAAGCGCCCGCAGGTCATGCGGGCGCTTTTCTTTTGGCGTGGTTGCGCGAGGACGCGAAAGCTTAGATCTTCGCCTTGAGCAGCTTGGCCAGTTCCGAGAAGTTGCGGGTCACGGTGAAGCCGCACTCTTCCATGATGGCCAGCTTGGCTTCGGCCGTGTCGGCGCCGCCCGAGATCAGCGCGCCGGCGTGGCCCATGCGCTTGCCCGGAGGCGCCGTGACGCCGGCGATGAAGCCGACGACCGGCTTCTTCATGTTGTCCTTGCACCAGCGGGCGGCGTCGGCTTCGTCGGGGCCGCCGATCTCGCCGATCATGATGACGGCGTCGGTATCGGGATCGTCGTTGAAGGCCTGCATCACGTCGATGTGCTTCAGGCCATTGATCGGGTCGCCGCCGATACCGACTGCCGAGGATTGGCCGAGGCCGATTTCGGTGAGCTGTGCCACGGCTTCGTACGTGAGCGTGCCCGAACGCGAGACCACGCCGATGCGTCCCTTGCGGTGGATGTGGCCGGGCATGATGCCGATCTTGATTTCGTCGGGCGTGATGAGGCCGGGGCAGTTCGGGCCGAGCAGCAGCGTCTTCTTGCCGCCGGCGGCTTCCTTGGCCTTCATCCTGTTGCGCACTTCGAGCATGTCGCGAACCGGAATGCCTTCGGTGATGCAGATCGCCATGTCGAGGTCGGCCTCGACGGCTTCCCAGATGGCGGCGGCTGCGCCTGCCGGCGGCACGTAGATCACCGACACGGTGGCGCCGGTCTGCTGGGCGGCTTCCTTCACCGAACCGAAGATCGGGATGTTGAAGATCGACTCGCCGGCCTTCTTGGGGTTCACACCGGCCACGAAGGCGTTCTTGCCGTTCGCGTATTCCTGGCACTTCTCGGTGTGGAACTGGCCGGTCTTGCCGGTGATGCCTTGCGTGATGACTTTGGTGTCTTTGTTGATGTAGATCGACATGACTTGTTCCTTAGGCCTTCTTGACCGCTGCGACAACCTTCTGGGCCGCGTCCGCCATGGTGTCGGCGCTGATGATCGGCAGGCCCGAATCGGCCAGCAGCTTCTTGCCTTCGGCTTCGTTCGTGCCCTTCATGCGCACGACCAGCGGCACTTGCAGGTTCACGGCCTTGCAGGCTGCGATCACGCCGGTGGCGATGGTGTCGCACTTCATGATGCCGCCGAAGATGTTGACGAGGATGGCCTCGACGTTCTTGTTCTTCAGCATGATCTTGAAGGCTTCGGTGACCTTCTCGGGGGTGGCGCCGCCGCCCACGTCCAGGAAGTTGGCCGGCTCGCCGCCGAACAGCTTGATGGTGTCCATGGTGGCCATGGCCAGGCCCGCGCCGTTCACCAGGCAGCCGATGTTGCCGTCGAGGCTGATGTAGGCCAGGTCGAACTTCGAGGCCTCGACTTCGGCCGGGTCTTCTTCGTCGAGGTCGCGCAGAGCGACGATCTCGGGGTGGCGGAACAGCGCGTTGCTGTCGAAGTTGAACTTGGCGTCCAGCGCCATGACCTTGCCCTTGCTGTCACGGTTGAGCGGGTTGATCTCGACCAGCGAGGCGTCCGTCTCCATGTAGCAGGCGTAGAGCTTCTTCAGGATGTCGACCGTCTGCGCGGTCGAATCGGCCGGCATGCCGATGCCGTCGGCGATTTCCTTGGCTTGCGCGTCGGTCAGGCCTTCCTTGGGGTCGGCATACACCGTGATGATCTTCTCGGGGGTGGAGTGGGCCACTTCCTCGATGTCCATGCCGCCTTCGCTCGAGGCGATGAACGCGACCTTCTGCGTCGCGCGGTCGGTCACGGCCGAGACGTAGTATTCCTTGTGGATGTCGGCGCCGTCTTCGATGTAGAGGCGGCGCACCTTCTGGCCTTCGGGGCCGGTCTGGTGCGTCTTGAGCTGCATGCCGAGGATCTCACCGGCCAGCTTCTTGACGTCGTCGATCGACTTGGCCACCTTGACGCCGCCGCCCTTGCCGCGGCCGCCCGCGTGGATCTGGGCCTTGACGACCCACACCGGGCCCCCAAGCTTCTGGGCGGCCTCGACCGCCTCCTGAACCGTATAGGCCGGAATGCCGCGCGGCACCGGCACGCCGAACTTGGCAAGAATTTCCTTGCCTTGGTACTCGTGGATCTTCATGAGGGATGTCTCTCGGAAGGAGGGGGTTGAGAACGGGAGATCTGGCGTCTGAAGCTGTTTCTGCTCTGTTGCTCGCGGGCGACGGCAGCCTGGCGGCTGGGGGCGGCGAACAACCGCGGACTGTATCATGGTGCGCCGCACCAATACTCGACGCGCGGTTGCGGTCAATACGTACACATCGGGCACCCCATCATGGCCAAGGTTTTCATCGACGGCGAAGCCGGTACCACCGGCTTGCAAATTCGCGAGCGGCTCCAGACGATGCCGCAGATCGAACTCGTGAGCATTGCGCCCGAGCTGCGAAAAGACGTCAACGCCAAGCGCGAGCTCATGGCCGGTGTCGATCTCGTGGTGCTGTGCCTGCACGACGATGCGGCCCGCGAGTCGGTCGCGCTGATCGACCAGCTGCCCGGCAAGAAGCCCAAGATCATCGACGCCTCCACCGCGCACCGGGTGGCGCCCGGCTGGGTGTTCGGCTTCCCCGAACTCGTCGCCGGCCATTGGCAGGCCGTGGCCGCGGCCGACCGCGTCGGCAATCCTGGCTGCTACGCCACCGGTGCCATCGCGATCGTGCGTCCGCTGGTCGACGCGGGCCTGCTGCCAGCCGACTTCCCGATCTCGCTGCCCTCGGTCAGCGGCTATTCGGGCGGCGGCCGCACCATGATCGAGGCCTACGAAAAAGGCGAGGCGGCGCTGTTCGAGACCTACGCGCTCGGCCTCAAGCACAAGCACATCCCCGAGATCATGACGTACACCGGCCTCACCCGCCGCCCCGTCTTCATCCCCTCGGTCGGCAACTTCAAGCAAGGCATGCTCGTGCAGCTGCCGCTGCACCTCGACCTGCTGCCCGGCAAGCCCAAGGCCGGCGACCTGCACGAGGCCCTGGCCGCGCACTACGCAAAGAGCAACACGCCCGAGCAGTTCGTCAAGGTGCTGCCGCCCACCGAGGACGGCAAGCTCGACGCGCTGGCGCTCAACGACACCAATCAGCTCGAGCTGCGCGTGTTCCCGAACGAAGATCACCACCACGCCGTGGTGATCGCGCGGCTCGACAACCTCGGCAAGGGCGCGAGCGGCGCCGCGGTGCAGAACCTCAAGCTGATGCTGGCGCTCTGAGCGCCGCTCAGACGCCCAACAGCGAACCGCGCGTCAGGCCGCTTCGAGCAGCTGGCGCAGCGACTGCAGGTCGCGCGCGATCCAGTCGGCGTCGCGCTCGAACGCGGCATCGTCCATGTGCGGCTGCCGCAGCAGCGTGAACTGCAGCTCGCACACGCCCGGCGCCACGCCGATCACGCGAAACGGCAGGTAGGCCTCGGGCACGCCTTCGGGCGCCACCCAATGGTCGAGCACGCCGAAGTCGTTGGCGGGCGCAAAGCGCATGCGGACCTCGCCGCTTTCTGGCGTGCTCACCGTCCAGTGATCGCCCTGCGGCACCAGCGCGCTTTGGGCCAGGCCGCTGGCCCAGTCGGGCAGCCGCGCCGGATCGGCGGCGAGTGCATAGGCGCGGCGCCAGTCGCAGGTCACGCGCTGCGTGACGACGCGCGATGGCGCGCCGTGGGTTTCGTCATTCGTCGTCTGTGGGTTCATCGAAATCGCTCCTGAGGACCTTGGCCACCACCGCACCCGAGAAACCGCGCGCGAGCAGGAACCGCGTTTGCTTCGCCCGCTCCTTCGCATCGGCAGGCGGCGCATCGAAACGGCGGCGCCACAGCGCGGTGGCGCGTTCGACTTCGGTGTCCTGCAAGCTTGCCACCGCCTGGGCGATGGCTTCGGGCGCGATGCCCTTGGCTTGCAGCTCCTGCCGCACCTTCAATGCGCCCGAGCGCGCGGCACGCTGGTGCAGCACCGAAGCCACCACCCGCGGCTCGCTGATGAAGTCCTTGGCGGCGAGTTCATCGAGCGCGCGGGCCAGCGTGCCGGGCTCTTCCTCGTGCTTTGCCAGCTTGCGTTCGAGTTCCGCGCGCGAATGCTCGCGCTGGCTCAGGAGCCGCAGCGCCCGGCCTTTGAGGGAAGGAGCACCGAAAGCCATGCGTCTCTTTCGCGTGCACGGCCTGCAACGGCGGTGCACCCTCGCCTTACTCGCCCTTGTCGGCCTTGGCCGCCTTCGCAGGCTTCTCGGCCTTTTCGGGCGGCGGCGCGTCGGCATCGGCCGCCAGCAGTGGAATGCCCAGCGACTCGCGCACCTTGTTCTCGATCTCGCGCGACAGCTCGGGGTTCTCGCGCAGGAACTCGCGCGCGTTGTCTCGGCCCTGGCCGATCTTCTCGCCGTTGTAGGCGTACCAGGCGCCCGACTTGTCGAGAATCTTGGCCGTGACGCCCATGTCGATGATCTCGCCCTCGCGGCTGATGCCCTCGCCGAACAGGATGTCGAACTCGGCCGTCTTGAAGGGCGGCGACACCTTGTTCTTCACCACCTTGACCTTGGTTTCGTTGCCGATGGCCTCGTCGCCCTTCTTGATGGTGCCGATGCGGCGGATGTCGAGGCGCACCGAGGCATAGAACTTCAGCGCATTGCCGCCGGTGGTGGTTTCGGGCGAGCCGAACATCACGCCGATCTTCATGCGGATCTGGTTGATGAAGATGACCATGCAGTTGGTCTTCTTGATCGTGGCGGTGAGCTTGCGCAGCGCCTGGCTCATCAGGCGGGCCTGCAGGCCGGGCAGCGAATCGCCCATTTCGCCTTCGATTTCGGCCTTGGGCGTGAGCGCGGCGACCGAGTCGATCACGATCAGGTCGACCGCGCCCGAACGCACCAGCGAATCGACGATCTCGAGCGCCTGCTCGCCAGTATCGGGCTGGCTGATCAGCAGGTCGGACAGGTTCACGCCGAGCTTCTGGGCGTATTGCACGTCGAGCGCGTGCTCGGCATCGACGAAGGCGCAGGTGCCGGCCTGCTTCTGCATGGAGGCGATGACCTGCAGCGTGAGCGTGGTCTTGCCCGACGATTCCGGGCCGTAGATCTCGATCACGCGGCCGCGCGGCAGGCCGCCGACGCCCAGGGCGATGTCCAGGCCCAGCGAGCCGGTGGAGACCACCTGGATGTCTTCGAGCGCTTCGCCTTCGCCGAGCCGCATGATCGTGCCCTTGCCGAACTGCTTTTCGATCTGCGCCAGCGCGGCCTGCAGGGCCTTGGCCTTTTCACTGTTGGCGACCGAGATGCTTGCGCCCTTGACGACTGTGTCCATGTGGAAACTCCTGAAAAATCAATGACTTGTGTGCGACTGCCAGCGCTCTGCTTTTAATCACAGGCTGGATGCTTGAACAGTAGTGTAGGGCTTGGTGAATTCGAGTAAACCCATTTTTTGGTCAGTTTGCTTTACCATTTGCCCGTGGCCGACATTGCATTCCCCCCCGACCCCGACGCATGGCGACAGACCCATTTGGGCCGCCTGCTGGGCCACGCCATGCGGCGCTTCGACGCGCGCGTGCTCGAACTCATGGCGCACGACGTCGAGGTGCCGCTGGCGCTCTCGAACCTCGCGGCGCGCGCGCAGGTGAGTGCCGCACACATCCACATCACCCGGCACCTGGCGCGCGAGGGTTCACGCCTCACCGACCTGGCCGACCGCGCGGGCATGACCAAGCAGGCCATGGGCGCCCTGGTGGACCAGTGCGAGGCCTGGGGACTGGTCACGCGCGGGCCCGATCCGCTCGACGCGCGGGCGCGTCGCGTGCGCTTCACCGCCGACGGGCTGGCCTGGCTCGACGCCTTCCGCAGTGCCGTGACGCAGGCCGAACGCGAGTTCCGCGACAGCGTCGGCCATGACGTCGCCACCGTGGTAACCATCGGTCTCGAAGCCTACACAGCGGGCTAGACTCGGCCGGAGACATACAAATGTGAAGGGCGCCAGCGCGGCGCCCGAACCGGCCGGAGGTTGCGCATGCGGATTCTGATTGCGGAGGATGACCAGGTGCTGGCCGACGCTCTGCTGCGCAGCCTGCGCACCTCCGGCGCGGCGGTCGACCACGTGGCGAACGGCTCGCAGGCCGATACCGCGCTCATGACGCACAACGAGTTCGACCTGCTGATCCTCGACCTCGGCCTGCCGAGCCTGCACGGCATCGAGATCCTCAAGCGCCTGCGCGCACGCGGTTCGCAATTGCCGGTGCTGGTGCTCACCGCGGCCGACAGCGTGGAGGAGCGCGTCAAGGGCCTGGACCACGGCGCCGACGACTACATGGCCAAGCCGTTCAGTCTGCAGGAGCTCGAGGCGCGCGTGCGGGCGCTCACGCGGCGCGGCATGGGCGCCACCAGCAACACCATCCGCCACGGCCCGCTGGTCTACGACCAGGCCGGCCGCGTCGCCACCATCGAAGGCAAGATGGTCGAACTCTCGGCGCGCGAACTCGGCCTGCTCGAGGTGCTGTTGCAGCGCGCCGGGCGCCTGGTCAGCAAGGACCAGTTGGTGGAGCGCCTCTGCGAATGGGGCGAGGAAGTGAGCCTCAACGCGATCGAGGTCTACATCCACCGGCTGCGCAAGAAGATCGAGAAGGGGCCGGTGCGCATCGCGACCGTGCGCGGACTGGGCTACTGTCTGGAGAAGATCCAAGGTTGATGCCCTGGATCTTCTGCGGCCTCACCGCTGTTTGCGCAGGGCGGCCCAGAACATGCCCCCCTTCCGATTTCGAGCCAGGAACACGATGTTTCGATAGTAGCCGTTGATGTCATAGAAGCCAGCGGCAGAAAATGCAATAGCAGCCGGACCCTGATAGGCGGAGTCCGTTATCAGCAGGCATTTCTCGCTGTCGCTGTTGCTGGCATCCACCGCATTCATGGTAAAGCCATACATGTTCTTGGCCGTGCCGGGCTGCGCCTGCGTGATCGCGCCCGAGATACGGCAGACGCCAATCTGCTCGCCCGCTGTCTCTCCCGTGAAAGCGCCTTGCGCGCCGACATCGATAGAAATGCTGAGAGACTCGTTCTTGTCCAAACTGGACCAACGACCAAGGACACTTTCCTGCGAAACGGCCAATGCGTTGCTGACCTCGTATTCGAAGGGCCCGAATGGGCGAGAGGCGGAAGTCCCTCGAACATGGTTGCCCGTCATGGATTTCTGCGGCTCGAATGTGCCGGAACCCGTTACCGACTCAGTCGGCAAAGAGTACGGCCAGTACTCAGTATCTGCATTGAAAGACCAGTTCAGGCGATCGACCGCGATCGACCCCCACAAGATTCCGCTCGGAAACTTCGTCGCGATGCTGCCGTCTCCACCCAGGAACACGATTTCGGTCGTCGAATAGTAGAGGCCTTCGCTGCCATTGCCCGCCGCAGCAGTCGAACCCGGTTGCGGTGCCGCCAACGAAGGCAGCGGCTCGCTGCCAGGAAACGGCTCCTGGTCTGGACGAGGTGCGGGAGCCGGTGCAGGCGCAGAAGCCACTGGAAACACCGGTAGTCCGCCGCCGCCACCGCTGCCTCCACCGCCGCAGCCGGTCAATGCGATGCCCAGCGCCAAGGTCGTGGCCGCCCAAACCGGTTTGGGGCACCCGCGCGGCAAATAATCTCTCATGGAAACCTCCTGAATATTGTTCGAATCGCAGAAACTGCCCGGCGAGACTACAACCGGGCGGCGCGCGGATTGCGCCAGGAACTCCCTCGCATTCGCACTACGTCACGCTTTCGATTCTTTTAGTTGCAGGGCTTCCGCTTGAAACTCTTCCAGCGCGCACAGCGCTCCCTCTTCGGCGAGATCCTCGACTGGATGCTCACGCCGTTGCTGCTGCTGGTGCCGGTGAGCATCGGCGTGACCTGGCTCGTGGCGCAGGGCATCGCGAATGCGCCGTTCGACCGGGCGCTCGAATACAACGTGCAGACGCTGGCGCGGCTCGCCACGGTGCAGCAGGGCCAGACGGCGTTCGTGCTGCCGCAGGCCGCGCGCGAGATCCTGCGTGCCGACGGTGCGGACCGCGTCTACTACCAGGTCCTCGACAACCGCGGCAAGCTGCTGAGCGGCGAAGCCGACGTGCCGCACCCCAGCTTCGACGAGCCGCCGGTCGTGGGCGTGGTGATGCTGAGCAATGGCGAGATGCGCGGCCGACAGGTTCGCGTGGCCTCGCTCTGGCTGGCCAGCAACGACGATGCGGCGCCTGCGCTGCTGCAGGTGGCCGAGACGCGCGAGAAGCAGTCGATCCTCGCGACCGAGATCATCAAGGGCGTGCTGCTGCCGCAGTTCGCGATCATGCCGCTGGCGGTGCTGCTGATCTGGCTGGCACTGGTGCGCGGCATCAAGCCGCTGTCGGTGGTGGAGGCGCGCATCCGCGAGCGCCGCCCCGGCGACCTGAGCCCGCTCGACGAATCGTCGGTGCCGCTCGAGGTGGTGCCGCTGGTCTCCTCGGTGAACGAGCTGCTCGACAAGCTAAACGACTCGATCCACACGCAGAAGCGCTTCCTCGCCGACGCGGCGCACCAGCTCAAGACGCCGCTCGCCGGCCTGCGCATGCAGGCCGACCTGGCGCAGCGCGAAGGCGCCAACGCGGACGAGCTCAAGCAGTCGCTCAAGCAGATCGGCCGCGCGAGCGTGCGCGCCACCCACACGGTGAACCAGCTGCTCTCGCTCGCACGCGCCGAGAGCACCGGTGCGGGCACCGCGCGCCAGCCCTGCGATCTCGCACGACTCATGATCGAGGTGGTGCGCGAGGCGGTGCCGCGCGCCATCGAGAAACGCGTTGACCTGGGCTACGACGGGGCTCAGCCAGGCGCGCCGGGTGTGGTGGTCGAAGGCAATCCGACGCTGTTGAAGGAACTGGCGCGCAACCTGCTCGACAACGCGATCAACTACACGCCCTCCACCGCCGAGCGCCCGGGCGTCATCACCGCGCGGGTGCTGGCCGATCCCTTCGGCCAGGTGGTGCTGCTGCAGGTGGAGGACAACGGGCCCGGCATCGCCGAGGCCGATCGCGAGCTCGTGTTCGAACCCTTCTACCGCGTGCTCGGCAACGAAGCCGACGGCTCGGGGCTGGGCCTGCCGATCGTGCGCGAGATCGCCAACCTGCACCATGCGCAGGTGAAGCTCGAGGATGCGCACCCCGAGCGGCAGCCGCCGGGCGCGCGCTTCACGGTGCGCTTCGAGGGCGAGGCAGCGGCGCCCTGACCGACCAGCAGCGCCGTCAGGGGGCGACGCTGCCGCCGTCCTTGCGGATCTGGAGCCACTCGGGATGGACCTGGCGCGCAAGGCGGTGCGGTTCGCGCTCGTCCAGGCTCGCGGGCGCCATGCCGAAGCCCGCGAGGTCGCCGCGCGACCAGAGCCAGTAGCCCACGTTGGCGAGCACCAGGACGACGAGGACGAGACGCAGCTTCATGGCGAACGCCCGTTAGTCAGAAGGCCATGCCGCGCGGTCGCACGCTGACCTCGTCGCTCGAGATCATCTGCAGCCCCTCGGCGGTGCGCACCTGCAGTTCGCCGCCCCAGGCCACGCCCTCGCACAGGCCGGCCGTGCCGTCGCTGAGCTGGACCTCGCGCCCGCGCAGCGCATCGCGTGCGGCAAAACGTTCGGCAAAGGGCGCGAAGCCGCGCGCTTCGAAGTCCTGCACGCTGCGCACCAGGGGCGCGGCCAGCTCGGCCAGCACCTCGGGCGCGCGGGCCTCGGGGCGCCACTGACGCAGCCACGCGGGCGGCGTGCGCATGCCCTCGCCATCGCGCGGGCCAATGTTGATGCCGATGCCGATCACGACGTAGCGCGGCGGTGCCGGCACGGCCGCCTGCACGCCTTGCGGCATGGCGGTTTCGATCAGAATGCCGACGAGCTTGCGGTCGTCGACCCACAGGTCGTTGGGCCACTTGAGCGCGACCTTCGCCTCACCCGAGGGATCGAGGCTCTCGGCCACGCTCACGCCGACGGCGAGCGACAGCCCCGACCAGTCGCGCGGTGCGAGCGGCAGGCCCAGCGAGAACATCAGCGACGAGGGGCCGGCGCTCTCGCCCTGCGGCTGCGCGCTGTGCCAGGGCCGCCCGAGGCGGCCGCGCCCCGCGGTCTGGTGCTCGGCCACCAGCAGCACGGGCGCGGTGCGGCCGGCGCGCGCGCGGCGCATCAGTTCGGCATTGGTCGAATCGATCTCGGCCGCGATCTCGACCGCAAAGCCCGGCAGCAGCGGCGCCACGGCGGCGGCGATGCGGTCCTCGAACCAGGCGGCCGTGGTGGTCATGCGCTCAGTCTTTCCTGGCCTTGCCGGACTTCTTTTTTTCCGCTTTCTTGTCCGCCTTCTTTTCGGCTTTTTCGTCAGCCTTTTTCTCGGCTTTCTTCTCGGCCTTCTTGGCTTTTTTCTTCTTCTTCTTTTTTTTCTTTTCCTCGTCTTCGTCCTTCGGCGTCAGCAGCGTGCCGCGGCAATTCTCCGCACCGCACCAGCACGGAAATTCGGACAGCAGCTTCGGCGTATAGGGCTCGTCGATGATCAGGCCGTAGTCGTAGTTGAGCTCTTCTCCTGCAGCGATGTTGCGCAGCGCCTTGATATAAACGCGCCCATCGACCTCGTCGGCCTCGCAGTTCGGATCGCACGAATGATTGATCCAGCGCGCGGCGTTGCCGTCGACGTTGCCGTCGATCACGCGGCCGTCGTCGATGTGGAAGTAGAAGGTGTGGTTCGGCTGAGCGGGGTCGTGCGGATGGCGGCGCAGCGCCTCTTTCCAGCTGATGACCTCGCCCTTGTATTCGATCAGCTTCTCGCCTTCCGCGATGTCCTGGACGGCGAAGACGCCGTTGCCATGGACGGTCGAGCGCCGCGTCTGGATGCGGCGGCCGCCGGAAAGTGTGGATTTGGAAGGCATCGCCGAAGTCTGTTAGGTTGAATATGCACACATGCGCGTGCGCGCGTGCGCACGCGGGAAGCCGCAGATTGTATGTGGCCCCCACGCTCCGCACTCCGTGTCGTCGCTGCCCCCCGAGAGGGCCGCAGGCCGCCTTGAGGCGGCTCGGCGGCGGCCTGGGAACTGTTTTTTAGGAAATGTTGATGAAGACGTTGGTAATCGCAGAAAAGCCGTCGGTGGCGCAGGACATCGTCCGTGCGCTGACGCCGGTCGCCGGCAAGTTCGAGAAACACGACGAGCATTTCGAGAGCGAAAGCTACGTCGTGACCAGCGCCGTCGGTCACCTGGTCGAAATCCAGGCGCCCGAGGAATTCGACGTGAAGCGCGGCAAGTGGAGCTTCGCGAACCTGCCGGTGATTCCGCCGCATTTCGACCTGAAGCCGGTCGACAAGACGAAGACGCGCCTGAACGCCGTGGTCAAGCAGGCCAAGCGCAAGGACGTGACGCAGCTCATCAATGCCTGCGACGCGGGCCGCGAGGGCGAGCTGATCTTCCGCTTGATCGAGCAGTACGCGGGCGGCAAGACCGGCCTCAACAAGCCCGTCAAGCGGCTGTGGCTGCAATCGATGACGCCGCAGGCCATCCGCGACGGCTTCGATGCGCTGCGCACCGAAAAGCAGATGCAGGGCCTGGCCGACGCCGCGCGATCGCGCTCCGAAGCCGACTGGCTCGTGGGCATCAACGGCACGCGCGCCATGACCGCGTTCAATTCGCGCGACGGCGGCTTCTTTCTGACTACCGTGGGCCGCGTGCAGACGCCCACGCTGTCGGTGGTGGTCGAGCGCGAGGAAAAGATCCGCAAGTTCGTGAGCCGCGACTACTGGGAAATCCACGGCGTGTTCCAGGCCGAGGCCGGCCAGTACCCCGGCAAGTGGTTCGACGCCAACTTCAAGAAGCCGCTGCCGGGCCCCGACGGCGCGGCCGACGCCGAGATCCGCGCCGACCGCGTGTGGAGCGAGCGCGAAGCGCGCGAGATCGCCGATGCGGCGCGCGGCAAGCCCGCCACCGTCACCGAGGAGAGCAAGCCCACCACGCAGGCCTCGCCGATGCTGTTCGACCTGACCTCGCTGCAGCGCGAGGCCAACGGCCGCTTCGGCTTCTCGGCCAAGACCACGCTGGCGCTGGCGCAGAGCCTGTACGAGCGCCACAAGGCGCTGACCTATCCGCGAACCGATTCGCGCGCGCTGCCCGAGGACTACCTGCCGGTCGTCAAGGACACGATGAAGATGCTCGCCACCAGCGGCATGAAGCACCTGGCGCCGTTCGCGCAGCAGGCCGTCGACGGCAGCTACGTGAAGCCCAACAAGCGCATCTTCGACAACACCAAGGTGTCGGACCACTTCGCGATCATTCCGACGCTGCAGGCACCGAGCGGCCTGTCCGACGCCGAGCAGAAGCTGTACGACTTCGTGGTGCGCCGCTTCATGTCGGTGTTCTTCCCGAGCGCCGAATTCCAGGTGACCACCCGTATCAGCACGGTCGAAGCGGGCGGCAAGAAGTACCCGTTCCGTAGCGACGGCAAGGTGCTGGTCAAGCCGGGCTGGCTCGCGATCTGGGGCAAGGAAGCGGTCAACGACGACGACGAGAAGGACGGCAAGAACCTCGTCGTGGTGAAACCGGGCGAAACTGTGCAGACCGAGTCCGCCGACCTCAAGGCGCTCAAGACCCGGCCGCCGGCACGCTACTCGGAAGCCACGCTGCTGGGCGCGATGGAAGGCGCCGGCAAGACCATCGACGACGACGAATTGCGCGAGGCGATGCAGGAAAAAGGCCTGGGCACGCCAGCCACCCGCGCCGCCACCATCGAAGGCCTGATCGCCGAGAAATACATGCTGCGCGAGGGCCGCGAGCTGATCCCGACGGCCAAGGCCTTCCAGCTGATGACACTGCTGCGTGGCCTGGGCGTGGAAGAACTCTCCAAGGCCGAACTCACGGGCGAGTGGGAATACAAGCTCGCGCAGATGGAGAAGGGCGCGCTCAGCCGCGAGGCCTTCATGCGCGAGATCGCCAAGATGACGGAGCACATCGTCAAGAAGGCGAAGGAATACGACCGCGACACCGTGCCGGGCGACTACGCCACGCTCGCCACGCCCTGCCCCAACTGCGCCGGCGTGGTGAAGGAGAACTACCGCCGCTACAGCTGCACCGGCAAGGCGGGCCAGGAGCCCTGCGGCTTCTCGTTCGGCAAGTCGCCGGCGGGGCGCACCTTCGAGGTGGCCGAAGCCGAGGCGCTGCTGCGCGACAAGCACATCGGCCCGCTCGAGGGCTTCCGCTCCAAGGCGGGCTGGCCGTTCACCTCCGAGATCGTCTTGAAGTACGACGAAGAAGCCAAGAACTGGAAGCTCGAGTTCGACTTCGGCGACGACAAGAACGGCGACACCGGCGAGATCGTCGACTTCAGCGAGCAGGACACGCTGGGCCCCTGCCCCATCTGCGGCGCACCGGTGTTCGAGCACGGCAGCAACTACGTCTGCGAGAAGTCGGTGCCCACCAACGCGCAGCCGACGCCGAGCTGCACCTTCAAGACCGGCAAGATCATCCTGCAACAGCCGGTGGAGCGCGCGCAGATGGAAAAGCTGCTCGCCACGGGCAAGACCGACCTGCTCGACAAGTTCGTGAGCATGCGCACGCGCCGCGCCTTCAAGGCCTTCCTGACCTGGAACGCCGAGGAAGGCAAGGTGACCTTCGAATTCGCACCGCGCGAAGGGGGCAGCAAATTCCCGCCGCGCAAGACCTTCGGCAAGGCTGCGCCCGCGGCCAAGAAGACCGCCGCGGCCAAGAAGACGGCGGCTGGCAAGACCCCGGCGGCAAAGAAGGCGCCGGCCGCAAAGAAGGCGGCTACGCCGCGCAAGCCCGGCGCGGGCCTGAAGCCCAGCGAATCGCTGGCCGCGGTGATCGGCGCCGAACCGGTGGCACGCACCGAGGTCATCAAGAAGCTCTGGGACTACATCAAGGCCAACGGCCTGCAGGATGCCACCAACAAGCGCGCGATCAACGCCGACGCCAAGCTCAAACCGGTGTTCGGCAAGGACCAGGTGACGATGTTCGAGCTCGCCGGCATCGTGGGCAAGCACCTGTCGGCGCCATGATGGCCATGCAGCGCAGACATTTCACCCTCGCGCTCGCTGCGGCCTGCACGTTCGCCGCCGGTGCGGCCCCGGCCGCCGCCTGGCCCGACAAGCCCGTCAAGCTGGTGGTGCCCTTCCCGCCCGGGCAGGCTACCGACATCTTCGCGCGCGCGCTCGCCGAGCAGCTCGGCAAGCGGCTGGGCCAGCCGGTCATCGTCGACAACAAGGCCGGCGCGGGCAGCAACATCGGCACCGACTTCGTGGTGCGCTCGCCGGCCGACGGCTACACGCTGGTGGTGGCGGGCAGCGCCATGGCGGTCAATCAGACGCTCTACGCCAAGCCAGGCTTCGATCCGCGCAAGGACCTCGTGGGCATCTCGCTGATCGCCACGGTGCCGCTGGTGTTCCTGGCCACGCCCGAGAGCGGCATCCGCAGCATGGCCGACCTCACCGCGCGCGCGAAGGCCGAGCCGGGCAAGCTCAGCTATGCGAGCGCGGGCATCGGCGGCACGCAGCATCTGTCGGGCGAGATGTTCAAGTCGGCGGCGCGCGTGTTCATGACCCACATCCCCTACCGCGGCAGCGGTCCGGCGCAGGCGGACTTCCTCGGCAACCAGGTGCCGCTGATGGTCGACTCGGTCACGGCGGCGCTGCCGCACATCAAGTCGGGCAAGGCGGTGGCGCTGGCGGTCACCTCGGCCAAGCGCTCGTCGCAGTTGCCCGACGTGCCCACGGTGCGCGAGAGCGGCGTGGCGGGCACGAAGGACTTCGAGGCCGTGGGCTGGCTCGGCCTGATGGCGCCGCGCGGCACGCCGGCCGACATCACGGCGCGGCTGAACCAGGAAGTGACCGAGGTCCTCAAGACCGAGCAGATGGCGCGCTTCATCCGCGATCGCGGCTCCGAGCCTGCACCGACCACGGGCGCCGAGTTCGACCGCTTCGTGGCGAGCGAGATCGGCCGCTGGGGCGCGGCGGTCAAGGCTTCGGGCGCCAAGCCCGAGTAGCCGGCTCAGCCGGCGGGTTCCGCCTGCCGGTCCACGTCCGCCAGCAGCCAGCGCCGGAAATGGTCGAGCGTGGCGAGCTGGCCGCGCCCTTCGGGGTAGCAGAACCAATAGCCTTCGGCGCCGCGGTAGCCGCCTTCGGGCAGCGGCTCGTCGACCAGGCCGGCAGCGATGTCGTCCTGCACCAGGCAGCGCGGCACCAGTGCCACGCCCATGCCCACCATCACGGCGCGGATCATGGTCTGGAACTGGTCGAACTGCGGGCCGGCCAGCGGATCGAGCCCGTGCACGCCGTGCGCCTCGCTCCATTGCAGCCACGACTGCGGCACCGTCACATGGCGCAGCAGCGTGCAGCGCGCCACGTCCTGCGGCGTGCGGATGCGCACTTCGGCCAGTTCCGCGCGCGGCGCAATCAGCGCCACATCCTGCCCCGCGAGGTAGTGCGAGCGGGCACCGGGCCAGTGGCCGTCGCCGAACAGGATCGCGCAGTCGAGTTCGGGCCGCTCGAAGTCGTAGCCATGCACGAAAGGCACGAAGTGCAGCGTGATCTGCGGATGGCGGCGCTGGAAGTCGGGCAGGCGCGGAATCAGCCATTTGGCGCCGAAGGTCGGCAGCGTCGAGAGATGCAGCGCCCCGCCACCGTCGCCGCTGGTGATGAGTTCGAGCGTGGCCGCCTCGAGCTGGGCGAGCACCGCGCGCACCGCCTTCTCGTAGCGCTCGCCCGCGGGGGTGAGCGCCAGCCGCTTGCGCGCGCGCTCGAACAGCGGCACGCCGATCCAGCGCTCGAGTTCCTGCACCTGCTTGCTGACGGCGCCCTGCGTGAGGTGCAGCGCCTCCGCCGCGCGTGACACGCTGCCGAAGCGCACCACCGTCGAGAAAGCGCGCAGCAGGTTCAGCGGTGGGTTCAGGCGGCGCAGCGACATGGTGGAAGGATGCCCATCAAAACATTCCAGATCAGAATATTAACTGGTCTATCCTTTGCTTGATGTGAAGGGCAACTTCTTGCCTTTTCACCCTCGCCTCATTGGAAGATTCCCCATGCAACGTCGTTATTTTCTCTCCGCACTGGCCGCTGCTTCGGTCGTTCCTGGAATGTCTTTGGCCCAAGGCCGGCCGATTCGGCTGATCGTGCCCTTCCCGCCCGGCGGCGCCACCGACATCACCGCGCGCGTGCTCTCCGAGCCGCTCGCCAAGATCCTGCAGCAGCCGGTGGTCATCGACAACCGCGCCGGCGCGGGCGGCTCCATCGGCATGGCCGAGGTGGCCCGGTCCGCACCCGATGGCCTCGCCTTCGGCGTGGCCACGCTGTCCACGCATGGCGTGAACCCGGCCGTCTACCAGAAGCTGCCCTATGACCCGGTCAAGGGCTTCGTGGCCGTGACCGAGCTGGTCAAGGCACCGGGCGTGGTCGTCATCAATCCGCAGGTGCTGCCGGTGAAGAGCTTCGCGGAACTCGTGGCGTACCTGAAGGCCAACCCCGGCAAGGTGTCGTACGCCTCGCCGGGCAACGGCACCATCGGCCACATGTGGGGCGAACTCTTCAAGAGCAGTACCGGAACCTCGATGGTGCACATCCCCTACCGCGGTGCAGGCCCGGCGATCAACGACGTGCTCGCGGGCCAGGTGCCGGTGTACTTCGACCAGGTCGCCTCCTCGCTGCCGCACGTGAAGGCGGGCAAGCTGGTGGCGCTGGCCGTGTCGTGGAGCGGCCGGCTCGACGTGCTGCCCGAGGTGCCGACCTACCGCGAACTGGGTTACCCGGCCAACAACGACCCGTCGTGGTTCGGCCTGGTGGCGCCGGCCGGCACGCCGGCCGGCATCGCGCAGCGCATGCAGCAGGCGGTGGCCACGGCGCTGAAGGACGCCTCGGTGCGCGAACGCCTCGCGCTGCAGGGGCTCTATGCCTCGGGCACGACGCCGGCCGAGTTCGCGAAGCAGATTGACAGCGAAATCGAGAAGATGAAGAAGGTCGCGGCCTTTGCGCGCATCCGACTGGACTGACCGCCTATGCATCCTGTCCTGAAACTGATCCAGACCCGCGCCCAGGTGACAAGCATCGCCGGGCACACGCCGCTGGTGCTCGATTCGCCGCACAGCGGCACGATCTACCCTGACGATTTCCGGCCGGTGTGCGACCTCGCCACCTTGCGCCGCGCCGAGGACACCCACGTCGAGAAGCTCTACGCCTTCGCATCGGCCCTGGGCGTCGCGTGGATCGAGGCGCACTTTCCGCGCAGCTACCTCGACGCCAACCGCGACCTCACCGAGCTCGACACCTCGCTGCTCGACGGTGCGTGGGACGGGCCGCTGTCGGACGATCCGCGGGTGCTGTCGAAGGTGCGGCTCGGCAAGGGCCTGATCTGGAAGCTCACGGACGAGGGGCTGCCGATCTACGACCGCCTGCTCACGGTGGACGAGGTCCGCGCGCGCATCGACCACTGCTGGCGCCCCTACCATGCCGCCGTGGCCGAGGCGATCGAGGCGGCGCATGCGCGGCACGGCTACAGCATCCACATCAACTGCCATTCGATGCCGGCGGTCGCGGGCAGCCATGCGACCGATTTCCCAGGTCTCGTGCACGCCGATTTCGTGATCGGCGACCGCGATGGCAGCACCGCCGATCCGGCGCTGTCGCAGCGCATCTGCGAGCACCTGCGCGCGCGCGGCTACAGCGTGGACTACAACCATCCCTACAAGGGCGTCGAGCTGGTGCGCCGCAACGGCCGCCCAGCCGGACACCGGCACAGCATCCAGGTCGAGATCAACCGCAGGCTCTACATGGACGAAGCCACGCTGGCGCTCGAGGAGAGCGGCGCCGCGCGGCTCGAGGCCGACCTGCGTTCGATGGTCGAGATGCTGCTGGCCACCGACCCGCGCTGAGCGAAGAAGACAACCCTGCCGCCATCGGGTGTGTTGCGGCGCGGCCGGCGCCGCATCGGCCTATAGTGGGCTTCAGTCCCACCCATGCCTGGAGTTATCCGTGAAGCCATTCATTGCAGTTGTTCTTGCCGTACTGACCGCCGCGCTGGCGGCGGGCTGCGCGGGCACGGGGTCGGCGGGCGGCAGCGGCCCCGCGGCCTCGTCGGGCAGCGGCATCACGGTGTTCGGCACCATCGACGCCGGCGTCAGCGGAACGACGAACCGCTCCGAGCGCCGATAACACCGGCAGCGCGGGCGCGGCCGGCCCTCAGCGCCGCAGCAGCGCCTGGCGCAGCACCCGCGCCGCACGGTCGCGGATCCGGCCGGGCCCGCTGTCGGGCTCGCTGCGTGGCGCCACCTTTGCGGTCGCGCAGGCCCAGAGGAAGTCGTGCAGGATCGGCGTGTCGTCGACCGTCTCGGTGCTGCCGTACTTGTGGAATTCGGGGTGCCATTGCGTGGCGGCAATGTAGCTGCGCCCCTTCTCGGGGCGGCGGCGGATCGCCTCGGGCACACGGTCGGGCAGGCTCCAGGCCTCGATCTCGAAGCCCGGCGCCAGGTCCTTCACGCCCTGGTGGTGGATGCTATTGACCCGCGCGGTGCGCACCTCGGGGTAGAGCTTCGACAGCCGCGTGCCCTCGACGATCTCGATGTCGTGGAAATTCTGGTCGTAGGTGACTGGGTCGCGGTGCCGCCGGGTCTCGGGATGCTGGTGCTGCGCCTCGATGTCCTGGTAGAGCGTGCCGCCGAAAGCCACGTTGATCAGTTGCAGCCCGCGGCAGACGCCGAAGATCGGCTTGCCGGCCTGCTCGAAGGCCTCCACCAGTGCGAGATCATAGAGGTCGCGGAGGCGGTCGCCGAGCCAGGCGTCCTTGAGCGGCGCCTCGCCGTAGCTGCCGGGCCAGACGTCGGCGCCACCATGCATCACCACGCCGTCGAGCCATTCGGCGTAGTGCGAGAGCTTGGTGTCGCCACGCGCGGTCTCGCCCGTAGGGCAGGGCACCATCACGACCATCGCGCCGGCCGACATGAGCCAGTGTGCGATGGACTGCTCGACGTACTGCAGCGTCTTGTTGGTGAACAGCGAGCGCGCAGGGTCCGCGTGCGAAAAGCAGGCGGAGAGGCCGATCTTCAGCCGGGCGGAGACGGGTTGGGGCATCTCGGAACGTTCGGGGCGAGCTGTGCGAAAAGGAAAGTCCATTGTGTCGCTTGAGCTTCTCGCACCGGGTCGGACGAAACGCCAAGTATGCTTTCAACGCCGCCACGACACGGAAGGAAGACACGCCATGAAAACGATCAAGGGCCCGGCCATATTCCTGGCTCAGTTCGCCGGGGACCAGGCCCCGTTCAATTCGCTCGACGCCATCGCCGGCTGGGCCGCCGGCCTGGGCTACAAGGGCGTGCAGATCCCAAGCTGGGACGCACGCCTGTTCGACCTGCGCCGCGCCGCCGAGAGCAGGACCTACTGCGACGAGGTCAAGGGCATGCTCGCGGGCCACGGGATCGAGATCACCGAGCTGTCGACCCACCTGCAGGGCCAGCTGGTCGCGGTGCATCCCGCTTACGACGCGGGCTTCGACGGCTTCGCGGCACCCGAGGTGCGCGGCGATCCGGTGCGGCGCCAGCAATGGGCGGTCGAGCAGCTGCACCTCGCGGCCAAGGCGTCGGCCAACCTCGGGCTCAGCGCTCATGCGACCTTCTCGGGTGCGCTGGCCTGGCCGTACCTCTACTCGTGGCCGCCGCGCCCGCCGGGGCTGATCGAGGAGGCCTTCGACGAGTTGGCGCGCCGCTGGCGCCCGATCCTCGACGCCTTCGACGCGGCGGGCGTCGACGTGGCCTACGAGATCCATCCGGGCGAAGACCTGCACGACGGCGTGAGCTACGAAATGTTTCTCGAACGGGTGAACAACCACCCGCGCGCCTGCCTGCTGTACGACCCGAGCCATTTCATGCTGCAGCAGCTCGATTACCTCGCGTACATCGACCACTACCACGAGCGCATCAAGATCTTCCACGTGAAGGATGCCGAGTTCAACCCGACGGGCAAGCAGGGCGTGTACGGCGGCTTCCAGAGCTGGATCGACCGGGCCGGGCGCTTCCGCTCGCTGGGCGACGGGCAAGTCGACTTCCGGGCCATCTTCTCGAAGATGGCGCAGTACGACTTTCCGGGCTGGGCCGTGCTGGAGTGGGAATGCTGCATCAAACACCCCGAAGACGGGGCGCGCGAGGGCGCGAAATTCATCGCCGACCACATCATTCGCGTGGCCGACCGGGCCTTCGACGATTTTGCCGCTGGCGGCGTGGACGTGGCGGCAAACCGGCGCGTTCTGGGCCTGGGATAGCGGCCGACGCGAGGCCTCGGCAAGGACTGACAAGCAACAGTCATGCCTTGCGGGCTATAATGTCGGGTTCGTTTCGATGACCACGGCGGAGTTATTCGTCAACCGCCAGCCTGTGCACTGACGATTCAGTAAATCAGTGAATCAGTGACAGGCCGGTTTCACAGTGTGTTGGAGCGCCAGACCGGGCGCCCATGTATGCCACCACTGTCTTCGTTCTTGTTGAAGCGAATGGCGCATTGCCCCGGCAGTGCGCAAAGACAAGCAGTCGTGCCACGGCGCGTTCGCGCTGCCGGGCTCCGGCTGAAACAAAGACGCCAGATTCCATCTCCAACACACACTTATCGGACGACTCAGAGGTAATCGCACAATGCCCAAGGAAGAACTCATCGAAATGAACGGCGCAGTGACCGAAGTCCTGCCCGACTCGCGCTACCGTGTCACGCTCGACAACGGCCACCAGCTGATCGCCTACAGCGGCGGCAAGATGCGCAAGCACCACATCCGCATCCTGGCGGGCGACAAGGTCTCGCTCGAACTCTCGCCCTACGACCTGACCAAGGGCCGCATCACCTTCCGTCACCTGGAGCGCCGCGGCCCCCCGCCGACCTCCGGCAACAACGGCCCTCGCCGCTGATCCGCGACGAGCCATTGGGCCTTGCGGCGCCCGGCCTCGGGCGCGCGGCAAGGCCTTTTGCTTTTTTGCGAACCCATTCGGCTGCCGCACGATGACCCCCCACGATTCCCCAGCCAGCGGCCCCCTGGCCGACAAGACCGGCTTCGCCACGCTGCCGCTCTCACCGCAGATGCTGGCCAACCTCATGCAGCTCGGCTATCTGCAGATGACGCCGATCCAGGCGGCCAGCCTGCCGCCGGCGCTGCTCGGCCAGGACCTGATCGCGCAGGCCAAGACCGGCAGCGGCAAGACCGCGGCCTTCGCGCTGGCGCTGCTCGCCAACCTCAACGCGCGCCGCTTCGCGGTGCAGGCGATGGTGCTGTGCCCGACGCGTGAGCTGGCCGACCAGGTCACGACCGAGATCCGCCGTCTTGCGCGCGCCGAAGAGAACATCAAGGTCGTCACGCTCTGCGGTGGCGTGGCGCTGCGCGGGCAGATCGCGAGCCTGGAACACGGCGCGCACATCGTCGTGGGCACGCCGGGCCGGATCATGGACCACCTCGAGCGCGGCAACCTCGACCTCGCCGGGCTCAACACCCTGGTGCTCGACGAAGCCGACCGCATGCTCGACATGGGCTTCTTCGAGGACATCGTCAAGGTCGCGCGCCAGTGCCCGAAGGAACGGCAGACGCTGCTGTTCTCGGCGACATATCCCGAAGGCATCGCCAAGCTCGCGCAGCAGTTCATGAAGAGCCCGCAGCAGATCACGGTGCAGGCCCAGCATGAGGGCAGCAAGATCCGCCAGCGCTGGTACCAGGTGAAGGACAGCGAACGGCTGCATGCCGTCGGCCTGCTGCTCGATCATTTCCGCCCGGCCAGCACGCTGGCGTTCTGCAACACCAAGCAGCAGTGCCGCGACCTCGTGCAGGTGCTGCAGGCCCAAGGCTTCAGCGCGCTGGCGCTGTTCGGCGAACTCGAGCAGCGCGAGCGCGACCAGGTGCTGGTGCAGTTCGCCAACCGCAGCTGCTCGGTGCTGGTGGCCACCGACGTCGCCGCGCGCGGGCTCGACATCGCGCAGCTCGAGGCCGTGATCAACGTCGACGTGACGCCCGATGCCGAGATCCACATCCACCGCATCGGCCGCACCGGCCGCGTCGGCCAGCAGGGCGGCGCCGAAGGCCTCGCGCTGAACCTGGCGAGCATGAACGAGATGGGCAGCGTCGGCAAGATCGAGCAGCTGCAAGGCCGCGAATCCGAATGGCATCCGTTGGCCGAGCTCACGCCGGGCCAGGGTGCGCCGCTTTCGCCGCCGATGGCCACGCTGCAGATCGTCGGCGGCCGCAAGGAAAAGATCCGCGCCGGCGACGTGCTGGGCGCGCTCACCGGCGACTGCGGCTATGCGAAAGAGCAGATCGGCAAGATCAACGTCAACGAGTTCTCGACCTATGTGGCCGTGGCACGCGAGATCGCGGCCGAGGCGGCGCGCAAGCTCTCGGGCGGGCGCGTGAAAGGCAAGAGCGTGAAGGTGCGCCTGCTCGAACTCTAGAGAGAAACAAGCCCTGTCACAGCCGCTGCTTCGGCTTCTGGCAGGCAAAATCCCCGCTGTGGCCTAATTGCGCCTCGAACATCCACTTTTTTATCCGAGCTTTTCCATGCCCAAGAAAATTCGCACCGAAGCCGACCGCATTGCCAGCCCGAAGCCGACGCCACTGGCCGGCTACGCCCTGCCCAGGACCGGTGGCGGCCAGAAGGTCAGCCTCGAACGCGGCACCGCCACGCGCAGCAAGAAGAACCCCGGCAAGCGCGCCAAGAAGGGCGGCTGACCCGCTTGCGCGGCCGGCTCGCAGCAACTGCAGCCGGCCACGAACGACGAACGCGCCCGCGGGCGCGTTTTGTCATTGCAAGCCACCGCAGCAGCGACTGCATTGCCAGGCCTTCGATGTCCGACGACAACCAGATCTTCATTCCGCCTTCGTTCTTCGCGGTCTACAGCGATGCACGGCAACGGCTGCTGGCGCCGATCGGGGTGGTGCGCGAGCGCTACGAAGTCTGCGAGGACCTCGCCAGCCACCTGGTAGCGCACGCGCAGATCCAGCACCACACCGAGGTGCCGGTCGAGAGCGAGATCCTGCGGCGCATCCATGCGGGGCTTTCGACGCCCGAGGCCGGCGTCTCGCCTGCCGAGGCCGAGTGGACCGTGCAGCGCCTGGCCGAGCTGCTCGGCTGGCCGGCACCCGCGCCGACCGCCGCGCCCGACAGCTGAGCAGGCCGGACCGGCGCCCGGTCTTCGACATCTGGCTACAGTCGAGCCGATGACCCGCCGCACCACCGACGTCCTGCTCACCGCGACCGCACCCGCCATCTGGGGCAGCACCTATGTGGTGACCACCGAGATGCTGCCCGCGAACTATCCGCTCACGGTCGCGCTGCTGCGGGCGCTGCCGGCGGGGCTGCTGTTGCTTTTGATCGTGCGCCAGCTGCCCGAGCGCGCCTGGTGGGGCCGCATTGCGGTGCTGGGCGCGCTGAACTTCTCGATCCTCTGGGCGATGCTGTTCCTTGCCGCCTACCGCCTGCCGGGCGGCGTGGCGGCGACGATCACCTCCGTGCAGCCGCTGTTCGTGGTGTTCCTCGCGCGCTTCTTCCTCGGCGCGACCGTGCGCGCGCTGTCGGTGGCCGCAGCCGTGGTCGGCATCGGTGGCGTGGCATTGCTGGTGCTCACGCCGAATGCCCGGCTCGATGCGATCGGCATTGCCGCGGCCTTCGCTGCCGCGGTGTCGATGGCTTTCGGCACGGTGCTGAGCCGCCGCTGGCAGCCACCGGTTTCGGCGCTGGCCTTCACGGCCTGGCAACTGACCGCGGGCGGTCTGCTGCTGCTGCCATTCGCGCTCTGGCTCGAGCCGCCGCTGCCCGTGCTCACGGCCACGAACTGGCTCGGCTTCGCCTGGCTCGGCCTGATCGGCGCCGCCGTGACCTACATCATCTGGTTCCGCGGCGTGGCCCGGCTCGAATCGGCGGCCGTCGCGCCGCTGACCTTCCTGAGCCCCGTGACGGCCGTGATCCTCGGCTGGGCGCTGCTCGGGCAGACCTTGTCGGTGCTGCAGGTCGTGGGCATCCTGGTGGTGATCGCGAGCATCTGGCTCAGCCAGCATGCCCAGCGCGGCGTACTGCCGCCGCTGGCGGTGCCCGCCGCGCGCTGAGCCGGGTCGTCAATCGACCTTCGCGCCCGAGGCCTTCACCACAGCGCCCATGGCGTCCCAGTCCGCGCGCAGCAGCTTCTGGAACGCTTCGGCCGTCCGCGTGCGCGGCTCCACACCCAGGCGCTTGAAGCGCTCCTGGATCGCGGGCTCGGCCAGCACCTTGTTGGCGGCCGCGTTGAGACGCTCGACCTCGGTCTTGGGCGTGCCGGCTGGCGCGAGCAGGCCGATCCACGAATCGAAGGCGTAGCCGGGCAGGCCGCTCTCGGCCACGGTCGGCAGCTGCGGCAGGAAGGGGCTGCGCGCCTGGCCGGTGGAGGCGAGCAGCTTCATGCGCTGATCGGCCTGGAAGCCCATAACGCCGATGCTCGAGGAGATGACCGCCTGCACCCGGCCCGCGAGCACCTCGTTGACCGCTTCGCCGGTCGACTTGGTCGGGATGTGCGTCATCTGCAGACCCGCTTTCGCGAGGAACGAGGCCATCGCAAGGTGCGTGGCGCTGCCGTTGCCCGCCGACGCGTAGTTGTACTTGCCCGGGTTGGCCTTGACCTCCTTGATGAAGTCGGCCGTGTTCGACACGTTGAGCCCGCTCGTCACCGCCAGCACATAGCCCGCGTTGCCGATGTAGGCCACGCCGGCGAAGTCCTTCAGCGGGTCGTACGGCAGCTTGTTGTAGAGGAAGCCCGCGATGTGGTGGCTTGCGGCCGCGAGGACGAGCGTGTTGCCGTCCGGCGCTGCCTTGGCCACCACGGCCGCGCCCACGGTGCCGCCCGCACCCGCGCGGTTCTCGACCACGGCGCTGGCATTGAGCGCCGCGCCCAGTTCGCTGTTGAAGGCACGTGCCACCGTGTCCTGCACCGCGCCGGTGCCGAAAGGCACGACGATGTGGATCACGCGCTGCTGCGCATGGGCGAGGCCGGCGCCGCCCACGGCCAGAGCGGCTGCCGCGGCAGCCACGAGAGAACGTCGGGTGAGGGAAGTCGTGGAGTTCATCGAGGGGCCGCTTTCATCATCAACAGGAAGGGAAGGGAAAACTTCTTCAGGTGCCCGACGGCAGCCAGCGCTGCACCAGCTTCACGAAGTAGCTGGCACCGATCGGGATGATCTCGTCGTTGAAATCGAACGAGGTGTTGTGGATGATGCAAGGCCCGGGCCCGTGGCCCTCGAGCCGGTGATCGCCGTCGCCGTTGCCCAGGAAGGCATAGCAGCCGGGCCGCGCCAGCAGCATGTGCGCGAAGTCCTCGGCGCCCATCACGGCGGGGAAGTCGTCGGTGACCATGTCGTCGCCCACCACCTCGCGCATCACGCCGGCCGCGAAACGCGCCTCGGCCGCATGGTTGACGACGGGCGGCGACGAGCGCTTGAAGAACACGTCGGCCGTGCAGCCGTGCGCCGCGGCCACGCCCGCGGCGACCTCGCGCAGGCGCGCCTCGATCCGGTCGATCGCCTCGACCGAGAAGGTGCGGATGGTGCCGCCGACGGAAGCCAGGTCGGGAATCACGTTCGGCGCATCGGAGCCCTGCAGCTGCGTGACCGCGAGCAGGGCACGTTCGGTGCTCGGAATGGTGCGCGCGACGATGGTCTGCAGCTGCTGCGCGAGCGTGACCACCGCCGCCACCGGATCGATGCCGGTGTGCGGCATCGACGCATGCGTGCCGCGGCCCTGCATCGTGACCTTGTAGGTGTTGCTCGATGCCATCAGCGCGCCCTCGTTGAGCGCGAAGCGGCCCACCTCGCCGACGGGAAAGTTGTGCAGCGCGAACACCGCGTCGCAGGGGAAGCGCTCGAACAGGCCCTCGTCGATCATCTTCTTCGCGCCCGCCTTGCCCATCTCCTCGGCCGGCTGGAAGATGAAATGCACCGTGCCGTCGAAATCATCCGGCCCCTGTTGCGACAGATGCCAGGCCGCGGCCAGCAGCATCGTCGTGTGGCCGTCGTGTCCGCAGGCGTGCATGCGCCCGGCGTGCGTGGACCGGTGGGCGAAGGCGTTGGCTTCCTCGAGCGGCAGCGCGTCCATGTCGGCGCGCAGCCCGATCGTGCGCACGCTGGTGCCCTTGCGCAGCACGCCCACCAGCCCGGTGCCCGCGATGCCGCGGTGCACCTCGATGCCCCATTCGGCGAGCAGCCCGGCCACCTTTTCGGCGGTGCGGTGTTCCTCGAAGCCGAGTTCGGGATGGGCGTGGATGTCGCGCCGGATCTCGACGAAGCGGGCGGCGCTGGCAAGGAAGGCGTCGACGATGTTCATGGCGGGGAGGCGGGCGGCGAAAGAGGTGCGGTGCGAGCGATTCTGGCGCAGCCGCCCGCCGGACGCACGCTGCACGACCTTCTCGTTTGCACTGAAAATGCACGCCATGAAAATCGCAAAAGACACCGTCGTCACGCTCAAGTACAAGGTGGCCGATGCCCAGGGCAAGCTCATCGAGGCGAACCCCGAGCCCATGGCCTACCTGCACGGCGGCTACGAGAACACGCTGCCCAAGATCGAGGAAGCCCTCGAAGGCAAGGAAAAGGGCTTCCAGGCCACGCTGAACCTCGCGCCCGAGGACGCGTTCGGCCAGCGCGAGGAATCGCTGGTGCGCACCATTCCCAAGACCGACTTTCCGCCCGGCGTGAAGGTGGGCGGCCAGCTGCAGGGCCGGCTCGACGACGGCCGCGAGCATGTGTTCACCGTGACGAAGATCAAAGGCCCCGTCGTGCTGCTCGACGGCAACCACCCCTGGGCCGGCAAGGCGCTGAAGTTCAGCCTGACCGTGACGGATGTGCGCGAGGCGCTGCCGGTGGAAATCGAGCACCGGCATGTGCATGGAGCACACGGGCACCACCACTGAGCCCGTCGCCGGCGGCTGCTAACTACCGCCGCTTCCAGAACCGGGGCGCATCCGCGATCCGGTCGAGCGCCTTGCGGCAGGCCTTGGCCCCCGCGGCGCGGCGGGCGCTGAACCAGCCGACCGCGAACCAGGCCCGCGGGTCGCTGTCGGCGACCTCCCGGTAGAGCGCGAGCGCCACCGCTTCATCGTTGTACGCCCCGAGTGCGTCCTGTGCGGGGCGCAGGCGCTCGAGGTAGCGCCCGGCCTTGCCCGCCTCGAACAGCGGCGCCACGAACTCGGCCAGGTAGCGCAGGCGCTTGAGCCGCTTGCGCACGCGGTGCTGCGCCTCGGTGGGCAGGGATTCGAAGCGCCGGCCGTCACGCACCGCCTGCCGGTGCAGGCGCCGCAGCCGCTGGCGCAAAAAACGCCGGGCATCGCCCGCGGACAGGCCGGCGCCATCGGGCGCCGCCGCGGTGAAGCCGATCAGCGAGACCAGCACCGACTGGAAGGCCGGTGCGCGCACCACGTCGCCGGGCGAGTTCGCCTCGTCGGCGCTGCCTTCGCCGCCCCCCGGGGCCGCAAGCGCCGGCGGTTGCGCTTCGGTCGGCAGATCGCGCCATTGCGCCTCGGCCAGCTGCGCCACCTGCTCGCGATCGCGCACGGTGCCGAGCGCACGGAAGGCACCCACGAGCGGCGGTTCCCAGGCGGCGGCATCGAACCCTGCGCTATCCGCATCGAGTTCCGCCAGTTCACGCAATGCGGTGCGCAAGCGGCGGATGCCGATGCGCAGCTGATGCACCTGCTCCTCGTCGCCGCTGCCGGCCGCGAGCTCGCTGGCATTGGGCAGCATCTGGGCCACGCAGGACGCCACCACGGCCTGCTGGATCGCGCGGCCGCCGATCCCCTTGGCGGCGTCGCTGGCGAAGCGCGGCGCCTCGGCCTTGACGGCCGGGACCCGCTCGAGCCCCGCCAGCAGGCGCGCGCCGCGTTCGGCCTTGGACACGGTGCCGAACCAAAGGCCATGCTGCTGCGACCACCGTTGTGCCAGCGTCACCAGGCCCTGCACGTCGCCGCGCTTGAGCTCGAGCTCGAGTTCGCACACCGGCGATTCGCGCTGCATCGGCGTGCCGGCATGCGCCACGACCTTGCCCACGTCGAGCGCCATCTCCACCACCGCGGCCCCGGCGCCCGTCGTGCGCACGTCGCGGGTCAGCCGCACGATGTCAGTGGACTGGCGCTCCACCAGCGTGGCGCCGCGCTCGGCCAGCACCGCGGCGAGACGGTCGCCCACCGGCGTGCCCTGGTGGCGCTGCGGATCGATCGCAGGCGCCGCACGGCCCGCGCCGACGGTACCGAGGTCGACGTTGTGCTCCAGGCGGTGCAGTGCGTTGTCGCCCGTGGCCTTGGCGGTCTGGACCCAGCGCGGGCCTTCCTTGCGCAGGCGCAGCACGATGCCCGCGGCGGCCAGCCGCTGGTCTTCGGTGTCGAAGTAGCGCGCCTGCAGCCGTGTGCGAGCCACGGTGCCGCGCCGCAGGGCGGCCTCGACGGACTTCAGGCGGTCGGGGGGAATGCAGAACTTGAACTCGATTTCCATGCGGCCATGATGCCCTGCCGTGATCGAACCCGAAAATCGGCGCGCATGAAAATAGATGTGGACGCCGTACATTTTCTTTGTTATCGTTTGTGGACGGCGTACACAACACGCCGTCCCCTATCCGATCCACACCTCATCGATCCAAGGAACACTCCATGGCCACCAAGCAGATCTTCGTGAATCTTCCCGTCAAGGACCTCGACAAGTCCAAGGCCTTCTTCGGCGCGCTCGGCTACAGCTTCAACCCGAAGTTCACCGACGCGAACGCGGCCTGCATGGTCATCGAGGAGGGCAGCATCCACGCGATGCTGCTGGTCGAGGACTTCTTCAAGACCTTCACGGACAAGAGCCTCACCGACACCAGCAAGAGCACCGAGGTGCTGCTGTGCCTCTCGTGCGAGAGCCGCGCCGAGGTCGACGAGTTGGTGGCCAAGGCCGTGGCGGCGGGCGGCACGCTGCCGCGCCCGCCGCAGGACCTCGGGTTCATGTACGGGCACGGTTTCCAGGACATCGACGGCCACCTCTGGGAATTGGTGTACATGGACCCGAACGCCGAGATGCCACAGCAGGGCGCCTGAAGCGAAGCGCAGGAGTCCGAGCCATGCCCATCGTTCCATACGCGCTCCTCACCGTTGCGCGAAAGGGGTCTACCGCGCGCCGCGAGCGCCCCGACATGCAAGGAACCGGCGTGGCAGATTCGGCCATGCCCCACTTGCCAAGAAGGAACACCGGCATGACCGACGACAAAGACCACCGCAGCCCCATCGTGAAGATCCAGCCCTTGGGCTTTCCCTGGGCGACGATCGACCCCTTCCTGTTCTGCGTCTACCACGACGATGCCTATCCGAAGGGCAATGCGCAAATGGGCCCCGATGCGCCGCTGACCGGCCGCCAGATCGGCCAGGACTTCAGCCGCACCGACGGCTGGAGCATGTACCACGGCGAAACGGTGCCGGGCTTTCCGGCGCATCCGCACCGCGGCTTCGAGACGGTGACCATCGTCCGCAAGGGCTTGATCGACCATTCCGATTCGCTGGGCGCCACGGCGCGCTTCGGAGGCGGAGATGTCCAGTGGCTCACCGCAGGCAAGGGCATCGTGCATGCCGAGATGTTCCCCTTGCGTGACACGGGCGCGCCCAATCCGCTCGAGCTGTTCCAGATCTGGCTCAACCTGCCGGCACGTCACAAGATGGCCGAGCCGCACTTCACGATGTTCTGGTCCGACGCGATCCCGCGCCTCGTGTCCGACGACGCGAAGGGTGGTCGCACCGAGGTCGCGGTCATCGCGGGCCGGCTCGGCAGCACATCCGAGAGTCGCGACGCGGTCGAGGCGCTCGCGCCGCCGCCTGATTCATGGGCGGCACAGGCCGATGCCGATGTCGCGATCTGGACCGTGAAGATGACGCCCAGTGCGCGCTGGACGCTGCCGGCCGCCACGGGCGAAGGCACCCGGCGCATGCTGTACTTCTTCAAGGGTGCCGAGGCGCACATCGCGGGCGAGCGCGTGCAGGGCCCGGCGGCAGTCGAGCTGCGCGCTGACGTGGCCGTGGAACTGGCCGCCGGCGATCGGGCGGACAGCGAATTCCTCGTGCTGCAGGGCCGCCCGATTGCCGAGCCTGTGGTGCAGTACGGGCCCTTCGTGATGAACACGCAGGCCGAGATCAGCCAGACCATGGCCGACTACCGGCGCACGCAGTTCGGCGGCTGGCCCTGGCCCGACTCCGCGCCGGTGCACGGCCGGGATGCCGCGCGCTTCGCGCGGCACCCGGACGGACGCGAGGAAGCGCCGGGCGCGCAAGGGGACTAAGGTTCAGTCGCCGGGCGGCGTCAGAAGCTCTTCAGCATCTCGACGCCGAGCGCCGTCATGCTCGGCACGAACTCGGTCACGTCCATCCGCGCGACACCGCCCTGCACGAAGGGGTCGCGCGCGAGCACCGCTTCGAGCGCCTCGCGGTCGCCCGATCGCGCCAGGATCACGCCGCCCGTGCGCGGCACCTGCCGGCCCGAGGCCACGAACAGGCCGCTCGCATAGTGTTTCTTGAGCCACGTCATGTGCGGGTCCATCAAGGCATCGACTTCTTCGAGCGGGCGGGTGTAGGTGAGGCTGACGATGAACATGGGCAGGCCGGTGGGTGTGACAGCCCTCCATCCTATGGCCTCGACAAGGCGCGGTCCCGGCGAGTGTGTGTTGCAGTCGTAACGTTGTGGCAGGCGTCATTTCGCTTTCGGCATCTGCACGGCGCGCCGCCGAAGGCCTGAAGCGATCCCGGTCGACGCTTTCTGCTACCGTCATTCGCGTCGCCGACAAGGCCCACCGGAGACCCACCCATGCCGCTTCGCCCGCCGCCGATCCTCGCGCCAAGCTTCATACCGCCGTACCTGCTCGACCGGCTTGCCGAGCGCGCCGGCCCCCATGCGAGCGCCCGGGCGGCGCAGACGCTGATGATCGACCGCGAGCACCGCGGGCTGCGCGAGGCGGTGGCTTCGCACACGCTGTCGTCGGGCCCGGCGCCGGGCTACGTGCGGCGCGATGCACCCGAGCGCGCGATCCACGATGTGGGGCACACCATGGACCTGCCGGGCCGGCTGGTGCGCGCCGAAGGACAACCCGCCACCGGCGACGTCGCGGCCGACGAGGCCTACGACCACCTCGGCGCCACCTACCGCCTGTACCGCGAGGTCTACGCGCGCGATTCCATCGACGGCGCCGGCCTGCCGCTCGTCGGCAGCGTCCATTACGGTGTCGACTACGACAACGCGTTCTGGAACGGGCGGCAGATGGTGTTCGGCGACGGCGACGGCGAGGTCATGAACCGCTTCACCATCGCGGTGGACATCATCGGCCACGAGCTCACGCACGGCGTCATCGACCACGAGTCGGCGTTGCGCTACGAGGGCCAGTCGGGCGCGCTCAACGAATCGGTCTGCGACGTCTTCGGCGTGCTGGTCAAGCAGTACCTGCTGCAGCAGACCGCGCAGCAGGCCGACTGGCTCGTGGGCGCCGGGCTCTTTACCGACAAGGTGCAGGCCCGCGCGCTGCGTTCGATGGCCGAGCCGGGCACCGCCTACGACGACCCGGTGCTGGGCAAGGACCCACAGCCCGCCCACATGCGCGACTTCGTCGCCACGCGGCAGGACAATGGCGGCGTGCACATCAATTCCGGCATTCCGAACCGCGCCTTCCATCTTGCCGCCACGGCGCTGCAGGGCATGGCCTGGGAGAGCGCGGGCCGGGTCTGGTACGACACCGTGTGCGACCGGCGGCTGCGCCGCGATGCCGACTTTGCGGCCTTCGCCCAGCTGACGCTGGACAATGCCGCGACGCGCTTCGGCGCCGGCAGCGCGGCCCACCAGGCCGTGGGCGCCGCATGGAACACCGTGGGAGTCACCGCATCATGATTCAGCTTCCGCCCCTGGACCAGGCCACGATCGTGCGCCTCACGCGCGAGGGCGGCCTGGCCTATGTGCCGGGCCTTTCGCGCCCGCGCAGCTATCAGCTCGGCAACTGCAGCGAAGAACTGCGCCAGCAGATCGACGCGGCGTTGCAAAGCGCCGCACCGCACGCGGGTGCTGCCAGCGGTCCGGGCGCTGCGGGCGGCGACCAGCGCTTCTACCGCGTGGAAGTGCTGGTGCAAGGCAGCAGCAGCAGTGCCATGCACTCGAGTTCGGTCAGCTTCGAGGTGCCCGAGGCCGAGGCGCCAGAGGCACTGGTGCACCTGTGGAAGGATGCGGCGGACCGTTGACGCGCGGCCTGCGCGCGAAGCAGGGTCACGCACGGGACCGGCGCCGGGCCGGCCGATCTCTTAGATTCGGCGGTTCCAGACATTCACCATCTACGGAGCTTCCCTCATGATCCACGTCGTCGCCGTCATCACCGCCAAGCCCGGCCAGCGCGCGCAACTGCTCGAGGCCTTTGCCGCCAACCGCGCGGCGGTGCTGGCCGAGGCGGGCTGCATCGAATACGGCGCCACCATCGACGCGCAGGGCATCCCCGCCTCGAAGGCGAGCTTCGGACCCGACACCTTCGTCGTCATCGAAAAGTGGGAAACGCTGGCCCATCTGCAGGCGCATGGCGTGGCGCCCCACATGAAGGCGCACGGCGAGAAGACCAAGGAGCTGGTCGCGAGCAAGCTGATCCACGTGCTCGAGCCGGTCTGAAGCCGGCTTCGCAGGCGACGCAATGCCTGCTACCCTCGCGCCGGGAGCAGGCATCACGAAGAGGGAATCAGGACATGGCGATCTTCAGGACGCGCCGCTGGCTGCTGGCCGCGGCGCTGCTGGCATCGGGCTGCGCCCAACTTTCCGCGCCACCCTATGCGGCCGACTACGAAGCGCTCGACCGGCTCGAAGCCACGCGTCCGGGCGCGGTGGCCGTGGCAAGGGTACAGCCCACCGATCCGAACGCGAGCGTCAACAGCCTGGCGCTGCGGCGTGCAAGGCTTCTTTCGCCAAGCGGCAGCTTCGCGCGCTATCTCGAAGACGCGCTGGTCCGCGACCTGGGAGAGATCTCGGTCTACGACCCCAAGGCGCCGACGCGGATCGCGGCGCGCCTGCTGGTCAACGAACTCGACCTCGGCGTGATCAACGGCACCGGCCGCATGGACGTGGAGATCGTGGTCTCGCGCGCAGCGGCGCAGCGGCTGCGCAAGACCTACCGGGGCGAGATCGCCTTCGATTCGAGCTACGCCAACATCGTGGCGGTGCCTGCGGGGCAGGCGGCCTATCCAAGGCTCGTTCGGGCCCTGCTGCGCGAGGTGTATGCCGACCCGCAGTTCATCGCGGCCATCGCGCCCTGACACTGGAGCAAGCCGCACCATGCCATCATTCCTTCGGGCCACCGTCCGCCTTCTGCTGGCCGGCGCCATGGCCTCGCTGCTCGGGGCCTGTTCCCATCCGATCACCATGATCACCGAGACGGCGCCGCCGCGATCGGTGGCGCACCTCGTACCGAAGAAAGTCGCTTACGTCATGACCGACGCCCAGCGCGACCAGCAGGTGACCACCGCGGGCGGCAGCGGCGACCGGGTGAGCTATTACCCCTACCGCGACCTCGAGAAGTCGATCCGCGATGCGCTGCGCGCGGTCTACCGCGACGTGGTGGTGCTGCGCACCGCGGGCGATGCCAAGGCGAACGAGGCCGCCGGCATCTCGCTGGTATTCACGCCACAGATCAAGACCGACTCGAGTTCGTCGTCGTGGCTCACCTGGCCGCCAACGTCGTTCACCGCGGAAGTGAACTGCCTCGTGAGCGACGCGGGTGGCGCCGAGGTCGCGCGCGTGCGTGCGGTCGGCAACGGCACGGCAGAATTCGGCGAATTCAAGGGCGACTACGGACTCGCCGCGCGAC
This sequence comes from Variovorax sp. Soil_C_19, assembly GCF_057657255.1. Classification (NCBI taxonomy): domain Bacteria; kingdom Pseudomonadati; phylum Pseudomonadota; class Betaproteobacteria; order Burkholderiales; family Comamonadaceae; genus Variovorax; species Variovorax sp. Soil_C_19. Next base: position 159,546 of record NZ_JBDGIV010000005.1, on the reverse strand, counting down.
GCGCCGCAACCCGACTCACGTCGCAACTGAGCAGCGAGATCCGCAGGAACGAGAAGCTGCGCTGAGTCGCTGCGTCATTCGCCATAAGAAAACGCGCCCTCGGACGCGTTTTTCATTGAAGCCGCGAAGCCTTACTTCGACACGACCTTCACCATCTCCAGGCACTTGTTCGAGTAGCCCCATTCGTTGTCATACCAACTCACGAGCTTCACGAAAGTGCTGTCGAGCGCGATGCCGGCTTCGGCATCGAAGATCGAGGTGCGCGGGTCGCCGCGGAAGTCGGTGGCCACCACCTTGTCCTCGGTGTAGCCCAGCACGCCCTTGAGCGCGCCTTCGCTCTGCGACTTCATCTCGGCGCAGATTTCCTTGTAGGTAGCTTCCTTCTCGAGCTCGACCGTCAGATCGACCACCGACACGTCGGAGGTCGGCACGCGAAAGCTCATGCCCGTGAGCTTCTTGTTGAGCTCGGGGATCACCACGCCCACGGCCTTGGCCGCGCCGGTGCTCGAGGGGATGATGTTCTCGAGAATGCCGCGGCCGCCGCGCCAGTCCTTGTTGCTCGGGCCGTCCACGGTCTTCTGCGTGGCGGTGGCGGCGTGCACGGTGGTCATCAGGCCGCGCTTGATGCCCCACTTGTCGTTCAGCACCTTGGCGAGCGGTGCCAGGCAGTTGGTGGTGCAGCTGGCGTTGCTGACGATCGCCTCGCCGGCGTACTTCTTGTCGTTCACGCCGTAGACGAACATCGGGGTGTCGTCCTTCGACGGGGCCGACATGATCACCTTCTTGGCGCCTGCGTCCAGGTGCTTCTGGCAGGTTTCCTTCGTGAGGAAGAGACCGGTCGACTCGAGCACGATGTCGGCGCCGACTTCGTTCCACTTCAGCTGCGCCGGATCGCGCTCCTGCGTGAGGCGGATCTTCTTGCCGTTGACGACGAGCGTGTTGCCTTCGACCGTGACTTCGCCCTTGAAGCGGCCGTGCACCGAGTCGTACTGGAGCATGTAGGCCAGGTATTCGGGCTCGAGCAGGTCGTTGATGGCGACGATCTCGATGTCGTTCTTGAAGTTCTGCACGGCCGCGCGCAGCACGTTGCGGCCGATGCGACCGAAGCCGTTGATACCGAGTTTGATTGCCATCTGATTTGCTCCTAAGGTTGAAAAACTAGTGTTCGGGCGAGAAGAGGGCCAAGCGCCGGATCAGTCGCGCAGCGCCGCTTCCACGGTGGCCGCGACGTTCTCCGCCGTGAAGCCGAAGTGCTTGAACAGCACGGGCGCCGGTGCCGACTCGCCGTAGCTGTCGATGCCGACGACGGCCGCGCAGCCGTACTTCCACCAACCGGCGGTGCAGCCCATCTCGACCGCGATGCGCGGCAGCTTCTTCGGCAGCACGCTCTTCTTGTAGGCCAGGTCCTGGCGGTCGAAGGTGGTGGTCGAGGGCATCGAGACCACGCGCACGGCGATCTTCTTCTCGGCAAGCAGCTTCTGCGCGGCCAGCGCGAGCTGCACTTCGGAACCGGTGGCGATGATGACCGCCGCAGTCTTCTTGCTCTTGAGGCCGACGGCCTCGGGCTCGGCGAGCACGTAGGCACCGCGGCTGATGTCGCCCAGGTCGCCCTTGGGTGCATAGGCGATGTTCTGGCGGCTCAGCAGCAGCGCCGTGGGGCGCGACTGGTTCTGCAGCGCCACGGCCCAGGCCACGGCCGTCTCGGCGGTGTCGCCCGGGCGCCAGACGTCCAGGTTCGGGATCAGCCGCAGCGATGCCGCATGCTCGATCGACTGGTGCGTCGGGCCGTCTTCGCCGAGGCCGATGGAATCGTGCGTGAAGACGTGGACCACGCGGCGCTTCATGAGCGCGGCCATGCGGATCGCGTTGCGGCTGTAGTCGCTGAACGTGAGGAAGGTGCCGCCATAGGGAATGAAGCCGCCGTGCAGCGCCACGCCGTTCATGATGGCGGCCATGCCGAACTCGCGCACGCCGTAGTTGATGTGGCGGCCGATCACGCCGTGCGGCGGCTCGGCCTTGTCGGCCGTGCTGTCGGGCTTGGGCTCGTCCTCGGCACCCTGGTTGGGCTGCTGCGCGGGCGCGCTCATGACCACGGCGCCGGTCTTGGCGTCGAAGCGCAGCGCGGCGGTGCTCTGGGTGTTGGTGAGGTTCGAGCCGGTGAGGTCGGCGCTGCCGCCGAGCATTTCGGGCAGCGCGGCGGTGAAGGCCTCGAGCGCGAGCTGGCTGGCCTTGCGGCTGGCCACGGTCTCGCCCTTGGTGTGGGCGGCGACCACGGTGTCGAACGCCACCTGATGAAAGTTCTTCGGCAGCTCGCCCTTCATGCGGCGGGTGAACTCGGCGGCCAGGCCGGGGTAGGCCTGGGCATAGGCGGCGAAGCGCTCGTTCCAGGCGGCTTCGGCCTTGGCGCCCTCGGCCTTGTGGTCCCATGCGGCGTACACCTCGGCCGGGATCTCGAAGGCCGGCGCGGTCCAGCCCAGCGATTCGCGCGTGAGCTTGATCTCGTCGGCGCCGAGCGCCTCGCCGTGCGCCTTGGCGGTACCGGCGCGGTTCGGGCTGCCCTTGCCGATGGTGGTCTTGCAGATGATCAGCGTCGGGCGGCTGTCTTCCTTCTTGGCCTTGGCGACGGCCTTCGACACTGCGGCGACGTCGTTGCCGTCGACCGGGCCGATCACGTTCCAGCCGTAGGCCTTGAAGCGCTCTTCGGTGTTGTCGATGAACCAGGGCTTGACCTGTCCGTCGATGCTGATGCCGTTGTCGTCGTACAGCGCAATCAGCTTGTTCAGGTGCCAGGCGCCGGCGAGCGCGCAGGCTTCGTGGCTGATGCCTTCCATCATGCAGCCGTCGCCCAGGAAGGCGTAGGTATGGTGGTCGACGACCGCGTGGTCCTTGCGGTTGAACTCGGCCGCGAGCAGCTTCTCGGCCAGCGCGAAGCCCACGGCATTGGTGATGCCCTGGCCCAGCGGGCCGGTGGTGGTCTCGACGCCGGGGGTCACGTCGACCTCGGGGTGGCCCGCGGTCTTGCTGTGCAGCTGGCGGAAGTTCCTGATCTCGTCGATCGGCAGGTCGTAGCCCGACAGGTGCAGCACCGCGTAGAGCAGCATCGAGGCGTGGCCGTTCGAGAGCACGAAGCGGTCGCGGTCGAACCAGTGCGGGTTCGCGGGGTTGTAGCGCAGGTGCTCGCCCCAGAGTGCGACGGCCATCTCGGCCATGCCCATCGGTGCGCCCGGATGGCCGGAGTTTGCTTGTTGGACGGCATCCATGGCCAGCGCGCGGATCGCGTTGGCCATCAGGGCTTGGTTTGCCATGGGCGTTGGACTTTCGGGTGTGTGGATTGGGGAGAACCCGCGATTTTACCGGGCCTGCCCGGACCGCCTCCGGCAGCGGTCGAACACCCGACCAGGCACCGGGGACCCTGCGGACGCGGTTTACGTGCCGGCGCGGGTGGCGCGGACTGCTAGAGTTGCCCCCATGCACGGGCTGCACCTCACCGCCGACCTCCACGACTGCCAATGCGCGATGCAGTGGCTGACCGACAAGGAGGCGCTCGGCGCCGTCTGCGTCAAGGCCGTCGAAGCCGCCGGGCTGCAGCCGGTCGGGCAGCTGGTGCACGGCTTCCCGCCCACGCCGCAGGGGCCGGGCGGCGTCACCGCCACGGTGCTGCTGGCCGAATCGCACCTGTGCCTGCACACCTGGCCCGAGCTGCGCGGCGCCACGCTCGACGTGTACGTGTGCAACTTCGGTGCCGACCATTCCGCCAAGGCGCAGGCGCTGATGGACTGCCTGGTGGCACTGTTCCAGCCTGCGCGCAGCGAACGCAATGCACTACAGCGCGGACGGGTCGGGTCGTGAGCGCCAAGGCGATGATCCTCGCGGCGGGCCGCGGCGAACGGATGCGCCCGCTCACCGACGCGTGCCCCAAGCCGCTGCTCGAAGTGCAGGGCAAGCCGCTGATGCAGTGGCCCATGGAGGCGCTGGCAGCCGGCGGCTTCACCGATCTGGTGGTCAACACGGCCTGGCTCGGCGAGCAGATCGTGCGCCGCTTCGGACCGCGGCCCGTGCTCGAAGGGCATGGCGCGCTGTCGATCGCCTACTCCGACGAGGGCCGCGACTTCGGCGGTGCGCTCGAGACCGCCGGCGGCATCGTGCGCGCGCTGCCGCTGCTCGGCGACATCTTCTGGGTCGCGGCGGGCGACGTGTTCGCGCCCGGCTTCGTGTTCGAGCAGGCGGTGGTCGACCGCTTCGCGGCCAGTGGCAAGCTCGCCCACCTGTGGCTGGTGCCGAACCCGCCGCACAACCCGCGCGGGGATTTCGGGCTTTCGGCCGACGGGCTCGCGCTGAACCAGGCGAGCGAAAAAAAATACACCTTCTCGACCATCGGCCTCTACCGCCGCGCGCTGTTCGCGCCGCCCTATTGCGACATTCCGCCGGGCAACCCCCAAGGCGCCAAAGCCCCGCTGGCGCCGATCCTGCGCGCCGCGATGGACAATGAATGCGTGAGCGCCGAACTCCACACCGGCCCCTGGACCGACGTGGGCACGCCGGAGCGGCTTCTTCAACTGAACACGCCAACATGACCCCAGCAGAACGCCAGATCTACGCCGAGCGCCGCGCGCGCCTCGCCTCGCAGCTCGGCAAGGACGGCATTGCCATCGTGCCGACCGCGCCCGAGCGCCAGCGCAACCGCGACAGCGACTTCCTGTTCCGTCACGACAGCTACTTCTATTACCTGACCGGCTTCACCGAGCCGAACGCCTGGCTGGTGCTGGCTGGCGACGGCCGCGCGACGCTGTTCTGCGCGCCCAAAGACCTGGAGCGCGAAATCTGGGACGGCTACCGCCTCGGCCCCGAGGCCGCGCCCGAAGCGCTCGGCGTGGACGCGGCCCTCTCGGTCGGCGAGCTCGACGCCCGGCTGCCGAAGCTGCTCGAGAACCGCGACGTCGTCTGGTACCCGTTCGCCACCCACCAGGGCCTGGAAACCCGCATCGACGGCTGGCTGCAGTCGGTGCGCGCACGCGTGCGCTTCGGCGCGCTGTGCCCCGACGCGCAGCGCGACCTCTGCAGCCCGCTCGACGAGATGCGGCTCGTGAAGGACGCGCACGAGCAGGACATCATGCGCCGCGCCGCAGACATCAGCGCCCACGCGCACGTGCGCGCGATGCAGCTGTCGGCGCGCATGCTGCGCGAGGGCAAGGACGTGCGCGAATACCACCTCGACGCCGAGCTGCTGCACGCATTTCGGCTTGGCGGTTCGCAGTACCCGGCCTATGGCTCGATCGTGGCCGCGGGCGCCAATGCCTGCGTGCTGCACTACCGCGCCGACGCCGCACCGGTGCGCGCCGGCGAGCTGGTGCTGATCGACGCGGGCTGCGAACTCGACGGCTATGCGAGCGACATCACGCGCACCTTCCCGGCCGATGGCAGGTTCAGCGGGCCGCAGCGCGCTCTCTACGACCTGGTGCTCGCGAGCCAGGACGCCTCGGTAGCGGCCACCAAGGCCGGCAACCGTTTCAACGATCCGCACGATGCGGCCGTGCGCGTGCTCTCGCAAGGCATGCTCGACCTCGGGCTGCTCGATGCCAACAAGGTCGGCAGCGTCGACGACGTGATCGACAAGCGCGCGTACTTCCAGTTCTACATGCACCGCACCGGCCACTGGCTCGGCATGGACGTGCACGACTGCGGCAGCTATGTCGAGCCGACGCAGGTCGGCGAGGTGAGCGAGCGCAAGGACCCGCTGTCGAACGAAGTCATCAAGAACCGCCCGAGCCGCATCCTGCGCCCAGGCATGGTGCTGACGCTCGAACCCGGCATCTATGTGCGCCCGGGCGAGGGCGTGCCCGAGCAGTTCCACCACATCGGCATCCGCATCGAGGACGACGCGATCGTCACCGACACCGCCTGCGAGCTCATCACGCGCGGGGTGCCGGTGAAGGCCGACGAGATCGAGGCGCTGATGCGCGGCTGAGGGCGCGTGCCGCTGCTACTTGGCCTGCAGCAGCGCCCCCACCTCGAGCAGCACCAGCTCGTTGTCGTCGGCCTTGTTCGGCTCGCGGCTGCTCGAGAACGGCAAGTTGTTGTCGTTGCCGACCACGATGTGCGTCGCATCGAGAACGTCGACGTTCTCGATGGTGAAGAACGGGAACTTGAGCACGCCGTCGTTGAGCGGCTTGCGCGCGCGCTTGGCGGGGTCGGCAATGTTCAGCAGGTCGATGTAGCCGATCTTGCGCACCGCGGCGCCCACGTTCGCGTCGCCCATCTCGATCTTGTAGACGCGCTTGAACTTCGCGAGGTCGTGGAAGCAGTCGCTGCGCTTCTGGCCTTCGGGACAGGCCTTGTCGGCCGTACCTTCGCCGTTGTCGCGCTCGATGACCAGGCCGGTGGTGCCATCGATCATGTTGAAGTCGCCGATGGCGTGGCCGTTCGCCTCGAGCACGTAGTGCCAGTGGCGCCCGGTCCATTTCTCGCTCGCCACGTCGAACTCCAACACGCGCAGCGCCTCCTTGCCGTCGACGCGCTCGTAGTCCTTGGCTTCGGCATTCCACACCGGCCCTTCGAGCAGCGCATAGAGCTTGCTGCCGTCCTTCGACGCGGCCATGCCCTCGAAGCCCTTCGAGCGCCTGACCTGAAAATCGACCGCGCCGCCCGGCGCGCCGGGCGTGGTGACGGCCGGATGGTCGGGCGAGCGCACGGCCTTGCCGCCGACCTGGGTGTCGAACACCGCGAGCACCTTGCCCTTCAGGTCGGCCTTGATCAGGAACGGGCCGAACTCGTCGCCGATCCACAGCGCGCCGCCCGCGAACTGGAAGCTCTCGGGGTCGAAGTCCGAGCCCGTGAGGTAGCGCTGCTTCGTGCCTTCATGGACGATGCGGAACGGCACCTTCTTGTCGGGATCGTGCAGGAAGACCGTGTCGAGGCGATCGAACCTGCCGCTCGCGAAATCCACCTTGTAGCGGTTCAGGTAGAGCATGAAGTCGGGCGAATTGGCCTTGGCGCCGGCCCCGTTGTCGGTGAGCACCCAGAACGAGCCATCGTCCATCTTCTTGATGCCCGAGTGACCCTGCAGCGGCTGGCCCTGGAACGGCAGCGACACGCCCGTGCCGCGGCCGCCCGACAGGCCCTCGACCGTGCCCGACGCTTCCACGCGCTTGCCCGAGGTGAACTTGCCGCTCAGCCGCAAGTCGGCCGGCGCGTCCTTGGGCACGGCGACGAAGCTCTGTGCGGGCAGCACGGCGTGGCCGGCGAGCGTGGCGGGAAACGCGGTCTGGGCCTGCGCGGCGGCGGCACCGGCCAGGGCGCCGGCAGCGGCGGCGAAGGAAAGAACGGAAAGGCGCATCTTCATGGATCGAAAGGTCTCGCTCGAAACGCGAGACGATGCCGCCGCGCCGTGACGGCGCAGTGACACGGGCCGGCAGCGTCATGCCACCGCCGCCCCCGCCAGGTGCCCGCGCGTGAACGCTTCTTCGAAGATCGAATAGCCCGACCAGTCCGCGTGCGCGAATGAGAGGCGGCCCGTGGTGATGTGGCCGCGGTGCGCGGCATCGCCGTCGGCCGCGCCGAGCCGCGCGAGCAGGCCCGGTACCGGCACGGCCATGGCATGGCCGTAGCGCACGATCTCCATGCGCGTGGCGAGCAAAGCCAGGTCGGGATGCGGCACCGACAACTCCGCGAGCAGCTCGTCGCGCCAACCGGTCCACGGCCGTTCGAGCAGCAGGCGCCGGCCATCCGCGCCCTCGTCGTGGCGGCTCGGGCCGAGCGGCCGGTACCAGCTCAGCACCGTGCCGCGCGGCGTCGGGTCGAGCGACTGGTGGCGCGCATCGACGTAACCGAGGCCGCGCGTGCCATAGACGACGTTGTCCCAGCTCGGCGGTGCACCGGGGCGGTCGGCGAGCGGCGCGCGCAGGTGCACGTTGGCCACGAGCCAGGGCGCATGGCCGATGTGGGCCGGGGCGTCGGCGAGCACGCGCGGCGCGTTCTCGACCACGCGCGCGGCGATGAACACCGGCAGTGCAACGATGCAGCGCTCGGCCTGCCAGCGCACCAGTGACTGCGATGCGGCGTCCCACGCATCGACCTCGACGCCGCCGCGCAGCTGCGCGATGCGCGCGACCACCTGGCCGGTGCGCAGCCGCTCGCCGAGCGGCGCGGCGAGCTGTTGGGTGAGCCAGCCGTTGCCTTCGGGCCAGGTAAGGATGCCTTCGCGCTCCGACGCATCCGCATCGCTCTCGCCGGGCGCATGGAAGCCGTGCCGGCTCGCGAAGTAGTGGATGCCGGCCCAGGCCGACACATGGTCGATGCCGGCGCCGTAGTCGTCGCGGCAGCAGTAGTCGAGATACCAGCGCAAGTGCGCATCGCCCAAGCCTTCGCCGTCGAGCCAGCGCGAGAAGGGCAGGGCGTCGAGCGCGAGCAGCGCGGGCGTGAGCGCTGCGCGCAGCGTGGGAATGGCGAAGCGCGCGGCGCGCTGCAGTTCGCCGATGCGGCGGGCGAAGCGGCGGTACTGCGCATGCGTGTCCGCGCCGACGCCCTGCACGGGCAGCAGGCCCTCCTGCCATTCGCCCTGGAAGAACAGACGCTCCTGCGGACTGTGGCAGAGGGTGCGCTCGTCGTAGACCCAGCGGCCCGCCTCGCGCCGGCGCAGGCCGAGCTCCTCGAGCAGGTCCTGCACCTCGTGCGCATCGTCGCCGGGCACCGGCAGGTAGTGCGCGCCGAGCGGGCAGGGCACGCCACCGAGCATGCCGCCGCGCGCGTTGCCGCCCGCTGCGTCCTCGAGTTCGAGCAGGGCGAAATCCTCGATGCCCGCAAGACGCAGCGCGCGCGCCGCCGCGAGGCCCGCCACGCCGCCGCCGGCGATCACCACGCGCACCTTGCGCGTGGCCGCGACCGGCCGGCCGTTCAGCGTGCCGTCGCGCAGTGCGTGGCCGCGCGCCACATCGCTGCCCGCGAACCCGCCCTCGATGGCCGAAGGCGCCGGTTCGCAGCCGGCCAGCGCCAAGGCACCGGCCGCGCCCGCCGCCACGCCGAGGAATTCGCGTCGCTGCATGCCAGGGCCTCTGTTCACTCGTGCCCCATCACCTTGCCCCACTCGCGCTCGTAGGTGGTGACCAAGACCTGGTTGGACAGCCGGTTCACCTCGGCCGGCACGCGCGCCATGTCGACCGGGAAGTCGAACATCAGGGGCAGCGTGGCGGGCGAGAGAAAGCGCAGGCCCAAAGGCAGCGCGTCGGGCAGCCGGTAAGGACGGCGGCTCGCGATGATGAAGCCCCACTCGCCGAAGCTCGGCACATGCGCGTGGTACGGCGCGGCGCGCAGGCCGACCGATTCGATGGTGGTCGCCACGGTCCAGTAGCTCTTGCGCGCCACCAGCGGCGACGTGGTCTGCACCACCGCGTAGCCGCTCGCCGCGAGGCGCCGGTCGAGCAGCGCGTAGAAGCTGCCGGTGTAGAGCTTGCCGATCGCGAAGTTGGTGGGGTCGGGAAAGTCGACCACGATCACGTCATAGGTGTCGTCCGCCCCGCCTTGCTGCTGCAGCCACTGGAACGCATCGGTGTTGACGACCTTCACCTTCGGCGACGACAGCGCATGGCCGTTGAGCGCGGCCAGCGTCTCGTGCCCGGTGAAGAGCTTCGTCATGTTCGGGTCGAGCTCGACCAGCGTGACCGATTCGACCGACGGGTACCTGAGCACCTCGCGCACCGCCATGCCGTCGCCGCCGCCGAGCACCGCGACCTTCTTCGGCGCACCGTGGGCGGCCATCGCTGGGTGCACCAGCGCCTCGTGGTAGCGGTACTCGTCGCGCTCCGCGAACTGCAGGTTGCCGTTGAGGAACAGGCGGTGTCCGAGCGGCCCGCCCGTGACCACGATGCGCTGGTAGGGCGAACTGGCGCTGAAGACGATCGGCTCCTGGTAGAACCGGTCTTCGGCCAGCGTGGTGATGTGGTCGGCGCCTGCAAAGCCCGCCACCAGCGCGGCCAGCGAGAGCAAGCACGCGACGAAGTGCGCGCCGACCCGCCGCATCTCGTGGCGAAACAGCCAGAGCGCCCACAGGGCGACCGCCGCATTCAAGATGCCGAACAGCAGCCCGGTGCGGATCATGCCGAGCTGCGGCACGAGCACGAGCGGAAAGGCCACCGACACGGCGAGCGCGCCGAGGTAGTCGAAGGTCAGCACCTGCGACACGAGGTTCTTGAGCACCACGTTGCGCTTGAGGATGCGCATCACGAGCGGGATCTCGAGCCCGACCAGCGTGCCAACCACCATCACGAGCCCGTACAGCAGCAGCCGGAAGGCGCCGGGCACGTAGGCGTTGGCCAGGAACAGCACGGCGGGCAGCGCGCCGCCGATCAGCGCCACCAGCAGCTCGATGCGCAGGAAGTGCGCCGGCAGCTGGCGTTCAAAGTAGCGCGACAGCCACGAGCCCACACCCATCGCGAACAGGTAGGTGCCGATGATGGTGCTGAACTGCAGCACCGAGTCGCCGAGCAGGTACGAGCTCAGCGCGGCCGCGGTGAGCTCGTAGACGAGGCCGCAGGCGGCCACGACGAAGACGCTGGCGAGCAGCGCGATCTCGACCGGCTGCGGGCCCTTCGGGCCGGACTGCGCGACCGTCAATGGATGGCGGCCGCCACGATGATGCTGATGCCCAGGCTCATGGCCGCCACCACCAGCCCGAGCGCGACGTTCTGCTTCTCGACGATCTCGTTCCAGAGGTCGTAGGGCGTGAGCTTGTCGATGATGAGAAAGCACAGCCAGAAGATCAGCACGCCGATCAGCGCATACACGAGCGATCCGAGGACCACGCCCGGTTTCAGCCATTCAAATCCCATGGGGACCTCCAGTCGTAGTTGGTGTGGGGTTGTTGCTCATTTGTGGCCGCCGCCGCTCGAGTAGCCGCCGTAAGAGCCGCCCGATCCGCGGTAGCCGCCGGTCGACGAACCGCTGCTGCGGCCGCTGCAGGTGCTCAGCACGATCAGCACGATGAAGAGCACGACGATGATCAGGATGATGGTGCCGCAGCCCATGCCCGACGCAGCGCTGACCGGCAGCGCGTCGCTGCGCGTGAACATGTCCTTCTTGTCGTCGAGCTTGAAGGCGGCCGAGACCGCGCCGCTGTCGAGCCTGTTGCCCGACGACCATGTGAGTTCGTTGGCCGAGCGCTCCATCGACAGCAGCGAGCGGCCGTCGGCGAAGTCGCGGTTGAACGTCTTCTGCCCGCGCTCGACCTGCCAATAGAACTCGCCCGCCACGTAGGTGGTCTCGGCGTTGTAGGCGTACTGCTGCGGGTAGCGCTTGCCGAGGTAGGTGGCGCTGCTGCCGTTCTCGGCCATCCGCGGCGCGCCGGTGGTCGGCTTGACCATGCTCCAGCCGTCCTCGGCGTCGACCAGGAAGCTGAAGCCGCGCTTCTGGTTGTAGAGCAGGTATTCGTTCCAGCCGAAGTGCTCGTCGTCGCCGGGCTCCACGCCCATGCGATGCTGAAAACCCACCACCTGCCATTGCACGCCCTGCAGCTGGCCAATGCTGCCGAGCGGAATCAGCGGACGGACCGGCTCGTCCTGCGCCGCATGCCGCAGTTCGCCGCCAATGCCGTGCGTGAGGTCGACGATGCTGTTGCACGAGCGGCAGGTGATGCTCTTGCTGTCAGCCAGGTTGACGGTGATCGGCGCCCCGCAGTTCGGGCAGTTGAACGCGCGGCCCTTCTCGTCCTTGGCGGATTCGTCGCGCAGGCCCGTGAGCTGCAGGTCTTCGAGCTGCACCGAACGCCCGAGATGGGCCGTGGGCGGATGCGTGCCGTAGTCGATGCCGAGCACCAGCCCGTTCTCGCTGCGCAGCTCGACCATCGGGAACGCGCGACCGAGTTCGGGCAAGTGCGACAGTTCGCCCTGGGCCGACAGCAGCGCGACCTGCTCGTTCGACGACACGGTGAAGCTCTGGCCATTGAAGGCGCTGGTCGCGCCCACGCGCAGGTCGACGGGGGGCGGCGCGCTGCGCTGCAAGTCGTAGGGCAGCGAGAAGACGTAGGCACCGTTGTCTTCGCTGAGGATGCCGCTGCGGCCGTCCTCCAGCGCCGCGATCCATTCGGTCCAGCGTGCGCCGGCATGGCCGTACTGCAGCCGCCCGACAAGGGTGAACGGCTGATCGTTGATGCGTCCGGCGGCCAACAACTGCAGCGGGCTGAAGTCGTCGAACAGCTCCGCCATCTTGCCGATGCGCGCGAGCGTCTCGCCCTGGCGCACGACGGTGCTCTGGCAATACGGGCACACCGCATGCGTCGATTGCGCGGACCTGAATTCGACCGGCGCGCCGCAGCCGGGGCAGGGCGCACGGTAGGCGCGCTGGGCGCCTGGTTGCTCAGCCATCGCCGGTGTTTAAACCAGCTTTTTCAGCAGTTCGGCCTTCTTGGCGTCGAACTCTTCCTGCGTCAGGATGCCCTTGGTCTTGAGCTCGCCGAGCTTCTCGAGCGTGGTCATGACGTCGTTCGGGCTCACCACCGCCACGGCCGGCTGCTGCTGCGTGGCGGCCGCCTGCGCCGCCGCATTCGGGCTCAGGCCCTGCGCGAGGTTCTGCGCCAGCACCTGGCCGAGCGCCACGCCGGCGCCGAGCCCCATGGCGTCGCCCGCGATGCCGCCGCCGCCGTTGCCCGAACCCTCGGCGAACTTCGGGATGGCCTGCGCCGTCTGGTACTGCATGAACTTGCCCATGTCGTTGCCGACCATGCCCATGCCGATCTTCTGGTCGAGCACCTTCTGCAGCTCTTCGGGCAGCGAGACGTTCTGCACCGTGATGTTCTCGAGCTTGATGCCGATCTTCTCGAACTCGGGCACGAGCTGCGCGGCGAGCGCCTGCGCAAACTGGATCTGGTTGGCCGCCAGGTCGAGAAAGGGAACGCCGCTCGCGGCAATGGCATTGCTGATGTTCTGCAGCACCAGCCCGCGCAATTGGCCGTCCAGGTCCGAGACGCTGTAGATCTCGCGCGTGCCGGAGATCTCGGTGTGGAAACGCTTGGCATCGCCGATGCGGAAGCTGTAGTTGCCGAAGGCGCGCAGGCGCACGGCGCCGAAATCCTTGTCGCGGATCGTGATCGGCTGGGGCGTGCCCCATTTCTGGTCGACCTGCTGGCGCGTGCTGAAGAAGTAGACGTCGCTCTTGAACGGGGACTCGAACAGCTTGTCCCAGTTCTTCAGGTACGTGAGCACCGGCAGCGTCTGTGTCGTGAGCTTGTACATGCCGGGGCCGAACACGTCGGCCACCTGGCCTTCGTTGACGAACACCGCGACCTGCGACTCGCGCACGGTGAGCGAGGCGCCATGCTGAATTTCCATCTCCGCCATCGGGAAGCGCCAGGAGAGCGTGCCGTCGCCCGACTCGGTCCACTGGATGATGTCGATGAACTGCTTCTTGATGAAATCCATCAGGGCCATGGTCGCTCCTCGTGTGTTTTTCCCCAGACCGCGCATATTGCCACAGCGTGTTAACAGAATGGCGTCACCCGCGGCCTCGCGGCCTGCCGCCACAGGCCCAGGTCTACAATCGGCGCCCCCAGAAGAAGCGCTGCTAGGAGCAACGGCCCATGTCCGATTCGACCCCCTCGACCCCCACGCCCGAAGACAAGCGCGCGCAGTTGCGGCGCGCTGCCCTCGAGTACCACGAGTTTCCGGTGCCGGGCAAGATTGCCATCGCCGCCACCAAGCAGATGGTCAACCAGCGCGACCTGTCGCTGGCCTATTCGCCCGGCGTGGCCGCACCCTGCGAGGAGATCGTCAAGGACCCGGCCAATGCCTTCAAGTACACGGCGCGGGGCAACCTGGTGGCGGTGATCACCAATGGCACCGCGGTGCTCGGTCTCGGCGACATCGGCCCGCTGGCCTCCAAGCCGGTGATGGAAGGCAAGGGCGTGCTGTTCAAGAAGTTCGCCGGCGTGGACGTGTTCGACATCGAGATCGACGAGAAGGACCCGGTGAAGCTCGTCGAGGTCATCGCGGCACTGGAGCCGACCTTCGGCGCCATCAACCTCGAGGACATCAAGGCACCCGACTGCTTCTACATCGAGCGCGAGCTGCGCAAGCGCATGAAGATCCCGGTGTTCCACGACGACCAGCACGGCACCGCGATCACGGTGGCCGCGGCCATGCTCAACGGCCTCAAGGTCGCGGGCAAGGACATCAGCGACGTCAAGCTCGTGACCTCGGGCGCAGGCGCCGCGGCGCTGGCCTGCCTGAACCTGCTGCTCAAGGTGGGCTTGAAGCGCGAGAACATCTTCGTGACCGACCTGGCCGGCGTGGTCTACGAAGGCCGCACCGAGCTCATGGACGACGACAAGCGCGTGTACATGCAGAAGACTTCGGCGCGCACGCTGGCCGAGGTGATCGAGGGCGCCGACGTGTTCCTGGGCCTGTCGGCCGGCGGCGTGCTCAAGCCCGCAATGGTGGCGCGCATGGCGCCGCGTCCGGTGATCTTCGCGCTCGCCAACCCGAACCCGGAGATCTCGCCCGAAGAGGCCCATGCTGTGCGTCCCGACGTGATCATGGCTACCGGCCGCACCGACTACCCGAATCAGGTCAACAACGTCCTGTGCTTCCCGTACATCTTCCGCGGCGCGCTCGACTCGGGCGCGACCACGATCACCGACGAGATGGAGATCGCTGCGGTGCATGCGATCGCCGAACTTGCCCAGGCCGAGCAGAGCGAGCGCGTGGCGGCCGCCTACGTCGGCGAAAAGCTGACCTTCGGCCCCGAGTACCTGATCCCGAAGCCCTTCGATCCGCGCCTGATGATGAAGATCGCGCCGGCGGTGGCCAAGGCCGCCGAGGAGAGCGGCGTGGCCTCGCGTCCGATCAAGGACATGGACGCGTACCGCGACCGGCTGCAGAGCTTCGTCTATGCCTCGGGCACCACGATGAAGCCGATCTTCGACGCCGCCAAGCGCGCGGCCAAGAAGCGCGTCGCCTACTGTGAGGGCGAGGAAGAGCGCGTGCTGCGCGCCGCGCAGATCGTGGTCGACGAAGGCATTGCGCGGCCCACGCTGATCGGCCGCCCGGCCATCATCGCGCAGCGCATCGAGAAGTTCGGCCTGCGCCTGAAGGAAGAGCTCGACTACGACATCGTCAACGTCGAGCAGGACCACCGCTACCGCGACTTCTGGCAGACCTACCACCGCATGACCGAGCGCAAGGGCCAGACGGTGCAGACCGCCAAGATCGAGATGCGCCGCCGCCTCACGCTGATCGGCGCGATGCTGCTGCACAAGGACGAGGTCGACGGCATGATCTGCGGCACCTGGGGCACCACGCTGATCCACCTGCACTACATCGACCAGGTGATCGGCAAGCGCCCCGGCGGCTGCGCCAGCACGCCCCAGGACGTGCCGGTCTACGCCTGCATGAACGGCCTGCTGCTGCCCGACCGCCAGGTGTTCCTGGTCGACACCCACGTCAACTACGACCCCTCGCCCGAGGAACTGGCCGAGATCACCACGATGGCGGCCGAGGAGATGATGCGTTTCGGCCTCAAGCCCAAGGCGGCGCTGCTGTCGCATTCGAACTTCGGCACCAGCAACGAGCCCAGCGCGGTGAAGATGCGCCGCACGCTCGACCTGCTGCGCGTGCAGGCGCCCTGGCTCGAGGTGGACGGCGAGATGCACGGCGACGTGGCGCTCGACAGCAAGCAGCGCGCGGTCGTCATGCCGCACAGCGCGCTCGCGGGCGATGCCAACCTGCTGGTTTTCCCGAACATCGACGCAGCCAATATTTCTTACAACCTGCTCAAGACAGCGGCCGGCGGCAACATCGCGATCGGGCCGGTGCTGCTCGGCGCGGCCAAACCTGTGCACATTCTCACGGCCAGCGCGACTGTTCGGCGCATCGTGAACATGACGGCCTTGACAGTGGCCGACGCCAACGCGGAACGATAGGCGAATAGAGGGAAGTGGCCGCCCACTTGAGGCGCCACGCACCATCCCGTTGCACTGCTCAAACTTTGAGCAGTCGCTTGCTATTTTCGCCAGCGTGGTGCACACTCGCGGGCTTGAATTTGCGGGTTAACCCCAAGGTTGACCGCGGTTCGGAATCCCCGCTCTTTTCTTGTGGTGCCCCATGGCGGCTTACGCCTCGATCACGTCCTCAGTCACTAAGTTTGCGCTCACCGGCTTGATGCTGGCGGCGTTGGCGACGGGGGCGGGGGCCCGCGAATGGTTCAGCACCGGAAAGTCTGCCCAGGAAACCATCGCCTTGTCCGAATTGCCGGCACAGGGCCGGCGAACCTATGAGGCCATTCTGAACGGCGGCCCCTTCCGATACGACAAGGACGGCACGGTATTCGGCAACCGCGAGCGACTCTTGCCGCCGGCGCGGCGCGGTCATTACCGCGAGTACACGGTGGCAACGCCGGGCTCGCGCGACCGCGGTGCGCGGCGCATCGTCTGCGGCGGCGCGCAGAAAACAGCCCCCGAGGCCTGCTGGTACACGGCGGACCACTATGCGAGTTTCAGGCGAATCGCGCCATGAGCGATGACAAAGACATGAGCGGCGCCCCGAGGCGCTGCGAAGAAATGATGATGACTATGGAAAAAACAGCGGAGATGACTCAACCCCTTCGTTCCGTGAGACCGAACATCGTGCAGTCGATTCGCGCCTTCCGCGTGAACGAACTGCAGGACGCCGCCAACGCGGCGGGCCAGCATTTCCTGTATGCGAACCTGGGCAATGCCCAGACCAAGCAGGACGTGCTGGACCTGATCGCCCAGCAATTCACCTTTCCGGCGCACTTCGGCAAGAACTTCGACGCGCTGTACGACTGCATGACCGATCCGTTGCATAAATCGGGCCCGCAGCCCGGTTTCGTGATCGTGCTCGAGCAGATCCCGGCCAACGCCAAGTTCGACAAGGAAGCGCGCGAGCAACTGCTCGACATCTTCCGGGATGCCGCCGACTACTGGGGAGACCGGAAAGTCCCATTCCGGTGCTTCTATTCTTTTCTGTAGCCCGTTCTGCATCCACCAGCCAAGCAGAACGGGCGAACGAGGCTCAGCCGACCAACGGCGCAGCACTCGATGGCATCGACATCAACAACGGCAACACCGCGAATGCGGCCGCTGCAGAACCCGAAGGCGAAAAAATGCCGACCGACAAACTGGTCGACGTCTCGCCGCTGGCGTTGCGCATGAGCAGCCCCTTCAACGCGGGCTACTGGCTCGCTGCAGCCTGACCCACCCCCGAAGCGGCTCACTTCGTGTAGCCGCCTCCCCCTCGAGGGGGCAACACCTGCGGCCTGGCGAAGCCAGTTCCGCGGTGTTTCCCGAACGAAAGCCCGCCTCTCCGGCGGGCTTTTCCTATTGGGGTGGGGGGACGGCTTGGGCGAGGGCGACGTATTCGGGCACCGGGACTTCCTCGGCGCGGCGCTGGAGGTCGAACTCGCCGTTGAAGCCGTGCTGCTCGAGCCATTTGCCGAGCGTGTGGCGCATGATCTTGCGGCGCTGGCTGAACGCCACCTGGACGATCTCGCCGAGGCGGGCGGCGTCGACGGCCGGCGGCTGCGCGAGCGGCACCATGCGCACCACGGCGCTGTCGACACGGGGCGGCGGATCGAAGCTCTCGGGCGGCACGAACAGCACGTTCGCCATGTCGTAGCGCCATTGCAGCATCACGCTCAGGCGGCTGTAGTCGGCCGTGGCGGGCCTGGCCACCATGCGATCGATCACTTCCTTCTGCAGCATGAAGTGCTGGTCGGCCACGAGGTGGGCGACGCCCAGCAGGTGGAACAGGATCGGCGTCGAGATGTTGTAGGGCAGGTTGCCCACCACGCGCAGCGGCGTGGCGAACCGGCCCGCCACCTCGACGAAGTCGACCTTGAGGACGTCCGACTCGATGACGTCGAGCTGCGGATGCTCGCGCAGGCGCTTCGCGAGGTCGCGGTCGAGCTCGATGACCGTGAGGCGGCCGAGCCGCTCGACCAGCGGCTGCGTGAGCGCCGCGAGCCCCGGGCCGATCTCGACCATGGCATCGCCGGGCTGCGGCGCGATCTCGCCGACGATCGCATCGATGATCCCGCCGTCGGACAGGAAGTGCTGACCGAACCGCTTGCGGGCGACGTGACGTGCCATCAGGACTGCGGCGGTTCGCGGTACTCGACGTAGGCGCGCGCGCGCACTTCCTGCATCCAGGTGTTGGAAGCTTCCTCCACGCGCTGCTCGCGCAGCACGGCGCGGGCGGCCTCGCGCTGCTCTTCCTGGGTGAGCTTGGCTTCGCGCCGGCCGACCACCTGGATCAGGTGCACGCCGAAGCGCGACACCACGGGGTCGCTGATCTGGCCGGGCGCGAGTCGGTCCATGGCTTCCTCGAACTCGGGCACGAACTGCCCGGGTCGCGACCAGCCGAGATCGCCGCCCTCCTTGGCGCTCGCATCCTGCGAGTTGTCGCGCGCGAGGCCGGCGAAATCCGCCGTGCCGGCCTGCAGCCGGCGCTTGAACTCGGCCAGCTGCGCCACGGCCTGGGCTGTGGTGCGCTTGGGGTCGTTCAGCAGCAGGATGTGACGCACCTGCGTCTGCGTGACGGTGGCATCGGCCGCGCCGATCTGCGCCTTGGCGAGCACCTTGAGCACATGGAAGCCCGCGCCCGAACGGATGGGCCCGGCGATGCCGTTGACCTGCGTCGACTGGACGGCTTCAACGAACAGCGGCGGGTAGCGGTCGGCGGTGCGCATGCCGATGGCGCCGCCATTGGCACGGTCGGGCGAGTCGGAGTTCTCCTGCACCAGCTTGGCGAAGTCCTCGCCCGAACGGGCGCGCTGCGCGAGGCCTTGCGCCTTCTGCTGCAGCGTGGCCAGCTGGGCTTCGGTGGCGTTCTCGGGCACGGCGACGAGCAGGTGGGCGAGGTTGATGTTCTGCAGCGACGCGTCCTTGTTGGGCGCGTTGCGCTGGTCGCGCAGGTACTCGTCGGCTTCGGCGTCGCTGACCTTGACCTTCGACTCGACCTCGCGGTCGCGCAGCCGCGTGAGCAGCAGCTGGTCGCGCAGGTCTTCGCGGAACTGGCGCGGCGAGAGGCCTTCGGCCATCACACGGCGGCGCAACTCCTCGACGCTGAGCTGGTTCTGCCGCGCCACGGTCTGCTCGGCCTGGTCGATGGCGACGTCGTCCACCTTGATGCCGCTTTCTTTCGCCAGCTGGAGCTGCGCGCGCTCGGAGATCAGGCGCTCCAGCACGAGGCGCGTGAGCTCGGCGCGGGGCACGCGCTCGGCCTCGGGGTTTTCGCGGACCAGGCGCGTCACGCGCGACTGCACGTCGGTGTTGGTGATCGGCTCCGAGTTGACCAGTGCGACGATGTATTCGGCCGCGCGCTGCACCGGTGGCGCACTCGACGGCGCGGTGCGCGGCGCCGGCGGCGCGAGGCGAGGGCCTGCGCGCATGATGTCCGTGATGCCGCTGCCGCCGCCGGGACGCAGCCCCTGCTGCGCGCCCGCGCTTGCGGCCATTGCCAGCAGGCAGCCCAGGGTCAGGATGGAACGTGTGTGTTTCATGGCGTTGCTCAATCTCGTCTCAGTCGTAATTGGTGAAGCGGCTCGGCCCTTCGGTCGGCTGGCGCAGGGGTTGGTAGCGCTGGATGTTCGTCCGCAAGGCCTGCATGGGGCTCGACCCGATGCTCGAGAAGCCGACGAATTCGAGCTGGAACATGATGCGGGTGTTGGCCGTCACCTGGCCGGTGGTGATGCGCTGCAGCACCACGCGGCCGATCCAGCAGCAGCCGTCGTACTCGAGGCCGAGCACGCCGTCGGTGAGTTTCCTGTCCTGCAGGCTGTAGTTGAGCCGACCCACCGCGTACCAGCGGCCACCGCCCTGGCCCTTGCCGGGGCCGAGGTCCTTGCCCTTGTCGCCCCACAGGTCGTTGATCGGCCATTGCCAGCCGACGTCGATCGACTTGTTGCCGTCGGTGGAGAGCGGGATGCTCGTGGTGCTCGACGTGTTCGGCGCCTGGTAGCGGAACGCGGCGCTGAGGTTGCGGTACGGCCCGGGGTTGTAGCGCGCGCTGATGGCCGCGCGCTCGGAGCGCTGCGTGTCGGGGTTGTACTGCACGACCGTGTCCAGGCTCCACTTGGGCGTCCAGTTGATCTGTGCGCCGACGAGCAGGTCGCTCGCACGGTCGGTCACCGGTGCGCCGCCCGGCAGGATGACGCGCTGGTCGCTGAAGCGCAGCCGCTGCGCCACGCCGAAACGCGCGGCCTCGACGCCGGTGTCGGGGTCGATCAGGCGCGAGGTCACGCCGAGCGTGAGCGTGTTGGTGTCGGAGATGCGGTCGTTGCCCGAGAACGCGTTCTCGGTGTAGATGGTCGCGAAGCTGAAGTCGTTCTCTGCCGAATCGTAGTTCGGCAGCATGTTCTGGTTGCGGAACGGCGTGTAGACGTAGTACGCGCGCGGCTCCAGCGTCTGGCGGAAGGCACGCCCGAAGTAGCTCGCGTCACGCTCGAAGATCAGCCCGCTATCGAGGCTGAAGGTCGGCACCGTGCGGTTGCTCGAGGTCGGAAAGAAATACAGCGCGTTCGGGTTGTACGGGACGCCGTTGACGTACTGGATCCCGTTGAGCGTGAGCCGAGGCACGTCGGCCTGCGGCCGGTAGTAGTTGTACGAGGCCGTGTTCAGCTGCAGCTTCGGAATGACGAAGGAACTCGGCGTGATGAACGGCCGGCTGATCGTGGCCACCGCGAGCGCCCGGTCGCCGTCGGGCTGCGACTGCTGGACCACGTCGAAGCCCGGCTGGCCAGCCAGGATGCTGTTGACGCGGAAGCGCGTGTAGTCGAGGTTCAGCGCAACGTCGAAACCGTGCCAGTCGTACTTGTTGTAGTTGGCCGTGATCTGCGGCATCCGGTCGTACGACGGCACGATCGGCGCCAGGCTGTACTGCAGCGTCTGGTAGCGCAGCGCCCGGATGCCGCCGTTCCAGTCGCCCTTGCTCCAGTTGAGCGAGGCTTCGTTGGGCAGCTGGCGCTGCGCCAGCGTCGGCGTGCGCGTGAAGTCGCGCCAGTAATCGTCGTCGCTGACACGGTTGATGTTGATGTTGGCCGACAGCGAATCGAGCCCCAGCGCCCGGGCATCGAAATCCTGGTGGTGGTTGGCCCAGATGCCCCAGCGCTTGGTGCCGGGCCTGCGGCCGAACGACAGGTCCGACGCCGAGATCTCGCCGTTGGCGAGTTGCTGCTGCTGCAGCGCACTCGCCTCGTTGTAGCGCTGGCCCACCAGGCGGTCGCTGCCCATCAGGTCGAGGCGGATGCTGCCGCTGTAATCCTTCTCGAGGTAGCGGAACTCGGAACCCAGGTTGAGGCCGCGCTTGCTCATGAGCGTGGGCGTGAACGTGGCGTCGCGGTTCGGCGCGATGTTCCAGTAGTACGGCTGCGAGATTTCGATGCCGTTGGTGTTGTCGATCCCGATCGTGGGCGGCAGCAGGCCGCTCTTGCGCTCGTTGGACAGCGGAAAGCTCACGCTCGGCAGCGGCGGCGTGCTGATGCCCATGAAGCTCAGCCGCGCGTCGGTCGCGACGCCGACGTTCTCCTCGGTGTCGGTGGTCAGCGTGGCCGCGCTCAATAGCCAGGCCGGCATCCAGCCGGGAAAGTCCTCGCGGCGGCAGGTGGTGTAGGTGGCGGTGCGGGCCACCGAGACGTTGCTGTCGACGAAGTCGATGCGCTGCGCGTCGCCATGGCCGCCGGTCGCGAGGAAGCTGTAGCGCACGTTGTTGAAGAAGCCCTCGAAGGTCTCGAGCTTGAGCTCGAGCTCGGGGCCCTCGTACACGTTGCCGGCCTGGTTGACGCGCACGTTGCCGCGCGCCTTGGCGCGGTCGTCGGGCTGGTAATACTCGAGCCGGTCGGCCGAGATGGCGAGATCGCCGCGCCGCAGCGTGGCGTTGCCTTCGACGACGGTTTCGAGGTCCTGGCGGCCCGAGAGGCGGTCGCCGGTGATCAGGCTCGGCAGCTGGCTGCGCACGGCCTCGGGCAAGGTCTCGGTGAGCTGCGGCGTGCGCTTGAGCGTGAGCGGGCCGTCGAGGCCGCCGGCCGGCTGCGCCCAGGCGCCGTGCGCATGAAGCAGCGCCAGCGACAGCAGCGCCAACGGCAGGGGCGGACCGGAGCGCCTGAAGACTGCACGCTGGCGCATCAGGCCTCCCGCCGCGTCGTTCCGCAGGCAGCCCGCACGCTGGCAGGGCGGCGCTGCGAATGCACAAGGTGCCAAACGGGGAAGCTTTGGATCGTAGGCATCGGTCAGAACGAAGGATCGTCGGGAGGACGGCGCGGCAGGCCGGCCGGTTTGCGGGAGCCGGCGGCAACCCGTTCGACTTGCAAGGGCCGCCGGAGTTGCCGCGCCAGGCGGATTTGTAGAATCGATTATCCATGACAGCACCTTCGCTCCCGGCCGCCAAGCCCGCCGCCCCTGCCATTCCCGTGACCTGGGCCGATCCCGGACGCGCCGCGGCCTTCGACGCATGGCTGGCGGGCATCGCCGGCGCGCACGGCCTGCTGCCCGGCAGCGTGCGCCTCGCCTCGGCCGATGCGAGCTTCCGCCGCTATTTCCGCGTCGATGCCAGCGGCGCCGCGGGCACGCGCATCGTCATGGACGCCCCGCCCGACAAGGAGAACAGCGAGCCCTTCGTGCAGGTCGCGCGCCTGATGGCCGAGGCCGGCGTGAAGGCGCCGCAGGTGCTCGAATGGGACCGGGCCAACGGCTTCCTGCTGCTCGACGACCTCGGCCGCCAGACCATGCTCGACGTGATCGACCCGGCCCGCCCCGAGGCGAGCCGCCCGCTCTATGGCCAGGCCATCAACGCGCTGATCCGCTGGCAGCTGGCCTCCAGGCCCGGCGTGCTGCCCCCCTACGACCGGGCGCTGCTCGAGCGCGAGCTGGCGCTGTTCCCCGAGTGGTACATCGGGCGGCATCGCGGCATCGCCGTCGAGGGCAAGCTCAAGGAACGGCTGGAGCGCAGCTTCAGGCTGATCGTCGAGAGCAATCTCGCGTCGCCGAGCGTCTACGTGCACCGCGACTTCATGCCGCGCAACCTCATGATGGATGTGGCCCCCACGCTCGGCACTGGCGTGTCCTCGCTGCCCCCCGAGGGGGCGCTCGCCGCCTTGGGGCGGCCCGGCGGCGGCTCGGCCGGCCCCGGCCTCGGCGTGCTCGACTTCCAGGACGCGGTCTACGGCCCGATCAGCTACGACATCGCGAGCCTGCTGCGCGATGCCTTCCTGAGCTGGGACGAGGAATTCGTGCTCGACGTCACCGTGCGCTACTGGGAGGCCGCGCGCAAGGCCGGGCTGCCGGTCGACGCGGACTTCGGCGCCTTCTACCGCGCGGTCGAGTGGATGGGGCTGCAGCGCCACCTCAAGGTGGCCGGCATCTTCGCGCGCCTCACGCTGCGCGACGGCAAGCCGCGCTACCTGGCCGACACGCCGCGCTTCATCGGCTACATCCGCTCCACCGCCAGCCGCTACATGGAGCTCACGCCACTGCTGCGCGTGATCGACGAGATCGAAGGTAGCTCGCCGCTGGTCGGCTTTGCCTACGGCCGGGTCTAGAACGGATGCCCCGTTTCCACT
Organism: Variovorax sp. Soil_C_19; assembly: GCF_057657255.1. Lineage (NCBI taxonomy): Bacteria > Pseudomonadati > Pseudomonadota > Betaproteobacteria > Burkholderiales > Comamonadaceae > Variovorax > Variovorax sp. Soil_C_19. Next base: position 135,993 of record NZ_JBDGIV010000005.1, on the reverse strand, counting down.
GCGCCGTCCCCCTGGCCGCCGGCACCACGCTCGCACTGCCGCCGGGCGCGGCGCGCCATGTGCAAGTGCTGCGGCTGCAGCCGGGCGACGCGATCACGCTGTTCGACGGCGCGGGCGGCGAATACCAGGCGACGGTCGAGCGCATGGGACGCAGCGAGGTCTCGGTCGTGGTCGGCGGCCACACCCCGATCGAACGCGAAGCCCCGCGCCCGGTGCACCTGGCGGTCGGCATGCCGGCCAACGAACGCATGGACTGGCTGGTCGAGAAGGCCACCGAGCTCGGCGTGGCGAGCATCCAGCCACTGGCCACGGCGCACGGCGTGCTGCGCCTTTCGGGCGAGCGCGCCGAGAAGAAGCGGGCGCACTGGGAAGCCATCGCGATCGCGGCTTGCGAGCAGTGCGGGCGCAACCGCGTGCCGCTGATTCATCCGGTGCGGGCCTTCTCGAAGGTCGCCGACTGGGCCGCGGCCGGCGCGGACGACGCCGCGCTGCGCCTGGTGCTGAGCCTTGCCGACGGCACGCGGCGCCTCGGCGAGGCCGCCGCATCCTCGCCGGCCGACCGCGCGGTGCGGGTCCTGAGCGGCCCCGAAGGCGGCTTGAGCAGCACCGAGGAACAGGAGGCGCTGGCCTGCGGCTTCACGCCGGTCACGCTCGGCGCGCGCGTCCTGCGCGCGGAAACCGCGGCGCTCGCCGCGCTGGTCTCGCTCGCCGGGCCGTAGCGCCACCGCGGGCCGCCTTGCCTCTTCACCGATATTCACCACGACACGACAAGGACCTTCACGCCATGCTTCGCTCGCCACGCACCCTTCGCCGCCTTGCTCCGCTCGCCCCGCTGGTCCTCGCGATGTTCTGCGCGGTGCAGGGCGCGCAGGCCCAGAACAATGCCGTGGCGCCCACGCCGGCCCAGGTGTCGCCCGAGGTGGAGAAGGCCTTCAGCCAGCTGATGGCGGCGCCCACGGTGCAGAAGCTGCTCGAGGCGGTCAAGGCCGACCACGAGCGCTCGGTCGACGACCTGAAGATGCTGACCGAGATCGAAGCGCCGCCGTTCAAGGAGCAGAAGCGTGCCGAGGCCTTTCTCGCGCGCATGAAGGCGCTCGGCCTCGCCGATGCGCGCATCGACGCCGAAGGCAACGTGGTGGGCTTGCGCAAGGGAACGGGTAACGGCCCGAAGCTGCTGGTGTCGGCCCACCTCGACACCGTGTTTCCCGCCGGCACCGACGTGAAGGTGAAGGAGCGCGACGGCAAGCTCCACGCGCCCGGCATCGCGGACGACACGCGCGGTCTCGCGGTGCTGCTGTCGTGGCTCAAGGTGCTCAACGAGCAGAAGGTCCAGACCGTAGGCGACCTGCTGTTCGTCGGCAACGTCGGCGAGGAAGAGCTCGGCAACCTGCGCGGCATGAAGGCGATCTTCCGCGACCACCTGGACATCGACGGCATGGTCGGGCTCGAGCCCTCGCCCGACGGCAACGTGCTGATCCTCGGCACCGCGAGCCACCGCTACGAAGTCACGTTCAAGGGGCCGGGCGGGCACAGCTTCGCGGCCTTCGGCCAGGTGCCGAGCGCGATCCACGGCATGGGCCGCGCGATCGCCAAGATCGCCGAGGTGCGCACGCCGAGCTTCCCGAAGACCACCTTCACCGTCGGCACGGTGGGCGGCGGCACTTCGGTCAACACCATCGCGCCCGACGCGCGCATGGCGATCGACATCCGCTCGGACGACATGGCCTCGCTGCTCGAGACCGAGAAGAAGATCCTCGCCGCCATCGACGAAGCCGTGGCCGAGGAGAACAAGCGCTGGAGCGTCGGTACGCTGAGCGCCAGCAACAAGCTGATCGGCGACCGGCCCGGCGGGCGCACGCCGGCCGACTCGGTGATCGTCGAGGCGGCCACGCGCTCGAACAGCGCCTTCGGCCACAAGACGCTGCTGCGCGGCGGCAGCACCGACGCCAACGTGCCGATGTCGTACGGCATCCCGGCCATCATCATCGGCGGCGGCGGCAAGGCCGCGGGCTTCCACGCGCTGAGCGAATCGATCGACGTGACAGATGCATGGAAGGGCGCGCAAAATTCGCTCGTGACGGTGCTCGGCCTGGTCGGCGTCCAGAACGTGAGCCCTGCGCTGCTGCCCAAGCGGCCGGCGCGCACCAAGTAAGCTCCGTCAGGTCCTCTCACTCTCTTAAGGAATGGCCATGGGAATGCTCGATTCGGTACTCGGTCAAGTGCTCGGCGGCGCCGCCTCTCAGCAGCAGCCGTCGTCGCCAGGCGCAGGCATGGGAGAACTCGGCGGGCTCGCGGGCGTGCTCGGCAGCCTGCTTTCCAACAGCGGCGGCCAGGGCGGGCTCGGCGGGCTGGTCTCGAAGTTCGAGCAGGCCGGCATGGGCGATGTGGTCGGCTCGTGGATCGGCAAGGGAGAGAACCAGCCGGTCTCCGGCGGCCAGCTGCAGGACGCGCTCGGCAGCGACACCATCGCCAACATCGCGGCCAAGCTCGGCATCAACGCGCAATCGCTGCTGCCGATGCTGGCCACCATGCTGCCGGTGCTCATCGATCAGCTCACGCCCAACGGCAAGCTGCCGGAGCAAGGCGTGGACAACCCGAACGACCTGCTCGGAACGCTCGGCGGCCTGCTGCAGAACAGGCAGGGGTGAGCCCCGCCTTGCACGCCGTGGATCCCGCGCCCTCCGGGGCGCTTTTTCTTGCCGTACCGCCATGAACCGCAATCTCTGGCTGCTTGCCATCTGCCAGGGCCTGTTCCTGACCAACAACGTCACCTTCATCGCGATCAACGGCCTGGTCGGCCTGAGCATCGCGCCGCTGGGCTGGATGGCGACGCTGCCGGTGATGGGCTACGTGGTGGGCGGCGCGCTCGCCACCGGCGTGGTGGCGCGCACGCAGCGGCGCTTCGGCCGCCGCGGGTCGTTCCAGATCGGCCTCGCGGTGGCGTTCGGCTCGGCGCTGCTGTGCGCCTTTGCGGCGGTCACCAAGAACTTCTGGCTGCTGTGCTTCGCCACGGTGGTAGCCGGCTACTACAGCGCCAATGCGAGCCTCTACCGCTTCGCGGCGGCCGAGCTCGCGGGCCCTGAATGGCGCGAGAAAGCGGTCTCGCTGGTGATGGCGGGCGGCTTGATCGGCGCGGTGCTCGGTCCCAACCTGGCCACCGCCACGCGCGAGGCGTTGACGGTGCCGTTCGCGGGCGCCTACGTGGCGCTCGCCGCGGTGGCGCTGCTGTCGATGCTGTTCATGCGCTTCATCGAGTTTCCGCCCGCACCGCCGCGCCGTGAAGGTGCGGGCGCGGGCGGGCGGCCGCTGGCCGAGATCATGCGGCAGCCGGTGTTCATCGTCGCCGCAGCGGGGGGCGCGCTGGGCTACGGCGTGATGAACCTGCTGATGGCCGCGACCCCGATCGCGATGCAGGTCTGCAGCCTGCCGTTTTCGGACGCGGCGCTGGTGCTCGAGTGGCACGTGATCGGCATGTTCGCGCCCGGTTTCTTCACCGGCCACCTGATCCGCCGCTTCGGCGCGCTGTCCATCATGGGCGTGGGATTGGCGCTCAACCTGGCCTGCATCGCCGTCGCACTCTCGGGCGTGGACCTGCATCACTTCCTGGTGGCGCTGTTCCTGCTGGGCGTGGGCTGGAACTTCCTCTTCACCGGCAGCACGACGCTCTCGCTCACGGCCTACACCGCCGAAGAGCGCGACCGGGCGCAGGGTGCGCTCAACTTCTGCATCTTCGGCACGCTCGCCGTGACCTCGTTCGCCTCGGGCGTGCTGGTGACCACGCAGGGCTGGCAGCTGCTGAACTACGGTTCGCTGGTGCCGGTGGCAATCACGGGCGCTGCGCTGCTGTGGCTCGCGCAGCGCAACCGGCGCGCCGCGGCAAAAGCGGCCGCCGCGAAGGCCTGACCGACCCTACGCGGCGGCCGCGGCGCGGTGGGCCGCCGGCAGCGCCGCGATCACCTCCGCCACGGCGGCGGTGAGCTTCTTGGCATAGGGCACATGCAGGAACTCGTTCGGGCCATGCGCATTGCTCTTGGGCCCGAGCACGCCGCAGACCATCATCTGGGCGGTCGGGAAACCGGCGCTCAGCATGTTCATCAGCGGGATCGTGCCGCCCTGGCCGATGTAGCCGCAGGACGCACCGAAATGCGCGTTCGAGGCCTTGTTGAGCGCGTCCTCGAACCATGGCGTGATCGTGGGCGCGTTCCAGCCGGTGGCGCCGCCGCCGCTTTCGAAGGTGACGCGGGCCTGGTAGGGCGCGTTGTCCTCGAGCAAGGTCTTGAGCTCCTGCACCGCCTGGGCCGCATCGACGAGCGGCGGCAGACGCAGCGACAGCTTGAAGGCGGTATAGGGACGCAGCACGTTGCCCGCATCCTTCAGTGCCGGAAAACCTTCGGCGCCGGTCACCGACAGCGTGGGCTTCCAGGTGCGGTTGAGCAGCGCCTCCACCGGGTCGGTGGTGGTCGGCAGCGCGAACATGGTCGAGCCGCCGCAGTCGTAGTGCGCCCACGGAAATCGCTTGTAGAGCTCTTCGCCGAGGATCGCGGCCGTGGCCCTGGCCTGGTCGAGGCGGTCCGGCGGCACTTCGCAGTGGAAGCTCGCGGGCAGCAGGCGGCCGGTCTTGCTGTCCTCGAGCCGGTCGAGCACCTGCCGCATGATGCGAAAGCTCGAGGGCACCAGGCCCGAGGCGTCGCCCGAATGGATGCCTTCGGTCAGCACCTCGACCTTGAGCGTGCCGCTGGCCATGCCGCGCAGCGAGGTCGTAAGCCACAGCTGGTCGTAGTTGCCGGCGCCCGAATCGAGGCAGATCACGAGCTCGACCTCGCCGAGCCGCGCACGCAGCGCGTCGACGTAGGGCAGCAGGTCGTACGAGCCGCTTTCCTCGCAGGTCTCGATCAGGCCCACGATGCGCGGATGCGCTGCGCCCTGGTTCTTGAGCGCCTTCAGCGCCGCGATGCTCGCGTAGACCGCATAGCCGTCGTCGGCGCCGCCGCGGCCGTAGAGCAGGCCGTTCTCGTACTTGGGCGTCCAGGGGCCGAGGTCGTTGCGCCAGCCGGTGAACTCGGGCTGCTTGTCGAGATGGCCGTACATCAGCACCGTCCCGGTCATGTCGGTGCCGGTGGCCGGCACTTCGAAGAACAAGACCGGCGTGCGGCCCTCGAGGCGCACGATCTCGAGCTTCAGGCCTTCGACCTTCTGCGCCTCGACCCAGGCCGCCGCATTGCGCAGCACGGTCTCGAGGTGCCCGTTGGCCGACCAATCCTTGTCGAAGCCCGGCGACTTGGCTGGAATGGCGATGTAGTCGGTGAGCTGCCGGAGGATGTCGCCATCCCATTGGGTGGTGACGTCGGACAGAGCGCGCTCGGCGTCGAGCGTGCCGGCGGGCATTTCGCGGTGCAGGGGGGCGTTCATCGGGGTTCTCCGCAGGAAGGCAAAAGCCCATTTTGCGCCTCGCGCCAACCCCGCGTAGAGTGCGGCGTTCCCAACCCGGAGCGCAACGTGACCAAGGCAACATCGACGCGGACGACGGACATCAGAGTAGGCATCGGCGGCTGGACCTACGAGCCCTGGCGCGACAACTTCTATCCCAAGGGACTCGCCCATGCCAAGGAGCTCGGCTATGCGAGCCGCAAGGTGAGCGCCATCGAGGTCAACGGCACCTACTACAGCACCTTCAAGCCCGAGACCTTCCGCAAATGGCATGGCGAGGCGCCCGACGATTTCGTGTTCTCGATGAAGGCGTCGCGTTTCACGACCAACCGCAAGGTGCTCGCCACCGCGGGCGAGTCGATCGCGCGTTTCATCGACAGCGGCGTGGGCGAACTCGGCGACAAGCTCGGCCCGATCGTGTGGCAGTTCATGCCGACGAAGCAGTTCGATGCCGAAGACTTCGAGGCCTTCCTTGCGCTGCTGCCGAAGAAGGAGGGCAGCCGCACGCTGCGCCATGTGATGGACGTGCGCCACGAGAGCTTCATCACGCCGGCCTACAAGGCGCTCGCGAAGAAATACAAGGTGTCGACGGTGTTCACCGACGCGGACAAGTTCCCCTCGTTCGAGGAACCCGAAGGCGACGTCGCCTATGCGCGGCTCATGATGGCCGATGCGAGCCAGAAGACCGGCTATGCGCCAAAGGCGCTCGACGCCTGGGCCGAGCGCGCGCAGGCATGGACCGCGTCGCCGAAGAAGCGCGAGGTGTTCGTCTATTTCATCAATGGCGCCAAGGAAAAGGCACCAGCCGCGGCCGGTGCCCTGCTCGAGCGCCTCGGATGGACCCCGCCCGCCGCGTAGCAGGCGCGGCGCGCCCTTAGGCTTGCGAAGCCTTGGCGCCGAAGCTGATCTCGCCGGAAATCTGGCCGCCTTCCTCGATCACGATCTTGCCGTAGCGGACCTTGCCGGTAACCTTGCCGGTCGCGTGGATCACGAGCTTCTCGCGCACCGTGAGGTTGCCGTCGAAGATGCCGCGGATCTCGGCGATGTCGATCTCGGCCGAGCCCTTGAACTCGCCCTGTTCGGCGATCTGCATCAGGCGCGAATCCATCGTGGCTTCGACCAGACCCTCGACGACGAGCGTGTCGCAATCGGTGATCTCAACGCCCTTGAGCTTGATGTTCGGGCCGACGGTGAGCTTGCTGCCGCCTTCCTTGGCAGCGGGTGCCGCCGCCGTGGCGCCGAGGCCGCCCTGCTGGCCGGCGAGCGACGACGGATTGACGGGCGAACCCGACAGATTGGTGCCCGAGCCCACCAGCGGCGCGGGACGGGAGGTCAACGAATCGGTGTCACGATCACGCTTGCCGAAAAAGGGGGACTGTGTAGCCAATGGGGAGCTCCTCAACAAAGGGTCTATCGTAAGAACGCCATTGGCGCGCACGACACTTAATTGCGCAATAAACGTAACTGAATAAATCGCGGCTGCGTGCACATTGCCACAATCGCAGGCATTCGCGACCTCGCCAGCTCCATCCAGATGACCCGACCGAATTCCGCTCCCGCTGCCCGGACCTTCGCCGTCTCGTCGACCACCGACGCGCGCTTCGACAAGCCGGCGAGCGGCTGGCGGCGCGACATGTTCACCGTGATCTTCGAGGCCGACACGCGAGCGGGGCTCGCGTTCGACCTGGCACTGATCGCGGTGATCGTGGCCAGCGTGCTGGTGGTGATCCTCGACAGCGTGCAGTCGATTCGCGAGCAATGGCGCCCGCTGTTCAGCGGGCTCGAATGGACGTTCACCGCGTTGTTCACGCTCGAGTACATCGCGCGCCTCGCCTGCGTGAACAGGCCGCTGCGCTACGCGTTGAGCTTCTACGGCGTGATCGACCTGCTGGCGCTGCTGCCGACCTACCTGGTGGCCTTCGCACCCGAGCTCGCCTACCTGATCGACGTGCGCGTGCTGCGGCTCTTGCGCGTGTTCCGGATCTTCAAGCTCTCGCGCTACTCGGTGGAATACCGCGCGCTGGTGTCTGCCGTGGCGGCGAGCCGGCGCAAGATCACGGTGTTCGTGGGCTTCGTGATGCTGGTGGTGCTGGTGATGGGCACGCTGATGTATGTCGTCGAAGGGCCGGTCCACGGCTTCACGAGCATTCCGGTGGCGATCTACTGGGCCATCTCGACCATGGCCACGGTCGGCTTCGGCGACCTGGTGCCGAAGACCGACCTCGGCCGCGCGATCGCGTCGGTCATGATGCTGCTCGGCTGGGGTGTGCTGGCGGTACCGACGGGCATCGTCACGGCCGAGATGGCGCGCCGCGGACCCGGCGACGACGACGTGCCGCTCGCAGGCCGCGGCATCCTCGCGATGACGCCACCGCCCACGCCGCCCGCACCGCCGCCGCGCCGGCTCACACCGGCTGCCAGGCGACGCGCCCTTGCGCAGCATCGCCGAGGCGTGCGATGAAGGCCTCGGCATCCGACTCCGGCAGCCTGAAGTCGAAGCGCACCACATCCCCGTGCGCGATGCCGTCGAGCACCGCCCCGGCCGCGGCGAGTTCGCGCCGCACCAGGCCTTCGAGCGCATAGGGCACGGCGCACTGCAGGCTGCGCTGGCGCACCAGCGGCACGAGCGGGGCGCCGAGCAGCGCCTGCGCCACGGCGTCGGTATAGGCCCGCACCAAGCCGCCGGCACCGAGCTTCACGCCGCCGAAGTAGCGCACCACCGTTGCGAGTGCGCCTTCGATCTGCTGGTGGCGCAGCACCTCGAGCATCGGCCTGCCCGCCGTGCCGCCCGGTTCACCGTCGTCGTTCGCCGCCGACTGCCCGCCCGCCATCAGCGCCCAGCACACATGCGCGGCCGCGGGATGCTCAGCGCGCAGCGCGGCGACGATGGCCTGCGCTGCCGCGCGGTCGGCCACGGGCTGCACGCAGCCGATAAACCGGCTCTTGCGGATGACCAGTTCGCTGTGGACCGGTTGCGCCAGCGTGAAGCTCACGTTTCGCCGAGCGCGTTCAACCGCCCCGCTCGAACTTGAACACGGCCGTGCCCGCGCGGGCATTGGGCAGCCAGCGCACCGAGCGGCCGTCCTGCAGGCCGAAAGCGTCGAGCACGCGAAGCTGGTTCTTCTGCGCCAGCACTTCGAAGTCCTTGAAGGTGCCAACGCGGATGTTGGGCGTGTCGTACCACTGGTAGGGCAGGCGCCGGGTGACCGGCATGCGCCCGCGCGCGATGCTGATCCGGTTCGGCCAGTGCGCGAAATTCGGAAAAGCCACGATGCCGATGCGGCCGACGCGCGCGGTCTCGCGCAGCATCACTTCGGCATTGCGCAGGTGCTGCAGCGTGTCGATCTGCAGCACCACGTCGAACGAAGCGTCGTCGAACATCGCGAGGCCCTCGTCGAGGTTCAACTGGATCACGTCGACGCCGCGCCGGATGCACTTCAGCACGTTGCCGTCGGCGATCTCGACGCCGTAGCCGCTGCAGCCGCGCTCGCGCTGCAGCAGGTCGAGCAGGGCGCCGTCGCCGCAGCCAAGGTCGAGCACGCGCGCGCCCTCGGGCACGAGCGCCGCGATGACGCGCTGGGTTTCGATGTCGCTCACTGCACCACCTCCGTGCCCGCTTCGGCCTCGATCTCGTGCGCCACGCGCTCGAAATAGGAGCGCACCACGCCCATGTAGCGCACGTCGTCGAGCAGGAACGCATCGTGCCCATGCGGTGCGTCGATCTCGGCGTAGCTCACGTTGCGGCGATTGTCGAGCAGCGCCTTCACGAGCTCGCGGCTGCGCGCCGGCGAAAAACGCCAGTCGGTCTTGAAGCTCACGAGCAGGAACTTGGCCGTGGCGCGCGCCAGCGCTTCGCTGAGGTCGCCGCCATGCGCGCGCGCGGGGTCGAAGTAGTCGAGCGCGCGCGTGATCAGCAGGTAGGTGTTGGCATCGAAGTACTCGCTGAACTTGTCGCCCTGGTAGCGCAGGTAGCTCTCGATCTGGAACTCGACCTCCTGCGTCGAATAGCGGTAGTCGAGCCCCTCGGCCTCGCCCTCGACGGCGCTGCGCAGGATGCGGCCGAACTTCGCGTTCATGACGTCGTCGCTGAGGTAGGTGATGTGGCCGATCATGCGGGCGATGCGCAGGCCGCGCTTGGGCACCACGCCGTGTTGGTAGAAATGCCCGCCGTGGAAATCAGGGTCGGTGACGATGGCGCGGCGCGCCACTTCGTTGAAGGCGATGTTCTCGGCCGTGAGATTGGGCGCGCTGGCCACCACCACCGCATGGCGCACGCGCTCGGGGTACTGCAGCGTCCACGAGAGCGCCTGCATTCCGCCGAGGCTGCCGCCCATGACGGCCGCGAGCGTGCGGATGCCGAGCGCATCGAGCATCACGGCCTGGGCGTCGACCCAGTCCTCGACCGTGACGACGGGAAAGTCGGCGCCGTACACGCGCCCGGTGGCCGGATTGACGTGCATCGGCCCGGTCGATCCGAAGCAGGAGCCGAGGTTGTTCACACCAATCACGAAGAAGCGGTCGGTGTCGACCGGCTTGCCCGGCCCGACCATGTTGTCCCACCAGCCCTCGGAGCGGTCCTGGCCTGCATAGGTGCCGGCCACGTGGTGCGAGGCATTGAGCGCGTGGCACACCAGCACCGCGTTGCTGCGCTCGGCATTCAGCGTGCCGTAGGTTTCGTAGGCCAGCGTGTAGTCCGCGAGCGAGGCACCGCTGCGCAGGGCCAGCGGGCCCGCGAACTGCATCGACTGCGCGGAGACGACCAAAGGAGTTGACGACATGAATGAAAAAACCCGGCCTCGCCAAAAACGAGCCGGGTTGTTCGCCAACTGACTGTCTTTAGCTGAATTTATAAAGCGCCCGCAAGCTGAAGCAAATCGGCGCAAGACAAAGTATAGCCGCGCAACGGTGCGCGGCGCCGCTCGTTCAGGGCCAGCCGGCGATCATGGCGATGCCGAGCACGAGGAAAATTGCCGCGGAGATGCCGTGCACGAGTTTGATCGGCACCCGGCGCACGATCCGCTCGCCGAGCCACACCACGGGCGCGTTGGCCAGCATCATGCCGAGCGTGGTGCCCACGACCACCCAGAGGTACGCCTCGGTGAAACGGGCCGCCAGCATCACCGTTGCGATCTGCGTCTTGTCGCCCATCTCGGCGAGGAAGAAGGCGACCAGCGTGGTGCCGAAAACGCCGTAGTGGGAGGTAGCGGGTGCCTCGTCGTCGTCGAGCTTGTCGGGAATGAGCATCCATGCCGCCATCGCGACGAACGACCCGCCGAGGATCCAGCGCAGCATCTCGGGGCCGACCCAGCGCGTGATGTAGTTGCCGACGGCACCGGCCAGCGCATGGTTGACGACCGTGGCGACAAGGATGCCGAGCACGATCGGCCAGGGCTTTCTGAAACGCGCCGCGAGCAGAAGGGCCAGCAACTGGGTCTTGTCGCCCATTTCGGCGAGCGCGACCACGCCGGTTGCAACGAGAAAAGCTTCCATGAGAAAAAGGGTTCCTTGGGCCGAAGGACGCAATTGACCGTGCAACACCTTCGGCCAAATTCCCGAAGTTGCACGGTCAAAGGTCTCGCCAGGTGTGTTCACTGCACGCGCCATGTCCCGTGTGGGGCAGGACAAGTCTGTTGACGCGGGCCCTTCTCGCAAATGGAAGGCGGCTACTCCCCAATGACGCGGCAGATTCTACCTGCTGCGGCCGGTCGCCCTCCCTCAGCCGAAAGCGTGCGCTAACTTTTTCTAAATTTTGAAGGCACTACAGGCGGCAGCAAATTCCTGCTTGCATTTCACATATTTCACCCATAATGCACGAGCCTCCCTCTTCAATTTGCGAGGAGGCAGTTCGGTGATCGGTCAGTTTCGCGCGACTCGACAGCTCTCGTTTGAGTCATGCTTTCGGGACTCCGTCGCTTTTCCTGCCATGTGTTTATAGGAGTCCCTGGATGGGCAACAAACTGTATGTCGGCAACCTGCCTTACTCGGTGCGCGACGGTGATCTCGAACAGGCTTTCGGACAATTCGGCTCGGTGGCCAGCGCCAAGGTCATGATGGAGCGCGACACGGGCCGCTCCAAGGGCTTCGGCTTCGTCGAAATGGGCAGCGACGCGGAAGCGCAGGCGGCCATCAATGGCATGAACGGCCAGCCGCTCGGTGGCCGCAGCATCGTTGTCAACGAAGCGCGCCCGATGGAAGCGCGTCCCCCGCGCAGCGGCGGTTACGGTGGCGGCGGTGGTGGTTACGGCGGCGGCGGCGGTGGTGGCTATGGCGGCGGCGGTGGCAACGGTGGTGGTGGCGGCTACGGCGGCGGCGGTGGTGGCGGCGGCCGCTCCGGTGGTGGCGGGGGCTACGGCGGCGGTGGCCGCAGTGGCGGCGGCGGCGGTGGTGGTGGCGACGGCGGTTTCCGCAGCCCCTACGGTGCCGGCCCCCGCGGCGGCGGCCGCTCGGGCGGTGGTGGCGGCTATGGCGGTGGCGGCAACGGCGGCTACTGAGTCCTGCACGCACACGGACACGCAAAGAAAAGGCTCCTTCGGGAGCCTTTTTCGTTGTCCGGCGACAGGGCGTTCAGCGCTCGCCGCTGCGCTTCTTGCGGCCGCGCCCTTGCACCGCGCGGTCGAACAGCGCGTTCGGCACCATGCGCATGAGCTTGGCGACGACGCCCATCTGCCAGGGGATCACGCGGTAACTGCTGCCGGCCTCGATGGTGCGCAGCGCCTGCGCCGCAAAGTCCTCGGGCTGCATGAGGAAGGGCATGCCATAGCGGTTGCCGCGCGTCAGCGGCGTGTCGATATAACCCGGGCAGATCGTCACGACCCTGACGCCGCTCTTGTGCAATTCGCCGCGCAGGCTTTCGCAGTACGCGACCACGCCGGCCTTGCTGGCGCAATAGGCGCCGTGGCCCGGCAGACCTCGGATGGCCGCCACGCTCGCGATGCCGACGAGCCGCCCGCTGCCGCGCTGGCGCATGGCGGCGGCGAACGGATGGAAGGTGGCCATCAGGCCGACGTTGTTGGTGGCGAAAGTGCGCGCCATCACCTCGATGTCGTCGCGCTCGGCGGTGTCGACGCCCACGCTGATGCCGGCATTGGCGATCACCACGTCGGGCAGGCCTTGCTCGGCGATGCAGGCCTCGCCCGCGGCAACGATGCTGTCGGTCTGCGCCACGTCGGCGCCGTAAATGCGCCAGCGCGACGCATCGAGCTGGCGCGTGGCGGCCCAGGCCTCGATCTCGGCTGTACGCCGGGCCACCAGGGCCAACCGGTAGCCCGCGTCGTAGAAGCAGGCGGCCAGGGCCTGGCCGATGCCGCTCGAAGCGCCGGTGATGAAGACAAGCGGTGGTGCGGCGGTGCCCATGGTTGCCTTCTTCGGTGCCCGGCCTCGTTCAGCGCGCCTTGCCGGCGGCCGCCGAGGGCACGAGGACGCCGCGCACGCGGCCGGTCAGGTTGGCGACCCCGCTCAGGTTGTCGTAATTGAGGTTGTCGGCGGTGAACTGGTCGGTACCGCGGATCAGCGTGACTGGCTTGTTCGAGGTGACCCGTTCGGTGTCGAGGTACACATGCAGGAACTCGCCACGGAACTCGAGCCGCGGCGTGGTCTTGCCGTTGGGCTGCAGGGCCGGGTCGCGGATGACGATGGCATTGCCGAACAACTGGATCTCGCTGGCGTCGGAGTTCGACAGCCCGCGGTTCGCGGTGGCGCGCGTGGTGAAGCCCTGCGGCGACACCGAGCGCATGCGCAGCTCGTCGACCTCTATGGTGTCGGTGTCGGGGTAGTGCCGGCCTTCCTTGCCGTGGAGTTCGCTGCGCAGGTCGCCGTTGGGCAGGTAGTTCTTGATCACGAAGCCGCGCATGAAGTAATCGGGCTCGTGCGTGGGCGCGACCTTCACGGTGGGCTCGAGCAGCTTGGGCGCGTTGCGCACCAGCCAGTAGGTGCCGAGCGCGACCGCCGCGGTCAGGATGATCGGCAGGTAGATGGTGGCGCGATCGAGCCCGTCGCGCAGCAGGTCCCAGCCACGCTTCATGGCGCCGGACCCCGCGCGGCGTCGAGCAGGCGCCGGTACTGGCCGCAGGCGGTCAGCAGCAGATCGCAGAATTCGCGCGCCGCGCCCTCGCCGCCGCGGGCGCGGGTGACGTAGTTCGCGGTGGCGCGGACCTCGGCGTGCGCGTTGGCCGGAGCCGCCGCGAAGCCGACACGCGCGAGCACTGGCAGGTCGGGCCAGTCGTCGCCGATGGCTGCGGCCTGCGCCCAGCTGAAGCCCAGTTGCGCGAGCATGGCCTCGGCCGCCGGCAGCTTGTCTTCGGTGCCGTAGCGCACGTGCTCGATGCCGAGCGCCTCGAGCCGCACGCGCAGCGGCTTGGAGTCGCGCCCGGTGATGACTGCAGGCGTGATGCCGGCCAGGCGCAACAGCTTGAGGCCGTAGCCGTCGAGGATGCTGAAGCGCTTGAGGGTTTCGCCATGCTCGGTGAAATAGACGCCGCCGTCGGTCAGCACCCCGTCGATGTCGAAGAACGCGATGCGCACGTCCTGCGCGGCGAGCAAGGTCTCGGCCTGGAAGTCGATCGGCATCAGATGACCTTCGCGCGCATCAGGTCGTTGATGCTGAGCGCGCCGATCAGGAGCCCCGCCGGGTCGACGATGAGCACGCTGGTGATGCGGTGCTCTTCCATCAGTTCGGCGGCTTCGGCCGCCAGGGCATCGGCACGCAGCGTGCGCGGGCCGGGGTGCATCACGTCGGCCGCGGTGAGGCCGCGCAGGTCGCCGCCGGTTTCGACCTGGCGGCGCAGGTCGCCGTCGGTGAAGATGCCGATGGCACGGCCCTCCGCATCGACCACCGCCGTCGCGCCCAGTCCCTTGGCGCTCATCTCGCGCATCAGGTCGCTGAGGGTGGCCGTGGGCGGCACGCGCGGCACATCGTCGCCCGAGCGCATGACATCGCTCACGTGGGTGAGCAGCTTGCGGCCGAGCGCGCCGCCCGGATGCGAGCGCGCGAAGTCCTCGGAGCCGAAACCGCGCGCGTCGAGCAGGGCCACGGCCAGCGCATCGCCCATGGCCATCTGGGCCGTGGTGCTTGCCGTCGGCGCCAGGTTGAGCGGACAGGCTTCCTTCGCCACGCCCGCGTCGATCGCGATGTCGGCATGGCGCGCAAGGGTGGATTCGAGGCGGCCCGTGATGGCGATCAGCGGCACGCCCTGACGCTTGACCACCGGCAGGATCACGGTGAGCTCGTCGACCTCGCCGCTATTGGAAATGGCCAGCACCAAGTCGACCGGCTTGATCATGCCGAGATCGCCGTGGCTGGCCTCGGCTGGATGCACGAACATCGCCGGTGTGCCGGTGGACGCGAGCGTGGCGGCGATCTTGCGCCCGACATGGCCGCTCTTGCCCATGCCCATGACGACCACGCGCCCGCGCACCTCGAGGATCTTCTGCACCGCCTCGACGAAGCTCGGGCCCACGCGCGACTTGAGGCCGCTCACGGCCTCGGATTCGATGTCGAAGGTGGCGCGCGCCCGCGCGAGCACGGCATCGGCGTTGACCGCGGGGGGCAGGGGAGCGGAACTCATCGCCGGATTTTACGGGGCGGCGCAGGGCACGGACATTGCTGTAGTCCCTTCGACTAGCATCCAGCCATGTCTTCGTTCGACCTCACGCTGTTGTACCTGCTCGCCGCAGTGATCGGCGTGGTGGCGTGCCGCTCGCTCAAGCTGCCGCCGATGCTCGGCTATCTGTCGGCCGGCGTGCTGATCGGGCCGCATGCGTTCGCATTGGCACAGAACTCCGAGGGCATCCGCCATCTCGGCGAGTTCGGCGTGGTGTTCCTGATGTTCGTGATCGGGCTGGAGTTCAGCCTGCCCAAGCTGCGCGCGATGCGAAAGCATGTGTTCGGGCTGGGCCTGCTGCAGGTGCTGCTGACGATGGCGCTCGCCACGGCCGGGGCGCTGCTGATCGCCTCCTGGCTCCCGGCGGCCTGGCAGCTCGGCTGGCAGACCGCGCTGTCGCTGTCGGGCGCGCTGACCATGAGCAGCACGGCGATCGTGGTCAAGCTGATGGCCGAGCGGCTCGAGCTCGAAAGCGAGCACGGGCGGCGCGTCATGGGCGTGCTGCTCTTCCAGGATTTGGCGGTGGTGCCGTTGCTGGTGATGATTCCGGCGCTGGGGGCGCCGCCCGAGACGCTGGCCACGGCCCTCGGCTACGCGCTGGTCAAGGCGGTGCTGCTGATCGGCGTGCTGCTCTATGGCGGGCCGCGCGTCATGCGCTGGTGGCTCACGCTGGTGGCGCGCCGGCGCAGCGAAGAGCTCTTCATCCTGAACGTGCTGCTGATGACGCTCGGGCTTGCATGGCTGACCGAACTGGCGGGCTTGAGCCTGGCGCTCGGCGCCTTCATCGCGGGCATGCTGGTGTCGGAGACCGAATACAAGCACCAGGTCGAGACCGACATCCGCCCGTTCCACGACGTGCTGCTGGGGCTTTTCTTCATCACGGTGGGCATGTCGCTCGACTGGCACATCGTGGTCGAGCGCTGGGCCCTGGTGGCGGTGCTGCTGGTGCTGCCGCTGGCATTCAAGCTGGCGCTCGTGACGCTGCTGGCGCGGGTGCTCGGGGCAACGGCCGGGGTGTCGCTGCGCACCGGCCTCTACCTCGCGCAGGCGGGCGAATTCGGCTTCGTGCTGCTGACGCTGGCCCAGGACCGTGCGCTGCTGCCCGAATGGCTTGCGCATCCGGTGCTGGCCTCGATGGTGCTCTCGATGCTCGCGACGCCGTTCATCGTGATGTACACCAACGCCATCGTGCGCAAGCTGGTGGCGAGCGACTGGCTGCAGCAGTCGCTGCAGATGACCACGATCGCGCGCAAGACCATCAACACCGCGCAGCACGTGATCATCTGCGGCTACGGGCGCTGCGGCCAGAACCTCGCGCGCATCCTCGAGCGTGAGGGCATTCCCTACATGGCCCTCGATCTCGACCCCGACCGCGTGCGCCAGGCCGCCGCCGCGGGCGACTCCGTGGTGTTCGGCGATGCCGCGCGGCTGCAGGCGCTGATGGCCGCGGGCCTGGCGCGCGCGAGCGCCGTGGTGGTGACCTACCTCGACGTGCCAGGCGCAATGAAGGTGCTGGCCAACACGCGCGCCCATGCGCCGCAGGTGCCGGTGATCGTGCGCACGCAGGACGATCTCGATCTCGAGAAACTGCGCGCCGCCGGCGCGACCGAGGTGGTGCCCGAAGCCATCGAGGGTTCGCTGATGCTCGCGAGCCACGCGCTCGCGCTGGTCGGCGTGCCGATGCGGCGCGTGATCCGCGTGGTGCAGGACCTGCGCGATGCGCGCTACAACCTGCTGCGCGGCTACTTCCACGGTGCCGACGACGACAACGCCGACGAGATCGACCACGAGCGGCTCAACACCTTCACGCTCAACCCCGGCGCACGCGCGGTCGGCCAGTCGCTCGCGCGCCTGGCGCTCGACACGCTCGGCGTGCGCGTCGCGACCCTGCGGCGCCAGGGCCACGCCCAGGCGGTGAACGGCGACACGGTGCTGGTGGACGGCGACACCCTGGTGCTCTCGGGCAAGCCCGCCGCGCTCGCGGTGGCAATCGAGCGACTGCAGAAGGGCTGAGCCGTTTGCGCCGAAAACCTTGGTGGGACGACCCGCTCAGGTCACCGCGACGCGCTTGGACCGGTGCGCCATGCGCTTGGCGATCACCGCACCGAGCCCCATCGCGATCTCGAGCGCCAGGTTCGGCTGGCGGTTCGACATCTCGGCGAAGCGGATCGCCGTGAGGCGCCAGACGCGCCCCGCACCGGTGACCACCACGTTGGCCGGATGGGGCTCGCGCGAGAAGAACGAGCCCTCGCCCACGACCGCGCCTGACATGAGAACGGCGAGCTTCATCTGCTCCTTGCTGCTCACGCGGTGCACGCTGATCGCGCCGCTCTCGACGAAGTACACCGAGCGGTCGTGCGTGCCCTGTTCGATCAGGATGTCGCCGACCGCGGTGTCGATCGGCTGCAGGTAGCCTGCGAGCGTTTCCCACTGCTGCACGTTGAGCGTGAGCGCAAAGGCGTCGCTGCTGTTGTTGTCCGCAATGGCGCGGCTCAGGTTCTGGATGGACATGTGTTCCTCAACCCCCGGATCTTTGCGCCGGAGTATCGGCGAAGGACGCGGGTTTCGATCACATGTCGTGAGGTTTTCGCGACCCGGATCGCTATTTGCCGATGCAGAAGCGCGAAAAGATGACGCCCAGCAGATCGTCCGCGCCGAATTCGCCGGTGATCTCGTTGAGCGCGTTCTGCGCCAGGCGCAGCTCCTCGGCGAGCAGGTCGAGCGACTGGGCCCGCGCCGCCAGGTGGTCGGCAGCCAGTGCGAGATGGCCCTCGACCCGGCCCAGCGCCTGCACATGGCGTGCGCGCGCGAGGTAGGTGCCTTCGGGCACCGCCTGCCAGCCGGCCAGCGCCAGCAGCTGCTCGCGCAGCGCCTCGATGCCGAGGCCGGTCTTGGCCGACAGCGCGAGGCCTTCCGGCGGGGCCGCTGCGGACGCGGCGTCCTGCTTGTTCCAGACGTGCAGCACCGGCACGCTGGCGGGCAGCTTCTGCTGCAGCAGGCGAAGGATGTCGGCGTCGGCGGCAGCGTGCGCCGGCTGGTCCGCGCGCGTCAGGTCGTGCAGGAAGAGCACCGCATCGGCGCTCTCGATCTGGCCCCAGGCACGCGCCACGCCAATCTGCTCGACCTCGTCGCTGCTCTCGCGCAGGCCCGCGGTGTCGGCCACATGCAGCGGCACGCCGTGGATCTGGATGGTCTGCGACACCACGTCGCGCGTGGTGCCGGCGACCGCGCTCACGATCGCGAGTTCGGCGCCCGCCAGCGCGTTGAGCAGCGAACTCTTGCCCGCATTGGGTTGGCCAGCGATCACCACCTTGATGCCCTCGCGCAGCAGCGCGCCCTGAAGCGCACGCTGCTGCACCGCCGCCAGTTGCGCCTGCAGCGCGGCAAGCTGGCCGGCGGCATCGGCCTTCTGGAGAAAGTCGATCTCTTCCTCGGGAAAGTCGAGCGTGGCCTCGACCAGCATGCGCAGGTGGATCAGCGCATCGCGCAGCACATGGATCTCACGCGAGAAGGCGCCCGACAGCGAGCGCCCGGCGCTGCGCGCGGCCGCCTCGGTGCTGGCGTCGATCAGGTCGGCAATGGCCTCGGCCTGCGCGAGATCGATCTTGCCGTTGAGAAAGGCGCGCTGGCTGAACTCGCCAGGCTCGGCCACGCGCAGCCCGGGCAGGCGGGGGCGGCCGGTGACCGGATCGGGTTCGGCCGCGGCCTCGAGGCAGCGCGCCAGCAGCAGCTGCAGCACCACCGCGCCGCCGTGCGCCTGGAGCTCGAGCACGTCCTCGCCGGTGAAGGAGGCCGGCGACGGGAAGTGGATGGCCAGCCCATGGTCGATCGGCGCCCCCTCGGCATCGCGGAACGGCAGGTAGGTCGCCTCGCGCGGCTTGAGCGGGCGGCCGCAGATCGCATCGACCAGCGGCGCCAGCCGCACGCCCGACACGCGCACGATGCCCACCGCCCCGCGCCCCGGGGCGGTGGCGATGGCGGCGATGGGATCGGTGGTGCGGGCGAGCATGGGTGGATTCTTTCAGCAAAAAAGGGCCGCTTGCGCGGCCCTTCGGGGATGGCTGGGGCGCTGTGCGGCTACTTGCCGAGCACGCCCAGGCGCTTGTTGATGAACCACTGCTGCGCGATCGACAGCACGTTGTTCGTGATCCAGTACAGCACCAGGCCGGCCGGGAAGAAGATGAACATCACGCTGAACGCGAGCGGCATGATCCACATCAGCTTGGCCTGCATCGGATCGGGCGGCGTCGGGTTGAGCCAGGTCTGGAACAGCGAGGTGAGCGTCATCACGATCGGCAGGATGTACCAGGGGTCGGGCGCCGAGAGGTCGGTGATCCAGCCGATCCAGGGCGCATGGCGCATCTCGACCGACGAGAGCAGCACCCAGTAGAGCGCGATGAACACCGGGATCTGGATCAGGATCGGGAAGCAGCCACCCATCGGGTTGACCTTCTCGGTCTTGTAGATCCGCATCATTTCCTGCTGCATCTCCTGCGGCTTGTCCTTCAGCCGCTCGCGCATTTCCATGATCTTCGGGTTGACGGCCTTCATCTTCGCCATGCTCGCGTAGGCCTTGGCATTGAGCCAGTAGAAGGCCGCCTTCAGCAGCACCACCAGCGCCACGATCGCCCAGCCCCAGTTGCCAAGGATGCCGTGCAGCTGGTACAGCAGCCAGTACAGCGGCTTGGAGATGATCGCGAAGATGCCGTAGTCCTTGACGAGATCGAGGCCCGGCGCGATCGCCTCGAGCTTCTGCTCTTCCTCCGGACCGGCGAACAGCGCCGTGTTGACGACCTGGGTCTGGCCCGGGTCGATCTTCGGCAGCGTGGCCACCATCGCGACGGTGTAGAGGTTGTTGCCAAGGTCCTTGACGCGGAATTCGCGCCGCAGCTGTTCGCTGGCCGGGTCGCCCTTGAGCAGCCAGGCCGAGACGAAGTAGTGCTGGACCATTGCGATCCAGCCGTCGTTCGCGGCGGGCGGCGGCTCGACCTTGTTCTTCGTGATGTCCGCGAAGTCGAGCTTGTGGAACTTCTTCTCCTCGGTGTAGGCCGCCGGACCGGTGAAGGTGTTGGTGCCGAACATCGTGCTCGAGGCCACCGTGCCGTGGCGCAGCAGCTGCAGGTAGAGTTGCGCGTCGCGCGGCTGGTCGCTCACGTTGACGACCTCATGGCGCACGCGGATCGCGTAGTCGGCGCGCCGGAACACATAGGTCTTGACGTACTTGAGGCCGCCGGAGGGTTCGCTTTCGAAGCTCACCTCGAGCGTGTCCTGGCCGGGAGCCATCTCGCGCGGGCCGGCCTTCGGCGTCATCGGCGTCAGGTGGTTCGGGAAGCGGTCGCTGCCGCCCTGGTTCAACAGGCCGGTCTGGGCCACGTAGCGCGTGGCCGGCGAGCTGTTGTCGAACAGCACGACGTGCTTGCTGCTGCCTTCCGTTTCCTCGTACTGCAGCAGCTCGAGGTGGTTGACCGTAGCGCCCTCGCTGTCGATCACCGCCTTGAACAGGTCGGTCGTCACGCTGACCTGCTCGCGCGGCGCCGCCGGCGCGGTCTGCGTGGGCACGGCACCGGCGCCCGCGGGGGCTGCAGCCGGCACGCTGCTGCCGGCGCCGGGTGCGGCGTCGGCAGGGGTGTTGGCGGCCACCGCGGCCGGCTTGGTCGAGGGCAGGAAGGTCGGCTTGTTGCCGTTGAAGACCTGCCACTGGTCCCACAGCAGCACCAGCGAGAAACCAAAGATCACCCACAGGATCGTGCGGCGTATATCGTTCATGACGAAGACTTCTTGTCGGAGGAGAGAAGAGACGAAAACAGCGAGCCTGACCGCTCAGTGCGACGCTGTGATTTCGGTGGAACCGGATCGTGCCCGCCCTGGCACCAGGGCTGGCAACGCGCAATGCGGTACAGGGTCAGGTAGCTGCCTTTCCAGGCACCGTGGACCTCGAGCGCCTCGATCGAATAGACCGAGCAGGTCGGCGCGAAGCGGCACGACTGGCCGAGCCAGGGGCTCAGCAGCAGGCGGTAGCCCTTCACGAGCGCGATCAGCAGGCGCTTCATCATCGCGATGGCGCCGGAGCGGGGCGTGCGGCGCGCGCCAGCAACTGCTGCAGCTCGGCACGCACGGCGGCCTTGAGCCGGTCCGAGGTGGCGCTCACGAATTCCTTGCGATCGAAGGCTGCGCGCAGGCGCACCACATGGGCGGCATGCGGCAGGCCGCCGCCGTGCGTGGCGCTCACGGCATAGATCTGCCGCTTGATCGCGTTGCGCGTGACCGCGCGACGCGCCCAGCGCTTGGGCACCATGGCCCCGAGCCAGACATCGTCGGACGCAAACAAGGGCTGCGCGCTCGACGTGGTGTCGAGCGCGCAGCGATGTAATGCGAAATGCGCGGTGCGCGCCACGGTTGCACCTGCGAGGACGGCCTGGAACTGCGCGCGGGTCTTGAGCCGCTGCATGGAAGCCGGGCCGGACGCGCCGGGAACGCTGGCTGCGGGAGCTGGCGCGGGCGGTTCGGCTGCTGGCAACGGCAGGGGATCGGCTGTCGTCAGACGGCCAGGCGCTTGCGGCCCTTGGCGCGGCGTGCGTTGATGACGGCACGGCCACCGCGGGTCTTCATGCGGACCAGGAAGCCGTGGGTACGGGCGCGGCGGACTTTGGAAGCTTGGTAAGTGCGTTTCATGATGAGATTTCCTGCTGGTGCCCCCGAGATCCGCAGTATCCCCGCCGGGCCTGGAAGGCCGCAGCAGTCATGCGGGCGCTGGGAGCGTTATTCGACTCTTGTATCGAACCGGGTTCGAAGGCTCCCCGAAGAACGCAACAAGGTTTTCAGGGAAACCCGAAATTATCGCAAACATTCGGCGCGCCGCCAAACTTCCAGCAGGATTGCGGGCCTTTATGTGCCCTTCCAAGGGTGTGGATAAGGTTTTGACAAGTTAGAATGCAGGCCGCTTGCAGCAGAGAATATCCACAATACATATACCAAAAAATGGACGAGGGACGCACTACTTTTACAAGCACCCATGTCGACTGACGGCATCGGTGAAAGCCTCTGGCAGGCCTGTGTCGACCAGCTCGCCCAAGAGCTGTCCGAGCAGCAATTCAACACCTGGATCAAGCCCCTGACGGCGCAGGTCGCGGACGATCTCTCGCGCATGACGGTGTTTGTGGCGAACCGCTTCAAGCTCGACTGGATCCGGGCCCAGTACGCCGGCAAGATCGCCGCCATGGCCGAGAAGATGTACGGCCAGCCTGTCACAGTAGAGTTAGCGCTTGCTCCGCGCGAGGCGCCCGTGCGTTCTGTACCGGTCGCGGTGCTGGCCGAAACCGATGTGCCCCGCGACGTGGCCGGCCCCGGCGAGGAGCCGGCCGCTGCCGGCTTCAAGAACCGCCTCAACTCGGGCCTGACCTTCGACACGCTGGTCGAGGGCACAGCCAACCGCATGGCGCGCGCCGCGGCCATGCACGTGGCCGGCATGCCGGGTCACCTGTACAACCCACTGTTCATCTATGGCGGCGTGGGGCTGGGCAAGACCCACCTGATGCATGCGGTGGGCAACCGGCTGCTGGCCGACCGGCCCGATTCCAAAGTTCTCTACATCCACGCCGAACAGTTCGTCTCGGATGTGGTCAAGGCCTACCAGCGCAAGACCTTCGACGAGTTCAAGGAACGCTACCACTCGCTCGACCTGCTGCTGATCGACGACGTGCAGTTCTTCGCCAACAAGGACCGCACGCAGGAAGAATTCTTCAACGCGTTCGAGGCGCTGCTGGCCAAGAAGTCGCACATCGTGATGACCAGCGACACCTATCCGAAGGGCCTGGCCGACATCCACGAGCGGCTGGTCTCGCGTTTCGATTCGGGCCTGACCGTGGCCATCGAGCCGCCCGAACTCGAGATGCGCGTCGCGATCCTGATCAACAAGGCGCGCGCCGAATCGGCCGAGATGCCCGAGGAAGTGGCCTTCTTCGTCGCCAAGAACGTGCGCTCGAACGTGCGCGAGCTCGAAGGCGCACTGCGCAAGATCCTTGCGTACTCGCGCTTCAACCAGAAGGAGATCTCGATCGCCCTGGCGCGCGAGGCGCTGCGCGACTTGCTGTCCATCCAGAACCGGCAGATCTCGGTCGAAAACATCCAGAAGACGGTGGCCGACTACTACAAGATCAAGGTCGCCGACATGTACAGCAAGAAGCGCCCGGCCAGCATCGCGCGGCCGCGGCAGATCGCGATGTACCTGGCCAAGGAGCTCACCCAGAAAAGCCTGCCGGAAATCGGCGAGCTGTTCGGCGGGCGCGACCACACGACGGTGCTGCACGCGGTGCGCAAGATCTCGGGCGAGCGCCAGCAGCTCACCGAGCTCAACCAGCAGCTCCACGTGCTCGAGCAGACGCTCAAGGGCTGACACGCGAATGTCATCGGAATGGCCGAAACGGCGCCTCGCGACAGCGGAGAATGGCACCTTCAGCGGATTCGAAGAGATAAAAGAGAAGAGGAAGAAGACATGATCGTTTTGAAGGCAACCCAGGACAAGGTCCTTGCCGCGCTGCAGTCGGTGGCGGGCATCGTGGAGCGGCGCCACACGCTGCCGATCCTCGCCAACGTGCTGATCCGCAAGACCGGCGGCCAGATCCAGCTGACCACCAGCGACCTCGAGATCCAGATCCGCACCACGGCCGAACTCGGCGGCGACGAAGGCAACTTCACCACCACCATCGGCGCGCGCAAGCTGATCGACATCCTGCGCACCATGCCGGCCGACCAGACCGTGAGCCTCGAGTCGAGCGCGAGCAAGCTGGTGCTCAAGGGCGGCAAGAGCCGCTTCACGCTGCAGTCGTTGCCGGCCGAGGACTTCCCGCTGGTGCAGGAAGCCGCCAATTTCGGTCCTGTCTTCAGCGTGCCGCAGAAGACGCTCAAGGACCTGCTCTCGCAAGTGTCGTTCGCAATGGCGGTGCACGACATCCGCTACTACCTCAACGGCATCCTGTTCGTGGCCGAAGGCAAGCAGCTGAGCCTCGTGGCCACCGACGGCCACCGGCTGGCATTCTCGTCGGCCACGCTCGACGTCGAAGTGCCCCGCCAGGAGGTGATTCTGCCGCGCAAGACCGTGCTCGAGATGCAGCGCCTGCTGTCCGACGCCGAAGGCGCCATCGAGATGCAGTTCGCGAACAACCAGGCCAAGTTCAGCTTCGGCGGCATGGAATTCGTCACCAAGCTGGTCGAGGGCAAGTTCCCCGACTACAACCGCGTGATCCCGAAGAACCACAAGAACAGCGTCACGCTCGGCCGCGCGCCGCTGCTCGCGAGCCTGCAGCGCACCGCCATCCTGACGAGCGAGAAGTTCAAGGGCGTACGGCTCAACATCGAGCCGGGCACCCTGCGCATCGCATCGAACAACGCCGAGCAGGAAGAGGCGCAGGACGAGCTCGACATCGACTACGGCGGCGACAGCATCGAGATCGGCTTCAACGTGACCTACCTGATCGATGCGCTCACCAACATGGGCCAGGACATGGTCAAGCTGGACCTCGCCGACTCGAACAGCTCGGCGCTTTTGACCATCCCCGAGAACGCATCCTTCAAGTACGTCGTGATGCCGATGCGGATCTAGACGAAAAGAAAACACAGCGCCTTGCGCAGACAGCCCGCGGCCCTCCGCGGGTTTGCGCTTTCAAGAGGCAGGAAAAACAGGCTCCCCGAGCCCGAAACATCCCGTGAATGCCGTGAGCGACAGAGGAATATCCGAATGAGTGCAGAAGACAACAAGCCCCAAGTACCCCACACCGAACCGGTCTACACGCCCGAGATCGAGGGTGCGGTGCCGATCGAGATCACGCCCGCCGACAGCAGCTACGGCGAAGGCTCGATCACGATCCTCGAGGGGCTGGAGGCCGTGCGCAAGCGCCCTGGCATGTACATCGGCGACACCTCCGACGGCACGGGCCTGCACCACCTGGTGTTCGAGGTGGTCGACAACTCGATCGACGAGGCGCTCGCGGGGCACTGCGACGACATCGTCGTGACCATCCACAGCGACAACTCGATCTCCGTCACCGACAACGGCCGCGGCATTCCCACCGGCGTGAAGATGGACGACAAGCACGAGCCCAAGCGCTCGGCAGCGGAGATCGCGCTGACCGAACTGCACGCGGGCGGCAAGTTCAACCAGAACAGCTACAAGGTCTCGGGCGGCCTGCACGGCGTGGGCGTGAGCTGCGTGAACGCACTGAGCGTGATGCTGCGCCTGGTGGTGCGGCGCGAAGGCAAGATCCACGAGCTCGAGTTCAGCCGCGGGTTCGTGCAGAACCGGCTGCTCGAGACGGTGAGCGGCGTCGAGGTCTCGCCCATGAAGGTCATCGGCGAAACCGACAAGCGCGGCACCGAGGTGCACTTCCTGCCCGACGCCCAGATCTTCAAGGAGAACGCCGACTTCCACTACGAGATCCTCTCGAAGCGGCTGCGCGAGCTGAGCTTCCTGAACAACGGCGTGCGCATCCGCCTGAAGGACGAGCGCAGCGGCAAGGAAGACGATTTCTCTGGCGCCGGCGGCGTCAAGGGCTTCGTCGACTTCATCAACAAGGGCAAGACCGTCCTGCACCCGAACGTCTTCTACGCCATGGGCGAGAAGCCGGCCGACACCTACGGCGGCATCCCGGGCACGCACATCGGCGTCGAAGTCGCCATGCAGTGGAACAGCGGCTACAACGAGCAGGTGCTGTGCTTCACCAACAACATTCCGCAGCGCGACGGCGGCACCCACCTCACCGGGCTGCGCGCGGCGATGACGCGCGTCATCAACAAGTACATCGAAGAAAACGAATTCGCCAAGAAAGCGAAGGTCGAGGTCACCGGCGACGACATGCGCGAGGGCCTGTGCTGCGTGCTGAGCGTAAAGGTGCCCGAGCCCAAGTTCTCGAGCCAGACCAAGGACAAGCTGGTGTCGAGCGAAGTGCGCGCGCCGGTCGAGGACATCGTCGGGCGCCTGCTCACCGACTACCTGCAGGAGCGCCCGAGCGACGCCAAGACCATCTGCGGCAAGATCATCGAAGCGGCCCGTGCCCGCGAAGCCGCGCGCAAGGCCCGCGAAATGACACGCCGCAAGGGCGTGCTCGACGGCATGGGCCTGCCGGGCAAGCTGGCCGACTGCCAGGAGAAGGACCCGGCGCTGTGCGAGGTCTACCTGGTGGAGGGCGACTCCGCCGGCGGCTCCGCCAAGCAGGGCCGTGACCGGAAGTTCCAGGCCATCCTGCCGCTGCGCGGCAAGATCCTGAACGTCGAGAAGGCGCGCTACGAGAAGCTGCTCACCAGCAACGAAATCCTCACCATGATCACCGCTCTGGGCACCGGCATCGGCCGCGCGGGCGGCAGCAGTGCAGGCGGCGGGGCCGACGACTTCAACGTCGCCAAGCTGCGCTACCACCGCATCATCATCATGACCGACGCCGACGTCGACGGCGCCCACATCCGCACGCTGCTGCTCACGTTTTTCTACCGGCAGATGCCCGAGCTGGTCGAGCGCGGCCACATCTACATCGCGCAGCCGCCGCTCTACAAGGTGAAGGTCGGCAAGGAAGAGCAATACCTGAAGGACGGCCCCGCGCTCGACGCCTTCCTGCTCAAGGTCGCGCTCAAGGATGCCAGCGTCGAAACGGGCGGGCCCAATTCGACCACGCTCTCCGGCGACACCCTGGCCGAGCTGGCGCGCAAGCACCAGCTGGCCGAGGCCGTGATCGCGCGGCTGCGCAACTTCATGGATGCCGAGGCGCTGCGCGCCATTGCCGACGGCGTGGCGCTCGACCTCGACACCACCGCTGCGGCCGAGGCGTCGGCCGTCGCGCTGCAGGCCAAGCTGCGCGAACTCAACACCACCGGCGTGCCGGCCGAGGTGAGCAGCGAGTTCGACACCCGCACCGACAAGCCGCTGCTGCGCATCAGCCGCCGCCACCACGGCAACATCAAGAGCAGCGTGCTCACGCAGGACTTCGTGCACGGTGCCGACTACGCCGCGCTCGCCGAGGCCGCCAACACCTTCCGCAACCTGCTGAGCCCCGAGGGTGCCATCGTGCGCCGCGGCGAGGGCGAGCGTGCCAAAGAAGAGAAGGTGGCCGATTTCCGCGTGGCGATGAAATGGCTGATCGGCCAGGCCGAGCACGCCACCGCGCGCCAGCGCTACAAGGGCCTGGGCGAGATGAACCCCGAGCAGCTGTGGGAAACCACCATGGACCCGACCGTGCGGCGCCTGCTGCGCGTGCAGATCGACGACGCGATCGAAGCCGACCGCGTGTTCACGATGCTGATGGGCGACGAGGTCGAGCCGCGGCGCGAGTTCATCGAGCAGAACGCGCTGCGGGCGGCGAATATCGACGTGTGAGTGGTCAGGTCGGCGCACC
Organism: Variovorax sp. Soil_C_19; assembly: GCF_057657255.1. Lineage (NCBI taxonomy): Bacteria > Pseudomonadati > Pseudomonadota > Betaproteobacteria > Burkholderiales > Comamonadaceae > Variovorax > Variovorax sp. Soil_C_19. The sequence goes on along the minus strand of NZ_JBDGIV010000005.1, from coordinate 108,590 downwards.
GCGCGCCGACACCCCTCAGCGCATGCGCATCGCCCCGCGCACGCCCATCCCGCCCTGCAGCAGCCGCGCCACGCGTGCCAGCCCGCCGGTGCCGCTCGCCGCACGGCCGACCAGCGCGCCGCCGGCGGCACCGGCCAGCAAGCGTTTCGGCAGCGAACGGCTGCGGCCCACGGTCATCAGCAGCAACAGGCCCGCGCCGAGCGCGGCGAGGTGCTCGCCGGGGAGGCCGGGACGCTGCGCATCCTTCGTCTTGATGGCGTCGATCTTCGATCCGATGTTCATTGGAAGCTCCTTTTTCGTGTCTGGACTTCCTCTTATCGCCCGCCATGCCGGTGCACCGGTGTAGGCGCGGGTCACCTGAAGCGCCCCGAAATGGGCCGACGCGTGCGTCTCAGGGTTTTCACATAGACGGCTGTCAAAAAAGGTTCTAACGCCCGTCACACGGGCGTCACCAGCTATTAAAACAATAGCTCTCAATCGGTCGGCGAGGGTCGTTCCTCGTAAACGCTATGTCTAGCCCGACTCTTGCTAAGCAAAATCCTCGACGGATTCACGTCACCCTTGATCGAGGACATCGAAGCAATGAACCTTATGCGTCTCCGGCGGCCTGCGGCTGCCTTGGTTATGGGCGGCACAGCAGCAGCATTCTTCCTGGGCGCGATGGCGTCGTCGGCCCACGCGTTCTCGAACCCGCCTATCCGGATGGCGCAGGGCGGCGTCGAATACATGTGCGGCGGCACGAGCAAGGCCGAGGCCGCGTTCATGCAGATGGTGGCGCCACGCTGGGCGGCCACCCTCGAGTTCGGCATCAACCAGAGCAGCCAGAAAGGCCAGTTCCCGGCACGCGCGAAGGTCGAAGTGCGCGAGAAATACTCCGGGCGCGCAGTGATGCAGGCGCAGTCGCAAGGACCCTACATGCTTGCGCGTCTCAATCCCGGCGCCTATGACGTGAACGTCACACTCGGGGGCCTGACGCTGACGCAGACCCTGACCGTGATCGCAGGCGTGCCGGCTCGCGCGGTCTTCCTGTGGCCGTCGAACTTCGACATGGCCTCGGTGCTGCCGCCGGAGCCCCAAAACCAGGCACTCGCGCAGACCACGGCCGCCGCACGATAAGCGCTTCCTGCCTTCGCGGCACCACGCCCCGTCTAAGATATCGGACACCGGGGGGCGTCAGCGCCCGCTATCCGGGCGCCCAGCGCTATAGAAAAAATAGCTGCAGGCGCGCCCGCAGGCGCCTTGAATCCACGGCATGCGACTTGCAGATACCGCATCCCGGGCAGTGCCCCGTCTTCATTGCCCCGATGCCGATACGTCCCTTGAGCGTCCTGACCGCGCTCCTGCATGTCTACATGGCGCTGCGCCTGCTGCCGGCGCTGGCCATGCTCACGCCCGCCTGGCCCTTGGCACTGGCGGCGCTAGCCGTTTCGGCGCTGACCATCCCGTTGCCTTTCGTTTCGCGGCGCGCCGAGCGCAGCGCGAGCGTCGGCCAGGCGCTTCGTTGGACCGGGCTCATCAGCATGGGCTGGTTCTCGTCGACCTTCGTGCTGACGCTGCTACGCGATGTGCTGCTGCTGCTCGCCTGGGTCGCAAGCGCGCTCGGCGGACTCGCGCTGCCCTGGCACGCGGTGCTGCCGTGGAGCGCGCTGGCGGTGCTGGCGCTCGGCACGCTGGCGTCGGCGATCGGCTTTCTCAATGCCCGCCGCACCGCGAAGGTGAAGCAGGTCGAGGTGCCGATCCGCGGGCTGCCGGCCGCGCTCGAAGGCTTCACGATTGCGCAGATCAGCGACATCCACGTGGGCCCGACGATCCGCAACGGCTACATCCAGCGCATCGTCGATGCAGTGAACCGGCTCGGCGCCGATGCGGTGGCGATCACCGGTGACCTGGTGGACGGCAGCGTGGCCGAACTGCGCGAGCACATCGCGCCGCTCGCGGGGCTGCGGGCCAGGCACGGTACCTTCGTGGTCACGGGCAACCACGAGTACTACGCCGGCGCGCACGCGTGGATCGACGAGCTGCGGCGGCTCGGGCTGAAGGTGCTGCTCAATGAACACGTGGTGCTGCAGACGCGCAACGTGCGCGGCGCACAGACCGACGAAGAACTGTTCGAGAGCCAGCTGGTGCTCGCAGGCGTGACCGACTTCACCGCCGGGCACTTCGATGCGGCGCATGCCAGCGACCCGCACCTTGCGCTCTTCGACGCGCCGCCGCTGGTGCACACGCGCGTGCTGCTCGCGCACCAGCCGCGCAGCGCGCCATCGGCAGCGACGGCCGGCTTCCAGCTGCAGCTCTCGGGCCACACGCACGGCGGCCAGTTCTTTCCATGGAATCTGTTCGTTCCGATGCAGCAGCCCTTCACCGCGGGGCTGCACCGGCTGCACGACATGTGGATCTACGTGAGCCGCGGCACAGGCTACTGGGGGCCGCCGAAGCGCTTCGGAGCGCCGTCCGAGATCACGCTGGTCACGTTGGTGCCGTCACGCGACTGACGGCCGCGCTTGCGCCAGTGCCGGGCGCGCAACTCGGTGGCGAAGTATGCGACCGTGGCCACGGCCAGCGGCAGCAGGTAGTAGAGCCCGCGATAGACCAGCAGCACGCCGAGCAGCCGGCTCTCGGGCACCTCGCTCGACAGCAGCGCGAGAAACACGGCCTCGAGCACACCGAGCCCCGCTGGCACGTGTGTGACCACGCCCGCCACTGCCGCCACTAGCAGCACCGCGAGCACCGCGTGGTAGGCCACTTGGCCCTGCAGCAGGACCCAGATCACGCTGGCGATCAGCGACCAATTGAGTGACGACAGCGCAAGCTGCAGCAGCGCCATGCGGAAGGTCGGCACCTTGAACGAATGGCGCCGCAGCCGAAGCTCATGGCCGCTCGCGAAGGCGCAAAGCAGCAGGTACGCGGCCGCCACCACCAGCAGCACCGCGCCGAGCACGCGCAGGCCCATGTTGTCGATGCGCCATTCGGGCGGCAGCACCAGCGGCCAGAAGCAGAAGGCGGCACCCGCGACCACAAGGTAGCCGAACCAGTTGGTCAGCATGCTGAAGCCGAGCACGCGCGTGATGATGCCGTTCGACAGCCCGAGCCGCGAGTAAAGCCGGTAGCGGAAGGCCACGCCGCCCACGAGCGATCCGAGATTGAGGTTGAACGCGTAGCTGATGAAGGTCACGCCCATCACCGTCCCGGTGCCGAGCGGGTGGCGCGTGAGATGCCGGCCCAGCAGGTCGTACGTGCTGTAGACCGCGAAGCTGCTCGCCGCGAGCCCTCCGGCCAGCAGCAGCGCCGTCGCGGGCAGCGCGCGCATGGCATCGAACACTTCCTGCCAGTCGATGGAGCGCGCCTGGCTCACGAGCAGCCAGGCGATCAGCCCGAAGAAGGCCCAAACCCCGATGCGGCGCAGCCACGGCCACCAAGCGCGCTGCGCGCCGACCCGGTCGCGGCCTAGAGCGTGCCCGCCGGGGGCGGGGGTCACGCCGCCTCCGTCGTCTGCTTGGCGCCGGCCTCGCCGGCCTCGGCACGCTGCGCCTCGCGCTTCTCGGCCAAGTCGGTGGCCTCCGCCAGCGTGAGCCGCGGCACCTGCCGCGGCAGCCAGCCGAGCCACGACGGATACCAGCGCAGGAAGTGGAAGATGAAGAAGCTGCGCACCAGCCGCCAGCCGCTCCATACGTCCTCGAGGTCGGCTTCGCCGATGCGCTTGCAGCTCTCGCGCATGAGCCGGTCCATGCGTTCCCAGAGCAGCTGGTTGAAGGCCTTGTCGCGCACGATCACGTTCGCCTCGAGATTGAGCGAAAGGCTCAGCGGATCGAGGTTGCTCGACCCCACGGTGGCCCAACGGTCGTCCATCAGCGCGACCTTCGCATGCAGCGGCCGGTCGCAGTACTCGTGGATCTGCACGCCCGCATGCAGCAGGTGGTGGTAGAGCATGCTCGCGGCGGTCTTGACGATCGGCATGTCGGGCTCGCCCTGCAGGATGAGCCGCACGTCCACGCCGCGCCGCGCCGCGCGCCGCAGTTCCTTGATGACCCGGTAGCCTGGAAAGAAATACGCATTGGCGATCACGATGCGCTGGCGCGCCGCGCGGATCGCGGCCAGGTACTGCCGCTCGATGTCGTTGGTGTGGCGGCGGTTGTCGCGCGTGACGAACATGGCCTCGACCTCGCCGACCGGCTTTTGGCCAACCGGCGGCGCCTGCTGGAGGCGCCGGCGGAACCACCGCGGCCCCTTGTCGCCGAGCGCGATCGCGCGCAGCACGAAATGGTGGATCTGCGCGACGATCGGCCCGCCGAGCTCCACCGCGTAGTCCTGCTTGGCCTTGGGGCCGAAGTCGAGCAGATGGTCGGCCGAATAGTTGATGCCGCCGACGAACGCGGTCTCGCCGTCGATCACCACGATCTTGCGGTGCATGCGGCGGAACACATTGAGCCGTTGCCCCATGACGCGGTGGCCCGGATCGAACATCCGCACCTTGACGCCGACCGAGCTCAATTCCTCGATGAACTCGCGCGAGAGGTCGGGCGAGCCGAAACCGTCGACCATCAGGTCGACCTTGACGCCGCGCTGCGCCGCCGTGCGCATGGCCACATGCAGCGCGAGTCCGACCTTGTCCTCGAACAGGATGAAGGTCTCGACGATGACCTCGCGCTTCGCCTGTCGGATGGCCTCGAACACGCGCGGATAGAACTCCTCGCCGTTCTCGAGCAGCGCGATGCGGTTGCCGCCGATCCAGCGCGCTCTATCGCTCATGGCAAGTCACTCGGCGGGTCATAGGTCGATCGTCGCCACGAGCGGGGCATGGTCCGACAGGTGCGACCAGGGTTTGCGCGGCAGCACCACGGGGGCATGCACGCCGGCGTTGCGCACGTAGATGCGGTCGAGCGGCAGCAGCGGAAAGCGCGACGGAAAGGTCTTCGCCGCCGCGCCGTTCGCCGCCACGAACACCTCGCGCAGCGACGCACCCGCTTCGAGTACCCGGTGCGCGCGGCCGCGCCAGTCGTTGAAGTCGCCCGCCACGATCAGCGGCGCATCGGCCGGCACCTCGTCGCGCACGATGTGGCAGAGCAGTTCGAGCTGCTGCTGCCGGTGCGACTCGGCGAGACCGAGGTGCGCGCAAATCGCGTGCACGTCGACGGTGCGCCCTGGCAGGCGCAGCACGCAGTGCAGCAGGCCGCGCTTCTCGGGCCCCGCCACGGAGACGTCGTGGTTGCGGTAATGCACGATCGGGAATTTCGAGAGCACCGCATTGCCGTGGTGCCCGCGCGGGTACACCGCATTGCGTCCGTAGGCGAACTGCGGCCACATCGTGTCGGCAAGAAACTCGTAGTGGGGCGCTTCGGGCCAGTTGCTCACCTTGCGCGAGTGGCGCGAATGCGTGCCGAGCACTTCCTGGAGGAACACCACGTCGGCACCCACGGTGCGTACCGCATCGCGCAACTCAGGCAGGATGAACTTGCGGTTCAGCGCGGTGAACCCCTTGTGGGTGTTCACCGTCATGACCTTGAGCGTGGTCGGCGCCGCGGTGGCGAGGGGAATGGGTGCGGATGACATCGGTCCTACGGTTGTACGTGGCCGCACAGCGCCTGACTGTAGGAACGCGCCACCTTCTTCACGGCCGGTCTGCTGCCTTTCGCGCCGCCACGGCCCGCTCCTACATCGCGGGCTGCCGCGCCCCGACACAGCGCCTGCGAAGAGCCTCCTACGGTGAATTCAGGGTCGTACAAAAGGCCCGCTTATCGCCAACCTTTCATCTCCAAGGAACACACCATGAACGAACGAATCCTCCGAGCGACGGCACTGGCCGGCCTGATGGCCGTGGCCGGTGGCGCGATGGCGCAGACGACGTCGATTCCCGCCCATCCGGACCCGGCGCTCGGCGGCCAGGCCAGCACGCAGACGCCCGCCGGCGTGGCCAATCCACCGCAGCGCCCCGACGGCAGCATGCCCGCGTCGCGCGAAGCGGTGAAGGCCGAAGCCCGTGCGCACAACCGCAACAACTTCAACAATTCGGTGCCGAAGGGCGAAGCCACCACCGTGGTGAACGGCCGGCCGAATGCCATGCCTCAACCCAGCGGCGACGTGTCGCGTGCACAGGCGAGCATGACGGGGCGTCACAGCAAACCCCAGTTCGGCCAGACCGGCGAGCGCCCGGACGTGCCGACGAATCCGACGGACAGGACCGGCACGCCCAAATAAGCGGGGCATCGCCGACGGCAGAAAAAAAGCCCGCGGCACACGAAGTGCCGCGGGCTTTTCTCGTTGGCGCGGTCAGCTCTTGGCGGGCGCCGCGGCGTGGCCATGGTGACCGCGATGGCCCTTGTGCGCATGCATGCGGACCGTCTCGGCGTCGAAGGTCTTCTGCTGGTCGGGCGTCAGCGCGGCATAGAACGACTTGGTAGCTTCGGCGCGCTTCGCGAACCTGGCGCTGCGCTCGGCATGGCGCGCCTGCATGCGCTCCAGCCGCTCGGGCGTGGTGAGCTTCGCGAGTTCGGCGCGGTCCATGCGTTGCGGGCGGGCGCCGGCCGGCGGCTGCGTCGCCGACGTGAAGCTGGCCCACGCGCTTTCCTGGGCGCCGCTGAGCTTGAGCTTCTCCTTCAGCGCCGCGAGATGCTGCGCGCGACGGGCCTGCATGCGTTCGATGCGCTCGGCGCGGTTCATGCGCTTGTGTTGTGCCTTGGGGGCAGCGCCGTCGGCCTGGGCCGTGGCGGCGGGCGGGCTCGACACGGTGGCGGGTGCCGCCGGGTTCTGCGCAAAGGCGCCCGAAGAGGCGAAGGCGGCCGAACCGAGCAGGCTGGCCCAGACGATGCGTTGGCGAAGAGAGATCATGAGAGTGCTTCCTTTCGAAGAAGTCTGCCGCCACAGGGCAGCAGATGGAAGCTAGTGTGGAAGCGCTCTGTATCGCCCGCGTGAGCCGACCGTGAGCCTGCGTAAAGAAGCATGAACGTCCGTGGCACGGCCCGGTGCGGCGCCGCTCACTTGGGCCGCGGTGACTTGAGTCCCCTGTCGGGCGGCTGCAGCTTGCCCGAGCGAAGCTCCCCGACCGCAAGCGCCACGGCGCGGGCCACGTTGCGCACCTCTTCCTGCACATCGGCGTCGGCATCTAGGGCATCGTGGCTGGTGGCATAGGGCGCGTAGTAGCCGATGTAGCGGTCGAGCCGGGCGAGCGCGCCGGCATCGACGAGGCCCATCCAGTCGAGCCAGTCCGACAGGTTGCGGCGCACGCTCTCGATGCCGGCGACGTCGCCGTGCACCACCAGGCCGTAGACGCGTCCGCTCAGGTGCTTGGGATAGCCCCAGCCTTCGAGTTCGAGCGCCTTGGCCTCCTCGGGTTTTTTGCCGTGGGTGCTCGTGGGATCGGGATTGCCGCCGTCGGCGCAGACCAGCCGGTCGGTCATGAGCTTGAGCGGGCTGGTCGACTGGTACCAGTGCGTGGGCGTGAACAGGATCACGCCATGAGCAGCCACCCAGCGCTCGTAGATCTCGTTCATCCAGTCGCCGGTCTGGCGCATCGAATGGTTCGGATAGCAGCTGCAGGGCCAATGGCACAGCGGCATCGCCGTCGAGACGCAGCCCTTGCACGGATGGATATGGCGCCCGAACTCGGAGGTAAGGAGGCTCAGGTCGAGCACGTCGGCCTCGATGCCGCAGCCTTCGAGCACTTCGCGCGCCAGCTGCACGAGACGCCAGGTCTTGGAGATCTCGCCGGGGCAGGTGCCGTCGTTGCGCGGCGAACCGTTCACCAGCAGCACGCGCGAGCGCGTCTGCGGCTGGCCCCAGGCCGCCTGTGCGGCATCGATGCGCGCCTTGGCCTCGAGCCAGTCGACCGAGAGCTCGTAGTCTGGGTCCGCGTAGCCGGGGCCGGCCTTGCGCGTGACGGGAGCCTTGCGCCCCTCGTCGTAGGCCTGCCAGGCGATGTGCTCGATGCGCTGCAGCGCGTCGCCCTCGGCCTGAAACGCCGGGTCCTGGAACGGCTGCATGAAGCGCGCGTGGAACTGTTCGCGCTGCAGTTTGGCGGGAGCCTGGCCCTTGCGGACATCGGGGCTCCCGCGCGACGGGGTCTTGCTGGAGGGCATGGCGCCGAATCTAGGCGCCAAATGGCCGCTGTCACGCCGCTGGGCTGCCAATCCTGAGTAGGCCGGCGACTACAGCGTCAGAACCTGCCGTGTTGGAAATCTTCCACGGCCTGCTTCACCTGCTCGGGCGTGTTCATCACGAACGGTCCGTACTGCGCGATCGGTTCGCCGAGCGGCTTTCCCGCTATCAGCAGCGCGCGCGCCGGGCTGTGGTTGGTGCTGCCCGCGCGCAGCACCACGCCGTCGCTGCCGGGGTCGTTGGCGAGAATCGCCATGCGCCGCGTGGGCACCTCGCTGCCCGCGATCCAGAGCGATTCGCGGTAGACATACACCAGCGCATTGCGGTCGTCGGGCAGCGGCTGCGCGAACTCTGCGCCCGGCGGCAGCGTGATGTCGAGGTAGAGCGGCTCCGTGTGCTCGCGCCGCACGGCGCCCTCGATGCCGTGGCTCTCGCCCGCGATCACGCGCACGCACACCCCGTCGGTGGTGGTGTATTCGGGGATCTCCTCGCTCTGGATGTCGCGATACCAAGGCTCGCGCATCTTGTCCTTGGCCGGCAGGTTGAGCCAGAGCTGGAAGCCTTCCATGAGCCCTTCCTGCTGCTCGGGCAGTTCGCTGTGGACCAGGCCGCGTCCCGCGGTCATCCACTGCACGCCGCCGTTCTGCAACAGACCCTCGTGGCCGGCGCTGTCGCGGTGCCGCATGCGGCCCGCGATCATGTAGGTGACGGTTTCGAAGCCGCGGTGCGGGTGACTCGGAAAACCGCCGATGTAGTCGCCCGGGTTGTCGCTGCCGAAGGCGTCGAGCATCAGGTACGGATCGAGCCGCTGCTGCATCGGCTGCTGCAGCACGCGCGTGAGTTTGACGCCATCGCCATCGCTGGCGGACACACCGGCCACGATGTGGTCGATGCCGCGCGGCGTGGCCACGGGCTCTGTCGGGTGATGGGGGTGGTTGGCGCTCGTCATGCCGCATCGTGGCACCAATGCCCCGACCGCGTCACGCGTGGGGATGTCGCGGCCACTGCCGCCGCTGCCAATAGCGGTACTGCCAGAGCGTCGAGAACCCGGCACGCCGATAGAGCGCATGGGCCGCTGGGTTCTGCGCATCGACCTGCAGGAACACGCGCTCGTGGCCACGCGCGAGCGCCGCCTGCGCGAGCCCCGCGAGCACGCGCCCGGCCAGGCCGCGACCGCGCTGCGAAGGCTCGGTTCGCATGCCGTGCACGCTGGCCCAGCCATGGCCGAATGCCATCGCACCGGCCGCGACGGTGCGGCCGCCTTCGCGCACGCTGGCGTAGAGCGAGCCGCTCGCACGCGCGAGCGCCCGCACGCGATGGGCACCGTCCACCGGATCGAAGCCTTCGCCAAGGAACAGCGCCGCCCAGGCCGCGTCGGGCGTCGCGTCGACGTCGGCCAGCCGCGCGTCCGCCGCGGCGACTTCGCGCATGCGCCTGGCCATACCGATCTGCACGCAGGTCGGCGAATCACCCACGTAGTGGCGGCGCTCGAGTTCGGCGCGCAAGTTGTCGAAGCAGGCAGCGTCCGCGAGCCGCAGCATGGGCACGTGCTGGCGGCGGTCGTAGCGTGCCTCGATGCGATCGAGCAGGGGCGCAAGGGCGGCCTCATGGTGAAGCGGCACAGCCGACTTGGCACGCTTGACGCTGCCTTCGTCGAAGGCCAGCAGCCAGCCATCGAGCTCCTCGACGGCCTGGGGCGACACGGCGGCCACCGTGGCGCGCTCGATGGCCTCGACGTCGTCGTTGTTCATGGCGTGGCCTCCGGCGCCGCGAACTTCGCGCTCGCCACCCTCTTCAGCAGGGCCTCGCGCTGGTTGCGGCTGATGCCGCGCACGCCCTCCGCGACCCATTTGACGCGCTCGGGATCGATCTGCCCGTCGCGCCGCCATTGCTCGAGCACGGCCTGCGGCTTGTGCAGCATGGCCGCGAGCCACACCGCCTGCGCGGGATCGAGCTGGCGCGCCGGGCGCTTGAAATACCGCCGCGAGGCCGCCTCGGCGCCGCAGAGGTTGCCGCCCCAGGGCGCGTTGTCGAGGTACAGCTGGAGGATGCGCGCCTTGCCCAGCGTTTGCTCCATCTCGACCGCATAGAGCAACTCGCGCAGTTTGCGCTCGGCAGTGCGCTCGCCGCCGGTCACCAGCATCTTGGCGAGTTGCTGTGTGAGGGTGCTGCCGCCGCGCGGACGCTGCCCTTCCTTCTGGTTGTCGTGGACCGAGGCGACGATCTCGGTCAGGTCGTAGCCCGGATGGGTGAAGAAGCGCTGGTCTTCGGCCGCGATGACGGCGCGCGCGAGCCAGCTGTCCTTGGTCAGCCTGGACGGCGGGCCGCAGCTGGTGCGCGCGTCCAGCATGGCCTCGGTGCCCAGCCCGTCGACGCTGAACTGGCTCACGGTCGGCTGGACGGTGAAGCTCGCCTCGGGCAGCATCAGCTGGCCGCGCACCGCCAGCGTGCCGCCGATGCGCGCGCGCTGCAGCTCGGCGAGGTCGGGCGCCAGCACCGCGTACCAGCGCGCGATCGGCGCGGCCTGGATGTCGGCGCCGAACTGCAGGTTTTTGAGCGCCAGCCGGCCGTCCCAGCTACCGCGCAGCGTGGCGTCCGTGCCCGCGGCGGCGCCGCGCGGCAGGGCTTCGATCGTGCCCGCCAGCGTGTTCCCGTCACGGCGCACCGTGGCGACCAGCGATTCGACCTGGATCGGCTGCGCGCCGAGCGCCGGAACCTGCGCGCGGCAAGGGGCGCAGCGCAGTTCGACCGCGCCCGCGGCGCCCTTCCAGGCCAGGTCGATGCGGCCGAAGCGGGTGTCGAGCGAGCGCCCGTCGAGCCGCGGCGCGAGCCAGGGGGAGGTGGCCAGGCGCACCGCCGTGGGCACGCCGACATCGAAGCGCAGCGGGCCGAGCTCGAGCGTTTCCTGCCACTCGCCCGCCGCGGGCGCCAGCGCGAACCGGACGATCAGGAAGATCGCCATCAGAGCCGTCAACACCAGGGCCAGCAGCCCGTAAATCAGAGAACGCAGGGTCTTGTTCACACAACTCTCACAGGGGTCTCGCTACCGTCACCGCTTGCCATGGACCGGCCGACCGTCCGCTGGCCGCCGCCCAGTACCAGGCTGAAGTGTCCGTGAAAGCCGTGCCTTCGGCATCGACTATGCGCTCGCAGACGCGGATCTTTTGTGTGCCGTGCCGTTGCGCAACAAAACAGCGCCACAAACGCGCCTCGGCATCGCGCTCGAGGCGCGCCTGTTCGATGCGGTAGCCCAGCGCGCGGTAGCAGTCGGCCGCGGGATGGAGCATGCGCGTGGGCGTGTTCACCGCGCGCATGACGATCACCTGCCGGCCGTCGGTCATGCGGCCGATCGCGCCCGGAAAGCGCTCGGCAAAGCGCTGCTCGACCTCGCCGAGCGCCATCGGCCTGAGCGGTGCGCCGTCCCACTCGCGCGGCCATTCGACCGGTGCCGCGGCTGCCACCGGCGGCGAGGGCGCGCGCAGCGCGTCAGCCGTCGACCAGGCGAGGCAGGCCAGCATCGCGGCCGCGAAGGCGGCCTTGTGGCCGATGCGGTTGACGAAGCGGTTCGCGAACAGCGCCTCAAAGAACCGTGTCGACATGACGTCCTCCCTGGGTGGTGATCAATCCCGGAGTCGACACTTCGAACGCGCCGGCTGTGGTGCGTTCGAGCGCCATCAGGCGCACGATGCCCGCACACACCGCGGCCAGCACGGCCAGCCCGAGCGCCTCGTGGGCCCAGGGCGCGAGCGGCTGCTGGGCGCCCTCGAACGCGACCAGCACGCTGTTGCGCGCGATGTTGCCGGCCAGCACCAGCAGGCCGACCGCCGGCAGCCGGCGCAGGAAGGCGCGGTCGCTACGGCGTGCCCACAGCGCGACGGCGCAGGCGGTGAGATAGCCGAGCCACACCATCTGCACGCCCGAGCAGGGCGCATCGACGATCACCAGCCGACCGTCGACCAACAGGCTGCTGCCTTCGCGCGCCACCTCGAAGCCCGGCGCCAAGAGCCAGCGGCTCGCCTCGGCGGTGACCACGCGCAGCGGATAGCCCGCGTAGAACTGCAGAGAGGACAAGAGCGGCAGCGCCAGCACCGCCAGCCCCGCGACAGGCAGCGCGGCCACGCGCCGCGGCAGGAACGCCAGCAGCCCGCAGGCCAACGCGAGCACCGCCACCAGGCCCGCCGCGAGCGGCGGCAGCGCGGGCAGCGCGCCCAGGCCGGTGTGCAACAGCGTCGCAAGCACGGTTCCTGCGCCCGCGAGTGCGAGCCATCCCAGCCGCGGTGCCGCACGCAGTTCGCGCCGGCATTGCCAGGCCAGCGCGGCCAGTGCGGCCAGCGACAGCAGGCCGAGTGGATCGTCGGAGCCGTCGCGCATGCGCCGGACCATCCAGGCCCAGGTGGGCGTGAGCGCGGCGAACTGCAGCGCGAGCCAGCCCGCGGCCGGCACGCGGTCGATGTGGATGCCCCAGTCCACGACGCGGGGATGGCGTTGGGCGAGTACAGCAAGTGCCATTTCGACTCTTCTCTCTTTCCGCGTTCAGTGGGTGAAGCGACGCGGGTCGCTGCGGCGGGCCCGGCGGCGCAGCATGGCGAGCATCGACAGCACGAGCGCGACCGCGCCCAGCGTCTCGGGCTCGGGCGTGCTCGGCACCTCGGCGCCGAGTGCGAGCTCGCTCACGCCTTGCGGCAGCGGCAACGGCTGCTTCACCTCGACGCCGTTCTGCGGCGCAAGGTTGCGCACCACCTTGTCGACGGCAATGAAGCTCGTGTACTGCGTGAGCAGGCTGTACCGGAGGCCGAGATCGGTGATGCGTTGCTTGAAGGCGCTGCCGCCCTCGAGCGCTTCCTGGTCGCTCAGGCTCTGGATGCGGTGGCGCGCCCACAGCGTGCGCAGGGCCGCGCTGTCCTGCCGCATGTCCGGATCGATGGCGAGTTCACTGCGGTAGGGGCCGCCCGCGCCCTGGCCCTCGACGATGACGCGGCCGCGCGGTTTGCCGCGCCATTTGCCGAACACGATCACCGGGCGCTCGCCGAGCACATCGGGCAGCGCCTGCGGTTCGACGTCGTACACGTCGAGCCCGCCGAAGCTGAGCTTCACGTTGGTGAGCACCGGCGACTCGACCATGCGCTTGAAGCGTGCGGCCTGCTCGGGCGCCTGCACCGGGTCGGTGATGATGAAGGGCTCGCCCATGCCGGCGCGCGCGATGCCTTCCATGAGGCTGCGGTTCACCGACGAGCCGATGCCGAACGCGAAGACATTGGCCTTAGAGAGATTCCTGCGCACGAGTTCGAAGGCCTCGCGCTCCACCGTGACGTAGCCGTCGGTCACGAGCACCACGGTGCGCGACACGTTCTCTTCCTTGGGCTCGGCGTAGACACGCTTCAGCGCGGGAATCAGTTCGGTGCTGCCGCTGCCGCGGTAGTTCTGGATGGTTTCGAGCGCCTGCGCGATGTTGGCGCGCGTGGCCGGCACCGACTGGGGCGAGAGCATCTTGTTGCTGCCCGAGAACAGCAGCACATTGAAGGTGTCGCTCGGCCGCAGGCCGCCGATCAGCCGTTCGAGCACCGTCTTGGCGGTGTCGAGCGGAAAGCCGTGCATCGACCCCGAGATGTCGACCACGAAGATGTAGTCGCGCGGCGAGATCGCGCTCGCGGCCACCGCCTTCGGCGGCTCGATCATCGCAAGGAAGAAGTTCTCGCTGCCGTCGTCCGTGCCCTGTCCCTTGTAGAGCATCAGGCCCGACTCGATCCTGTCGCCGGCGAGGCGGTAGTCGAGCACGAAGTCGCGGTTGTCCGCAGGGCGGCCGTCGGCCGCGAGCACAACGTCGGCGTGCCGGTCCGCATCGCTCTTCGTCACCGCGATGGCGTGGGTCGGCGAACGCACTTCCTTCAGGCCCATTGGCGTCTCGATGCTGGCCTTGAGGCTGAAGCGGGTGGCGGGCGCCACGCCTGCGCGCAACGTGGGCTGCGCAGCCCAGCCGGCCTGCGCGTTCTCCGACTGCGGGCTGTTGTAGCGCGGGCCCACGACCGTGGGGAAAACGAACGCATAGTTGCCCGACTGCGGTACCAGCAATTCGGTGTAGCGCAGTTCCACCTTCACGTCGTCGCCCGGCAGGATGTTGGCGACGTTCATCTGGAACACGTTGGGCAGGTGCTGCTCGAGCAGCGCGGCGGTCTTGCCCTCCTTCTTTGCGCTGTCGTATTCGATCTGCGCCTGCTGCTTTTCGCGGATCTGCGCGGTGATCAGCCGGTCGGCCAGGCGCACGTTGAGGCCGCTGACCGCAGCCTTGCTCGATCCCGGAAAGACGTACTTCGCCTCGATCGCGCGCTGGCCTTCGTTGCGGTAGGTCTGGGTCACCGTGACATCGGCGATGACGCCCGAGATCTTCACCGCCACCTCGGTCGCCTTGAGCGGCAGGCGGTCGAGCGCGGGATCGTCGCTTTTCACGAAGAAATACGGGCTCTCGGTCTTCGAGCGCGGCCCGGGTGCTTCCTGCGCATGCACCGGATGCAGGGTCAGCGCGACGAAGCCGGCGGTCGCCAGGCTGAGGGTCGCGAGCCAGAGCCAGCGGCCGGGTCGGGGGGTGGTTTGGGCGTCCATGGCGAGGGTGTCGGTGTCCGTGCGAACTTGCACAGCCGCCACTGTCGGCGTCGCCCGAGAAGGCAATGGGAAGGCTTCTTGAAGTCCGGAATGCGCGATGCAGCCTTGTGTGAAGTCCATGTGAAGTCCACCTGCGGCTTCGCTTCACACCGCCTTCGGAGGGCACCGCGAGCATCGCGGCTCCATTGACCAAGAGGAGAAGTTCCATGTCCCAATTGCTGAAGAGCCTGCAGGGCTCGATGCTCGTGAAGGTGGCGGGGTTGCTGTTGCTCACGCTGCTGCTGTGCATTCCGCTCGCGCGGATCGATTCGCTCAACCGCGAGCGCGGCCAAAGCCAGCGCGAGGCGGCCAACGAGCTTGCCGCCACCTATGCGGGCCCGCAGACCGTCGTCGGCCCGCTGCTGCTGGTGCCGTACGTCGAGCGCTGGCTGGAGCCGCTGCGCGATGCGAAGGGCACGGTGATCAGCCAGGAAGCGCGCAGCAAGGAGAGGGCGCACGTGGTGTTTCCCGACAAGCTGCACATCGAAGGATCGATGGCGCCGCAGGAACGCTACCGCGGCATCTTCAAGATTCCTTTCTATACGCTCGACGCCACGTTGACGGGCGCCTTCACGGCTTTCGATCCGGCCTCCGTGGCGCACAGCGAGACCGCATCGAAGATCGAATTCAAGGCCCCGGTCGTCGTCTTCGCCGCCAGCGACCTGCGCGGCCTCGACGGCTCGCCGACGATCGCGATGACCGGCGAAGCACTGCGCTTTCGGCAGCGCGTGCCTGGCATCGCGGGCGATGCCGCACTGGCCCGCGGCATCCATGCACCGCTGTCCGGCGCGGCGCTCGCCGCCTGGGAAGCCAAGGCGCCGATGCCCTTCGAGATGAAGCTTGGCCTGGTGGGCCAGGACACGCTCGCGTTGGTGCCGATCGCCGACGAGACCACCGCGCACCTGCGCTCACCCTGGGCGCATCCGAGCTTCGGCGGCCGGTTCCTGGCCACCGAGCGGCAAGTGACGCCGCAAGGCTTCGATGCGCGCTGGCGTGTATCGTCGCTCGTGACTTCGGCGCGCGAAGAGGTGCGCGCGGCACTCGGCGCCGGCAGCTGGAAGCAGGCGCTGTCGATCCAGAGCTTCGACGTTTCGCTCGCGCAGCCGGTCAACGTGTATTCGATGAGCACGCGCGCCGGCAAGTACGGTGCGCTCTTCATCGGACTGGTGATCATGGCGGCCTTCATGTTCGAACTGTTCCGCCGCCAGCGCATGCATCCGGTGCAGTACGGGCTGGTTGGCCTGTCGATCGCGCTGTTCTTCCTGCTGCTGCTGGCGTTGTCGGAGAAGTTCGCGTTCTGGATGGCCTATGCCGGCGCGGCCGGCGCGAGCGTGCTGCTGCTTGCTGTCTATTTCAGCGCCGTGCTGCAAAGCTGGCAGCGCGGCGTGGGTTTCGGGGCCTATGTCGCGGTACTCTATGGCGCGCTCTACGGGCTGCTGGCGTCGGAAAGCAATGCGCTGCTGCTCGGCGCCCTGCTGACATTCGGCATGCTCGCCATCCTGATGCTCGCCACACGCAAGGTCGACTGGTACGCACTGTCGGCCGGGAACCACCGTGCACCGGCGCCAGTCTCACCAGAGGCGGCGCCTTCGGTGTAACCAATGCAACTGACTGTTTTTTCTCACTTCTGATTTCCCCATGGACGATTCCTCTTCTTCCACCGCCGACGCGGCCCGCTCGCAGCGGCTGCGGCGCATCGCGCGGTGGAGCGCCATCACGGCCGGCGGTGCAGCGATGGTGCTGCTCGTGGCCGCCGTCGTGACCGTTGCGGTCATCTACCCGCGGCTGCCCGACATTTCCGAACTCGCCGACTACCGGCCCAAGCTGCCGCTGCGCGTGTACACCGCCGAAGGCACGCTGATCGGCGAATTCGGCGAAGAGCGCCGCACGCTCACGCCTTTCGCAAGCATTCCCCAGGTCATGAAGGACGCCGTGCTCGCCGTGGAGGACGCGCGCTTCTACGAGCATGGCGGCGTCGACTACATCGGCTTCATGCGCGCCGCGGTCGCGAGCCTCAAGGGCGGACGCCAGCAGGGCGCCTCGACCATCACGATGCAGGTGGCGCGCAACGTCTACCTGAGTTCGGAACGCACGCTGACGCGCAAAACCTACGAAATCCTGCTTGCACTGCGGCTCGAACAGCAACTCACCAAGGACCAGATCCTCGAGATCTACCTGAACCAGATCTACCTCGGCAATCGGGCCTATGGCTTCGCGGCTGCCGCCGAGGCCTATTTCGGCAAGCCGCTGCAGAACGTCACCACCGCCGAGGCGGCGATGCTCGCAGGCCTGCCGAAGGCACCGGGCGCCAACAACCCGGTGGTCAATCCGCGCCGCGCGCGTGCGCGCCAGCTCTACGTGATCGACCGCATGCAGGAGACCGGCTTCATCACCGCCGAGCAGGCGGCCGCTGCCAAGAGCGAAGAGCTGCAACTGCGCGACGCGGCCGACCCGAACCGGCTGCATGCCGAACATGTGGCCGAGACGGTGCGCCAGACGATGTACGCGCAGTACGGCGACAGCATCTACACCAGTGGCATGAAGGTCTACACCTCGCTCGTGGCGGCCGACCAGGCTGCGGCCTACAAGGCGCTGCGCAAGGGCATCATGGACTACGAGCGGCGCCAGCCCTACCGCGGCCCCGAACGCTTCGTCGACCTGCCCGACGATCCGCAGCAGCTTGACGAAGCCGTCGACGACGCGCTGGCCGAGCACCCCGACAACGGCGACGTGATGGCTGCCGTGGTGCTGAAGGCCGGCAGCAAGGAGATCGAGGCCGTGCGCGCCAACGGCGAGGCGGTGCAGATCACCGGCGAAGGATTGCGGCCCGCGCAGTCGGGGCTCGCGGCCAAGGCGCCGCCGCACATCAAGATCCGCCGCGGCGCGGTGATCCGCGTCGCGAAGACGCCGAAGAACACCTGGGAAATCACCCAGCTGCCCGAAGTGGAAGGCGCCTTCATCTCGATGGATCCGCGCACCGGCGCGATCAAGTCGCTGGTCGGCGGCTTCGACTTCGGCAAGAACAAGTTCAACCACGTCACGCAGGCCTGGCGCCAGCCGGGATCGAGCTTCAAGCCCTTCATCTATTCGGCCGCGCTCGAGAAGGGTTTCACGCCCGCCACCATCGTGAACGACGCGCCGCTGTACTTCGAGGCCGGTCCCAACGGCCAGCAAGCTTGGGAGCCGAAGAACTACGATGGCGGTTTCGAAGGCCCGATGCCGCTGCGCACCGCACTCATGAAGTCGAAGAACCTCGTCACCGTCCGCATCCTGCAGTCGATCGGCGCACCTTACGCGCAGGAGTGGATCACGCGCTTCGGCTTCGACCGCGACAAGCACCCCGCCTACCTGCCGATGGCGCTCGGCGCCGGCTCGGTCACGCCGATGCAGATGGCCACGGCCTACTCGGTGTTCGCCAATGGCGGCTACAAGGTCAACCCGTACCTCGTGACGCGCATCACCGACCTGCGCGACAAGGTGCTGGTCGAGACCGAACCGCCCGTGCTCGACGAAAGCCGCCGCGCAATCCCCGAGCGCAACGCCTTCATCATGGATTCGCTGCTGCAGAGCGTGGTGCGCGGCGGCACCGCGGCACGCGCGCACCAGGCTCTCAAGCGCGACGACCTGTTCGGCAAGACCGGCACGACCAACGATTCGTTCGACACCTGGTTCGCGGGCTTCCAGCCGACCAACGTGGGCATCGCCTGGATCGGCTACGACACGCCGCGCCAACTCGGCGTGCGCGGCGAGACCGGCGGCAGCCTGAGCCTGCCGATCTGGATCGGCTACATGCAGTCGGCGCTCAAGGGCGTGCCCGTGAGCCGCATTCCCGAACCCGCAGGCGTGGCCAACATCGACGGCGAATGGTATTTCGACGAGTTCACGCCGGGTCACAACATCGCGAGCCTGGGCATCGAACCCGTCGAGGCGCCCATGCCGCCGCAAGAGCTCATGCCGCTCGGTCCGCCGCCACCACCGGAGGAGCGCAACCGCATCCTCGAGTTCTTCCGGTAACAGGCAGGGGAGGGTGGCGGGAGAAAGCACGTTGCCGGGTCTCTACACTTGGCGCCGTCCGCTTCTCCCGCTGCTGCCTCTTTTTTCTCCTTCTGCCTGCATCCATGGAAATACTCATCCTGGTGGCATTGATCGCCATCGGCGGCCACTTGCTCAAGTCCCGTGAACAGCGCCAGCGCATCGTGCTGCTCGCCAGCCATCTCGGCAATTTCCAGATCGAGCGACTCATGGAAACGCTCACCGACGGCTACCTGCGCTGCCTCGGCGAAGACGATCCCGCGCGGCGCGAGCAGATCTGGCGCATGCTCGACGCGACCGAGCAGAAGCTCTCGGGCGAATTCGACCGCTTCGCCGCTGCCTTCGCGCGGGTCGAGCCGGCCGATGCACGCGTGAGCAAGCTGCCGCTCGCCATTCCGTTCGCCCACACGCTGTTCCCGGCCGCGACCTTCGACATGCGCGAAGCACTCGTCATCCACGCCCGCGGCATCGCCGAGACGATGCGCAACGAGGCGGGCCGCACGCCCAAGGCCAAGGCCTTCACCATGTCGGCCGAACTGTTCCTGATGCAACACACCTGCCACTGGTTCTGCAAGTCGAAGGCGGTGGCCTCGGCGCGCATGCTGGCGCGGCACAAGACCTCTTACGAACAATTGCTCGGTGCCGTGAGCCCCTCAACGCGGGCGGCCTACGGTGCACTGACCGGCCAGTAAGAAAAGCTCGCCTCAGTGCGCTGACATGAGCGGCAGCGTGAGCGTAGCCACCGCGCCGCCGCGCGCGGCATTGCCGAGCTCGATGCGACCACCGTGCAGCGCGGCGATCTCCTTCACGAAGGCCAGCCCGAGGCCGGTGCTCTTTTTGCGGCTGTGCGGCCGCGCGAGCGAATAGAACTTCTGGAAGACCTTCTCTTTCGCGTAGTCGGGAATGCCCGGCCCGCGGTCGCGCACGGTCACGCGCGCGAGTTTCGAGGTGGTCTCGAGCGTGAGCAGCACCTCGCTGTCGGTGGGCGAAAAGTCGATCGCGTTGTCCAGCAGGTTGCTGATCGCGCGGCGCAGCAGGAACGGATCGCCTTCGGCGGTGGCCTCGGCGCGGATGTCGACGCGCACGCGAATGTTGCGCCTGGCCGCCGCAGGCTGGGCGCTGCTGGCGATGTCATCGATCAGCAAGGCCAGCGCCACCGGCTCGGTACGGTCGAGCCCGCGCCGCGCTTCAAGCGCGGTGAGTTCCATCATGCGGTCGACGATCTCCTGGATGCGCTGCGTCTCGCGCGCGATGTTCCGCAGGAACCGCTCGCGCTCCGCGTGCGGCATCGAAGGCTCCTGCAGCAGCTCGGCCGCGCCGCGGATCGCCGACAGCGGGCTCTTCACTTCGTGCGTGAAGTTCTGCACATAGTCCGCCACGTAGTTGCGGCCCGTCAGGGTGTCGCGCATCTCGCTGAAGCCGGTGCGCACCGCATCCACCGCGCGGCGCGCCATGCGCCCGATGCTCAGACTGCGCTGCGCGCGCACCCAGGCCCAATAGTCGGAGATCAGCCCGAAAGGCCGCACCAGCCAGACCGAGACGATCACCGCCAGCACCAGCAGCGCCAAGCCCGAGCCCACGCCGACCCACAGCGTGCGGGCGCGTGCGTCGTCGACGAACTGGCCGAAGCTCTGCACCGGCTTGCCGACGCTGACCATGCCGACGATCTCGTTGTTCCAGCGGATCGGCGCGCCCACGTACATCACCGAGGTGCGCGGATCGGCCTCGACGTCGCGCGTCGTGCGCGCGCCGTAGATGCCGCCGAGCGTGCGCCGCACGTCGCTCCAGTTGGAATAGTCCTCGCCCAGGTGTCGGCCGAGCGAATCGAACATCACGCGCCCGCTGCGGTCGGTGACGTAGACACGCAGCTCGACGCGGTTCTTGTGCAGGTTGTAGATCTGCGCCGAGAACTCGCGCGCATAGACGCTGCGAAACAGCGGCTCGAGGCGCGCGGTGTTGATGGCGCCGGCGATCACGTCTTGCTCGACCAGGCTCGCGAGCAGCTGTGAGATCTCGACCAGCGATTCCTCGGCCGATTCGCGGTAGCGCGGATCGATGTCGGCGACCACGCGGTACAGCAGGAACGCGATGCCCGCCGTGTAGATCAGCAAGATCCCGATGAAGATCCGCGTTCGACGAGACATCAGGCTCTCCCCCAGTCTTCGCGCACTGCGTGTCGCTTCGCCCACCCCCTCACCGGGGGCAACACCAGCAGCCCGGCAAAGCCGGTTCCGCGGTGTTCCGCGAGAAAACATGCCGAAGCCGATCTCATGCGGCTGATGGGAGTTCCTCGTTCAGCGCATAACCGGTGCCGCGCAGCGTGCGGATCGGCTCCACCTCGGGCGCGATCGCCTTGAGCTTGGCGCGCAGCGTCTTCACGTGCGCATCGACGGTGCGGTCGAAGCTCTCGCTCGCATCGTCCCAGACCAGCTGCAGCAGTTCGTCGCGCGTGAAGACCCGGCCCGGACGCTGCACGAGCAAGCGCAGCAGACCGTATTCGTAGCGCGAGAGTTCGAGCAGGCGCCCGTAATAGCGTATCTGCATGCGTTCGATGTCGAGCAAGAACGGCATTGCAGGGGTCTGCGACGGCGCTGAAGGCGCCGCGGGCGCGTTTTGATGGGGGAGCCCGCCGGCCGGTGCTGCTACCCCTCCAGCGCTCGTTCTTGCGCTGCGCCGAAGAATGGTGCGCACCCGGGCCACCAGTTCGCGCGGCGAGAAGGGCTTGGCAATGTAGTCGTCGGCGCCGAGTTCGAGCCCCACCACGCGGTCGATCTCGTCGCTTCTCGCGGTCAGGAACAGCATAGGCACTTCGGCACCGCCCTGCGACTGGTTCAGCGCACGCAGCCGCTTGAAGAGTTCGAAACCGTTGAGATCGGGCAGGCCGACGTCGAGGATCGCGAGCGCTGGCGGCTCTTTGGCGAACTGCGCGATGGTCTCTTCAGCCGTAGCGCAGCACACGGGCGTGAAGCCGTCGCTCTGGAGCACGTACTGCAGCGTGTCGGCAATGCCCGATTCGTCCTCGGCGATCAGGATCCGCGGTTTGAAACTCATCCCCGGATGTTAGCGAGGCAACGCAGCGCGGGAGCGGCCGCGTTGTGCGCGTGGCGCCGCGAACACGGCGGGGCCCTTCGCGGCTTTTTTCTTGCGCGAGGCGCTGGCGCTGTATCTCTTTCTTAATTCTCTTATTCAAATTAGTAGTAGTAGGTAAGGGAGGCCCCCTCCTGTGGACAGGCCTCTTTTCCCGTTGTGTGACAGGCACTTGTCACACCTGCGTCACTGTGCGCAGCTGCGCTTCCGTGGTGTCGCGCCAAAAGGAACAACATTGCGGCGCGGCCCGCCCCTGTGGATAACCACCTGCTTGTGCCGAAAATCTCCCCAGGGTTGTCCTTTGACAGCGTGGCGAAAATCTGCCAAAGACAACTTTGGTGCAAAGAAACCGGTTGCTGTTTAATTGAGCAGACTGTTGATTCGCCTTAAAAATCAAACACTTACCTTCGTCTTACAAAGTAGTGCGTTGTTTATCCACAGAGTTGCCCAAGCTTTGTGGGGAGAACCGGCGGTGGAACCTTAGGGGACTTTGCCGAACGAACCTTGTCCTTCAACCTGCGGAAATACCGAACGTGACCACCTCCGAAACCAGGGCCATCGTGACCCTCAGCCTGCTGGCCGCTTTCGTCGACGGCGAGAAACACGAGCGCGAACGCGCCGAGATCAAGCGCATCGCCGAAGGCCTGTCGCAGGCCGACGGCGTGAACCTGCCGACGCTCTACCAGGACGTGCTGATGAAGCGCGTGTCGCTGGCCGGGGCGGCCGGCGATCTCCAGAGCAGCGAGTCGAAGCAGCTGGCCTACGAGATGGCCGTCTGCGTGTGCGACGCGGACGGCACGCAGTCGGAGGCGGAGCGCATGTTCCTCGCCGACCTGCGCACCTCGCTCGGGCTCGATGCCTCTGCCGTCCAGTTCTCGAGGCAGGCCGAAGAGATCGCGGCCGTGCCGGTAGCCACCGGCGCCGCGGCGGCCGCAACCAGCACGGTGGATGGCGCCGAGCTCGACAAATCCATCCTCAATGCAGCCATCCTCAACGGCGCACTCGAACTGCTGCCCGAGACGCTGTCGACCATGGCGATCATTCCGCTGCAGATGAAGCTGGTCTACCGCATCGGCAAGGCACACGGCTATGACCTCGACAGCGGCCACATCAAGGATTTCATCGCGACGGTGGGCGTGGGCCTGACCTCGCAGTACCTCGAACAGGCCGGGCGCAAGCTGCTCGGCGGCCTGCTCGGCAAGATGGGCGGTGGACTGCTGCGTGGCATCGGCAACCAGGCCGTGAGTTCGGGGATGAGCTTCGCGTCCACCTATGCGCTGGGCCATGTGGCCAAGCGCTATTACGCGGGCGGCCGCACGCTGTCGACGCAGATGCTCAAGGACACGTTTGCGGGCGTGGTGCAGGAAGGCAAGAGCCTGCAGACCCAGTACCTGCCCGCGATCCAGGAAAAGGCGCGCACCCTCGACACCGCGAAGGTGATGGCGCTGGTCAGGGGGGCCTGAACGTCACTACACCGCTCACTGGTGCACCCTTGGCGCTGCGCTCCTCAGTGTGCGAGGTCGTCGAGGATCGGGCACTCGGGCCGCGCATCGCCGTGGCAGCAGTGCACCAGATGGGCGAGCGTGTTGCGCATCGCCTGCATGTCGGCAATGCGCTGCTCGAGTTCGCCGAGGTGCTTCTGCGCGATGCGCTTGACGCTCGCGCTGGCGCGGCGCCGGTTGTGCCACAGCCCCACCAGTTCCGCGATTTCCTCCATCGAGAAACCGAGGTCGCGCGAACGCTTGATGAAGCGCAGCGTGTGGATGTCGGTGTCGTCGTACTGGCGGTAGCCGCTTTCGGTGCGCGCCACGGCGGGCAGGAGGCCGAGGCCTTCGTAGTGCCGCACCATGCGCGCAGAAACGCCCGAGCGCTGTGCGGCTTCGCCAATGGAGACGCTCGCCCCCATGTTCATTTCACCGCGTAGCCCGCGTTTTCGATGGCCGCCACGAGGTCCGCGCGCGGTTGTTGGCTGAGCACGTCGACATGGCCGGTTTCGAGATCGACCGTGACCTGTGCCTCGGGGTCGACCGTCTGCACCGCGTTCTGCACCGCGCTCACGCAATGACCGCAGCTCATGCCCGAGACCTGGAATTTCTGACTCATCGTTTTGGCTCCTGTGAATGATTGAAGATGGACCGAATCGAAGAAGCCTCAGTTTGAACCCTCTCACGATGTCAATGTCCAGCGAAGGGGCACTGCACGCCGACTGCTTGACCTTGCCATGATGTGAGGCTTTAGCCTTGGCGCATGGAAACTCTGCAAAACGATTCCCGCTTGGCCATGCGCACCAGCCAGCTTTTCGTCGGCGGCATGACCTGCGCCTCCTGCGTCATGCGCGTCGAGCGCGCGCTCAAGAGCGTGCCGGGCGTGCAGGAAGTCAGCGTGAACCTCGCGACCGAATCGGCCCGCATCGTGGCGGCGGGCACCGAAGACCTCGAGGCACGCCTGCGCCGCGCGATCCGCACTGCCGGCTACGAGCCGCGCAGCGCCGACGAGGTCGATGCCGCGGCGGCCGAGCCGTCGCGCTGGCAGGGCTTCGGGCCGGTCGCGATCGGCCTGCTGCTCTCGATCCCGCTGATGGCACCGATGCTCGGCCAGCCCTGGGGCCACGACTGGATGCTGCCGCCGTGGCTGCAATTGCTGCTGGCCGCGCCGGTGCAGTTCTGGCTCGGTGCGCGCTTCTACCGCGCGGGCTGGCATGCCGCGCGCGCAGGCACCGGCAACATGGATCTGCTGGTGGCGCTCGGCACCAGCGCGGCCTTCGGCTTGTCGCTCTGGCTCTGGTGGCGCGCCGCCACGGGGGCGCACGCAGGGCACGGCGCGATGCCGCACCTGTATTTCGAGGCTTCGGCCATGGTGATCACGCTGGTCCTGCTCGGCAAATGGCTCGAGGCGCGCGCCAAGCGCCAGGCGACCTCGGCGATCCGTGCCTTGCAGCAATTGCGCCCGGAGGTGGCGCATCTCGTCGGCCCGCGCGGCGAGAGCGACGTGCCCGTGGCCGAACTCATGGCGGGCGACCGGCTCGCCGTGCGGCCCGGCGAGCGTGTGCCGGCGGATGCGTGCGTGGTCGAAGGCCATTCCGAGGTCGACGAGTCGATGCTCACCGGCGAGCCGCTGCCGGTGCCGAAGGGGCCGGGCCAGGCGCTCACGGGCGGTTCGGTCAACGGCGAGGGGCGCCTGGTGGTGGAGGCCAGCGCGGTGGGCGCCGAAAGCGTGCTCGCGCGCATCATCCGGCTGGTCGAGGATGCGCAGGCCGCGAAGGCGCCGATCCAGCGCCTGGTGGACAAGGTCGCGGCCGTGTTCGTGCCGGTGGTGCTCGTGATTGCGCTCGCCACCCTGGGGAGCTGGCTGTGGATGGGCGCTGGCATCGAGGCGGCGCTGGTCCATGCGGTGGCAGTGCTGGTAATCGCCTGCCCGTGTGCCCTCGGCCTTGCCACGCCGGTGGCGGTGATGGCCGGCACCGGCGTGGCGGCGCGGCGCGGCATCCTCGTGAAGGATGCGCGCGCGCTCGAAGTCGCCCACCGTGTCGACACCATCGCCTTCGACAAGACCGGCACGCTGACCATTGGGCGGCCTGTGCTCACGGCGCTGCTGCCGGCGGGAGCGGGCAGCCAGCTCACCGAGGCCGCATTGCTGGCCACGGCCGCCAGTCTGCAGGGCGGCAGCGAGCATCCACTGGCGCGTGCGGTGCTCGCTGCCGCGGCCGAGCGCGGTGTGCAGGCGCCGCCGCTCGGCGCGATGCAGGCGATGCCGGGACGCGGCGTGCGCGGTGAGGTCGGTGGCGCGGGCAGCGATGAGCAATGGGCCATCGCGAGCCTGCGCTGGTGCGCGGAACTCGGGGCGAAGCCCGATGCCGCGCAGATCGAAGGCCTGCATGCGCAAGGTGCGACCGTGTCGGCATTGCTGCGCTTCGACGCGGCCGGCGCGGCCCAGGTCGAGGCGCTGCTCGCCTTTGCCGACGAGCCCAAGCCGGAGGCCGCCGAAGCCGTTCGCACGCTGCGCGCGCGCGGCCTGCGCGTGGTGATGATCTCGGGCGACAACCGGCGCGCGGCCGAAGCCATGGCCGCGCGGCTCGGCATCGAGGCGGCCGATGTGCGTGCCGAAGTGCTGCCCGGCGACAAGGCCGCGCAGGTCGCTGCGCTGAAGCGCGACGGCCATGTGGTCGCGATGGTCGGAGACGGCGCCAACGATGCCCCCGCACTGGCTGCGGCCGACGTGGGCATGGCAATGGCACCCTCCGGCGGCGGCACCGACGTGGCGATGGAAGCCGCGGGCATCACGCTGATGCGCGGCGACCTGGCGCTCGTGGGCGAAGCGCTCGAACTCTCGGCGCGCACCGTCGCGAAGATCCGGCAGAACCTGTTCTGGGCCTTTGCCTACAACGTGGCCGGCATTCCGTTGGCCGCAATCGGCTGGCTCAGCCCGGTGGTGGCCGGCGCTGCGATGGCGCTCTCGAGCGTGAGCGTGATGGCCAACGCGCTGCTGCTGCGGCGCTGGAAGCCGCGTCAATCGATCAGCAGTGCGAGCAGGTGATCGTCGACGTAGTCGGCTTCGCCCGCGCGCTTGTAGAACTTGCGCAGCACGCCTTCGCGCTCGAAGCCGAGCTTCTCGTAGAAACGCAAGGCCCCCGTGTTGTCGGCCTCGGCATAGAGCTCGATGCGCTTCACTCCCTCTGCCTCGAGTTGCTTGATAGCATCGCGCACCATGGCCTGTGCAATGCCTCGGCCGTGTAGCGCCGGGTCGACCGCGAGCGTGCCGAAGCAGGCCACGTGGCTGGCGCGTCCCGGTAGCGCGTGGCGCGGTAGAAGCCCGCGATGCGACCGTCCGCTTCGTACACGTAGAAGCAGCCGCAGCCGACCAACTCGTCGAAGATCGGGCGGAACGGGTCGAGCGGCATCGGGTCGTAGCCCAGGAAGGGCACGACGCGCTCGTGCATGTAGATGTCGAAGACCGCTTCGAGGTCCTGGGGTACGGCAAGCCTGCGCATGGGGTGTGCGTGCGGAGCCGCCGCGTCAGTCGAGCGTCGGATAGTCGATGTAGCCCTTGGCGCCGCCACCGTACATCGTGGCCTTGTCGACGGCATTGAGCGCTGCGTTCTCGCGCAGGCGGCGCACGAGGTCGGGGTTGGCGATGAAGGGCTTGCCGAAGGCCACGAGGTCGTCGCCTTCCTTCACGGCCTGTTCCGCGAGCGGCTTGTCGTAGCCGTTGTTGACCATCCAGGCGGCCTTGCCGCCGGCCGCGCGGTAGGCGGCCTTGAGCGCCTCGTAGTCGAACGGGCGGTCCTCGATCTCGCGCGGGCCGCCAGTGGCACCTTCGATGACGTGGATGTAGGCCAGGCCGAGTGGCGCGAGCTGCTGCACCACGTAGGTGAAGAGCGGCTGCGGATCGGCATCGTGCGCGTTGTTGGCCGGCGTCACGGGCGACAGCCGGATGCCGGTGCGGCCGCCACCGACCGCGTCGACCACCGCGCGCGTGGCTTCGAGCAGCAGGCGGGCACGGTTCTCGATGCTGCCGCCGTAGTCGTCGGTGCGCTTGTTGCTGCCGTCCTTCAGGAACTGGTCGAGCAGGTAGCCGTTGGCGCCGTGCAGTTCCACGCCGTCGAAGCCAGCGGTTTCGACAGCGTTGCGCGCGGCCGCGGCATAGGCGTGAACGATGCCGGGGATTTCTTCGGCATCGAGCGCACGCGGCTCGGAGGTTTCGACGAATGTCGGCACGCCGTCCTTGATCAGCACCGTCTTCGTCTTGGCGGTGATGGCCGACGGCGCGACCGGCTTGCCGCCATCGGGCTGCAGTTCGGTGTGCGAGACGCGGCCAACATGCCAGAGCTGCACCACGATCTTGCCGCCCTTGGCGTGCACGGCCTCGGTCACGCGCTTCCATCCGTCGAGCTGCTCGGTGCCGTAGAGACCGGGCACGTCCGCGTAGCCCTGGCCCTGGTGGCTGATCGCCGTGGCCTCGGTGATGAGCAGGCCGGCCGAGGCGCGCTGCGCGTAGTAGGTCGCGGCCATCTCTGTCGGGATCGCATTGGGCGACCGGTTGCGCGTGAGCGGCGCCATCACGATGCGGTTGGCGAGCTGCAGGTCGCCGGCTTGCACGAGGTCGAAGAGGGTGGGCATGGGATATCAACCGGAAGAGTGGAAACAGGCGCGAGGCTAAACCTGCAACCCGAATCCGTGCTTTCGCACGGTTGTCCGAATGCTGCTAGGTGGGGCGGTGCGCGCCGGTGCCGCCTGGCGCCCCTGACCCGGGATCGAGAGCGCGCGCATGCTTCCGGGCGCTTCGGCTTACTTCAGCAGGCCTTCTGCCTTCATCGCTTCCTGCACCGCCGGGCGCGCACCGACGCGTGCGTGCCAGGCCTGGAGGTTCGCGAAGTCCGAGATGTCGACGCTGGTCGGTTTGGTCCAGTTGGTGACGGTGAACAGGTAGGCATCGGCCACGCTGAAGTGCTCGCCCATGAGGTATTGGCGGTCTGCGAGCTGTCCGTCGAGCCATTGGTAGCGCGACTTGAGCTTGTCCTTGAAGATCGTCTTGGCTTCCTCGGGCATCGCGGCGTTGAACAGCGGGCTGAAGCCCTTGTGCATCTCGGTGCCGATGAAGGTCAGCCATTCCTGCAGTCGGTAGCGCTGCAGGGTGCCGGCGGCCGGCGCGAGGTTCTTGGTGGGCGCGAGGTCGGCGATGTACTGGACGATCGCCGGACCTTCGCGCAGGCGCGTGCCGTCGTCGAGTTCGAGCATCGGCACATAGCCCAGCGGATTGATCCCGTAGTAGTCGGTGCCATCCTGCAGCTTGTGGCTCTTGGTGCTCGCGAGCACCGGTTCGAAGGCAATGCCCGCCTCCTTCAGCGCGATGTGGGGTGAGAGCGAACAGGCGCCGGGCGAGTAGTACAGCTTCATGCGAGGAATCTCCAGCTTGGAATGATGAATGTGAAAGAACCGATGACCGCGCGATGCTAGCGGGTTTGCGTCATGCGCGTCCCGGGCGCGCCTGTGGCGCGTTTTTGTCCTACGGGCTCACGCGCAGGCCGACTATCGGTCGTGCGCACATGCGTTCTTTAAGCTTCGCCGCATGGCGGGCACAGCGCCTGCCCAAGGAGAAACAGATGTTGAAGTACGCCATCATTTTTGCCGTCATCTCGCTCGTCGCGGCCCTGTTGGGCTTCGGTGGCATCGCGGCGGGTGCGGCCGGTATCGCGAAGCTGCTGTTTGGCCTGTTCCTCGCACTGGCCCTGCTGTTCGTGGTGCTCGCGGTGCTGGGGGTCGGTGCGGTCAAGAAGGCCATCGATTGACGCACCGGCTGGTACCGCGTTGGCCACGCATGCTGTCGCTTGGCCAGTTATTGCAGAGCCCCGCCCACCGTGTGGTGCGGGTTCTGCTCGTGACCCAGGCGGATTGGGAATTGCCACTGCACCGTCGCGCCGCCTGACCAGGCCAATGCTATAAATTTGATAGCATCACCGCATTGACAGCAAAGGCGTCGGCGCCTTTTCGGTCCAAGCACTTCGGCCGCCCCCCAATTGCCCGTACACCGCGCGCAGACCGGCACCCCCGATTAAAATCGATGCCCCCTTTGCGCAGCGCACGCGTCAGTGGTGCGCCCCCCTTCATGCTGTACCCCGAAGAATTCGATGTGATCGTCGTTGGCGGTGGCCACGCCGGCACCGAGGCCGCGCTTGCGTCCGCCCGCATGGGCGCCAAGACCCTGCTGCTTTCCCACAACATAGAGACCTTGGGGCAGATGAGCTGCAACCCCTCGATCGGCGGAATCGGCAAGGGCCATCTGGTCAAGGAGGTCGACGCACTCGGCGGGGCCATGGCCATCGCCACCGACGAGGCCGGCATCCAGTTCCGGATCCTCAATTCGAGCAAAGGTCCCGCCGTACGCGCCACGCGGGCGCAGGCTGACCGCGTTCTCTACAAGGCGGCGATCCGCCACCGGCTCGAGAACCAGCCCAACCTGAGCCTGTTCCAGCAGGCCGTCGACGACCTCATGGTCGAGGGCGATCGCGTTGTCGGTGCCGTCACCCAGGTTGGCATCGCCTTTCGCGCACGCGCTGTGGTGCTGACCGCGGGCACCTTTCTCGATGGCCGCATCCATGTGGGGCTCGACAACTACCAGGCCGGGCGCGCAGGCGATCCGCCGGCGGTCAGTCTGTCGGCGCGGCTCAAGGAACTCAAGCTGCCGCAGGGCCGGCTCAAGACCGGCACGCCACCGCGCCTCGACGGCCGGACCATCGATTTCTCGAAGTGCACCGAACAACCCGGCGACGGCATGCCGGGCGGGGCAGGGCCGATGCCCGTGTTCAGCTTCATGGGCCGAACCGACATGCATCCGCAGCAGATGGCGTGCTGGATCACCCACACCAACGCGCGCACGCACGAGATCATTCGCTCGGGGTTCGACCGCAGCCCGATGTTCACCGGCAAGATCGACGGTGTCGGCCCGCGCTACTGCCCGAGCGTGGAAGACAAGATCAACCGATTTGCGGACAAGGAAAGCCACCAGATCTTTCTCGAGCCCGAAGGGCTGACCACGAACGAGTACTACCCCAACGGCATCTCGACGAGCCTGCCGTTCGACATCCAATACCAGCTCGTGCGTTCGATGCCCGGGCTGGAGAACGCCCACATCCTGCGTCCCGGCTATGCCATCGAATACGACTACTTCGATCCGCGTGAACTCAAGAGCAGCTTTGAGACGCGGTCGATCCAGGGCTTGTTCTTTGCGGGCCAGATCAACGGCACTACCGGTTACGAGGAAGCCGCTGCACAGGGTCTGTTTGCCGGCGTCAATGCCGCATTGCAGTGCCGAGGCGAATTGCCCTGGCTGCCGCGCCGCGACGAGGCCTACCTCGGCGTGCTGGTTGACGACCTGATCACCAAGGGTGTGACCGAGCCGTACCGCATGTTCACGAGCCGCGCCGAGTTCCGACTGCAGCTGCGCGAGGACAACGCCGACATGCGGCTCACTGAGACCGGCCGCAAGCTGGGCCTTGTCGATGACGCGCGGTGGGACGCTTTCAGCCGCAAGCGGGATGCTGTTTCACGTGAAACACAGCGGCTCAAGTCGATTTGGGTGAATCCGCGCAACCTGCCCGCGGCCGAGTCGGAGCGTGTGCTCGGCAAGGCGATTGAGCGCGAATACAACCTGGCCGACCTGCTGCGCCGGCCCGATGTGAGCTACGAGACCTTGATGTCGCTCGACGGCGGAAAGTACGGCGCGGAAATGGCGCTAGGCGACAGCGAAATCGAGCAGATCGAGATCTCGGCCAAGTATTCAGGCTACATCGAGCGGCAGCACGACGAGGTCGAACGTGCGGCGCACTTCGAGAACCTGCGCCTGCCGGCCGACTTCGATTACGGTCAGGTCCAGGCATTGAGTTTTGAAGTGCGCGACAAGCTCGCCAAGCACCGGCCCGAGACCCTGGGCCAGGCGTCCCGCATCTCGGGCGTGACGCCCGCGGCAATTTCCCTGCTGATGATTCATCTGCGAAAAGGAGGGCACAAGGCGTTCAGCCGCGATGCCGCCGCCGATGCTGCAGTGGAAACACCCGCCGGATGAGCGCGCCGATCGACACGCTGCGTGATGGCGCAGCCGCCCTGGGCACGAGCCTGTCGCAAGCCCAGGCCGAGCAACTGCTGGCATACGGCAGCCTCATGCTCAAGTGGAACAAGGTCTACAACCTGACGGCGCTGCGCGACCCGTCAAGCGTGCTGACCCATCATCTGCTCGACAGCATCGCGGCGGTGGCGCCGCTGCAACGCGAGTGGGCAGGGCAGGGCAGGCTACTCGACGTGGGTTCGGGCGGTGGGCTCCCGGGCGTGGTGATCGCAATCCTGCGGCGCGACCTTGAAGTCACCTGCCTCGATGCGGTGGCCAAGAAGGCGGCCTTCGTACAACAGGTTGCGGCCGAGCTCGAGATCCGGAATCTGCGCGGGCTGCATGCGCGCGTCGAATCGTTGTCGGGCAGTTATGAACTCATCAGCAGCCGCGCGTTTGCCTCGCTGCCGGATTTCTTCAGTGGCTCGATGCACCTGCTCACACCGGAAGGCCTCTGGCTCGCGATGAAGGGCAAGGTGCCGGCCGAAGAGCTGGCCACCTTGCCGCCGAAGGTCGCTGTGTTTCACGTGGAACAACTGACGGTGCCGGGTCTCGAGGGCGAGCGCTGCATCGTCTGGGCGCGCAAGCAGGCGGATTGAACTGCGAAAAGGCGGACCGGCTGTCGCAAAAGCCGGGCACAGACGGGCTTCGCCGCGGCGCACTGCCTTAGACTCGACGCCTCCCCTGGTTCTCTTTCTTCGAGGCAATTCCCATGTTCGGCATCGCTGACTACGGCGCATTCGTCGCCGCCATCGTCCTCTTTCTGTTGATTCCCGGCCCGGGCAACCTCGCGCTGATCACCTCGACCAGCAAGGGCGGAATCAAGGGCGGGCTGGCCGCCACCATGGGCGTGATCCTCGGCGACCAGTGCCTGATGTGGGCTGCGGTGGCTGGCGTGTCGGCCGTACTGGCCACCTACCCGGCGGCGTTCACAGCGGTGCAATGGCTTGGCGCGGCCTACCTTGCATGGCTGGGTGCCCGGATGCTGTTGGCCAAGCCCGGCTCCGCGCCGATCCTCCACATCCGCCCGAGCCATTTCCTGCGCCAGGCGTTCGCGATCACGCTGCTGAATCCCAAGGCCATCGTGTTCTACATGGCCTTCTTCCCGCTGTTCGTGGACCCTGCGCGCCACCAGGGCGTGGTCACTTTCGGCGCCATGGCGCTCACGATCGCCGTGCTGACCTTCCTGTACGGCCTGACCTCGACGCTGCTCACCCACTTCCTGGCCGAGCGCATCCGTGCCAATCCGCGCATCTCCGGCGCGCTCGAGAAGCTCGCGGGGATCTTCCTGATCGCCTTCGGCATCAAGCTCGCCATTTCCCGCTGATCCGATGGCCAAGATTTTTTGCATTGCCAACCAGAAGGGCGGCGTCGGCAAGACCACCACCACGGTCAACCTCGCGGCCGGGCTCGCCAAGGTAGGGCAACGGGTGCTGATGATCGACCTCGATCCCCAGGGCAACGCCACCATGGGCTCGGGCATCGACAAGCGCCAGCTCGAGCTCACGGTGTACGACGTGCTGCTCGAGTCGGCGTCGGTCGCCGAGGCGCGCGTCAAGGCCGACAAGCTGGTGGAAGGCGGCTGCGGCTACGACGTGCTGGGCGCCAACCGCGAACTGGCCGGCGCCGAGGTCGAGATGGTGGCGCTCGACCGGCGTGAGAAGCGGCTGCGTACGGCGCTGGCAGCCGTGGGCGCTGAATACGACTTCGTGCTGATCGACTGTCCGCCTAGCCTCAGCCTGCTCACGCTCAACGGCCTGTGCGCGGCGCACGGCGTGATCGTGCCGATGCAGTGCGAGTACTTCGCGCTCGAAGGGCTGACCGATCTCGTCAACACCATCAAGCAGGTGCACGCCAACCTCAACAAGAACCTGCAGATCATCGGGCTCCTGCGCGTGATGTTCGATCCGCGCATCACGCTGCAGCAGCAGGTGAGCGAGCAGCTCAAGGCGCATTTCGGCGACAAGGTGTTCGACACCGTGATCCCGCGCAACGTGCGCCTGGCCGAGGCGCCGAGCTACGGCCTGCCGGGCGTGGTGTTCGACCCCGCGGCGCGCGGGAGCCAGGCTTTTGTCGCCTTCGCCAGCGAGCTGGTGCAGAAGATGCCGCCCGCGAGCGCCTTTGCCTCGATCGCTCCCGCACCGCCGGCTGCCGCCACATCCCCGGCATCGGCGCCGCTCTCCTTGCCCGAGGATGTGCTCGCACCCGCGGCTGCGTCCGATGCCGCCAGCGAGAAGAGCGCGTGAGCTCCGGCATGGACTTGAACGACGAAGCTGCCGCGGGGCCCCGCGTCCTGCTGCTGCCCGGCTGGCAGAACAGCGGGCCGGGCCATTGGCAGACGCGCTGGGAATCGCTTCATGGCGACCGCCGCGTCGAGCAGCACGAGTGGATGCGGCCGCTGCGCGGCGACTGGTCGGCGCGGCTCGAGGAAGAAGTGCTGGCCGCTCCTGGCGCGGTGGTCTTTGCCGCGCACAGCCTGGGCTGCATCCTCGTGGCCGCCTGGGCCGCCCATTCGCGCAACACGCACAAGGTGCGCGGTGCGCTGCTGGTGGCACCGGGCGACGTCGAGCGCGACGACCTGCGCCAGCTGATTCCGGGCTGGGCGCCGATCATGCGCCAGCCGCTGCCGTTCAAGGCCGTGCTGATCGCAGCCGATGACGATCCGTATAGCGATGTCTCGCGCTCGCGCCAGATGGCGGCCGACTGGGGCGCACGCTTCGTCGATGCCGGCCACGGCGGTCACCTGAATGCTGAATCCGGCCTGGGCGACTGGCCCGAGGGCCGGCAACTCCTGAACGACCTCTCGAAAGACACGCACTGATGGCGACCAAGAAACCCAAGGGACTCGGACGCGGCCTCGAAGCACTGCTCGGCCCGACGGCTGCGCCTTCGTCCGCCGACACCAACGGCGCGGGCGAGGGCGGCGCCGCACAGGCCCCGCACACGCTGATGCTCGACCAGATGGTCGCCGGCGTCTACCAGCCGCGCACCCGCATGGACGAAGGCGCGCTCTACGAACTGGCGGAAAGCATCAAGGCCCAGGGCATCATGCAGCCCATCCTGGTGCGCCGCCTCGATGCGGATTCGGCCGCGGCCAAGAACGCCGAATACGAGATCATCGCGGGCGAGCGCCGCTTCCGCGCGGCCAAGCTCGCGGGCCTCGACCGCGTGCCGGTGCTGGTGCGCGACGTGCCCAACGAGGCCGCGGCGGCCATGTCGCTGATCGAGAACATCCAGCGCGAAGACCTCAACCCGCTGGAGGAAGCGCAAGGCCTGCAACGCTTAGTTGCAGAGTTTGGACTCACTCACGAGCAGGCGGCGCAAGCCGTGGGGCGCTCGCGCAGCGCGGCCAGCAACCTGCTGCGTCTGCTGAACCTCGCCGAGCCCGCACAGCAGATGCTCATGGCCGGCGACATCGACATGGGGCATGCGCGCGCGCTGCTCTCGCTCGACCGCGGCACGCAGATCACCGCCGCCAACCAGATTGCGGCCAAGAAGATGTCGGTCCGCGAGGCCGAGGCACTGGTGAAGAAGCTGGCCGCCGAATTCACGCTCACGCCATCGCGCCGCAGCAACGACGCCGAGAAGTCGCGCGACCTGCAGCGGGTCGAAGAAGAACTGGCCGACCTGCTGACCGCCGAGGTCGAAGTGCGCATCAAGAAGCGCAGCAAGCGCGGCGGCAAGATCGAGGAGAGCGGCGAGCTGGCGATCCATTTCGGCTCCCTCGACGCGCTGAACGGACTCATCGAGCGCATCCGCCGAACGACATAGGCGTTTGGCGCCAGGCCGCCGGCCTTTCGCCGGATTGCCCGGGGACCTTTCTCGCCCGTATTCTTGACCGCTTACAGCTGTATCCGGCTCACGGAGAGAGAGGAATCCATCATGAAGTTCACCAGGTTCACCGGCATGGCCGTGGCCGCGCTGGTTCTGAGCGGTTGCGTGACCACCGACATGCAGATGGGCAGCCAGTCGGCCAAGACCATGGCCACCGGCAGCGCGGCGGGCACGGCCACTTCGGGCGAGAGCGGACAGCTCGAGCGCTGCGAATCGCCGCTCGGCACCGTCTCGCTGATCGAGAACGTCAATGCGGGCTGGTACACGGTGGTGACGGGGCAGTACAAGCTGCCGCCCACGGCCAACCTGCTGCGCCTGCTGGTGCAGCAGTCGAACTGCTTCGTGGTGGTGGAGCGCGGCGCCGCGGGCATGGGCGCCATGACGCGTGAGCGCGCGCTCATGCAGTCGGGCGAGATGCGCGGCGGCAGCAACTTCGGCCGCGGGCAGATGGTCGCTTCCGATTACGGGCTCTCGCCTGAAATCGTGTTCAACAACAGCGATGCCGGCGGCATTGGCGGAGCGCTCGGAGGCTTGGTCGGCGGTGGCCGCGGCCGCGCGCTGGCCACCGTCGGCGGCAGCCTGCAGACCAAGGAAGCCTCGGCGCTCTTGACGCTGATCGACAACCGCTCGGGCGTGCAGGTGGCCGCCTCGGAAGGCAGCGCGTCCAAGACCGACTTCGGCGGCTTTGGTGGCCTTGCGGGCTACCGCGGCGCGGGCGGCCTCGGCGGCTACACCAACACCGCGCAGGGCAAGGTGATCGCGGCGGCCTTCATGGACGCGTTCAACCAGATGGTCCGGTCGCTGCGCAACTACAAGGCGCAAACCGTGCGCGGCCAAGGACTTGGTGGCGGTGGCCGGCTCGGCGTGGACGGTGGCGCTGCGCCGTCGCAGACCTATGTGCCGGCCGAGCAGCCGGCGCCGGCGCGACGCCGCAGGTAAGCGCGCAGGCCCCGGGGATCAGAGGCTGAAGATCTTCCCGGGGTTCATGATGTTCTTCGGATCGAGGGCACGCTTGATCGTGCGCATCATGTCGATCGCGCCCACGCCGGCTTCGGTCACGAGGAAGTCCATCTTGTGCAGCCCCACGCCGTGCTCGCCGGTGCAGGTGCCTTCGAGCGCGAGCGCGCGGCTGACCAGCGAATGGTTCAGCGCCTCGGCCTTCACGCGTTCCTCGGGAATGTTCGGGTCGAGCAGGTAGCCGAAGTGGAAGTTGCCGTCGCCCACATGGCCGACGAGGAAGTAGGGGATGCCGCTCGCATCGGCTTCGGCCACCGAGTCGAGCAGGCAGTCGGCCAGGCGCGAGATCGGCACGCAGGTGTCGGTGGAGATCACGCGGCAGCCGGGGCGCGACTGCACGGCCGCGAAATAGCTGTTGTGCCGCGCTGTCCAGAGGCGGGTGCGCTCCTCGGGGGTGCTGGCCCATTCGAAGGCATTGCCGCCGTGGCCGCTCGCGAGCTCCTGCACCGTCTCGGCCTGTTCCTTCACGCCCGCGGGCGAGCCGTGGAACTCCATCAGCAGCATCGGTTCCTCGCGCAGGCCCAGCTTGGCGTAGGCATTGACCATGCGCACCGTGTTCACGTCGATCAGCTCCACGCGCGCGATCGGCACGCCGAGCTGGATGGTCTCGATGGTGGTGCGCACCGCGGCCTCGATGCTCGGGAACGAGCAGATCGCGGCCGACACCGCCTCGGGCAGCGGATAGATGCGCAGCGTGACCTCGGTCACCACGCCCAACGTGCCTTCGCTGCCCACCATCAGGCGCGTCAGGTCGTAGCCGGCCGACGATTTCTTGGCGCGCGTGCCGGTGCGGATCACCTCGCCGCTGGCCGTGACCACTTCGAGCGCGAGCACGTTCTCGCGCATGGTGCCGTAGCGCACCGCGTTCGTGCCGCTCGCGCGCGTGGCCGTCATGCCGCCGATCGAGGCGTCGGCGCCCGGGTCGATGGGAAAGAACAGGCCCGTGCTCTTGATCTCTTCGTTGAGCTGCTTGCGCGTGACGCCTGGCTGCACGGTCACCGTGAGGTCGTCGGCATTGATCGACAGCACGCGGTTCATGCGCGAGACGTCGATGCTGATGCCGCCCTGGACCGCGAGCAGGTGCCCTTCGAGCGAAGAGCCCACGCCGAACGGAATGACCGGCACGCTGTGCTCTCCCGCGAGCTTGACCGCGTCGGCCACGTCCCGCGTGCTCTCCGCGAACACCACGGCCGAAGGTGGCGGTGCATCGAACGAGGACTCGTCGCGCCCGTGCTGCGTGCGCACCGCCATGGCGGTGGAGCAGTTGGCGCCGAAGCGCGTCTTCAGCGCCTCGATCATGCGCTCGGGCACGTCGCGCAGATGAAGCGCCGGCAGCAGGTGCGAGGGGGTGGTCGGGGCGTTCATCGCGGTCTCCTGGATCTGGAAAGGGGCCTGGGGGCAGGACCGGCCATTTTACGGAGCACGCACCATAATGCGCTTCGGAACGCGCCATGAACCCCACGACACTCGCAGCGCTCGCTGCTTTCCCTTCGCAACTCGAAGCCCACTTTGCGGGCATCCCGGAGGGCTTCCGGCACTGGGCGCCGGCGTCGTGGGACGGCGTTCCGAGCGAAGCCTTCACGGCGATCGAGCAGCTCTGCCACGTGCGCGACATCGAGCTCGAGGGCTACCACGTGCGCTTTCGCCGCACGCTCGACGAAGCACATCCGCTGCTGGCATCGATCGACAGCGAGCCGCTCGCGATCGCGCGCGCCTACGCAAGCGCCGATGCGCAGGCCGTGCTGGCCGAGTTCCGCGTTGCCCGAGCGCGCACGATGGCGATCGTCTCGGACCTGAGCGACGCACAGCTCGCGCGCACCGCGGTGTTCGAAGGCTACGGGCCGCTCACGCTGCGCAGCCTCGTGCACTACCTGTGCAGCCACGACCAGCAGCATCTTGCGGGACTGCAGTGGCTGGCCGGCAAGATCGATGCCGCGACCCTCGCGTAGACCCCACATCCATCCAACGAACGACAGGAACACCCATGGGCAACCGACTCTCGCAGATCGCCACCCGAACCGGTGACGACGGCACCACCGGCCTCGGCGACAACACGCGCGTGCCCAAGGGCCATCTGCGCGTGCATGCGATGGGCGACGTGGACGAGCTCAACTCGCAGATCGGCGTGCTGCTCTGCGAGCCCATGCCAGAGCCTGTGCGCGAGCTGCTCGTCGACGTGCAGCACCAGCTCTTCAATCTCGGCGGCGAGCTCTCGATGCCGGGCTTCACGCTGCTCAAGCCCGATGCATTGCTGCAGCTCGACAACGCGCTCGCCGAGCACAACGCCGTGCTGCCGCGGCTGGCCGAATTCATCTTGCCCGCGGGCACGCGTGCGGCGTCGCTCGCGCATGTGTGCCGCACGGTGGCGCGCAGGGCGGAGCGCGCCGTGGTGGCGCTCGGCGCCGTGGAACAGCTCAACGACGCGCCGCGCCAGTACCTCAACCGGCTCAGCGACCTGCTCTTCGTGCTGGCGCGCGTGCTCAACCGCATGAACGGCGGCGACGACGTGTACTGGAAGAGCGTACGCATGGCGCGCGCCGGCGCCGTCGAGCCGGCCGACGAACAAGGAGGTTCCTCATGACGACGACCAAGACCCCATCGAAGATCCGCAGCCAGGCCTGCGCGCTGGCCACCGCGGGCGTCGCGTTGTTGCTTCTGCTGCCCGCAATGGTTGCGCAGGCACAGAGCGCCGACAACCCGCCCCGTGCGCAGCGCGCACAGACGCTCAAGCCGCCGCCGCAGGGCAGCAAGGTGGTCAAAGGCGTGCAGCGCGGCACCAACGCCGCCGGCCGCGGCATCGACCGCGCCGAGAACGCCACGCGGCGCGGCGTCAACAACGTCTCGGAAAAAGCCAGCCGGCCGGTGCGCCGCGTGGGCGAGGCCTTCGGCCGCAAGCTCGCGCCGGGTTCGAGCGGCCATGCCGCACCGCCGCCGGTCGGCCCGCAGGGCACGGCCCCTTGATGGCGAGGAACATCGAGGTCAAGGCACGCATCGACAGCATCGAGCGCGTGACGCTGCTGGCCGCGCGGCTGGCCAACGAGGGCCCGGTCGAGATCGCGCAGGACGACACCTTCTTCTTTTGCCACGACAGCGGCGACCGGCTCAAGCTGCGAACCTTCGCGTCCGATCGCGCGGAGCTGATCTTCTACCGCCGCGCGAACGGCAGCGGCCCGAAGGCGTCGTTCTACCTGATCTCGCCCACCAGCACGCCCGATGCGCTGCGCGAATCGCTCACGCTCGCTTGGGGCCAAGCCGGCCGCGTACGCAAGCAGCGCCGGCTGTTCATCGTGGGCCGCACGCGCGTGCACCTCGACCGTGTCGAAGGCCTCGGCGAGTTCCTCGAACTGGAAGTGGTGCTCGAGGACGGCGAGCCCGACGAAGCCGGCATCACGGAGGCGCACGTGCTCATGGCGCAGCTGGGCATCGATGCCGGCCAGCTCGTCGAGGGGGCCTACGTCGACCTGCTGCAGGCGGGCTGAAGCCGCGGCGGCTCAGCGCCAGCCCGCCGCCGCGAGCCGCTCTGCGAGCTGCTGCGCAATGCGCGCATAGCCTTCTGCGTTGGCATGGATGCGGTCGGAGCGCAGCGACGGATCGGACAGCACCTCCGAATACACGTCGGCAATGAGCAGCGCCTGCTGCGCCTGCGCGACCTCCGCGTAGAACGGCGCGTCGCTCAGCGAGCCGATCGCCGCGCGCATCGCGTCGGGCGCGGGCGTGGCGAGCAGCGCCACATGGGGCGTGTGTGCGCGCGCCTGCTCGACGAGCGCCGCGAGGTTGTCGCGCGTCGCCGCGGGCGGCACGCCGCGCAGCATGTCGTTGCCACCGATGCCGATGAGGATCGCGTCGTAGGCCTCGCCGGCCAGCAGCGCCGGCAGGCGCTCGAGCGCACCGGCGGAGGTGTCGCCGTTGACCCCCGCGTTCTCGACCTGCCAGCCCGTGAGCTCGGCCAGTTTGGCGGGCCAGCCGGCTTGCGGCGGAGCGCCGTGGCCGAAGGTCAGACTGTCGCCGATCGCCAGCACCCGCGCATCGGACTTGAGCGCGGCAGAGGAAACCTTGCGCTTGCCGCAGGCGGAGAGCAGGGCGGCGGCGGGCACGCCGGCCATCAAGTGGAGAAGGTGTCGTCGCTGCATGTGTGTGAGATGGGTGCGCGCGCGAGCTTAAACGGCTTCGGTGAAGGACAACACGCCGCCCGGATACCTGCGCTTACCGTATTTCACCTCGCCGCGACCGGATGCGCTCCGGCCAGACACAAGCGCCGCCGAGAATGGACTCGTCAGTCAACAACGCATGAAGGAGTTCCAGATGATCATCAATTCAAAGCGCATGGCCACCGTTGCAGCGGCGGCACTCGCGATGTGCATGGCAGCGGGAAGTGCCTTCGCGCAGGACCGTGGGCATGACCGCGATCGCCGCGACGGCCACAACCGCTATGAGCAGCGCGACCGCGGCCATGGCAATGACCGGCACGACAACCGTCGCGGTAGCCGTGGCTGGGACCGCGACGACAACCGGCCGGGCCGTCACTTCGACCGCCCCGGCCATCCGCATCCGCACGCCGAGTGGCGCCGCGGCGGGCGCGTGCCGTCCCAGTACCGCGGCCGCAACTACGTGGTGGACGACTGGCGCGCCTACCGCCTGCAGCAGCCGCCGCGCGGCTACCAGTGGGTGGGGGTGGGCGGCGACTACGTGCTCGCGGCCATCGCGACCGGCTTGATCGCCCAGATCATCGTGGGCAACCGATAACGAAAAGACAGGTCCCGCGGCGCCGCCCTTCGCGCACCCCACGCACCCAAACCGCCGCAGGCATCCTGCGGCGGTTTTTTATTGGGAGTGGTGCCCGCGGTGGGCGCTCAGGCCGCCACGACGGGCAGCGACTGGGCGCAGACGTTGCGCCCCGTGATCGTGAGCCGCAGTCCGCCGCCATGCCATTCGAGCCAGTTCAGGTTCACGTAGGCGTCGATGTCGCTGTCGTCGATGCGGTCGGCCTGGCGGCTCTGCAGCAGTTCCACCGTGGCGGGCAGCGCCCGCCGGAGTCGTTCGCGCTGTTCGGCGGCATTAGCGGCCCTCTTGGCCCTTGCCTGCTGTATCTGCTGCTGCTGCTGGATAGATGCCATTGCTGATCCGTTCCGGAAAGCCAAAGGAATTAGTCCGAATGTACGCTCACTGTGTGAAGCTGCATGCTTCTTTTCCCGAGTAATGCCAGCGTACCCCCGAATTCGTCCTTGAAGGCCTTCTGGAGCGGTTTCGACGCAGATATTGAAGTTTCGCACGACTGTGCTAAAGTGCGGCCATGGACGCAAAAACCCAGAAGGCCGAACTGACCCGCACCGCCATTGTCGGCGCAGCGATGGACCTCGCGCTGGCCGAGGGACTCGAGGCGATCACGCTGCAGGCGGTTGCGAACCGGCTGGCCCTGTCCAAGAGCGGCGTGTTCTCGCGCGTGGGATCGCGCGAGGCGCTGCAGAAGGCCGTGATCGAGGAATACGGCCGCCGCTTCCTGGCCGACGTGTTCGTGCCGGCCATGCAGAAGCGCAAGGGCCTCGCGCGGCTCGAGGACATCGTCGAGCGCTGGATCGCGCGCACCCGCGACATCGAGGCCGAGACCGGGTGCATCTACACCGCCGGTGCGTTCGAGTTCGACGACCGCGAAGGCGAACTACGCGACCTGCTGTTCGACGAGATCACGCGCTGGCGCGCAGCGCTGCGGCGCACGGTGCTGCAGGCCGTGGACACCGGCGAGCTGCGCGCCGACACCGATGCCGCGCAGGTGGTCAGCGAACTCAACGCCATCGTCATCGGCCTGCTGCACGATGCGCGCTTCCTGCGCGATGCACAGGCCGCAGACCGCGCCAGGCGAACCTGGCAGCGGCTTCTTTCCAGCTACCGCGCCTGAGCCGCAGGGCAGGGTGCTTTCGTTCCGTCTTTGTCTGATCAAATTTCGCACGATTGTGCGATAAAAAGGAGAAGCACCATGCTGATCATTGCCCTTTGCCTTGCCGTCTATGCCGGCGCCATCGGCACCGAAGCCGTCCGCGATGCGCTGCGGAGCCTGCCGCGCAGCAACGACGACTGGGTCTGGTACTGAAGCGGAGCCCCTTGCATGACGAGCACCAGCACCCCTTCGGCGGCCGCGCATGCCGCGCAGTCGAACTACTACCGACCGAGCCGCACCATGCGCGCTTTGCGCTTCGGCCTGACCGCGTCGCAGCGGCTCTGGCCTGCGCTCGGCGTGCGCGCCGCCTACCGCCTCTTCGGCACGCCGCTGCCACCCAAGTGGCTCTACCGCGGCCAGGCGCCCGGTGCCGGCTGGCGGCGCGAGGCCTGGCGCTTCGAAAACGCCAGCCTTGGTATCTATCATCTGGCCGCACAGGATTCGGCGGCCGAATCGGCACCGTTGGTGC
This sequence comes from Variovorax sp. Soil_C_19, assembly GCF_057657255.1. Taxonomy (NCBI): domain Bacteria; kingdom Pseudomonadati; phylum Pseudomonadota; class Betaproteobacteria; order Burkholderiales; family Comamonadaceae; genus Variovorax; species Variovorax sp. Soil_C_19. Next base: position 65,898 of record NZ_JBDGIV010000005.1, on the reverse strand, counting down.
TGCTGGTGCATGGCTGGGGCGGCCATGCGGGGCAACTGCTGGCACTCGCCGATGCGGTGGCCGCTGCGGGCCTGCGCCCCGTGCTGGTCGAATTGCCCGCGCACGGCAGGAGCGCGGGCACGATGAGCAACTCGCCGCAGTTCGCGCGCGCCATCGCCTATGCGGTGGCCCGACTTGCGGCCGATGGCCATGCGCTGCGCGCCGCGGTGGCGCATTCGCTGGGTGCCAATGCGCTCGGCCTCGCGGCGGCACAAGGCGTGGCCGTCGAGCGATTGGTGCTGCTGGCGCCGCCCGCGTCACCGCGTGCGTACACGCGCTACTTCGCGCACACCTTCGGCCTCAGCGAGGCCACGCGATCGGCCATGCAGCGGCTGTTCGAAGCACGCGAAGGCGTGTTGATGCAGCAGCTCGAGCCCGCAGCGGTCGGCCCGCGCATCGCGCAGCCGACGCTGATCGTGCATGACCGCGACGACCGCGTGAACCGCTTCGCCGACGCCGAGGCCTACCGCGATGCGATCGCGGGGGCGCAACTCGTCGCGACGGAGGGGCTGGGGCACCGCCGCATCCTCAAGGACGAGGCGGTGGTGCACCAGGTGGCGCGTTTCGTGTCGCGCGCCTGACCGATCTCAGCGCGCCGTGGTGGGCGAGGGATCGGGCAGTTCGATCTTGATGTCGAGCACTTCGAGGTCGTCCTGCTTCTCCAGGTGGACCTTGATGTCTTCGGCATTGATCGACACGTACTTCGAGATCACCGCCATCAGCTCGCGCTGGAGGTCGGGCAGGTAGTCGGGGCGCCGCTTGCCGCTGAGGCTGGACCGCTCGTGCGCGAGGATGATCTGCAGCCGCTCCTTGGCGACGCTGGCCGTCTTCTTCTTTTCGCCGAGCAGGAACGAGAAAAAGGACATGGCCTACTTGCCTCCGAAAATTCGCTTGAAGAAGCCCGGCTTTTCCGCATCGATGAAGCGCATCGGGCGGTCCTCGCCGAGGAAGCGCGCCACCACGTCGCTGTAGGCCTGGGCCACGTCGGTGTCCTTGTCGTGGATCGCGGGCACGCCCTGATTCGAGGCCTGCAGCACGCTTTCCGACTCGGGAATGACGCCGATCAGCTTGATGCGCAGGATGTCCTGGATGTCCTCGAGCGAGAGCATCTGGCCGCCGGCCACGCGGTTGGGGTTGTAGCGGGTGATCAGCAGGTGCTCCTTGATGGGATCGCCGCCGTCCTTCGCGCGCTTGGTCTTGCTGCTGAGCATGCCCAGAATGCGGTCGGAGTCGCGCACCGAGGAAACCTCGGGGTTGGTCACCACGAGCGCCTCGTCGGCGAAGTGCATGGCCATCATGGCGCCGGTCTCGATGCCCGCGGGTGAATCGCAGACGATGTAGTCGAAGTCCATCGCGGCCAGATCGGTCAGCACCTTCTCGACGCCTTCCTGCGTGAGCGCTTCCTTGTCGCGCGTCTGCGAGGCCGCGAGCACGAACAGGTTGTCGCACTGCTTGTCCTTGATCAGCGCCTGGCTCAGGTTGGCCTCGCCCTGGATCACGTTGATGAGGTCGTACACCACGCGCCGCTCGCAGCCCATGATCAGGTCGAGGTTGCGCAGGCCCACGTCGAAGTCGATCACGGCCGTCTTCTTGCCTGCGAGCGCCAAGCCCGACGCGAAGCTGGCGCTCGTCGTGGTCTTGCCGACGCCGCCCTTGCCCGAGGTCACCACCACAATTTTGGCCATTCCCATTCCTTCTATTTCGATTCGGTTGTTCGTTCGTTTGCTTGTCGATTGTCGGCGCGCGTGTCCGGTTTACGGAATCGCGTCGATCGCCAGCTTCTTGCCGTCCAGCCGCACCTGCGCCGGCTTGCCGAGCACCGACTCGGGCAGCGGCACTTCGTTGGTGCGGTAAATGCCCGCAATGGCGACGAGCTGCGCCTCCATGCAGGTCGAGAAGATCCGCGCCTCGGTGTTGCCGCGCGCACCCGCAATGGCCTTGCCGCGCAGGGGCGCATAGACGTGCACGTTGCCGTCCGCAATGACTTCCGCGCCGAAGCTCACGACTGCCGTGACCACCACGTCGCCGCCGCGCGCGTACACCTGCTGGCCCGAGCGCAGCGGCTTGTCGATCAGCAGCGTGCCGTTGGCGGGCACCGGCACTTCGCGCACGATCTGCGGCGCCGCGCTCGCGGGGGCATTGGCGGGGGCAGGCGGTGCAGGGCTGCGCGGCGCCGGCGCCACCGGCATGGTGGTCAGCGAGAGGCCGGCGGCACGTGCGGCCGCGTTGTGCGCGTCGCTACCGCCGCGCACTGCGATCGGCTGCGTCTGGTGGCGTGCCAGCAGGTTGCGCAGCGCGGCAAAGTCGATGACGTGCGCCGGGGCGCCGCCTTGTTCCTCTTCCTGGAGCAGCGAAAGGTCGATGACCACCGGCTCCTGGTCGAAGAAGTCGGGGGAATCCGCCAGCTGCGCATCGAGCGCCTCGGCCAGCACGCCCAGGTCGGACGTCTTGAGGATCACTGCGATGAGCGGCAGCGTGGCGCTCTTGAATTCGAAAACCGCCTTGGTGCGCGCGGCGGAGACATCGGCCATTGGAAAACGTCGGTGCGAAAAGCGTTGAAGTCTAACGGGCGAAGGCTTCCGGCCCATCGCCCAGGCCTTCATGGGGCCGCCCGGACAACATCTCTTGCACCGCGTTGCACTTTCTTTCGCGGCGCAAAGGGAGCAGCGGCCCCCGCGCGGGCACCCGCGGATCGGGCTTTGCCCGGCCGCTGGGTGCGCCCCCCAGTGGGGGGCGGCGCCGCAGGCGCTTCGGGGGGGCTTCCACATTCAGGCGTTGCGCGATCGCCCGAGGAGTGCGTAGAGGATGATCGCGCCGAAGGTAGCGGTTCCGATGCCGCCAAGCGCGAAGTCGCCGAACTTCAGCGTGAAGTCGCCAGTGCCGATGATCAGCGTGATCGCGGCCACGATCAGGTTCTTGTTCTGCGAGAAGTCGACCTTGTTGTCGACCCAGATCTTGGCGCCCGCAATGGCGATCAGGCCGAACACCACGATGCTCACGCCGCCCATCACCGGCAGCGGGATCGCCTGGATCAGCGCGCCGAACTTGGGGCTGAAGCCCAGCACCAGCGCGATCAGCGCCGCCACCACGAACACCGCCGTCGAGTAGATGCGCGTGGCCGCCATCACGCCGATGTTCTCGGCATAGGTGGTCACGCCCGTGCCGCCAGCGGCGCCGCTCACCACCGTCGCGATGCCGTCGCCGATGAACGCGCGGCCCATGTAGGGGTCGAGGTTGCGGCCGGTCATGGCGGTGACCGCTTTCAGGTGCCCGAGGTTCTCGGCCACCAGGATGATCGCCACCGGCGCGATCAGCAGCATCGCGTTGGCGGTGAACACCGGCGCGGTGAAGGTCGGCAGGCCGAACCAGGCCGCATTGGCGATGCCGCTGAGGTCGACCGGCTTGCCGAGGCCCATGCCGTTGGTCAGCACCGCGTAAACCACGGTCGCGAGGATCAGCCCGACCAGGATCAGCAGCCGCTGCAGCATGCCGCGCGCGAACACCGCCACCAGGCCCACGCAAAGGAAGGTGACGGCCTGCATCCAGGCGTCGAAGTTGCCGGCCGCCATATTCTTGATCGGCACGTTGGCCAGGTTGAGCCCGATCACAGCCACCACCGCGCCGGTCACCACCGGCGGCATGAAGCGCTCGATCCAGCCCGTGCCGATGGCCTGCACGATCGCGCCGATCGCGATGTAGACCACCCCGCAAGCCACGATGCCGCCGAGCGCCACCGCGATGTTGGCGTTCGGGGCCTTGCCCGCGTAGCCGCTCGCCGCGATCACCACGCCGATGAACGCGAAGCTCGAGCCCAGGTAGCTGGGCACTTTGCCGCCGGTCACGAAATAGAAGATCAGCGTGCCGATGCCGCTCATCAGGATCGCGATGTTGGGGTTGAAGCCCATCAGGATCGGCGCCAGCACCGTGGCGCCGAACATCGCGATGACGTGCTGCACGCCCATGGCGCCGGTCTGCAGCCAGGGCAGGCGTTCGTCGGGCGCGATGACCGCGCCCTCGGCCAGTGTGGACACCGGCTTTTCAGTCCAGTTGAACATTGACATTGCTTCTTCTCCTCTTGTCGATGGGGCGTGATTGTGGGGCAGACAAGCAGAAGCAAGAAGGACGCCGCGCGGCCGCCGGGCGCGTGCCCGCGGGCTCAGCGCGGCTGCAGCACCGCCATCGTGATCCGCGACACGCAGGTCAGTTCGCCCGCCTCGTTCGTCAGGTCGATCTGCCACACCTGGGTGGAGCGCCCGCGGTGCACCGGCCGGGCCGTGCCCGTGACCCAGCCGCTGGTGGCCGAGCGGATGTGGTTGGCGTTGATGTCCAGGCCCACGGCGCGGTCGCCCTCGGGCGCGCTGTAGTGCGCGCCGCACGAGCCCAGCGTCTCGGCAAGCACCACCGACACCCCGCCGTGCAGGATGCCGTAGGGCTGGCGGGTGCGTTCGTCCACCGGCACGCGGGCGCGGATGAAGTCGTCGCCCACCTCCAGGAACTCGATGCCGAGGGCCGCCACGGCGGTGCCGACATGGTTGCGGGTCAGTGCCTCGACGGAGATGTCTTTCTTCCAGATGCGCATTCGGTTCTTTCGGCTACGGGGAATCGCAAAACTATAGCGACGGCGGCTGACAAGGCGTGTCGCCTTGGCGTGCTAAGTTGCCGCGATGAAACGCTCAGTTCGCCCCTGGCTGCTCGGCATCGCCGCGGCCCTGCTGCTCGGCGCCGGGGCGCTGGTGTGGCTCGTCGCCTCGCGCCTGCCGAGCGACGAACAAGCCGCCGAGCGTATCGCCGAGGCGTTCGAAAAGCGGTTCGGCGTCGGCCTTCAGGTGGGCGGTGCGCACTGGTCGCTCTGGCCCAGCCCCGTGCTGGTGCTTTCGGATGTGGCCACGGTGCAGCCGCGCCCGGTCACGCTGCGCCGTGTCACGCTGCAACTGAGGCTGCGCGAGCTGCTGCAGCGGGTGGTCGCCGTCGACGCGCTCGAGGTCGAAAGCCTGGTGCTGCCGCGTGAATCGCTTTATGCGTTCCGAGGCAAGGGGCCGAGGCCGAGCGAGGGCGGCGGCGCCTTCACGCTGCCTGCGCCCTGGACGCTCGCGCCGCTTCCGATCGAGAAGGTCCGCTGGCGCGACGTGGTCTGGATCGACCGGCGCGGCATCGCATTGGCCTACGACGGCGAGATCGCGTTCGACGGCCAGTGGCGCCCGCGCGAGGCGCGCGTCGAACGCGCCGGCGCGTCGCCGCCCGCGCGCCTGCAGCTCGAGCGCGAGCCCGGGCAGGACCGCTGGCGCACCCGCATCGACGCGGGCGGCGGAAGCTGGAACGGCGTCTCGGTGTTCGAGGTGCGCCCGAACGACGCACTGCGCGTGTCGGCCGATCTCGAGGCGAGCGACATCGACCTCGAGGGCCTGCTGAAGGCCTTCGACCGCCGCGCGGCCGTCGCCGGCAAGGTCTACGGCCGCTCCATGCTCGAGGCCGAGGCGGGCGAACTCGGTGCGCTGCTGCGCAGCCTGCACACACGCACCACTTTCGCGGTGCGGCCCGCGACGCTCGTCGGGCTCGATCTCGCCAAGGCGGTGAGCACAGCCGGCGTCAGCCGCGGCGGCACCACGCCGCTCGACGAACTGACCGGCACGCTCGACACCCAGGGCGGCGAGGACGGCACCGTGCTGCGCTACACCAACCTCAAGGCGCGGTCCGGCGTGCTCACCGCGAGCGGCCAACTGCGCTTCTTCAACCGCAAGCTCGACGGTGCGGTCGCGGTCGACATCGTCGACGGCGTGGTCGGCGTGCCGCTCAAGATCGGCGGCACCGCGAGCGACCCGGAGGTTTCGCTGACCGGCGGCGCGCTGGCCGGCGCGGCGGTCGGCTCCGCGGTGCTGCCGGGCGTGGGCACCGCGATCGGTGCACGCCTGGGGCAGCAGGTCGAAAAGCTGTTCGGCACCGAGGCGCCGAAGGCGGAGAAAAAGGCGCCCGCCGCACCGCGGCGCTAGGCGTCGCGTCGCACCACCTCGGCATCGCCGTCGCCCGCCGCATGCAGCCGTGCCACCTCGGCCGCACGGCGCGCGAGCACCGCGCGCTGGTTGATGTAGCCCTTGTCGGTGATCTCGCCCGCATCGAGGCTCGGCGGCTCGGCCAGCACCAGCGCGCGTGCCGGGCATTGGGACGAGCCCGCGCCTTCGTTGCGCAGCGCGCGCAGCACCTTGGCAATGCGCGCCTGCAGCGCGCCATGTTCGAGCGATGCGGCTTGTGGCGCAGGGAACACCAGCATGCCGATCTCGTCGCGGTCGTGGCCCGTGAGCACCACGTCCTGCACATGCGGCGCGAGCAGCGAAACCAGCCGCACGCGCAGCGTGCCCACCGAAACCCAGGTGCCGCTCGAGAGCTTGAAGTCCTCGGCCACGCGGCCGTTGAAGACCACGCCGCGCGAAGGCGCCGCCGGGTCGGCCAGGAAGCCTGCGTCGCCGATGCGGTAGTAGCCTTCGCCGTCGAAGGCCTCGGCCGTCTCGCGCGGCGCGCCGCGGTAGCCCGGGAACACCGACACGCCCTTCACGCGCATCTCGAGCTTCTGCCCGTTGGGCACGAACTTCAGCTCGAGCCCCGGCAGCGGCGCGCCGATGCAGCCGGCACCGTCCAGCTTCCAGTGCGCGGAGGTAATGGCCGGCGAGGTCTCGGTGGCGCCCCACGAGGTGGTGAGCCAGAGCGGGCGCTCGGGCCGCACGCGCCGTGCCACCGCTTCGAGCCGCTGCCAGGTCGACGGTGCCAGCGCCGCAGCGGCATAGAACGCGAGCCGCAGCCGGGAGAACACCTCGGCCGCGAGCGCGTCGTCGGCCTCGAGAAAGGGCAGCAGCATGTCGAAGCCGCGCGGCACGTTGAACAGCAGCGTGGGCTTCACCTCGCGCAGGTTGCGCACGGTCCTGTCGACGAGGCCCGGCGCGGGCCGGCCCTCGTCGATGTAGAGCGCGCCGCCGTGGCACAGCACCATGTTCAGGTTGTGGTTGGCGCCGAAGGTGTGGCTCCAGGGCAGCCAGTCGACCAGCACCGGCGGCTCCTTTGCGAGGAAGCGCCAGGTCTGCGCCATCATCTGCTGGTTGGCGCAGAGCATGCGGTGCGTGTTGATCACCACCTTGGGCCGCCCCGTGGAACCCGAGGTGAGCAGGTACTTGGCGTGCGTGTCGGGCTGGATGGCCTCGAAGGCCTGCATCACCGCAGGCGTTTCAGCGCTGGCCAGCAGGCGGTCGAACGCGATGGCGCCCGGATGGGCCTCGGCATGGCGGCTGAACACCGCGACCGCCTCGACGCCGCACCCCGCGAGTGCCGCGCCATAGACTTCGGCATCGGACGCATAGACCAGCGACGGACCGAGCGCCTGCAGCACGCCGTGCAGCCGAGACGGATCTTTCGCCATGCGCGAGTAGGCGCTCGACAGCGAACAGGCGGTGCGCCCGATGTGCATCGCCGCGAGCATCAGCACCGCGTGGTCGATCGCGTTGTCCGAGAGAATCACGATCGGCCGGTCGTCGGGCAGCGCGAGGTCGAGCAGGCCCTGCGCCACCGCGCCCACGGCCTGCCGCAGCGCGCGATAGTCGAGCCGGCGCCAGCCGCCTTCGCCCGCCTCGTCGCGCTCGGCCAGCGCGAGCGCATCGGGCGTCTCGAGCGCCCAGCGCTCGAGCCATTCGCCCACGCAGCGCGCATACGGCTGCAGCGCCATCGGCGAACGCAGCGCGAACGAGCCATCGTCGAAGTCGATGCGCACCGTGCGGGGCGGGGCGATCTGGTCCGGGTCGAGGAGGAAGTCGTGGTCGGTCATGGCGCTCGAGTGTGCCGGTGCTGGCGGTTGCGCGAATCAGGGCCAACAGCAGGTATCGCGCGCCGAAGCGCCTAGAGTGGAGCTTGCGTTCACCGGCATCATCATCGAATCACCACTCACGCAGGAGTCCCCATGAAGCTGTCACCACTGGCCCTTGCCGCCGTCATCGCCGCACTGGCATCGAGCGTGGCCGTCGCACAACCGGGCGCCGGCGCGACCTGCGCGGACAAGCGCGAGGCCATCGCGGCCGACATCGAAGCGGCCAAGGCCGAAGGCCAGCCCCGACGCGTGCGCGGGTTGGAACGTGCGCTTGCCGAGGTGCGCCGCAACTGCACCGACGAGAAGCTGGCCGCCGAGCACCGGCAGCGCGTGCGCAGCCACGAGCAAAAGGTGGCGCAGCGCGAGCGCGACCTGCGCGAGGCCCAGCGAAAAGGCGATGCCGACAAGATCGCGCGCCGCGAAGACAAGCTGCGCGAGGCGCAGGCCGAGCTTGAGCGGGTCAGGGCGCAGCGCTGACCGTGGCGCCGCGCTGCAGCGCGCTCACACCCCCAGCAGCTCTTCGAGCACCCCCGGCTCCGCCAGCAGATCCGCCGAGGCCCCGTGCCGCACGATGCGCCCCTTCTCCATCACCACGGCCAGGTCGGTATGTGCGAGCACCTTGCGGTAGTCGCGGTCGACGATCAGCGTGGCGATGCCGGTGGTGCGGATCTCGGCGATCACGCGCCAGATCTCGGCCACGATCAGCGGGGCGAGCCCTTCGGTGGCCTCGTCGAGGATCAGCAGGCGCGGGTTGGTCATGAGCGCGCGGCCGATCGAGAGCATCTGCTGCTCGCCGCCCGAGAGCTGCTGGCCGCCGTGCGAAAGCCGTTCGGCGAGCCTGGGGAAGGTCGCCATCACGCGCTCGAAGGTCCAGGCGCGGCTGCCGTCGATGCCGGCACGCTCGCTCATCACGAGGTTCTCGCGCACTGAGAGGTTCGGGAAGATGCCGCGGCCCTCGGGCACGTAGCCGATGCCGAGCCGTGCGATCTTCTCGGGCGGCAGCCCGGTGACGGTGCGGCCGTCGATCTGCACCTCGCCCGAGGCGGGGCGCACGTAACCCATGACGGTGCGGATCAGCGTGGTCTTGCCCATGCCGTTGCGCCCCAGCAGGCCGACCGAGGCGGCCTTGGGAATGGCGGCATGCACGCCACGCAGGATGTGGCTGTTGCCGTAGTAGGTGTTGATGTCGCGGACGGTGAGCATCTCAGTGGCCTTCCGCCGGGCCGCCCCAAGGGAGGCCAGCGCCCCCTCGGGGGGCAGCGAATACACGAAGTGATGAGCGTGGGGGCATCAGTGTTCCTCGCCGAGGTACGCGGTGCGCACTTCAGGGTTCTCGCGGATCGACGCGGGTTCGCCCGTGGCGATGACGGTGCCGTTCACCATCACGGTGATGCGGTCGGCAATGCGGAACACCGCATCCATGTCGTGCTCGACGAGCAGGATCGCATGCGTGGCCTTGAGCCGCGCGAGCAGCGTGAGCATGCGGTCGGTTTCCTCGGCGCCCATGCCGGCGAGCGGCTCGTCGAGCAGCAGCACGCGCGGCCGGGTGGCCAGGCACATGGCCACTTCGAGTTGACGCTGCGCGCCATGGCTCAGCGTGCCCGCGATGCGCGACGCCTCGGCCGTGAGGCCCGCGGCCTCGAGCGCCGCGTCGGCGGCGGCATTGCTGGCCGCGCAGCGCCCGAAGGATTCCCACAGCGTCCACGGCCGCGCGGTGGCGGCCTGCGCCGCGAGGCGGCAGTTCTCGTGCACGCTGAACTCCGGGAAGATGGTCGTGCGCTGGTAGCTGCGGCCCACGCCGGCGCGCGCGCGGCGCCACTGCGCACGCCGTGTGATGTCGTGGCCGTCGAGTGCGATGCGCCCTTCGGAGGCCTCGATCTCGCCCGAGAGCATGTTGATCAGCGTCGACTTGCCGGCACCGTTGGTGCCGATCACGGCATGCACCTCGCCGACGTGCAGGTCGAGCGTGACGGCGTTCACGGCGGTGAGGCCGCCAAAGCGGCGGGTCAGTCCTTCGACCGAAAGCAGTGCGTGGGTGTTGCTCATGGTCTGGCTCCTTCCCCTTTCGGGGGAAGGCTGGGATGGGGGCGGGCAGGGCGCTCGACGGACACGCCGCTTGCCCCCACCCCGGCCCTCCCCCGGAAGGGGAGGGAGAAAGTCAAAGTCGAAGTCAGAACGCGTGTCATGCGCCCCCCTTCGGCGACAGCCGCTTCGCCAGCCCGATCAGCCCCTTGGGCAGCAGCGCGACGAACACGATGATGGCGATGCCCAGCGTGAGCTGCCAGTGGTCCGCGAGCGGACCCATCACTGCATGGGTGGAGAAGACCTCCTTGAGCAGCGTGAAGGCCACCGCGCCGATCACCGCGCCGCGCAGGTGGCCCAGGCCGCCGAGGATCACCATCAGCAGCACCTCGCCGGAGTTGTGCCACGCCATGAGTTCGGGGTTGACCACGCCGTCGCGCGACGCGAGCAAAAAGCCCGCGAGCCCGGCCAGCGCGCCCGCGAGCACGAAAGCCGCGAGCTTGTAGCCATAGACCGGAAAGCCCGCCGCGCGCATGCGCTGCTCGTTCACGCGGATGCCCGCGAGCGCCGCGCCGAAGCGCGAGCGCTTCAAGAGCGCGAGCAGCCCGTAGGTGAACACCAGCGCGCCGAGCACCACATAGAACAGCACCGTGCGGTTCTCCATGTCGAGCGGGCCGATGGCGGGCCGCACGTACAGGTAGATGCCGTCGCTGCCGCCGCCGACTGCGGTGTCGTGGAACACGAAGAAAGCCATCTGCGCGAAGGCGAGCGTCACCATGATGAAGTACACGCCGCGCGTGCGCAGGCTCAAGGCGCCCACGAAGAGCGCATACAGCGCCGCGACGCCCATGGACGCCAGCAGCAGCAGCACGAGGTTGCCGCCGTCGTTGCCCGAGGCCAGCACCGTCACGTAGGCGCCAAGGCCGTAGAACGCGGCATGGCCCAGGCTCACGAGGCCGGTCGTGCCCACGAGCAGTTCCAGGCTCAGCGCGAAGATCGACAGGATCATGATCTTGACGACGAAGTCCGAGGCGTAGTTGCCCAGCATCGGGCCGGCCACGCCAACCGCAATGGCCACCGCCACGGGCACCAGGAACGACAGCGAGGAGCGCTGGCGGACGGTGGCGTGGGTGTTGTTGTTGTTCGTCATGGCCGCTTCCCCATCAGCCCTTCGGGCTTCCAGATCAGCACGATCGCCATCAGCAGGTAGATGCCGATGCCGCTCAGGTCCGCGAAGAACACCTTGCCGAAGGTGTCGACGAAGCCCACGAGCAGCGACGCCACGAGCGCGCCGGTGATCGAGCCGATGCCGCCGATCACCACCAGCACGAAGCAGATGATCAGCACGCTCGCACCCATGTTGGGGTACACCGACGACATCGGCGCGGCGATCATGCCGGCCAGCGCCGCGAGCGCCACGCCCGCGGCGAACACGATGCGGTAGAGCCGCTTCACGTCGATGCCCAGGCCGCGCACCATGTCGCGGTTGCTCGCGCCGGCGCGGATCATCATGCCGAGCCGCGTGCGGTTGACGACGAAATAGAGTCCGACCGCCAGCACGATGCAGGCCGCCGATGCGAAGAGCCGGTACCACGGGTAGCTCATGACGTTGCCGAGCGCGAAGCTGCCCTCCAGCCATGGCGGCACGCCGACACCGTGCACGTCGTTGCCCACCAGGATCGAGCGCAGCTCCTCGAACACCAGGATGAGCCCGTAGGTCATCAGCACCTGCTGCAGGTGGTCGCGCTGGTAGAGATAGCTGAAGAAGGCCCATTCGAGCAGGTAGCCGAAGATCGCCGCCAGCACCACGCCGGCCACCAGCATCAGAAGAAACTGGTCGCCGAACAGCGGCGACAGCGTGAACGCCATGTACGCGCCGATCATGTAGAAGCTTCCGTGCGCCAGGTTGATGACGCCCATGATCCCGAAGATCAGCGTCAGCCCCGAGGCCACGAGGAAGAGCAGGAGTCCGTACTGAACCGAGTTCAGGCACTGGACGAGAAAGGTGCCGAAATCCACGTTGAATGATCCCGAGAGCGCAAGAAAGAGGAGTGTGGCGCGAAGCGCCCACGATGTTCGCGAGACACCGCGGAACCGGCTTTGCCGGGCCGCAGGTGTCGCCCCCTTGAGGGGGAGGCGGCTACACGAAGTGAGCCGCTTCGGGGGTGGGCCTTACTTACATCCTGCAGCCGCGGGCGGGGTCGGCCAGACCCTTGATGGCCGTGCTCACCACCTTGTTCTCCTTGCCCTCGACCTTGCGCAGGTAGATGTCCTGCACCGGGTTGTGCGACTTGCTCATCGTGAACGTGCCGCGCGGGCTGTCGATCTTCGCCTTCTCGATGGCGGCGGTGAACTCGGCCTTCTTCGAGATGTCGCCCTTGGTGGCGGCCAGGCCCACGCCGAGCATCTGCGCTGCGTCGTAGCCCTGCACGGCGTACACGTCGGGCTGCATCTTGAACGACTTGGCGTAGCCGGTGCGGAAGGCGTTGTCGCGCGGCGTGTTCAGGCCGTCGGCGTAGTGCAGCGTCGTCAGCATGCCCTGCGCGGCGTCGCCCTGCGCCTCGAGCGTGCCGTCGGTCAGAAAGCCCGGGCCGTAGAGCGGAATGGTCTTGTTGAGGCCCGCGGCCTGGTAGTCCTTGACGAACTTCACCGCGCCACCGCCCGCGAAGAAGGCGTACACCGCATCGGGCTTGGCCGCAGCGATCTCGGTCAGGAGCGCCTGGAACTCCACATTGGGGAAGGCCAACGTGAGCTGCTTGTCGACCTTGCCGCCGTTCTTCTCGAAGCCTTCCTTGAAGCCGTTGGCCGACTCGTCGCCGGCCGCGTACTTCCAGGTGATGGTGATGGCCTTCTTCTTGCCCTGCTGCTTGGCCGCGACCTCGCCCATCGCGTAGGCCGGCTGCCAGTTGCTGAACGAGCTGCGGAAGATGTTGGGCGCGCACATCGGGCCGGTCACCGCGTCGGCGCCGGCATTGGGAACGATCAGCACGGTGCCGCTTTCCTTGGCGGCCTTGGCCATCGCCATCGCGACGCCGGAGTGCACCGTGCCGACGATCACGTCGACGTTGTCGCGCTTGATGAGCTTGTTGACGTTGTCGGTGGCCTTGGCAGGGTCGGATTCGTCGTCGACCTTGAAGTACTCGATCTCGCGGCCGGCGAGCTTGCCGCCCTGTTCGTCGACGTAGAGCTTGAAGCCGTTCTCGATGGCCACGCCGAGCGCGGTGTAGGTGCCGCTGAAGGGCAGCATCAGGCCGACCTTGAGCTTGGCCGAACCCTGCGCCGCGGCGGTCGATGCGAGTGCGGCGAAAGCGATCGCGGTAAGCGCGAGGCGGGCGGTGCGAATGGTCATAGGGACTGTCTCCGATTGTGGGTGGTAATAAAAAGGTTGGCCGCGACGATGACACGATCCGGCTGATCGCGATGCGGGGAATGCCCGCATTCCGCGAGTTCAAGCAATTCGCATGCCCCGCCGACGCGCGCCGCGATGCCGCGGACCTGTGCGAGCGTGCCGTATTCGTCGTCGATGCCCTGGACCGCGAGCACCGGGCTGCGGATCGCGTCGATTTCGGCTTCGATGTTCCATTGGCGGAAGGGCGGATGCAGCCAGATGCGGTTCCAGCCCCAGAACGCCGAGTCCGCGCTATCGTGGTAGCGGCCGAGCTTCTGCGGCAGGTCGGTCGAAAGGTAGGCGCTGCGCGCTTTCTCGATGTTTTCGACGGTCACGTCCTCGACGAAGATGTGCGGCGCGAGCACCACGAGGCCGGCCACGCGAGCGGGAAAGCGCGCAGCGTACAGCAGAGAGATCGAGCCGCCGTCGCTGTGCCCGAAGAGCCACGGCGTCTCGCCGTCGAGCCCCAGTGCGGCGAACAGCGCGGGCAGTACCTCGTGCGCCTGGCGGTGCATGAAGTCGACGTCCCAGGTTTCGTCTTCGCCGCGAGGCGTCGAGCGGCCGTAGCCCGGGCGCGAGAACACGAGGCCGCGCACCTTGGCGGCCTCGCACAGGCGCGCGGGAAAGTCCTTCCACATCGCGACCGAGCCGAGGCCTTCGTGCAGGAAGACGACGAGCGGGGCGTCGGTGCGCTCGGGGGCGATCCATGCGCACTCGATCTGCACGGCGCGGCCGCGCCAGTCGATGGTGGCGAATTCGGCGGTGCTCATGGTATTGCTCCTTCCCCCTCTGGGGGAAGGTTGGGATGGGGGCTTGCTGCGCTGGCGGAGGCCATGCCTTTGCACAGGCCGCCTGCCCCCACCCCAGCCCTCCCCCGGAAGGGGAGGGAGCAAGACAGGGGAAGGCTCATGATTCCTTCTCGCGCTCGCGCAACCGAAACCGCTGGATCTTCCCCGTCGCCGTCTTCGGCAGCTCGGGCACGAACTCCAGGAAGCGCGGGTACTTGTACGGCGCGAGGCGTTCCTTCACGAAGGACTTGAGCTCGTCCTCGGTCGCCGCGGCGCCGTCCTTCAGCACCACGAAGGCCTTGGTCTTCGTGAGCCCGTCGCTGTCTTCCTTGCCGATCACCGCGGCCTCGAGCACGCCCGGGTGCTGCATCAGCGTGGCCTCGACCTCGAACGGCGAGACGTAGATCCCGCTGACCTTCAGCATGTCGTCGCTGCGGCCCGCATAGGTGTAGTAGCCATCGGCGTCGCGCGTGTACTTGTCGCCGCTCTTGGTCCAGCCGCCCTGGAAGGTGTCGCGCGACTTCTCGCGGTTGGCCCAGTACATCAGCGCCGAGCTGGGCCCGCGGATGTAGAGGTCGCCGACTTCGCCGTCGACCACGGGCCGGCCGTCCTCGCCGCGCAGCTCGACCTCGTAGCCCTCGACCGGCCGGCCGGTGGTGCCGTAGCGCACGTCGCCGGGGCGGTTGCTGATGAAGATGTGCAGCATCTCCGTGGAGCCGATGCCGTCGATGATCTCGCAGCCATAGTGCGCCTTGAAGCGCTGTGCGATCTCGCCCGGCAGCGCCTCGCCCGCCGACGAGCACATGCGCAGGGCCACGGCCTCGCGCGGCGGCAGCTTCGGCGAGGCGAGCATGCCCGCAAAGCCGGTTGGCGCGCCAAAGAACACGGTCGGCTGGTGCGCCGTCCAGCGGCGGAAGGTGGCGTCGGGCGTGGGCCGTTCGGCCATCAGCACCACCGTGGCACCGACCGAGAGCGGGAAGGTCAGCGCATTGCCGAGCCCGTACGCGAAGTACATCTTCGCGGCCGAGAAGCAGACGTCGTTCTCGGTCAGGCCGAGCACCGGCTTGCCGTAGAGCTCGGCGGTCCACCAGAGGTTGGCATGCGTGTGGACCGTGCCCTTGGGCTTGCCGGTGGAGCCGGAGGAATAAAGCCAGAAGCCCGGGTCGTCCGACGCGGTGGGCGCCGCCGCGGGCATCGGCGCCACATCGGCGAGCGCGGCCTCGAAATCCTTCGCGCCTTCGGGCAGCGCGCCGGTCGGCTGCGAGACGAAGAGCGTGTGCACTTCATGCGGCGCGCGGTTCATCGCCTCCTGCAACCCCGGCATCAGCGCGCCCGAGACCAGCGCGGCCTGCGCGCGGCTGTGGTCGAGCATGTAGGCGTAGTCGTCGGGCGTGAGCAGGGTGTTCACCGCGACCGGCACCACGCCCGCATAGAGGCAGCCGAGAAAGCTCACGGGCCAGTCGCTGCTGTCGAGCATCAGCAGCAGCACGCGTTCCTCGCGCCGCACGCCGGCCGCCTTGAGGGCAGCCGCCAATCGGCGCGCGCGGTCTTCGAGTTCGCCGTAGGCCAGCCGGCCGCGGTCGTCGATGTAGGCCGTGCGATCGGCGCGGCCACGGTTGAGCGCGAACAGGTGTTCGGCGAAATTGAATCGGGGGGGCAGCGTCATGTTCCTACTTCCTGGAGGCCCAGCGCGGCCAGCACGCCGGGGCTCGCCTGCACGGCCGTCCTGCGGTGATAGAAGTCGAGCGCGCGCAGCCCGCCCAGCTCGGCGCCGCCGCCGGCACGGCCGGGGCCGCCGTGCAGCGACATCGGCATCACGGTGCCATGGCCCGTGTGGGCCTGCGCCACCTCGGGGGACACGACGTGCACGCGCCCGTGGCTCGGCGCCACGGCCAGCGCGGCTTGGGCCAGTGCCGCATCGTCGCTGCCGTACAGCGACACGACCAGCGAACCCTGGCCGCGGTGCGCGAGCGCCGTGGCATGGGCGAGGTTGCGGTAGGGCAGCAGCGTGGCGACCGGGCCGAACACCTCGATGTCGTTCACGCGCGCGGCGGCATCGGCGTCGCGCGCGCCAAGCAGCACGGGGCCGATGCAGGCTGCGATGGCAGGGTCGGCATCCACCAGCGGCGCCTTGCGGCCGTCGTGCAGCACGGTGGTTTGCGTGGACAGCGCGTCGAGCCCTTCGCGCACCGCATGGAGCTGGGCGCGGCTCACGAGCGAACCCATGCGCACGGCCTCGTTGCGCGGATTGCCCACCGTGACGGCCGAGAGCTTCGCGCCGATGGCCTCGGCCGCGGCGTCGTACACCTCGGCCGGCACCAGGATGCGGCGGATCGCGGTGCACTTCTGGCCCGATTTGACCGTCATCTCGCGCACCACCTCGCGCACCAGCAGGTTGAAGGCCTCGCTGCCGGGCGCCGCACCGGGCAGCAGCAGGGCGCTGTTGAGGCTGTCGGCCTCGATGTTCGCGCGCACCGAGCGCGCGGCCACTGCGGGGTGCGACCGGATCAGCGCAGCGGTCTCGGCCGAGCCGGTGAACGACACCACGTCGAAGGGCTGCAGCGCCTCCATCAGGCCGGCCGAGGTGCCGCACACCACCGACAGCGCGCCCGCGGGCAGCACGCCCGCATCGACCACATCCTTGACCATGCGATGCGTGAGCCAGGCGGTCGCGGTGGCGGGCTTCACGATCACCGGCACGCCCGAAAGCAGGGCGGGCGCGGCCTTCTCCCACAGGCCCCACGACGGAAAATTGAAGGCGTTGATGAACAGCGCCACGCCGCGCGTGGGCAGCTGCAGGTGCTGCGACTGGAACACCGGCTCCTTGCCGAGCTTCACCGCGTCGCCGTCGCGCAGCACGCGCGCGTCGCCCAACGCATCGCCCCATTTCGCATACTGGCCGAGCGTGAAGATGGCGCCGTCGATGTCGACCGCCGAGTCGTTCTTCACGGTGCCCGAGTTGGCGGTGGCGATCTCGTAGTAGCTGTCGCGGTTTGCTTGCAGCACCTTCACGATGGCCGCGAGCAGCCCGGCGCGCTCGCGGTAGGTCAGCGCGCGCAGCGCTGCGCCGCCCTGTTCGCGCGCAAACGCGAAGGCCGCGGGCAGGTCGAGGCCCGTGGCGTCGACGCGCACGAGTTCGGTGCCGAGCACCGGGTCGAAGAGCGGCGTGCCGGCGTCCGAGCCGCCTTGCCAGTGGCCGGCGACGAAATTGGCGAGGCGTTCGGTCATTGGGTGAACTTGATCTGCCCTTCCGGCAGCAGGTAGAGAACGAGCGCCCGGCCTTGCGCGACGGTCGGGCGGTGTGCGGTGCCGGGTCCGTAGACGCACCAGCCCGCGGGGCGTCCGTCGAAGGTGGCGGCGCTGCTGTCCAGCGGCATGATCAAGTCGATCTCGCCGTTCGGATGCGTGTGGTGCGGACCGGCAATGTCCTGCATGTCGACCACGTCGACCGAGAAACGGTGCAGCGCGTCGTCAGCTTTGAACACGCGGCCGTAGCGGATGCCGCCGCCTTCGCGCTCGCAGAGCCAGCCTTCGGCCACGCCGCCGATGCAGGCCGCGCGCAGGCGCTCGAAACGCGCGCTGCCGGCACCGTGCTGGGCGTTCAACCACGCCTCGAGCTGCGCGTCGAGCGGCCGCCCGGCGATCTCGGCGGTGAGGCCGGCAATCAGTTGATGAAAATCTTCCTTGCTGGACATGGCGGGCTTCCTGTTGGAGGCTGGCTGGCGGGGACGCCGCCGCGGCTGCGAACTTTTGGTCTCACTTGCGCGATGACGGCGCGTGCAGTATCTTGCTTGTGGTCGAACGATAAGCACCGAGACAATGAGTGTCAAGCAATATAGTGCATCTATGGTGTTTACCCTGAGCGCGCACAATCCTGGCCAGGAACGAGGACTTGCATGAACGAGCATGGAGACACGGTGCTGGCCACCGCGCCGGAAAGCGGCAACAACGCCGCGCCCGCCGGGGAGGCGAAGCATCCGCTGCTGGCGGCGCTGGGCGAGCGCGTGCGCAACCTGCGCGCGCAGCGCGGCCTCACGCGCAAGGCGGTGGCCGTGGCGGCCGATGTCTCGGAGCGGCATCTGGCCAACCTCGAATACGGCATCGGCAATGCCTCGATCCTCGTGCTGCAGCAGGTGGCGGGCGCGCTGCACTGCTCGCTGGCCGAACTGGTGGGCGACGTGACGACCAGCTCGCCCGAGTGGCTGCTGATCCGCGAACTGCTCGAAAAGCGCAGCGAGGCCGACCTGCGCCGCGTGCGCCTGGCCCTCGGCGAATTGCTCGGCACCGCCTCGGTCGATCCGGCGCGGCACCGGCGCATCGCGCTCGTGGGCCTGCGCGGTGCGGGCAAGTCGACCCTGGGCCAGATGCTGGCCGACGACCTCGAGCTGCCCTTCGTGGAGCTGAGCCGCGAGATCGAAAAGCTCGCGGGCTGCAGCGTGCGCGAGATCCACGACCTCTACGGCACCAACGCCTACCGCCGTTACGAGCGCCGCGCGCTCGAGGAGGCGGTGCAGATCCACAGCGAAGTGGTCATCGCCACGCCGGGCGGGATCGTGTCCGACCCGGCCACCTTCAACGAGCTGCTCGCGCACTGCACCACCGTCTGGCTGCAGGCCTCGCCCGAGGAGCACATGGGCCGCGTGGCCGCCCAGGGCGACACCCGCCCCATGGCCGCGAGCCGCGAAGCGATGGAAGACCTGCGGCGCATCCTCAACGGCCGCGCCGCCTTCTATTCGAAGGCCGACCTGTCGGTGGACACGAGCGGCAAGAGCCTGACCGACAGCTTCCAGGCGCTGCGCGCCGCGGCGCGGCAGGCTATGGGCATCGGCGCCTGAGCCGGGCCCGACCCGGGACGATGAAAAAAAGCACAACAGGCATTGACTTGCCTGTTCACATGCAGCATGATGCATGTCATCGGCGCCGGAATGTGCAATATTCTTCCGGTTCGCATCCGCCCCACAGGAGACTTCCGTATGACCGAGACCACCCCCCCCGTCCAGGCGCCTCCGCGCGTCGACTACCGCGTCGAACCGGCGCAGTACAAGCATTGGAAGTTGAATGTCGAGGGCAGCGTGGCCCGCCTGGTGCTCGACATCGCCGAGGACGGCGGCATCCGCCCGGGCTACAAGCTCAAGCTCAACAGCTACGACCTCGGCGTGGACGTCGAGCTCAACGACGCGCTCAACCGCGTGCGCTTCGAGCATCCCGAGGTGCGCAGCGTGATCGTGACCAGCGGCCGCGACCGGATCTTCTGCTCGGGCGCCAACATCTTCATGCTCGGCGTCTCGAGCCACGCCTGGAAGGTGAACTTCTGCAAATTCACCAACGAGACGCGCAACGGCATCGAGGATTCGTCGAAGCACTCGGGCCTCAAGTTCATCGCGGCCGTGAACGGCGCCTGCGCCGGCGGCGGCTACGAGCTGGCCCTGGCCTGCGACGAGATCGTGCTGGTGGACGACCGCTCCTCGGCCGTGTCGCTGCCCGAGGTGCCGCTGCTCGGCGTGCTGCCCGGCACCGGCGGCCTGACCCGCGTCACCGACAAGCGCCATGTGCGCCACGACCTGGCCGACATCTTCTGCACCAGCGTCGAAGGCGTGCGCGGCCAGCGCGCGGTCGACTGGCGCCTGGTCGACGCGATCGCCAAGCCTGCGCAGTTCGCTGCCACGGTGCAGGAGCGCGCCGCGCAGCTCGCGGCCGGCAGCGACCGCCCGGCCGGCGCCAAGGGCGTGGCGCTGACCCGCCTCGAGCGCACCGACAGCGCCGACGGCATTGCCTACAGCCACGTCGACGTGAAGATCGACCGCAGCAAGCGCACCGCCACGATCACCGTCAAGGCGCCCACGGGCGCACAGCCGGCCGACGTGGCCGCCATCGAGGCCGCGGGCGCCGCCTGGTGGCCGCTCGCGATGTGCCGCGAACTCGACGATGCGATCCTCAACCTGCGCACCAACGAGCTCGACATCGGCACCTGGCTGCTCAAGACCGAAGGCGATGCCGATGCGGTGCTCGCGTCGGACGCCGTGATGCTGGCCCACAAGGACCACTGGCTGGTGCGCGAGACCATCGGCGCGCTGCGCCGCACGCTGGCGCGGCTCGACGTGTCCTCGCGCAGCCTGTTCGCGCTGATCGAGGCCGGCTCCTGCTTTGCCGGCACGCTCGCCGAGCTGGCCTTTGCTGCCGACCGCAGCTACATGCTCGCGCTGCCCGACGATGCCGGACGCGCGCCGAAGCTGGTGCTGAACGAATTCAACTTCGGCTTCTTCCCGATGGTCAACGACCAGAGCCGCCTGCAGCGCCGCTTCTACGAAGAGGCCGCGCCGCTCGAGGCTGCACGCGCCGCAGCCGGCCAGCCGCTCGATGCCGACCAGGCGCTGAAGCTCGGCCTCGTTACCGCTGCGCCCGACGACATCGACTGGGACGACGAGATCCGCATCGCCATCGAGGAGCGCGCCGCCATGTCGCCCGACGCGCTCACTGGCCTCGAGGCCAACCTGCGCTTCGCGAGCCGCGAGAACATGGCCACCCGCATCTTCGGCCGGCTCACGGCCTGGCAGAACTGGATCTTCAACCGCCCCAACGCCGTCGGCGAGAAGGGTGCCTTGAAGGTCT
The DNA here is from genome assembly GCF_057657255.1 of Variovorax sp. Soil_C_19. Classification (NCBI taxonomy): domain Bacteria; kingdom Pseudomonadati; phylum Pseudomonadota; class Betaproteobacteria; order Burkholderiales; family Comamonadaceae; genus Variovorax; species Variovorax sp. Soil_C_19. The sequence goes on along the minus strand of NZ_JBDGIV010000005.1, from coordinate 45,209 downwards.
ACGGCACCGGCGAGAAGGCCGGCTTCGACTTGAACCGCGTGTGAACTGGCAGCCCCTACAACCCAAGGAACAACGATGAGCACGATCAACTACAGCGAGAAGATCCCCAACAACGTCAACCTCGGCGAAGACCGCACGCTGCAGCGCGCGCTCGAAGGCTGGCAGCCCAACTTCATCAACTGGTGGGACGACGTGGGCCCCGAGGGCTCGACCAACCACGAGGTGTACCTGCGCACAGCCGTGAGCGTCGATCCGCAAGGCTGGGCCCAGTTCGGCCACGTGAAGATGCGCGACTACCGCTGGGGCATCTTCTTGAACCCGGGCGACGCCAACCGCGAGATCCACTTCGGCGACCACAAGGGTGAGAAAGCTTGGGCGGACGTGCCCGGCGAGCACCGCGCCAACCTGCGCCGCATCATCGTGACGCAGGGCGACACAGAGCCGGCCTCGGTCGAGCAGCAGCGCCACCTCGGCCTGACCGCGCCGTCGATGTACGACCTGCGCAACCTGTTCCAGATCAACGTCGAAGAGGGCCGCCACCTCTGGGCCATGGTCTACCTGCTGCACAAGCACTTCGGCCGCGACGGCCGCGAGGAAGCCGAGGCGCTGCTGCAGCGCACCTCGGGCGACGTCGACAACCCGCGCATCCTCGGTGCCTTCAACGAGAAGACGCCCGACTGGCTCGCGTTCTTCATGTTCACCTATTTCACCGACCGCGACGGCAAGTTCCAGCTGGCCGCGCTGGCCGAAAGCGCTTTCGATCCGCTCGCGCGGACCACCAAGTTCATGCTGACCGAAGAGGCGCACCACATGTTCGTGGGCGAGAGCGGCGTCTCGCGCGTGCTCTCGCGCACCGCGCAGGTCATGAACGAACTCAAGACCGACGACCCGCAGAAGGTGCGCGCCGCTGGCGCCATCGATTTGGGCACCATCCAGCGCTACCTGAACTTCCACTACAGCGTGACCATCGACCTGTTCGGTGCCGACCAGTCGAGCAATGCCGCCATCTTCTACAGCTCGGGCCTGAAGGGCCGCTACGAAGAAGGCAAACGCACCGACGACCACGTGCTCAAGGGCCAGACCTACAAGGTGCTCGAGGTCAAGGACGGCCAGCTCGTCGAGAAGGACGTGCCGATGCTCAACGCGCTCAACGAAGTGCTGCGCGACGACTTCATCAAGGACTCGGTGGCCGGCGTCGGCCGCTGGAACAAGGTGCTCGAGAAGGCCGGCATCCCGACCCGCCTGGTGGTGCCGCACAAGGCCTTCAACCGCCAGATCGGCGCGCTCGCGGGCATCAAGATGTCGCCCGAGGGCCGCGTGGTCAGCGAGACCGAATTTGCCGCCAAGAGGAACGAATGGCTGCCAAGCGCCGAGGACTTCGCCTTCGTGGCATCGTTGATGGGCCGCGTGGTCGAGCCGGGCAAGTTCGCCGGCTGGATCGCGCCGCCGGTGATGGGCATCAACCGCCAGCCGGTGGATTTCGAATACGTCCGCTTCGGTTGACGGGTATTTCTCCTTCCCCCGTTGGGGGAAGGCCGGGATGGGGGCCAGCAGCGTGACCACGACCAACGCCGCCGGCCCCGACCCAACCCTCCCCCGAAAGGGGAGGGCTTCAGGAGAAACAACATGGACATGGCCGTCGAAGCCGGGATCATCAAGCAGCACCTGATCGATCCCGAGATCTGCATCCGCTGCAACACCTGCGAGGCCACCTGCCCGGTCAACGCGATCACGCACGACGACAACAACTACGTCGTGCGGGCCGACATCTGCAACGGCTGCATGGCCTGCATCTCGCCGTGCCCCACGGGCTCGATCGACAACTGGCGCACCATGCCCGTGGTGCGCGCGTACACCATCGAGGAACAGCTGACCTGGGAGTCGCTGCCGCCCGAGCTGCCGCCCGAGGAACTCGAGGCCGCAGGCGCATCCGCGGAGCCTGCCGCAGCCGCGGCACCGGCCGCCGTGCCGGCGGAGAGCACCGCCGCCGTCGATTCCGTCGAGCCGGTCTTCAATTCCGCGCAGTTCGGCGCCACCGTGCCGCCCTGGTCGGCCGCGCACGCCTACACGAATCTCTTCCCACCGAAGACGCCGACCACGGCCACCGTCGTGGGCAACTTCAACTGCACCGAAGCCGGCTTCGACAGCGAAACGCACCACATCGTGCTCGACTTCGGCGTGGTGCCGTTCCCGGTGCTCGAAGGCCAATCGATCGGCATCGTGCCGCCGGGCACCGACGCGCTGGGCAAGCGCCACCATGCGCGGCAGTACTCGGTGGCCAGCCCGCGCAACGGCGAGCGGCCCGGCTACAACAACGTCTCGCTCACCGTGAAGCGCGTGACCGAAGACCACCAGGGCAGTCCGGTGCGCGGCATCGCCTCCAACTACGTCTGCGACCTCAAGGTGGGCGACACGGTGCAGGTGGTCGGTCCGTTCGGCGCCTCGTTCCTGATGCCGAACCATCCGAAGTCGCACATCGTGATGATCTGCACCGGCACCGGCAGCGCCCCCATGCGCGCCATGACCGAATGGCGCCGACGCCTGCGCAAGAGCGGCAAGTTCGAGGGCGGCAAGCTCATGCTGTTCTTCGGGGCGCGCACGCAGCAGGAGCTGCCGTACTTCGGACCGCTGCAGTCGCTGCCAAAGGATTTCATCGACATCAACCTCGCGTTCTCGCGCACGCCCGGCAGCCCCAAGCGCTACGTGCAAGACCTGATGCGCGAGCGCGCTGCCGACCTCGCGGTGCTGCTGAAGGACGGCGCGAGCCACTTCTACGTCTGCGGCCTCAAGAGCATGGAAGAGGGCGTGGTGCTCGCGCTGCGCGACATCGCGAAGGAAGCGGGGCTCGACTGGGACGCCGTGGGCGGTGCGCTCAAGCGCGAAGGCCGGCTGCACCTCGAGACGTACTGAGCGCCGGCGAATGAAGTTCACCGACTTCCAAGCGGGCCAGGTCATCGAGGCCGGGCCCTACGTGCTGACCGAAGCCGAACTCGTGCGCTTCGCGAAGGACTACGACCCGCAGTGGTTCCACACCGACGCCGAGGCTGCGGCCGGCAGCCCCTTCGGCGGGCTCATTGCAAGCGGCTGGCACACCTGCGCGATCGCGATGCGCCTGGTCGTCGGTGCCGCACTCGAGGGCTCCGAATCGTTCGCCTCGCCGGGGCTCGAGCATGTGCGCTGGCCGAACCCGGTGCGGCCCGGCGACGCGCTGCGGCTCGTCGCCGACGTGATCGAGGTGCGGCGCTCCGAGAAGCGGCCCACGCTCGGCATCCTGCGCTGGCGCTGGCAGCTGTTCAACCAGCGCGAGATGCTGGTGCTCGATGCCGAGGTCACGAGCCTGTTCAGGCTCCAAGCCGCGACCTGATCAAGAAAAGCCCGCGAGGCGCTGCGGGCTCCGGCTGCGGGTACCGCGGCGCGCTTACTTCCGGATCTCGGCGCCACCCACGGCCCCGGTGGCGCCGCTCACTGCATTCGTGGTCCCACCGCCTCAACTGCGTTTGTCGCCATGTGCGCCGTGGGCGCGCGGGGTGTGGGCGCCCTCCGTCGGCGGAGACGGGGGGTGAAGCGTTTGGCCGTCCGCTGCATCGAGGCAGCGGATGGGTTCGAAAGAATCTGTTGTGCGCTGCTTCACGTCTGGTAGCGCCGCGGCGCCAATGACCGTTCCGCACGCAGGGTCTGCCGCACAGCAGTCAGGCAACATGCGTTTCATGCAACTCATAATGTTGCATGAAACGAGACAGCAAGCTTTCCGGCGTTCTCCACGCGCTGCTTCACATGGCCGAGATGGACGAGCCCGTCACGTCCGAAACGCTCGCCATGGCGATGCAGACCAACCCCGTCGTGGTGCGGCGCGCGATGGCCGGTCTGCGCGAGGCAGGCCTCGTGAGTTCGGCCAAGGGGCATGGCGGCGGGTGGGTGCTGTCGTGCCCGCTCGACGCGGTGACGCTCGGCGACATCCACCAGGCGGTGGGTTCGCCGGCGCTGCTGGCCATCGGCAACCGCACCGAAAGCCCGGGCTGCATCGTCGAGCAGGCGGTGAATGCGGCGCTCGACGGTGCCTGCCGGGATGCCGAGGCGCTGCTGCTTGAACGTTTCAACAGCATCACGCTGGCCGATCTCTCCAAGGACTTTCATCGCCGCATGACGGGCGGCGGTTTCAACCTCAAGGACATTCAACATGCACTGTGACGCTCTGATCGTGGGCGGCAGCTTCGCCGGCCTTTCCGCTGCCCTGCAGCTCGCGCGCGCGCGAAAAAACGTCTGCATCGTGGATGCAGGCGCGCCGCGCAACCGCTTTGCCGAAGCCGCGCACGGCTTCTTCGGGCAGGACGGCACGCCGCCCCTGAAGATGATGGCCGATGCGCGCGCCAAGGTGCTCGCCTATCCGAACGCCAGCTTTATCGAAGGCCGCGTGACCGAGGCCCGGCCCGATGGAACCGGCGGCTTCGCGGCCGCGCTCGAAGACGGCCGGCAGCTCTCGGCCGCACGCATCGTGCTGGCCTTCGGCGTGGAGGATGGGTTTCCCGACATCGCCGGCGTGCGCGAGCGCTGGGGCCAGAGCGTGCTGCATTGCCCGTACTGCCACGGCTACGAGGTCAGCGGCCGGCGCCTCGGCGTGCTGATCGAGCCGCCGCACACGCCCGAGCACGCGATCCTGTTCACCGAATGGGGCCCGGCCACGCTGTTCCTCCACGGCGGCAGCCTGCCGGACGCGGAGATGCGCGCGAAGCTCGAGGCGCGCGGCGTGGCGATCGAGCCGGGCCGCATTGCAGCGCTCGAGGGGCCGTCGCCCACCGCGCTGTCGAGCGTGCGCTTCGAGAATGGGCGGCGCCTGCCGCTCGACGCGATGTTCATCGTGCCGCGCACGCGCCTCGCGAGTCCGCTGGCCGAACAGCTCGGCTGTGCGATCGACGCGGGCGGCTTCGGACCGATGATCCGCACCGACGCCATGAAGATGACCACCGTGCCCGGCGTGTTCGCGGCCGGCGACGCGGCCATGATGTTCCACAACGCCACCATGGCCTCGGCCGACGGGGTGATGGCCGGGATCTCGCTGCACCGGGCGTCGGTCTTCGGCGGCTGATCCAAGCGGCTCAAAAAATCAGGCTATAATTCGCGGCTCGAAATGCGGGAATAGCTCAGTTGGTAGAGCGCAACCTTGCCAAGGTTGAGGTCGAGAGTTCGAGACTCTTTTCCCGCTCCACATTTCTTGCAAAAGGCCACCCCTGCGGTGGCCTTTTGCTTTTTGCGGCCGCCGTTCAGCCTTTGGCCGGCAGCACCATGCCGCGGCTTTCGCCGAAGCCGATGCGCGCATGGCCCGGCTTCTCGCACCAGCCGCGCAGCATCACCGCGTCGCCATCTTCCAGGAAGCCGCGCTGTTCGCCGTGCGCCAGCGTGACCGGGCTCTGCGCCGCGCGTGTCAGCTCGATGATCGCGCCGGCCTCGCCCGGGCCGGGCCCCGACACCGTGCCGCTGCCGAACAGATCGCCCGCGTTGAGCTGGCAGCCGCCCACGGTGTGGTGCGCCACCATCTGCGCCACGCTCCAGTACTGGTGCCTGAAGCTCGTGCGCGACAGGCGCGAGGCGCCATGCCCGCCGCTGCGCGCCTGCTCGCTTTCGAGCCAGACTTCGAGCTGGATGTCGATCGCGCCGCTTTCGCGGTTCCGCGCGTCTTCCAGGTAGGCGAGCGGCTGGGGATCGGCGGGCGCGCGCGTCCATGCCTGGCGGTAGGGCGCGAGCGCCTCCATCGTCACGATCCATGGCGAGACGGTGGTCGCGAAGTTCTTCGCCAGGAACGGCCCGAGCGGCGCCATTTCCCAGAACTGGATGTCGCGCGCCGACCAGTCGTTGAGCAGGCAGATGCCGAAGATGTGGTCCTCGGCATGCGCGAGCGGGATCGCCTCGCCGGCTGCGTTGCCCTCGCCGATCCAGATGCCGAGTTCGAGCTCGTAGTCGAGCCGCGCGCAGGCATGGTAGGTCGGTGCCTTAGCGCCGGGCGCCAGCGTCTGGCCCATCGGGCGATGAAAGCGCTGGCCGCTGACGCCGATGGTCGAGACACGCCCGTGGTAGGCGGTCGGAATCCAGCGGAAGTTCGGCGTCACGTCGCCTTCGGGGTTCATGAGCCGGCTGATGTTCAGCGCATGGTCGATCGAGGTGTAGAAGTCGGTGTAGTCGCCGATGCGCGCCGGCACGGTGAACTCGACCTCGGCCTGCGGCACCAGGCACTCGCGCATCGCTTCGACAGTGGCCGCGGTCGCGTCGGCGTGCAGCAGCGCGAAGAGCGCATGGCGCAAGGCCTGCCACGCGCTGCCGCCGAGCGCGAAGAGATCGTTCAGGGCGGGCAGCGCCGCGGCGCGCGCCGCATCGAGTGCAAGGCCGTCGAGCAGCGGGCGCGTCGCGAGTGCAGCCATGTCGACGACCTGGTCGCCGATCGCCACGCCGCCGCGAAACGGCTCGGGGCTGCCGAGGCGGCGGAACACCGCATGTGGCAGGTTCTGAACCGGAAAGTCGCTGCCCGCAGCATTGGCGCTGGCCACCCAGCTGCGGGCGTCGGCATCGTGCGTGTGATTGAGCGTGATCATGGTCTTGACCTTCCGCGCGTCAGACCGACGCCATCAGCGCGTCGTCGAAGATCGCCACGGCGCGCGTCCAGCCCGCCGAGGCGCCGCGGATCTTGTGCGGAAAGCAGCTGATGAAGAAGCCCGCGGGCGGCAGCACCTCGAGGTTGTGCAGCTTCTCGATGTGGCAGTAGCCGATGTCGCGGCCGGCCTTGTGGCCTTCCCAGATCAGCGAGGCGTCGTTCGTCTCACCGTATTTCTTGGCCGTGTGCACGAAGGGCGCGTCCCAGCTCCATGCGTCGGTGCCCGTGAGGCGAACGCCGCGCTCGAGCAGGTACATCGTGGCTTCATAGCCCATGCCCGCGCCGGCCGAGACGTAGTCCGGGTTGCCGTAGCGTTTGCCAGCGCGCGTGTTGACCACCACGATCTCGAGCGGGCTCAGCGTGTGGCCGATGCGCTTGAGCTCGGCTTCCACGTCGGCCGCGGTCACCACGTAGCCGTCCTCGAAATGGCGGAAGTCGAGCTTCACGCCCGGCTGGAAGCACCATTCGAGCGGCACGTCGTGGATCGCGATCGCGGGCTTCTTCTCGCCGAGCGCCTTGTCCATGGTCGAGTGGAAGTGGTAGGGCGCATCGAGGTGCGTGCCGTTGTGCGTCGACAGCTGCACCAGCTCGACCGCCCAGCCTTCGCCGTCGGGCAGGTCTTCCTTCTTCAGGCCCGGGAAGAAGGGCTCGATCTGCTCGTAGGTCTGTTCGTGCGTGAAGTACTGGATCTTCGGCGCGAAGGCCGGCGGGTCGGAGAGCACGTCGTTCTCCAGGAAGATCGACAGGTCGACGAATTTGCGTGGCATCGGGGCGCTCCTTCTGTGGGGGTTTCGGGTGGATGTGGGTTCTACGGCTGCTGCCACCGCAGCAAGCGTTTCTCCGCAAAGGCCAGCAGCGCATTGCTCACGAAGCCGATCAGCCCGAGCAGCACGATGCCGGCAAAGAGATCGCTCGCGCGAAAGGCGCGCGCCGCGAGAAGAATGGCCTGGCCGAGCCCGCTCTGCGAGGCGATCATCTCGCCCACCACGGCCACGATCAGCGCAATGGTCAGCGCGAGCCGCATGCCGGCCAGGATGTCGGGCAGGGCGTTGGGCAGGCCCACCTTCCAGACGAAGGCGGCGCGCGACATCTGCAGGCAGCGCGCCACCTCGGCGAGCCGCGGCTCCACCGCCGCGAAGCCGTGCACCGTGGCCAGCAGCACCGGCCACATCGCGCCGAAGGCCACGACGAACAGCACCATGTTCGGGTTCAGGCCGAAGATCGAGATCGCGAGCGGCAGCAGTGCCGAGGCCGGCAGCGGCCGCACGAACTCGAGCGTCGGCTGTACCCAGGCACGCACCGCGGGCGAGACGCCGATGGCCGCACCGAGCACCACGCCGAACAGCGACGCGAGCAGCCAGCCCTGCACCATGCGGCCCACCGTGGCTTGCGTGTAGGCGAGCAGTTCGCCGTTGCCGCCATCGCCCTTCAGGTTGAGCCCTTCGAGCAGGCTCGCGAAGGTGGCCTGCGGCGTCGGCAGGAACACGCGGCTCACCCAGCCCGCATTGCTCGCGATCCACCACAGCGCCACCAGCGCGCCGAACACGGCGAGCGGACCGAACCAGTCCGAGCCGGTTCGATGTTTCACTGCGCTCATGGCAGCACCCCCATGCGCCGCGCGACCGTGCGCTGCAGCAGCACCATGCCCGCATTGACCGCGAAGCCCACCACCCCGATCCAGCCCAGCCAGGCGATCATCAGCGCGGGATCGAAGCTCTGCTGCGCGATCATCATCGCGTAGCCCATGCCGTGCGGATTGGCCGCGATCTCGACCGTGACGGCCACCACCAGCGCCACCGCCACGCCGAGCCGCAGCGCGACGAAGAGCCGCGGCACGATCGCCGGCAGCACGATCTTGAAGGCGCGCTCGCGTGCCGAGAGCCCGAGCACGTGGCTCACCTCGAGCAGGCGCGGTTCGATTTGCTGCACGGCCGACTGCACCAGCACGAGCAGCGGCCAGAACGTGGCAAAGCCGACGATCGCCACTTCCATGCGCACGCCGAAGCCGAAGGCCAGCATCGCGAGCGGAATCAGCGCCACCGACGGCACTGGCCGCAGCACCTCGATCGACAGCGAGCCGAGCCGCGCCGCGCGGCGCGACAGGCCCAGCGCCAGCCCGAGCGCAATGCCGAGCACCGCGCCCAGCAGCAGCCCGAGCGCCGCGGTGCCGAGCGTGAAACCCGTGGCCTGCCAGAGCGAGCCGTCGAGCGCCGCGCCGACGAAGGCCTTCGCCGCTGCACTGGGGGGCGCGAGCGCATCGCTGCCCAGCGCCGCCGCGCGCCGCGCGTACCACTCGAAGGCGCCGATCAGCAGCGCCGGCAGCACCCACGGCCGGGCCCAGCGAAGCAGGCGCGGTTCAGTCATGACTTTGCTCGATGAAGGCGAACAGTTCGCGCCGCAGCCGCAGGTAGTCGGGGTGCTCCTTGGTCGTGAGCTGGTCGCGCGGGCGCGGGATCTTCACGTCGATCATGCGCGCGAGGCTTGGTCGTCCCGGCCCGGGATTGGCCTGCAGCGCGATCACGCGGTCGCCGAGGTAGATCGCCTCTTCGAGGTCATGCGTGACGAACAGCACCGTCAAGCCGTCGTCGCGCACCAGCCGGGCCAATTCGTCCTGCAGGCCCTGGCGCGTGAGCGCATCCAGTGCGCCGAAGGGCTCGTCCATCATCATGAGTTCGGGCTTCTGCGCCAGGCAGCGCGCGATCTGCGCGCGCTGCTGCATGCCGCCCGAAAGCTGCACCGGAAACTTCTGCGCATGCTTCGCCAGGCCCACCTTCGCGAGCACCTCGGCGATGCGCGGCGCACGCTCGGCTTTCGGCACGCCGGCCGCTTCGAGTGCAAGGCTCACGTTGCCTTCGACCGTGCGCCAGGGCAGCAGCGCGCGGCCGTAGTCCTGGAACACGAAGGCCACCTCGCGCGAGGGCGCCTCGACCGCCACGCCGTTGCGCCGCACCGCGCCCGCGCTCGCCGCCACCAGGCCGCTGGCCGCGCGCAGCAGCGTGGTCTTGCCGCAGCCGCTCGGGCCGACGATGCAGACGAACTCGCCGCGCGCCACGTCGAACGACGTGGGCGACAGGATCTCGCGCCCGCCGAGGCGGATCGCGACGCCGTCGAAGCGAAGAAAGTCGGCCCCGGCGCTCACTTGGCGATCAGCTTCGCGACGTCGATCGGGGTCCTGAGCATGTCCTGGTCCTTCATCAGGCCGACCCAGTAGCCCAGCTGCTTCTCGGTCACGGTCGGGCCGGGCGGCGAGATCTGGATCTTCGCGAGCACCTCGGGCGGCAGCTTGATGTACTTGCCGATGGCCGCGCGCACCTTGGCGTCGTTCTTCGGCTGCTGCATGAAGGTGGCGGCCTCGACCAGCGATTCGCGGAACGCGCGCGCCGCCGCCGGGTGCTTCTGCACCCACTCGCGCTTGGCCGCATGCACGATGGTCTGGTTGTTCTCGGGCAGGAAGGTCGAGTAATACGACGCCACGTAGCCCGCGCCGCTTTCGGTGATGCGGCTCATGAACGGATCGGCCGACACCACCGCGTCGACCGAGCCGCCGCGCAGCAGGTCGGCATGTTGCGGGAACGAGGCTTCGACGAAGTTGACCTTGCGGTGGTCCACGCCGCTGTCCTTGAGCCAGGCACGGAAGGTCACGTGCAGGAAGGCGCCGAGCCCCGGCACGCCGATCTTCTTGCCCACGCAGTCCTGCGGCGTCTTGATGTTCGAGCCTGCGCGCGCTACCAGCCCGAAGCCCGTGATGGTCTTCGACGTGAGGCCGCCGCCGGCCACGAGCACCAGGTCGAGCCCGCCGTCCACCGCCTGCAGGAACACCGAAGGCGTGGGCCCGCCGATCTGCAGCGAATCGGACTGCAGCGCCGCGGGAATGGTCGAGTTGAGCGGAATGAACTTGAGCGCCACATCGAGGTTGCGCTTCTTGAAGTAACCCTCTTCGGCGGCCACGAAGACCGAGGCGAAGTCGGACACGGCTGTGTAGCCGAACACGATCTTGGGGTTCTCCTGCGCGCGCGTAGGCAGCGCTGCGGCGGCCGATGCGGCGCCCAGCGCCGACAGCAGGGTGCGTCGATTCATCATTTCTTTTGTCTCCTTGAGGTTGTTTTCTTTGGGGTCGCCTTGGGTCGCGGCAGCGCTGCGCGCAGCCCGCCGACGATGAAGTTGACGAGCATCGGCGCCACGGCCGGATCGCTGCGCCGGTTCTCGCCCCGCGACAGCCGTTCGATGCGGGCGTCGCTCAGGTGGTGCAGCAGCGCACCGAGCGCGAACTGGTAGCCCCAGGCGGCCTGGCTGCGCGTGGCATGCGGCAGCGCGACGTGCAGCGCATCGATGTAGGCCTCGGCCAGCGGATCGAAGTAGCCGCGCAGCACGCGGTCGGCTTCCTCGGACGCGTGGTAGAGCTCGCGCGCCACCAGCAGCGCGTAGTACTCGCCCTCGGCGCTCGCGCGCAGCGCCAGCACGGGCGCGGTGAAGGCTTCGATGATGCGCGGCAGCGTGCGGGCGTCGTCGGGGTCGATGTCGACCGCCGCGAGCCCCGCAAGCCGCTCCTCGATGCTGTGGCTCCAGTGCTCGAAGATGGCATGGAAGAGTTCGTGCTTGGGACCGAAGTAATAGCCCACGAGCGCGAGCGGCACGGCGGCCTCTTCGGCGATCTGGCGGATCGTGACCGCGTGGTAGCCATGCTGCGCGAAGAGCTTCTCGGCGGCCAGCAGGATGGCCTGCCGGCGGTCGGGCCGCGGCGCCTCGGCGGCCGCGGGCGAGCGCTTGCGGGTGCTTCGCCGGGCGGTGGGGGTGCGCGCATCCATGGCCGGTATTGAACGCCTGTACAAAACTGTTGAACACACGTGCAAACCCTGAGGTCTATTCCTCTTGAGCCGCGCGTGGCGCGGCATTACGCTCGTGCCCATGCCTGCGCCCAACCTTCCCGCCCCCAACATCCCCCAGATCCGCCTGTACCAGAACTGGCTGCGCGACGAGCGCGGCCTCTCCTTCGACAGCTACGACGCGCTCTGGCGCTGGTCGGTGACCGACCTCGACGCGTTCTGGCAGAGCATCTGGGACTACATGGGCATGCACTCGCCCACGCCGCACACGGCAGTGCTGGCCAAGGCGCGCATGCCCGGCGCGATGTGGTTCCCGGGCGCCCAGGTCAACTACGTGCGCGAGGTGCTGCGCCATGCCGACGCGGCGCATGCGGCCGGCATGCCCGCGATCGTGAGCGACGACGAACTCGGCCGGGTGCGCGAGATGTCATGGCCCGAGCTGCGCCGGCAGGTGGCCTCGGTCGCGCTCACGCTGCGCGCGCTCGGCGTGCGGCGCGGTGACCGCGTGGCCGCCTACATGCCGAACGTGCCTGAGACCATGGTGGCCTTCCTCGCGTGCTCGAGCATCGGCGCGGTGTGGAGCGTGTGCGCGCCAGACATGGGGACGGTCGCGGTGGCCGACCGCTTCCGCCAGATCGAGCCCACGCTGCTGATCGCGGCCGACGGCGTGCACTACGGCGGCAAGCCGATCGACCGCAGCGCCGTGGTGCAGGAACTGCGCGACGCGCTGCCCAGCGTGCAGAAGCTGCTGCTGGTGCGCACGCCGCATGCCGCGCACCAGCTTGCGGCCAACGCCGACTGGCTGGACGCCATCGCGCGCGACGACGCCGAGGTGGCGGCCTTCGAGCCCGAGTGGCTGCCTTTCGACCATCCGATCTGGATCGTCTATTCGAGCGGCACCACCGGCCTGCCCAAGCCGATCGTGCACGGGCAGGGCGGCATCCTCCTCACGATGTACGCGTGCGGCCTGCACAACGACGTGGGCGCGAGCTACGGCGCCAACAACTTCGGCGAGCGCTTCCATTGGTACAGCTCGACCGGCTGGGTCATGTGGAACTGCCAGCTCGGGGGCCTGGCCTTCGGCGCGACCGCGGTCATCTACGACGGGCATCCGGCGGGCAGCAAGGAAAAGCCCGACTGGGCCGTGCTCTGGCGCTTCGTCGCCAAGCACCGCATCACCTTCTTCGGCGCGGGCGCGGCCTATTTCACGAATTGCATGAAGGCCGGCGTGGTGGCCGCCGACTGCGGCGATCTTTCGCGCGTGCGCGCGCTCGGCAGTACCGGCTCGCCGCTGTCGGAAGAGGTGCAGCGCTGGGGCACGCAGCAGATCCTCGGTGCGGGCGCGAAGGAGGTCTGGTGGTGCAACATCTCCGGCGGCACGGATTTCTGCGGCGCCTTCATCGGCGGCAACCGCGAACTGCCCGAGGTGCCCGGCCAGATGCAGTGCCGCGAACTCGGCCATGCCGTCGAAGCCTGGAACGAAGCGGGCGAGCCGGTCATTGGCGAAGTGGGGGAGCTGGTCTGCACGCAGCCGATCCCGTCGATGCCGCTGTGTTTCTGGGGCGACGAAGGCAACGCGCGCTACCTGTCGAGCTACTTCGATACCTACCCCGGGGTCTGGCGCCATGGCGACTGGATCAGGATCGGCGAGGACGGCGGCTGCATCATCTACGGCCGCAGCGACGCGACCATCAACCGGCAGGGCCTGCGCATGGGCACGAGCGAGATCTACAGCGCCGTCGAAGGCCTCGCCGAGGTGCTCGACTCGATGGTGGTCGACCTCGAATACCTCGGCCGCGACAGCTACATGCCGCTGTTCGTGGTGCTGCGGCCCGGTGTCGCGCTCGACGACGCGATGCGCACGAAGATTCACAACGCCATCAAGACCTCGCTCTCGCCGCGCTTCCTGCCGAACGACATCTTCCAGGTGGCCGAGATCCCGCGCACGCTCTCGGGCAAGAAGCAGGAACTGCCGATCAAGAAGCTGCTGCTCGGCCAGCCGATCGAAAAGGTGGTCAACCGCGAGGCCATGGCCAACCCCGGGTCGCTCGACTGGTTCGTTGCGTTCGCGGCGCAGCGGGCGTCCTCGTCCGCGGTGCAGGACGAAGCCTAGCTCGCGTCGTGAAAGATGATGCCGAGCGTGTGCCGCTGCCCCGAACGCACGCGGCTCACGCCATGGCGCATGGTCACGCGGTAGGTGCCGCGCGTGCCCGCCACCGGCCGCTGGTTGACGGCAAAGACCACGGCCTCGCCCTGCGCCAGCGCCACCACTTCGGCGCGTGACTGCATGCGCGGGCGCTGTTCGGTCAGCACGAACTCGCCGCCGCTGAAATCCTCGCCGGGCCGGCTCAGCAGCACGGTGAGCTGCAGCGGAAACTGCAGTTCGCCGTAAAGGTCCTGGTGCAGGCAGTTGTAGTCGCCCTCGCCGTAGCGCAGCAGCAGCGGCGTGGGGCGCAGCTGGCCGGCCGCATGGCAGCGCGCAAGGTAGTCGGCGTGGGCGGTGGGAAAGTCGGCCAGTTGCCCCATGGCCGAGCGCCACGCGTTCGCGAGCGGCACGAGCCGCGCATAGAGCGCGCTGCGCCATGCGGCCAGCATCGGCGGCAGCGGGTTCGCGAAGTACTGGTATTCGCCCTGGCCGAAACCGTGGCGCTGCATCACCACGCGGCTGCGGAAGCGACCCGGCTCGTCGTACATCGCGGCCAGCGTACGGCATTCGTCGGGGCCGAACAGCACACCGGTGTTGGCGCAGCCGCGCGCGGCGAGTTCGCTGTCGATGCGGGGCCAGTCGAGGGCGGCGACGGCGCGCGCAGGAGAAGAAGAAAAAGAAGTCTGCATGCCGCCAGTCTCGCGTGGAGGCGCTGGCGCTGCTGGCCGTTTCCGGACCTCGGTCTTCGGCGGTTTTCGGCCGGGTGGCTACAGCCAGGTGCCGCCGGTCGGCATCTGGATCGTCGTGGCGGGATCGCCGCTGCTGACGAGCGAATCGATCGCGATGCTCAGAATCGAAATGAAGATGCTCGCGAAGAACGCGGTCCAGAAGCCCGAGAGCTTGAACCCGCGCACCAGCGCGGCCACGAGCATGATCATCAGCGCGTTGATCACGAGCAGGAAGAGGCCCAGGGTCAGCAGCGTCAGCGGCAGCGTGAGCACGATCAGGAGCGGCTTGACGACCGCATTGGCCAGGCCCAGCAGCAGCGCCGAGACCACGAGCGCGGACGTGGTCTCGAACTTGAGCCCGCGAAAGATCAGGCTCGCCACCCACAGCGAGAGCGCCGTGATGGCCCAGTGCACGAGAAAGGGGACGAGGTTGTTCAGCATGGCGGGCGGTGGCAGGAGGAGGGCGGCCCATCATATCGGCCGCGCTCAGCGCTGGCTTGTCAGCCGCCGCGCCGCGCTTCGCTCAGCAGCCAGTCGCTGAAGTACTTGAGCAGCGGGCGCTGGTCGGCGCGCTCCGGCGTTACCAGGTAGTAGTTGCGCTCGCCCGAAAGCGGCCGCGCGCAGGCCACCACGAGTTCGCCGCGCGCGAGTTCGTCGGCCACCAGCATGGTCGGCATCAGCGCCACGCCGAGCCCGTGCGATGCCGCGGCCGCCAGGATGGAGAACAGCTCGTAGCGCGGCCCGCCGCGCGCGGTGGGTGCATCGATGCGCTGCGCGTCGAACCACTGCCGCCAGCCGTCGGGCCGCGTGCTCTGCTGCAGCAGCGGCATCTTCGCGATGGCCGCGGGCGCCACGGACCGGCCGCGCGGCAGCAGCGACGGGCTGCACACCGGCACCACGTCCTCGTGCATCAGCAGCAGCGCGCGCGTGCCGGCCCAGTTCTCGACCTGCGCCGGCGTGCCGGCGTAGAGGGCGGCATCGAACTCGGCATCGGCGAACAGAAAGGGCCGGGTGCGCGTCTCGATGTGCACCACCACGTCGGGCTGCAGCGCCGCGAAGCCCTTGAGGCGCGGCATCAGCCAGCGCGTGGCGAAGGTGGGCACGGCCGCGAGCGACAGCGAGCCGCCCTCGCCCTGGTGGGCCATGGCATCGAGCGTGTCGCGCTCCATCGCCTCGAGCCGCCGGGCGGTCTGGCGCGCGTAGGCCGCGCCGCTCGCGGTCAGTGCCACGCCATGGCGCGTGCGGCGGAACAGCGCCACGCCGAGGAAGGCCTCGAGCGTGCCGATCTGGCGCGATACCGCGCTCTGCGTGAGCGCGAGTTCCTGCGCAGCGCGGGTGTAGCTTTCATGGCGTGCCGCAGCATCGAAGCACACCAGGGTCTGCAGGGGCGGAATCTTGCGGCGCATGTATGCCGCGAGTGTATGACTGGAAACCTGCGGTTACCAGCGAGACGGCTTCACTAGATGCGCAAGATGTGCGTTGAACGCATATCTGGGTGAGGATTCATCGTTTGCGCCCAGCTTGCAGCGGGGCTAGGATCGGGCCATTCCCCCGTCTTTTCGCCTTTCCTTTTCTTCCCCCCTTTTCCGGAGACAGCCACATGGCCGCCAAAGCGCAATTCCATTGGGACGACCCCCTTCTTCTCGACCAGCAGCTGACCGACGAAGAACGCATGATCCGCGATGCGGCCAACGCCTACTGCCAGGAGCGCCTGGCGCCCCGCGTCATCGAAGGCTTCCGCAGCGGCGAGACCGACCCCGCCATCTTTCGCGAAATGGGTGCGCTCGGCCTGCTGGGCCCGACGATTCCCGAGCAGTACGGCGGCCCCGGCCTCAACTACGTGGCCTACGGCCTGATCGCGCGCGAAGTCGAGCGCGTCGATTCGGGCTACCGCTCGATGGCCAGCGTGCAGAGCTCGCTCGTGATGGTGCCGATCTTCGAATTCGGCACCGAAGGCCAGAAGCAGAAGTTCCTGCCCAAGCTCGCCACCGGCGAATGGATCGGCTGCTTCGGCCTGACCGAGCCCGACCACGGCTCCGACCCCGGCAGCATGGCCACGCGCGCCAAGAAGGTGCCGGGCGGCTATTCGCTCTCGGGCTCGAAGATGTGGATCAGCAACTCGCCGATCGCCGACGTGTTCGTGGTGTGGGCCAAGGAAGTCAGCGAGAGCGGCGCCGTCGGCCCGATCCGCGGCTTCGTGCTCGAGAAGGGCATGAAGGGCCTCAGCGCACCGGCGATCCACGGCAAGGTGGGCCTGCGCGCCAGCATCACCGGCGAGATCGTGATGGACGGCGTGTTCTGCCCCGAGGAGAACGCCTTTCCCGAAGTGCAGGGCCTGAAGGGTCCGTTCACCTGCCTCAACAGCGCGCGCTATGGCATCTCGTGGGGCGCGCTCGGCGCGGCCGAAGACTGCTGGCACCGCGCCCGCCAGTACACGCTCGACCGCAAGCAGTTCGGCCGCCCGCTCGCCGCGAACCAGCTGATCCAGAAGAAGCTCGCCGACATGCAGACCGAGATCACGCTCGGCCTGCAGGGCAGCCTGCGCCTCGGCCGCATGAAGGACGAGGGCACGGCCGCGGTCGAGATCACCTCGATCATGAAGCGCAACAACTGCGGCAAGGCGCTCGACATCGCGCGCCTGGCACGCGACATGATGGGCGGCAACGGCATCAGCGACGAGTTCGGCGTGGCACGCCACCTGGTCAACCTCGAGGTGGTCAACACCTACGAGGGCACGCACGACATCCACGCGCTGATCCTGGGCCGTGCGATCACGGGCATTGCCGCATTTTCAAACTGACCCGGCCGAACGACCGCATGACCCAACCCGCAGCGCTCGACGGCATCAAGGTGCTGGACCTGTCCCGCGTGCTCGCGGGCCCGTGGTGCACGCAGATCCTCGCGGACCTGGGCGCCGACGTCGTCAAGGTCGAGCGCCCCGGCGTGGGCGACGACACGCGCACCTGGGGCCCGCCGTTCGTCAAGGATGCGAACGGCAACGACACCGACCAGGCGAGCTACTTCACCGCCTGCAACCGCAACAAGCGCTCGGTCACGGTCGACATGGCCACGCCCGACGGGCAGGCGCTGCTCCGGCAGATGGCCTCGCAGGCCGACATCGTGGTGGAGAACTTCAAGACCGGCGGCCTCGCGCAGTACGGCCTCGACCACCACAGCCTGCGCGCGGCCAACCCGCGGCTCATCTACTGCAGCGTGACGGGCTTCGGCCACGACGGCCCCTATGCCGAGCGCGCGGGCTACGACCTGATGATCCAGGCCATGACCGGCATGATGAGCATCACCGGACGTCCCGACGGCGAACCCGGCGGCGGTCCGCTGCGCGTGGGCGTGGCACTCACCGACCTGTTCACCGGCGTCTACGCGAGCACCGCGATCCTCGCGGCGCTGCAGGTGCGCGACCGCACGGGCGAAGGCCAGCACATCGACATGGCGCTGCTCGACGTCGGCATGGCGATCCTCGCCAACCAGGCGAGCGCGTTCCTCAACACCGGCCATGCACCCGAGCGCCAGGGCAACACCCACCCGAGCCTCGCGCCCTACCAGGACTTCCCGACGGCCGACGGCGCGATGCTGCTGGCCGTCGGCAACAACGGCCAGTTCGCGCGCTTCTGCGAGGCGGCCGGCCATGCCGAATGGGCGGCCGACGCGCGCTTTGCCACCAACACGCTGCGCGTGAAGCACCGCGGCGTGCTCATACCGATGATGGAGGCGCTCACGCGCACGCGCAGCACCGCCGACTGGGTCGCGCTGCTCGAGGACAAGGCCGTGCCCTGCGGCCCCATCAACGACATCGCACAGGCCTTCGACGATGCGCAGGTGAAGGCGCGCGGGCTGGCCGTCACGCTACCGCGCGACGCGGGCGACGGCATCGCGAGCATCACCGGCGTGGCGAGCCCGCTGCGCCTTTCGGCCACGCCGCCCGTGCTGCGGCATGCGCCGCCGGCGCTCGGGCAGCACACGCGCGAGGTGCTGGCCGAGTTCGGTGTCGACGCTGCGCGCTTCGAGGCATTGCGCGCGGCCGGGGTGGTCTGACACACTGGCGGGCATGGTCACCCGCCCGCCGCCGAATCCGCCCGCCGCACCGTTCGCGCTGCTGCGCATCGACCACATCGTGCTGCGCGTGCGCGACACCGAGCGCGCCATGGGCTTCTACTGCGGCGTGCTCGGCTGCACCGTCGAGAAGCGCCGGGACGACCTCGGCCTCGTGCACCTGCGCGCCGGTGCGAGCCTGATCGACCTGGTCTCGCACGACGGCCGGCTCGGCCGGCAGGGCGGCGCGCTCGCGGGGCCCGAGGGGCGCAACGTCGATCACCTGTGCCTGAGCATCGAGCCCTTCGACGAAGCGGCCATCCGCGCGCTGATGGCGCAGCACGGCGTGCCGGTGAACGGCGAGGTGCAGAACAACTTCGGTGCCGAGGGCGACGGGCCCTCGATCTACGTCACCGATCCGGACGGCAACGGCGTCGAGCTGAAGGGGCTCGCCTGATCTGCGGTGCTCGGCGAACGCTGAGCACCGAGCGCGCTCAGCCCGCGCGCCCGATGATCGCGACCGCGAACACCGCCACGCCGAGCGCGAGGTTCAGGCTCACGAGCATGCGCACCGAGCCGAGCCGCGCGGCGGCCTCGGGCCACGCGCTCTGCGCGACCGCGCGGCGCAGCGCCGGGAACACCGCGGCGCGGATGTAGACGTAGACGCCGGCCATGACGAGCGCGATGCCCATCATCGCCTGGACACGCCAATGCACGCCGCGGAAGCCGCCCGTCAGCATGATCATCGCGAAGCCGCTCGCGAACAGCAGCGTGACGGCGGCGTCGACGCCGACGAAGAAGCGCCGCAGCGCCGCAGCCATCGTGGGCAGGCGCAGCGGCGGCTCGAGCGTGGCGGCCACGGCGGGGCGCACGGCAAAGTGCAGGGTGGCCATGCCGCCGACCCAGAAGGCGGCCGCGAGCAGGTGGATGAGAAGCAGGATGACGTAGGGCATGGGTGCCGATCAGAACACCGAAAGGTGCCCGCACGCAATGTTTCGCGCCTTGGGTTAAAACGCCGTCCTCCCCTTCTCAGAAAGCCGAGAGACGACATGACCCGTACCGTCACCCAGAAACGCGCCGATTTCCGCGCGCTCCACGAACAAGGCTGTTTCATCCTTCCGAACCCCTGGGACGCGGGCAGCGCGCGCTACCTGCAGGGGCTGGGCTTCAAGGCGCTGGCCACCACCAGCTCGGGGCATGCGTGGTCGCAAGGCCTGGCCGACGGTGCCGAGACGCGCGACGTTGTGCTCGCCCACCTGCGCGAGATCGTGGCGGCCACCGACCTGCCGGTCAACGCCGACTTCGAGAACGGGTTCGGGCGCGACGCCGACGGCGTGGCCGAGAGCGTGCGGCTCGCGGTCGAGACCGGCGTGGCGGGCCTCTCGATCGAGGATTCGACCGGCGATGCCGCCGACCCGCTGTTCGCGATCGATGTCGCCGTGGCGCGCCTGCGTGCTGCGCGCCAGGCCATCGATGCGGCCGGCGGAGACACGCTGCTCGTGGGGCGTGCAGAGAACTTCATCGTCGGGCGGCCCGACCTCGACGACACCATCGCGCGCCTGAAGGCCTACGACGCGGCCGGCGCCGACTGCCTCTATGCGCCGGCGATCCGCACGCGCGAGCAGATCGCGGCGGTGGTCGCCGCGGTTTCGCCCAAGCCGATCAACCTGCTGATCGGCTGGTCGAGCGAGCTCACGCTGCAGGACGCGGCTGCGCTCGGCGTGCGCCGCATCAGCGTGGGCGGCGCGCTGGCCCGCGCGGCCTGGGGCGGCTTCGACCGGGCGGCGCGCGCCATGGCCGGCGAAGGGCGCTTCGACTTCGAAGGCGCCGCTTCCGGTGCCGAGCTCAACAAGTTTTTTGGGCCGTCCGCCGCATAGGCCTGCGCGCATGGCCGGTCGCCGCATCGAGGTGCTGCTCGCGGAGATCCGCGCCTGCAGCGCCTGCGAGGCCCACCTGCCGCTCGGCCCGCGGCCGGTGCTGCAGGCGAGCGCAGGCGCGCGGCTGTTGATCGTCGGCCAGGCACCGAGCGCGACGGTGCATGCCACCGGCGTGCCGTGGGACGACCGAAGCGGCGAGCAGCTTCGCCGCTGGCTCGGCATCGACCGCGACATGTTCTACGACGCATCGCGCGTCGCGATCATGCCGATGGGCTACTGCTACCCGGGCCGCGGCGCAAGCGGCGACCTGCCGCCGCGCCGCGAATGCGCCGCACTCTGGCACGAGCGACTGCTTGCGCAGATGCCGCAGATCGCGCTGACGCTGCTCGTCGGCCAGTATGCGCAGCGCCACTTTCTCGGCGCTGCACGCAAGGCCGGGCTCACCGAGACCGTGCAGGCTTTCGAGGACTACGCGCCGCGCTTCATACCGCTGCCGCATCCGTCGCCACGCAACACCGGATGGTTCAAGCACCACCCGTGGTTCGAGCGCGACGTGCTGCCGGTGCTGCGCGAGCGCGTGAGTGCGGCTCTCGCTGCCTAGGTCGAACTGCGCGCCGCGGGCCGACGCGGCGGCCGGGCCTCGAGCACGAGTTCGGCTGGCAGCGTGTCGTTCCACGATTCGGTGAAGTAGGCACGGTCGCTCGGCACGAGCCGTGGCAACGCCTCGCGCAAATGCGCCAGCGAGCGTTCGGCCGCCTCCAGATCGCCCGCATGCGCCGCATACCAGGCATGTTCGAACAACAGGCTGCCATGCTGCAGGCCCGGGTAGCGCCGGCGACCGGTCTGGTGGTCGGCGAGCCGGGCCGCGGCCACGTCGGCCCAGCGCGCAGGCCAGTGCGTGGGGCTGTCGAAGGCATCGGCGAGCGGTCCGGCCAGCGCCGAGACCGCGGCCGGATCGAGCGGCACCTGGGCGCGGAACTGCGCGAGCGAGGGCTGCCGCCCGGCGCTGCAGTGGCCGCGCGCGATGCGCATCAGGTAGATCGCATTCCAGGCCGAGCGGCCCTGGCCGTCGGTGTGGCCGCAGAGCCATTCGCTGAACGCGATCCACTGCACTGCGCGGCGCGTGGTGTCGGCGTGGCCGTCGTGCGCGAGCGCCGGCAGGTCGGAGAGTCCCACGCGGTCGAACAGCCAGGCCGCCATGCCCATGTTCGCGGCCACGTGCTGGGCCGCATCGAAGGAGTGAGATTCGAAGGCGGCCGCCAGCGCCTCGCCGAAGCGCCGCAGCGATTCCTCGGCGAGCGCCGCAGCGGCCTGCGGCTCGTCGGCCGCCATCCCAAGGGCGCGCGAGCGGCACACCAGCGCCCAGAGATTGCACCATTCGAAGCGCACGTCGGGATGGTGGCGCAGCACCAGCGCCCGCGCGGTGTCGCCCGCCATGCCGCCGAGCAGCGACTCGGCGAGCGGCAGGTCGCGTGCCGTGTAGGCGCACCAGGCCGAGACGATGCATTCCATCGCGCCAAGATAGTCGTTGCCCGCCACATGGTGGGCGAGGCGCTGTTTCTTCAGTGCCTGCAGCCGGCGTCGCGCCTGCTCGTTGTCGCCGAGGCGGCGCCACAGCATCGCCTCGTTGAGCGTGACGAGCGCGCGCTGGAAATCGGTGGCGGCCAGGCCGCCGGCCAGGCGGATCGATTCGAGCGCGCTCGCCGGCTGCGGGCCCGCCGCACCGCCGCCACCGTCGCCTGCCACGGGCGCCATGAGCCGGCCCTGGCGCGCGGCCTGCTGCGCGGCGACCAGCTGTTTCCAGAAGGCGGCGTCCTGCAGGTGCACCGCGTCGGGCGGTGCCGAGCCGGTCTCGGCCGCCGGGCGCCGCCGCGTGCGCAGGCCCAGGAACGAAGACACCTCTGCGGCCGTGGCGGCACGGCCGCCGACCTGCAGGCGCACCCGCGCGGCCTCGCCGGCGGGCAGCCAGAACGGGCCCTGACTGCGCCGCTCGGCGTTGAGGAAGCGCGGCTCGCGCTGCGTGTCCTCGCCCCAGCCGACGTCGAGCTGCCAGGCCTTGAAATCGCGGAACGCACGGCTCACGACCATGCGCAGCGTGCTCGCGTCGGACACCTCGCCGCGCAGGTCGGCCAGGCGCACCAGCCCGCCCTCGGTATCGTGCGCATGCTTCATGCGCGCGACGAGCCAGAGCGACTGGAACGCCGCACGCCGGCCGTCGACGGTCTGCGGCGAGGTGAGCTCAATGGAAAGCGGAGGAAGGGAGGCTGCGGTGGAGGGGGGCACGCCCCGGATTGAACCTCAAATTCAGCGGTAGCGATCCATCAGGGCCGGCAATTCGCTGCGCCCGATGCCCAGGTCGCGCAGCTCGTGGTCGCTCATCGACCGCAGATGGCGCTGCGCATCGCGCGCACGGCGGCCGTTCACCACGCGGCGGCGCCAGCCGCCGAGGGCATGGATCAGGCGTTGATGAAAGGACGATGGCTTGGGCGCGGTCACGATGGGCTCCTTGGTTGGAGCGCCGATCTTCTGGTGTCGCGTGCTATTGTGGAAGTTGAGAATGCTGACGGCACCGATCAGGGTTGCTGATATGACGACCCAACCGCTCCACCCATGCGACACCTCAACCTCGACCAGTTGCGCACGCTCATTGCCATCGCCGATCTCGGCAGCTTCTCGGCCGCCGCCAAGGCGCTGCACCTTGCGCAGCCGACCGTGAGCCTGCACATCAGCGAACTCGAGTCGCGCCTCGGCGCGTCGCTGGTGGTGCGCGGCAACCGCCGCATCGCGCCTACGGCGGCCGGCGCGGCGCTGGTCGAGCGCGGCCGCAAGCTGCTGCGCGACACCGACGATGCCATCGAGGCCGTCAAGCGGCAGGCCGAAGGCCGCGTGGGGCGCGTGCGGCTCGGCACGTCCACCGGCGTGCTCGTCGACCTGCTGCCGCAGGTGCTCGAAGCCTTGGGCGCAGAGCATTCGGGCATCGACGTGGAGGTGAGCATCCGCGGCTCCTTCGAGGCCATGGCGCGGCTGGCCGCGGGCACGCTGGACATCGGCCTGGTCGCGGTGCCGCAGCCGCCGATGAGCGGCATCGTCGTGACGCCCTGGTGCGAGCAGCCGATGATGGCCTTCGTGCCGCAGCGCTGGAAGGCGCCCCGGCGCGTGACGCCGGCCTGGCTCGCGGCGCAGCCGCTGATCTTCAACGAGGCGACCACGCACATGTACCGCCTCACGATGGAGTGGTTCGCCGCGGCCGGCTTCGCGCCGCGCGCGCGCATCGAGCTCAACTACGACGCCGCCATCCGCAGCCTGGTGTCGGCCGGCTATGGTGCCGCGCTGCTGCCGTTGCAGAAGAGCACCGACCTCCCGGGCAACGGGCGCGTGCAGATCCTTCCGGTGAGCCCGAAGCTCACGCGCCGCGTGGGCATTGCGCACCGCCAGCCGGCGATGCTCGACGGGGCCACCCGCAGCGTGCTGGAGGTGCTCACGTCGTTTCGCCAGGCCTGAGCCTGCCTTTCTTCAGCCGCCCGGCTTGCCGCGCGCGCCGAGCGAAAGGATCTCGTTGGCGTTGACGATGGCTGCGGCAATGTCTTCCATGGTGCTGCGCTTGCTCATGGCCTGTTCGCGGATAAGGTCGTGCGCCTGGCCCTCGGTCACGTCGTGCGTCTTCATGAGGATGGCCTTGGCTTCGGCGAGTTGACGCACGCCGAGCAGTTTGGCCTCGGTCTTGCGCAGGCGCCGCGTGAGCGAGCGGCTTTCCTTGTGCGCCTCGCGCGCGACCACCAGCGCCGACAGCAGGCCGAACGAGCGCACCGGCGAGGGCAGCACGGCCTTGGCGCGGATCTCGAGCACAGCCTCGACGATGGTCGGGTTCTCGTAGGTCACGACGGCGATCACCGCCGGGGCGTCGTCGCTCTGGGTCCATTCGAAGCGCAGGTTGATGAGGTCGGGCTGCACCGCCATGAAGGCCACGTCGATGCCCTCGGGCAGGTGCTGCATCGGTGGCCAGAAGGCCTGCACCTGGCAACCTATGCGCTGCAGTTGCTGGGTGAGCTGCCGCCCGTCGGCGTCGTCGGGGTGGATGACCGCGATCTTCAGCAGCCGCAGCTCCTTGAGCTGCGTCGGCGTCACCCGCAGGGTGTGTCGCTTGGGTGCCGTTGCGTCCACGCTCAGGCCTCTCGGGATGCAGGTTCCAGCGAATCCAGCCGTGCCGTCCAGTCGCCCAGTGAATGGGTGACGAGGTAGGGGTCGGGGTAGACCGCGCGCGTCGCGCGCCGGACGATGGTGAACTGCCCGTTCGCATCGACCCGGCCGATGCGCGGATAGAGACAGGTGTGGTGGTTGGCCGGATCGACCTTGACGCGGCCCTGTGGCGCGTCGAACTCGCTGCCCAGGATGTGCGGCAGGATCCGCGCGATGTCGTCCGTGCCCGCCTGCGCGAACGCATTGGCGAAGATGTGCATCTGGAAGTACGACGCTTCCCAGCACAGGTTGGGCACGCAGCCGTCACCGAAGCGCCCGCGCAACCGCGCCAGGCAGCGCTGGTTGGCTGGCGAATCGATCGACTGGAAGTAGGGCGCCGCCGTGAAGTGCCCCGTGGCCACGCCCTGGCCCATCTGCGAGATCTCGGCCTCGGAGGTCGTGAGGCTCGAGATGGGCATCGTCTTCGGATCGAAGCCCGCCTCGGCGTAGGCCCGATAGAGGCTCGCCGTGGAGTCGCCCACCACGGTCGAGAAGATGAAGTCCGGCCGCTTGTCGCGGATGTCGGCCATGATCGCCCGGTAGTCCTTCTCGGTGGCGTCCAATGCCACGTAGCGCTCGCCGAGCTTCTCGCCGCCGGGGCGCTGCATGACGAGTTCGCCCATGATGCGGTTCGACTCGTACGGATAGATGTAGTCGGAACCGACCAGGTACACGCGCGAGCCGAAGTTGGTCGTCATGAACTCGGCCAGCTGCACGCTGTTCTGGTTCGGCGCGGCGCCCGTGTAGATGACGTTGCCCGAATACTCGAAGCCCTCGTACAGCGTGGGATAGAACAGCAGCTTGTTCCACTTCTCGATCACCGGGATCACGGCCTTGCGGCTGCTCGACATGTAGCAGCCGAAGATCACGTTCACGCGGTCGTGCACGATCAGCTGCTCGGCCAGCTGCGCGTAGCGCGCGGGGTTCGACTGCGGGTCGTAGCGCACCCCGACGAGCTCGCGGCCGTCGACACCGCCGGCCGCGTTGATTTCCTCTATGGCGAGCAGCGCGCCCTGCAGCTGCGAAAGGCCGATGGTCGAGGTGACGCCGGTCTCCGAATAAAGAATGCCGACGCGCAGAGGGTCCCTGTCAGCCACTGGGGTGTCTCCTGGATGTGTGGACCCTCATTGTGTGCTCCTCCGTGTGCTCCTCCGTGTGCTTCTTCATTCGGTCCCTCAATGGGCGGCGGCCAGCCGCGTGCTCATGCGGGCCAGCCGCGCGGGCAGGCTGCGCGCATCGTCGGCGATGCAATAGTTGCGCCAGCCGAAGATGCGCCGCACATACGCATCGGCCGCACCATCCACCGCGATGCACGCGCTGCGCACGCCGGCATCGCGCGCCTCGACCACGGCCTGGCGGGCGTCTTCGATGAGGTACTTCGGGTCGTGCACGTCGATGTCCGACGGCGCACCGTCGGTCACCAGCAGGATGGCACGCGGCCCCGCGGGCTCGGCCTGCAGGTGCGTTGCTGCATGGCGCAGCGCGGCGCCCATGCGCGTGGAGTAGCGCCCGCGCACCGCGCCGATCATGGCGCGCGACGGCGCGGCGAGCGGCTGGCCGAATTCGAGCAGGCGGTAGTAATACACCTCGGCGCGCGTGTTCGACGAGAAGCCGTGGATGGCCAGTCGGTCGATGCCGCGCGTGTTCGAGGCGGCGAGCAGCAGTGCGGCCTGCTTCTCCAGGTCGAGCAGCGAAGCCGTCCCATCGCCATGGCCCGGATCGTTGGCCGATGCCGAGAGGTCGAGCAGCACCAGCACGCTCGACGGCCGTGGCGCCTTGCCGGGCCGCATGAAAAGCCGCGCGTCGGGCCGCAGGCGCAGGCGGCGGTCGATCAGCACCTCGATGGCCGCATTGAGGTCGATGTCGTCGCCTTCCCACTGCCGGCGCAGGCGGTGCGTGCGGTCGAGGTGGCGCGCGCGGGGCAGCGTGAGCGGCACCATGCGCTCATGGCCTGCCGTCGCCGGCGCGCCCGCCGCGCCCAATCCCTGCCACGCGGGCAGCTTCTCGATCACCGTGCACCAGTCGGGGCGCAGGCGCTCCTGCACACGGTCCCATTCGGGGTAGGTGTAGCGGCCGAGTTCCATGTCGGCAATGCCTTCGGGTGGCGCTTCGTTGCCGTCGTTCGGTGCTTCGGAAGATGGCGGAGGCGGCCGCGCGCCGGTCTGCTGCAGCGCGACGGCTTCGTCCGGCGGTGTCTCGGCATCGCCGAAGTCCCACAGGTAGCTGTTGTCGTCGCGCCAGAGCGCGGGCACGGCGTAGTCCTGCGGCTCGAAGCGCACGCGCATCTGGCCGAGGTCGTTGGCGAGGACCGAAGCGACGGCGCGGAAGGCGTCGTAGTCCTCCAGCCCCGCGCGCGCGACGGTCTCGTCGAACAGGCGTCGCGCCTTGTTCACCCAGTGGTTGTCGTCCTGTGCGTCGGCGCGCAGCAGCACGCGGTCCATGCGTGCGACCAGCGCGGCAAAGCGCAGGTCCAGCGGATCGGGTGCGGGCGGTAGCGCGGCGGTGAACCAGCCATGCAGGCCGGGAAAATCGCGGCACAGCAAGCGCTCGACGCGCGCGTCCTCGAGCGCCGAGACGATGGCGATGCCCAAGGGCTTGAGCGTGCGCGCCGGCCGCGCGGGCGTGGAGTAACGCAGGTGCGCGACCGCATGCGCGACCATAGCGCGGTGCAGGCGCACGGTGTCGTCGCCCTCCGGCAAGAGCAGCCGGCGGCCCGTGAGCACGGCGCGTGCGGTGGCCAGCGGCTGCACGTCGACATCGATGCCGGCCAGCCCGCGCGCCAGCAGCGAGAGCGCGCCGTGCCCGTCGTTCATCCGAACTGCGCCTCGACAAAGCCCTGCAGCGCGCTCGCCATGTCGGGGTCGTCGGTGAGGGCGCGCGTCATCGTCATGTCGCAGCTGTCGCGCGGTGACACGCCGTCGCGGATCAGCACGCCCGCGTAGATCAGCATGCGCGTCGATACGCCCTCGTCTAGCCCGCGGTGCTTGAGCTCGCGTGAGCAGTGCGCAATGGCGACCAGCTTCGCGGCAAGCCCGGGCTCGACCCCGGCCTCGTGCGCGACGATCTCGGTCTCGAGCGCGCCATCGGGGTAGTCGAACTCCAGCGCGGCGAAGCGCTGGCGCGTCGATGGCTTCATGTCCTTTGCGCTGCTCTGATAGCCGGGGTTGTACGACACCACGAGCTGGAAGTCGGGGTGCGCATGCACCAGCTCACCTTTCTTGTCGAGCGGCAGGATGCGGCGCGCGTCGGTCAGCGGGTGGATCACCACCGTGGTGTCCTGCCGCGCCTCGACCACCTCGTCGAGGTAGCAGATGCCGCCGTGGCGCACCGCGAGCGTCAGCGGTCCGTCGTGCCAGGCCGTTCCGTTGGCGTCGAGCAGGTAGCGCCCCACCAGGTCCGAGGCCGTCATGTCCTCGTTGCAGGCGAGCGTGACCAGCGGACGGCCGAGCGACCACGCCATGTGCTCCACGAAGCGCGTCTTGCCGCAGCCGGTCGGCCCCTTGAGGATCAGCGGCATGCGGTGGCGGTAGGCGTGCCGGTACAGCGCCACCTCGTTGCCCGCGGGCCGGTAGAACGGCTCGGTCTCGATCCGGTGGGCGGCGAGCGGGTCGTGGATGGGGGCGTTCATGGCGTGGCGAGCAGTTCCTTGAGGGCGCTGTCGATGAAGCGGGTGTCGGCCGGGCTGCTGCCGCCGCCCGCGAAGTGGCCCCACACGCCCGGGATCGGGCGGCACTCGGCGTTCGGCATGTGCGACACCTCCCACGCGTTGTCGGCCACGGGAAAGTACAGGTCGCGCTCCGCCGGCATCACGATCGCGCGCGCCCGGATGGCACCCAGCGCCTTCTCGAAGTCGCCCTTGAACACCGGGTTGTCGCTGATGTCGCCGTGCTGCCACGACCACAGCATCGCCAGCAGGTTGTTCGCGTCCTTCTTCAGGAAGAAGCCTTCCCAGTAGCCCACCAGGAAGTCTTCGAGCGAGCTGAAGCCCAGCTCGCGCCACAGCTGCTGCATGTAGAAGGGCTGCGACAGGCCCCAGCCCGCGTACACGCGGCCCACCGCGCGCAGTCCGCGCGTCGGCGGCGTGGTGTACCAGCCGCCGTTCCATGCGGCGTCGGCCGTGAGCGCGGCCTTCACGCCTTCGAGGAACACGATGTTGTGCGGCGCCGTCTTCGCCGAGCCGCAGAAGGGCGCGATGCGCTTCACCATGTCGGGGTACAGGCAGCCCCACTGGTTGGTCTGCTGCGCGCCCATCGACCAGCCCACCACGAGTGCGACCTGCTCGATGCCGAACTGCTCCGTCACCAGCCGGTGTTGCAGCGTGACGTTGTCGTAGAGCGTGACGTCCGGAAAGCGCGACAGGTTGTACGGCTCGGGCGTGTTGCTGGGCGACGAAGAGAGGCCGTTGCCCAGCATGTTCGGCACGATGATGAAGTACTTCTCGGGGTCCAGCGCCATGCCCGGTCCGATCAGCCACTCGTTGTCGTGGTGCTGGCCCGAGTACCAGGTCGGGTAGACGATCACGTTGCGCTTCTCGGCGTCGAGCTTGCCGTAGGTCTTGTAGGCGAGCTTGGCATCGCGCAGCGTCGCGCCGCGCTGCAGGGGCACGTCGCCGAGCTCGAAGATTTCGTGGTCCATGGTCGATGTCGCTTTCGAAAGAGGTGTTCAGTTCTTGATGGAAGGCGCGGCCGCCGCCACTGGCGTGGCGCTGCCGACGTGGAGCACGAAGTAGCACACGCCTGCCGCGATGAAGGCCGCTACCGCGGTCGAAAATTGCGGCGCCATCGTCTCGGTGGCGTACGCCACCAGCGAGCCCACGCCCCAGGCGATGAAGGCGCGCGGGCGCCAGTCGGCACCGATGGCGGCGCCCGGCCGCACGAAGTACAGGTCGGCTATCAGGATGGCGCCGATGGGCGGCACCAGGATGCCCAGCAGCGACAGCCACGGAATGAAGAGCGCCCACACGTTGGCTGCGGCGATCGCGATGCCCACCGCGGCGAGCACCACGGCGAACACGCGCATGCGGCCGTTGCCGATGCGCGACCAGCCGACGGCCGAGTTGTAGAGGCAGTGCGCGCACACCGAGCCCAGGTTGCACAGCAGGAACACGAAGGCCACCACGGCAAGCCATGGCGCGCTCTGCGCGAGCAGGTAGCCGAACATGTTGTCCAGGCCGAAGGGCTGCGGTTGCGGCAGCGCCAGTGCGGCCGTCATGATGCCGCCGACCAGCATCGCGACCAGGTTGGCCACGGGAAAGGCGCAGGCCGTGCGATCAGCGAGCTCTTGCGGTCGGCGGCCCAGCGGTTGAAATCCGCCGTGACCGTGCCCGCGTCGATGAACAGCGCCACCACGATGGTCAGCCCGATGCCGAAGGACATCGGCAGCGCGGGCTGCGTGCCGGCGTACGAGAGCACCTTGTCCCACCCCGCCGCGCCGGCCGAATGCAACGCGACCCAGCCGCCCAGCACCACGAACATCGGCACCGACACCATGCCGATCCAGTGCAGGCCGCGAATGCCGACGAAGGTGATGCCCAGGTACAGCACGCCGGCCGCGATGGTCATCGTCAGATAGTCGATCTTGAAGGCCGTGTGCATCAGGTTGCCCGTGATGCCGGTCTGCACCGCGTACCAGCCCAGCAGCAAGGTCGACAGCAGGCCCGAGGCGAACACGTAGCCCTTCTTGCCGAAGCTGGCGCTGGCCAGCAGCGCGAAGTTGTGGCCGCGCGCCGTGCCCAGCACGCCGAGCGACCCGACGTACGCGAACATCAGCAGGTTGCCAACGATCATCGCGAGCAGTGCGGACTGGAAGCCCATGCCTGCCACCAGGATGGAGCCCGTCATGGCGCCCGTGATGATCATCGGGAACCCGAGCCACACCATCGAGACCGAGAAGGTGCTGCGCCGCTTGGAGAGCGGAACCGGGTCGTGCTCGTACTCGTCGCCGAGCACCTCGTCGTCGACATGCGTCTGACTCATGGCATACCTCTTTTTCTTGCGTTGAAGGGAATGGCGGGGCGCCGCAGTGGCTCAGCGGTGCTTCGCGGGCTCGTTCGGAATGCCCTCGATCGGGCACTCGGGCGTGCCGACCGTGCTGCGCGTGAACGACTCCACCCGCTCGCGCGTGCCCTCGGGGTCGTTGATCCACTGCGTGTAGAAGTTGTAGGGGCAGGCGGCCACACCCTTGTCGCCATCGCCCGAGTTGATGGTCCCGGTGTAGCCGCGGTGTACGAGCTTGAACAGGTGGTTCTGCGACTGGCCGTTCTTGCGCGCATCGCGGATCAGGCCCATCGACAGCTCGGCGTAGTTGATGCCCATTTCCTCTTCGCCGCATTCGCCGAGCGTGCGGCCGTCGAAGCCGATCAGCGCCGAGTGGCCGAAGTACGAGTACACGCCGTCGAAGCCGGCCGCGTTGGCCACGGCCACGTAGGTGTTGTTCATGAAGGCCATGGCCTTCGAGACCATGATCTGCTGCTCCTTCGCGGGGTACATGTAGCCCTGGCAGCGGATGATGAGCTCGGCGCCGCGCATCGCGCAGTCGCGCCAGATCTCGGGGTAGTTGCCGTCGTCGCAGATGATCAGGCTCATCTTCATGCCCTTCGGGCCGTCGCTCACATAGGTGCAGTCGCCCGGATACCAGCCCTCGATCGGAACCCACGGCATGATCTTGCGGTACTTCTGGACGATCTCGCCCTGGTTGTTCATGAGGATCAGCGTGTTGTAGGGCGCCTTGTTCGGATGCTCCTCATGGCGCTCGCCGGTCAGCGAGAACACGCCCCACACGTTGGCGCGGCGGCAGGCGTCCGCGAAGATCGCGGTTTCTTCGCCGGGGATGGCCGACGCGGTGTCGTACATCTCCTTGGCGTCGTACATGATCCCGTGGGTCGAGTACTCCGGGAAGATCACCAGGTCCATGCCCGGCAGCCCTTTCTTCATGCCGACCAGCATCTCGCCGATCTTGCGTGCGTTGGCCAGCACCTCGGCCTTGGTATGCAGGCGAGGCATCTTGTAGTTGACGACCGCGACGCCGACGCAATCGTTGCTGCTCGAAATATCACCATGTCTCATGACGTTGCTCCTGGAGGGTGGTTGAAGGGAAAAAGAGAAGGGCTCACACGGTCAGGAACGACCTGACCTTGTCCTGGTCGAGCGTGGCCCGCGCTTCGTCATGCACGATGCGGCCCCGGTCGATGACGAGAAAGCGGTCCGCCAGCGCGAGCGCGAAGCTCAGCACCTGCTCCGAAACCACGACGGCAAAACCGCGCTCGGCGCGCAGCACGTTGAGCGTCTGCGCGATCTCCTTGATGATCGAAGGCTGGATGCCCTCGGTGGGCTCGTCGAGGATCAGCACTTTCGGCTCCGAGATCAGCGCGCGCGCGATCGCCAGCATCTGCTGCTGGCCGCCCGAGAGGTTGCCGGCCTTGCGCTGCTTCATGTCCCTGAGCACCGGGAAGAAGGTGTAGAGGTAGTCGGGCACCGTGCGGTGGCCCGACTTGGCCGCTCCGGCCAGGATGTTCTGCTCCACCGTGAGGAACGGAAACACCATGCGCCCCTGCGGCACGAAAGCCAGGCCTTGCGCCACGCGCTGGTAGCTCGGCAGCGCCGTGAGTTCGCTTCCCTCGAGCAGGATGCGGCCGCTGCGCGCGGGCAGCAGGCCGATCAGCGACTTCAACAGCGTGGTCTTGCCCATGCCGTTGCGGCCCATGATCGCCACCGCCTCGCGGGGTGCGACGCGCAACGAGACGTCGCGGATGACGTGCGATTCGCCGTAGGCGACATTGAGTTCGGAGACTTCGAGCATCAGCATTTCTCCTTCGTTCAGTGGCCGAGGTACACGTCGATCACGCGCGGGTCGGCCTGCACTTCGGCGGCTGTACCTTCGCTCAGCAACTTGCCCTGGTGCAGCACCGTGACGCGGTGTGCGATGCGCTTGACGAAGTCCATGTCGTGCTCGATGACGACCACCGACTTGCCCGCCGAGACGCGGCGCAGCAGGTCGCCCGTCTGCTCGCGCTCGCGCGGGCTCATGCCCGCCACGGGCTCATCGAGCAGCAGCAGCTCGGGCTCCTGCATCAGCAGCATGCCGATCTCTAGCCACTGCTTCTGCCCGTGGCTGAGCTGCCCGGCGCGGTGGTCGAGGCGATCGGACAGGAAGACTTCCTCGGCCATCGCATCGATGCGTTCGCGCAGGGCGCGCGTGCGACGGAAGGTCAGCGACTGCAGCAGGCCGTGCATGCGCGGCAGCGAGATTTCGAAGTTCTCGAGCACCGACAGGTCTTCGTAGACCGAGGGAGTCTGGAACTTGCGGCCCACGCCGGCGCGCACGATCTCGTACTCGTTGAGGCGACCGAGGTCCTGGCCGTTGAACAGCACGCGGCCTGCGCTGGGTTTGGTCTTGCCACACACCATGTCGAGCAGCGTGGTCTTGCCGGCGCCGTTCGGGCCGATGATCACGCGCAGCTCGTTGCGCTCGACCGAGAGGCTCAGGCCGTCCACGGCCTTGAAGCCGTCGAAGGACACGGTCAGGTCCTCGATGCGCAGGATCTGCTCGTTCGAGGGCGGCACGGCCGAGGCGGCCTGCGGCAGCCCGCCGTTGGACATCGTCATCGTTGCGTTCATGGGGCAACCTCCACCACGGCACGTCGGCGCACGAGCTTGTCGCCCAGGCCCGCGAGCCCGTTCGGCATTGCCCACACCACCAGGATGAACACCGCGCCCAGCACGTACAGCCAGCCCTCGGGAAAGGTCTCCGACAAGTACGACTTGAGAAAGCCGATCAACAGCGCACCGACCACCGCGCCCGGAATCGACAGCCGGCCGCCGACCGCCGCGTAGATCACCATCTCGACCGAGGCCACGACGCCGATCACGCTCGGCGCGATGAGTCCGACCTGCAGGCTGTAGAACGCGCCGCCGATCGCCGACAGCGCGGCGGCCACCGCGAACACGAAGGCCTTCATGTGCGCCGTGTTGTAGCCACTGAAGCGCACGCGGTCTTCCTTGTCGCGGATGGCGATCAGCAGCTTGCCGAAACGGCTGCGCACGATGGCGAGCGACACCGCCATCACCAGCGCGATGGCCGCCACCTCGACGAAGTACATCGTGCGCTTGGCTTCGTCGCCCACGATGTCCCATCCCAGCAGCGTGCGGAAGTCGGTAATGCCGTTGGCACCACCGGTGTCGCCCTGCTGGCCGACCACCACCACCGTTAGGGTGAGCGCCAGCGAGAGCGTGACGATCGCGAAGTACACGCCGCTCACGCGCCGCTTGAAGATCGCGTACGAGAACACATACGCCAGCACCGCAGGAACGACGAGGATCCCCACGACCGTCCAGCCCAGCGAATGGAACGGCTGCCACCATGCGGGCAGCTGCTCGACGCTGCTCCACACCATGAAGTCCGGCAGCTCGGGTGCGGACGCCTCGAGCTTGAGGAACATCGCCATCATGTAGCCGCCCAGGCCGAAGAACATGCCCTGGCCCAGGCTCAGCACCCCGCCGTAGCCCCAGGTGAGCACCACACCCACCGCGACGAACGCGAAGGCCAGGTACTTGCTCACGAGGTTGAGGCGGAAGGGGTCGAGCGTGAGCGGCAGCACCACGGCGAGCAGCACCAGCACGGCCAGCATGGCGCCGATGTCGCGCTGGCGTTCAGCAGAAAGTCCGTGCATGCCTCAGCTCCTCGACCGCGTGGCGAACAGGCCGTGGGGCCGGAAGTACAGCACCGCGATCACCAGCAGCAGGATCGTGGCCTTTGCCATCGAGCCGCTCATGAGGTACTCGAGCCAGGTCTGCGACTGCGCGATGGCAAAGCCCGAGAGCGCGGTGCCGATGAGGCTCTGCACGCCACCGAACACCACCACGATGAACGAGTCGACGATGTACAGCTGGCCCGTGCCCGGGTTGGTCGAGCCGATCATCGTGAACACCGCGCCCGCGATGCCCGCCAGGCCCGAGCCCAGCGCGAAGGTCATCGCGTCGACGCGGTGCGTGTCGATGCCCACCGCGCCGGCGATGGCGCGGTTCTGGGTGACGGCGCGCACCTTCAGCCCCCACGGCGTGCGGTACAGCAGCAGGTACACGCCGACCGCGACCAGTGCCGTGAGCCCGACGATGAAGATGCGATTCAGCGGCAGCTGGATGCCCGCGGTGGGCTCCCAGGCACCGGCGAGCCACGAGGCCAGCGGCACGCTCACTTCCTGCGCGCCGAAGATCGAGCGATAGGCCTGCTGCAGCATGAGGCTCAGGCCCCATGTGGCGAGCAGGGTGTCCAGCGGCCGGTCGTAGAAGAAGCGGATGAAACCCCGCTCCAGCGCATAGCCGAACGCGAAGGTCACGGCGAACGCGAACGGAATCGCAGCGAACAGGTACAGGTCCATGAAGCCTGGCGCGAAGTGCGCAAAGAAGCGCGCGGCCAGGTAGGTCATGTAGGCGCCCAGCGCCATCAGCTCGCCGTGCGCCATGTTGATGACGCCCATCAGGCCGAACACGATGGCCAGCCCGAGCGCCATCAAGAGCAGGATGGTGAACAGGCTCACGCCGTTGAACACCTGCATCACCGCGATGTCGAAGTTCATCGCGTTCAGACCTTCGGGAAGGGGTTGGGCTCGACCAGCTGCGGCGATTCCCACACGATGTCGAACTGCCCGTCGGGCCGCGCACGGCCCACGCGCACCTTCTTCCAGACGTGGTGGTTGGTGGCGTGCACGCGCACGGTGCCTTCGGGTGCCTCGATCTCCACGCCCGCGGCGGCGGCCGTGACCTTGTCGACGTCGAAGGACCTGGCCTTCTCCACCGCCAGCTTCCACAGGTACACGCTGTTGTAGGCCACCTCCATCGGGTCGCCGATCACGCGCTCCTGGCCGTACTTGGCCTTGAAGGCCTTCACGAACTTCTCGTTGGCCGGCGATTTGATGCTCTGGAAGTAGCCCATGCAGGCGTAGTAGCCCGCGGCGTTGTCCTTGCCGATGCCGTCGATCTCGTTCTCAGACACCACGGTCGAGAGCAGCACCTGCTTGGCGCCGTCCAGGCCCGCCGCGCGCAGCTGCTTGTAGAAGGCCACGTTCGACCCGCCCACCACCGTGCTGTAGATGCAGTCGGGCTTGGCGGCCTTGATCTTGTTGATGATCGACGAGAACTCGGTGTGGCCCAGCGGTGCGTATTCTTCGCCAAGCACCTTGCCGCCGGCCTTCGCGATGGCGGGCTTGGCGATCTTGTTGCAGGTGCGCGGATAGATGTAGTCGGAGCCGACGAGGAAGAAGTTCTTGCCTTTCTCGCGCGCCATCCACTCCACGGCTGCGATCACTGACTGCGTGGCTTCCTGCGAGGGATAGAACACGCGCTTGTCCTGCTCCTGGCCTTCGTAGTAGGTCGGATAGAACAGCAGGCCCTTGGCCTGGTTGAGCACCGGCAGCAGTGCCTTGCGCGAGGCCGAGGTGTAGCAGCCGATGATCGCCGCGACCTTGTCGCGCTCGAGCAGCTTGCGGGCCTTCTCGGCAAACACCGAGTTCTCGCTCGCGCCGTCTTCGACCACCGCCTCGATCTTCTTGCCGAGCACGCCGCCGGCGGCATTGATCTCCTCGATCGCCAGCTTCTCGGCATCGACCAGCGAGGCTTCGGCGATGGCGATCGTGCCCGAGAGCGAATGCAGCAGGCCGAGCTTCACGCTGGCGCCGTCCTGCGCGCGGGCCAGGCCGCCCACGCCGCCGGCGGCACCCAGCACGATCATCGAGCCCCCGGTCTTCACGATCTGGCGGCGGTTGAAAGCGTTCGTCATGTCAAATTCCTTTGCTTTGGTTTTGTGCGAGTCATCAGGAACATCCGACCTTCGGAACTGCGATTTGGGTGTCTCCTCCCGCCGCGCGGCCCCTGCAAACGAGCGCTGTGCTGCCAGTGCTTCTTCTTCGGGCAACGCTGCGCCACCGGATGCCCGCGCATCCGTTTTGAAAAGGCGTTGTTGCGACCGAAAAAACAAAAAAGCCCGAACCGGTGGTGAAACCGATTCGGGCTTTATTGCCCGACACCTCGCTGGCAGCACTGGCAGCGGGCGTCGAATGACTGGTAACGATTGCTCGTTGGGGCGAATTCTTCCTCGGTTCACCCTCGCGTGAACATACGCTGTTTCGCTAATTGGCGAATGTGCGAAACGTGTGTTATTCGCGCGCAGCGCCTGTGGGACTTGCTAACCCCGCGGACGCGCGTAGCCCGATTCGATCCAGGCGGCCGCGCTGGACGCGGTGAGCCGGAACGCGGGCGACACGCTCACGCTCGCCAGCTCCGTGTCGTCCGCAGCGTCGTGCGCCGTGAGCGTGGCCGAGGGGTTGTCCTCGTCGGGCACGATCGCGAGCGACACGCGCACGCGCCGGTCGTCGCGCGTGGTCACGGTCACGTGCTTGTTGAGCGTGGCGTGCAGCTGCTGCTCGTGCCGGCGGATGACCTCGGCGGCGGTCTTCACGAGCGTGGAGAACGCCGGGCCATCGAGCGGTTTCGGGTTCTTCTTGTCGCGGCCCATGGTCCAGGGGCCGACGAGCGCGGGCTCGGGGTCGCCATGGCGCGTCATCTCGACGGCCCAGCCGTCGTCGTCTTCGTTCTTGATCACGCGGGCGGTCCAGAGGCCGTCGCGCCACAGGCGGGGCTCGTGCAGGGGCGGGGTGTCGTCGGTGTCGGTGGGTTCGGTCATTCGGGGCATGCGTGATCTTGCGCGGGCATTGTCGCCTGACGCCATGGGCGCCGGGGCGCGCCGCGCCGGCCTCAGAACACCGACAGCCCGGTGCGCGCAACGAACAGTTCGAGCGCCTTCATGCCGAGCAGCGAATTGCCCGACGCGTCGAGCGCGGGCGACCAGACGCAGAGCGTGAGCCGGTCGGGCACCACGGCCACGATGCCGCCGCCGACGCCGCTCTTGCAGGGCAGGCCGATCGAGAAGGCGACGTCGCCGGCGGCATCGTAGGTGCCGCAGGTCAGCATCAGCGCGTTGATGCGCCGTGTCTGCCGCTCGCCCGTGACATCGGCGCGGCCGTCGATCGGATGCGCGCCGTCGCGGCACAGGAAGGCCGCGGCGCGCGCGAGCTGGCGACAGCTCATGCGCAGCGCGCACTGGTGGAAATAGGTGTCGAGCACCGCGCCCACGTCGTTGTCGATCTTGCCGAAGCTCTTCATGAAGTTGGCGAGCGCGACATTGCGGAACCCGGTGGCGGCCTCCGACTGCGCCACTTCGCTGTCGAAGGCGATGGGCTCGTCGCAGAGGCTCGCCATCAGCGCGAGGATGTCGGCCTTGGCGCTGCCGCCCGCCTGCAGCGCCTGGCTCACGAGCCGGTCGGCCACCGCGATCGCGCCCGCATTGATGAACGGGTTGCGCGGCTTGCCGTGTTCGTTCTCGAGCTGCACCAGCGAGTTGAAAGGGTTGCCCGAGGGCTCGCGTCCGATGCGCTCCCACAGCGCGTCGCCCACGCGCTGCATGGCGAGCGTGAGCGTGAAGAGCTTCGAGATGCTCTGGATCGAGAACGGCGTCTCGAAGTCGCCGGCGCCGGCTTCCTCACCCTCGCAGGTGCGCAGTGCGATGCCGAGCTGGCGCGGATCGACCGAGGCGAGCGCAGGGATGTAGCTTGCGACCGTGCCGCCCTGGCCGAGCTGCGGCTGCAGGGTGTCGACGATCTCGTCGAGGACGTGCTGGAAATGGCTCACCGGTGCACCTTCGGCACTGCGGGCCGCCGATTCACGAGCACGATGCCGACCGCCACGCCCACGAGCGCCACGATCAGCTGTGCCGTGAGCGGCTCCTTCAGCAGCGCCACGCCGAACACCAGCGCGAACAGCGGCGTGAGGAAGGTGAACGACGACATGTGCGTGGCCGGGTAGTGCCGCAGCAGCCACATCCACGCGAGATAGCTCGCGAATGCGCCGACCACGGTCTGCAGCGCGATCGAGGTCCAGGCCCAGGCGGAGTACGAGAAACCCCACGACTCGCCGAGCACGAGCGACAGCAGCGGGCACACCGCGGCGGTGACTGCCACTTGATAGAACAGCGTCTTCTCGGCGCTCGCCGTGGCGAGGCGCGTGGTGCGCAGCGTGAGCGTCGTCAGGCCCCAGAGCATGCCGGCCCCGAGCGCCATGGCGTCGCCGACGAGCTGCGTCGAACTCATGTGGCCGAAGCCTTCGCTGAAGGCCAGCACCACGCCCGCGAACGCGATCAAAAGGCCCAGCCACTGGAAGCCGCGCAGCCGCTCCGACGGCACCCAGCGCGGCAGCAGCAGCGACACCCAGAACGGCGCGGTGTAGAGAAACACCGTGAGCCGCGACGCGCTGGTGTTCTGCAGCCCCAGGTAGATGCCCGCGAACTCGCCCGCGAACAGCAGCCCCGCGAGCAGGCCGGCTCCGAGCGTGCCGTCGCGCTCGAACAGCGGCACGCGGCGCCACACGCACCACAGCCACAGCAGCAGCACCGCACCTGCCATGCGGATCGAGGCCTGCCAGAGCGGCGGCACTTCGGTGACGGTGGTCTTGATGAGGATCTGCTGCAGCCCCCAGAAGGCACAGCAGGCGATGAGCAGACCGATGGCCAAAGAGTCGAGGTGGGTCTTGCGCTGGATCATGGGTCTTGTTTTTCTTGTGCGCCGCAGAAGGCGCCGGTCACAGCGGATGTTCGGTGTAGAAGCGCCCGCCGTGAAAGAGCAGCGGCGATGCCGTGTCGTCGTGCGTGCAGCGCTCCACCTCGCCCACGAAGATCACATGATCGCCTTCGTCGTAGCGGCTGCGGTTGAAGCATTCGAAGCTCGCCGCCGCGCCCGCGAGCACCGGCGCGCCGCCGAGTCCTTCGGTGAAGGCCACGTCGACCCAGCGGTCGATGTTCTTGGTGGCGAAGCGCTCGGCCAGCGCTTTCTGGTCGGCCGCCAGGATGTTGACCGCATAGTGCGAGCCCGCGCTGAGCGCCGGCATCGAGGCCGCGGCACGCGAGAGGCTCCAAAGCACCAGCGGCGGCGCGAGCGAGACCGAGTTGAACGAATTGGCAGTAAGGCCGACCAGCGTGCCCTCGGCCGATCGCGCGGTGACGATGGTCACGCCGGTGGCGAACATGCCGAGCGCCGCGCGGAATTCAGCGGGCGAGAAGGTCGGGGGCTGGGCCCGGCGGGAGGTGGTCACGGAAGAAGCGGCGCGTTGGAAGGCAGGGAAGGGCTATTCTGGCTCAGCTGCCGGCAGTGCCGCTGGCGGGGCCGTCATTCCCTCGGTCACGTACGGGGTGTAGATCGACAGCCTGCGGAGCAGATCGAACATGGCCCTCCCTCGTGTTCACGCGCTCCTCAGCTCCTCTACCGCCTTGTGCAGAAACGCGGCGATCTCTTCCTTTTCTGGCAACTGCACCTGGTATCGCGACACAAACAACTGATTGCTCATGCCCGCCAATGCGTATTCCACGAGTTCAACGTTCTTTCGTGTGCACAGAAGAATGCCGATCGGTGGCTGGTCGCCATCGCTCATTTCATGCTGCTTGTAGTACCCCACGTAACTGTTGAGCTGTCCCAGATGCTCATGGCGGAACGCGTCGTTCTTGAGTTCGATAAGCACATGACATTTGAGGACGCGGTGATAGAAGACCAGGTCCACGAAGAAGTGCTCGCCTCCGATCAGGAGGCGCTTTTGCCGCGCCTCGAAGCAGAAGCCGTGGCCCAGTTCCAGAAGGAACCCCTGAAGCTTTTCGAGCAGCGCGTCCTCGAGTTGGCCTTCGGTCACCACTTCCTGGGGTTTGAGGCCCAGAAACTCGAACACGTAGGGATCGCGAATGACCTGCTGCGGCGCGTTCTGCTCCGCACCCTCATGGGTGCGTTTCGAAAGTGCGGCTTTGTCGATGGACAGTCCGCTGCGTTGCCAATACTGGCTCGCGATCTGGCGCTTGAGTTCGCGCACGGACCAGTTCCCGCGCAGTGCTTCGGCTTCGTAGAAGGCTCGCTGCGGTGCGTCGTCGAGCTCGACCAACTGCTCGAAGTGACTGTAGGAAAGCCGAGTGACGAGCAGTTCGGGGTCGGTTGAGGAAACGGTGGTGGGCGATGGTGCGGACGCCGTCCGCACTTTTCCTTCCGGGGCCGTGGGCGGATGCAGGGCCGCAGATTGTGCGGACACCGCCCGCACAATCTGCGGATAGGCCCTGTAGAAGGCCAGGTAGCCATACAGCTGGCGTTTGCCGCTGTTGCTGACGCCTTGAGCGCGCAAGGCTTCCGACAGTTCGACCAGCAGCTTGTCCCCATAGCGGGCGCGATCGGCGCCTTGCAATTCGTAGTGGTGGATGTGGGAGCCGATCAGCCAGTTGCGCCAAGTGAGGCTGATGTTGACGGCGCGGGTCGCCCGGACAGCGCACTCTTCGTGCACCTGGCGAATGCTGGTCACCAGCGCGGCAAATCCTGTGTCCGGCGGCTTTGTTGCAGGGCTGCGCTCAGAGGGCATGCGCAGGAGCTTACCTCGACCAGCGCCCTACAAGCGGCATCGTCGCGAACGGATGAGAAGTCAGGCTTGCGCGCTCGGTTTCAGCCGAAGAACCAGTAGCAGACCCCGACGGCCGCGGCCACGCCGGCCGCTTCGGCCAGGAGGGCGCAGGCCACCGCATGCCGGGCGCGCTGGATGCCCACGGCGCCGAAGTACACCGCGAGCACGTAGAAGGTGGTCTCGGTGCTGCCCTGGATGGTGGCGGCCACGAGCGCGGGAAAGCTATCGACACCCTGGCTCTGCATGGTCTCGATCAGCATCGCGCGCGCCGCGCTGCCCGAGAAGGGCTTGACCAGGGCGGTCGGCATCGCATCGACGAAGCGCGTGTCCCAGCCGCCCATCTCCACCAGCCAGCGCAGCCCCGCCAGCGCGGCGTCGAGCGCGCCCGATGCGCGCAGCACCCCCACGGCGCACAGCATGGCGACGAGGTAGGGCAGCAGGTTCTTTGCGATGTCGAAGCCTTCCTTCGCGCCTTCGACGAAGCACTCGTAGACCTTGATGCGGCGCACCGCGCCGGCCACGAGAAAAGCGACGATCACGCCGAACAGCGCCAGGTTGCCCGTCAGCGACGACAGCGCGGCGATCGCTGCCGCCGAGAGGCTGCCGAGCAGCGCCATGAAGCCGCCGAGCAGCAGCGCGGCCGGTACCAGGTAGGCCAGCACCACGGGGTCCCAGAGCCGCAGCCGCTGCACGGCCGCCACCGCGAGCAGGCCGGCGAGCGTCGATGCGCTGGTGGCGAGCAGGATCGGCAGGAACACCAGCGTCGGATCGGCGGCGCCCTGCTGCGCGCGGTACATGAAGATCGTCACCGGCAGCAGCGTGAGCGACGAGGCGTTGAGCACGAGGAACAGGATCTGCGCGTTGGTGGCGGTGACCGGGTCGGGATTGAGCCGCTGCAGTTCGCGCATGGCCTTCAGGCCGATCGGCGTGGCCGCGTTGTCGAGCCCGAGCGCGTTGGCCGCGAAGTTCATCGTGATGAGCCCCAGCGCCGGATGGCCCGCGGGCACGTCCGGCATGAGCCGCCGGAACAGCGGCCCGAGCAGCCGCGCAAGCCAGCCGACCAGCCCCGCCGCTTCCGCGATGCGCAGGAAGCCGAGCCACAGCGTGAGCGTGCCGAACAGCAGCACCATCACCTCGACCGCGAGCCGCGC
Organism: Variovorax sp. Soil_C_19; assembly: GCF_057657255.1. Taxonomy (NCBI): domain Bacteria; kingdom Pseudomonadati; phylum Pseudomonadota; class Betaproteobacteria; order Burkholderiales; family Comamonadaceae; genus Variovorax; species Variovorax sp. Soil_C_19. The sequence goes on along the minus strand of NZ_JBDGIV010000005.1, from coordinate 3,089 downwards.
CATCGCGAACAGGCTTTCGACGATGGCCGCGAAGACGCCCGGATCGCCGCCGACGAGCCAGCGGCCGAGGGCGGCGAGCGCCGCCACGAGGAAGAAACCCAGCCACAAGCCGTTGAGCACGCGCGATTCTTTCGTCAGGAAATATCGATCAGCAGATGCGGCCGGAAGCCTTCCTGTTCGCCCTTGCCTTTGTAGCCGAGCGGATTAGCCACCACGCGGCAGCCGTTCTTCACATAGTCGAACGGACAGTGCAGGTGGCCGTGCAGCCACAGCTGCGCGTGGGCGAGCAGCGGGTCGAGCGCATTGCAGAAGCCGGCTGTACCCGGCCTGAGGCCGTAGCGCGGATCGGCGCTCGCGAGGCTTGGCGCGAAATGCGTGATGGCCACGGTGGTGCCGTCGAACGGTTCGGCCAGCGCCTGTTCGAGCCAGGCCTGGCATGCGAGCGCCTGCTCGCGCAGCGCGGCCGACATGAACGGCTGCCCGTGGCGGACCGTGGCCGCCTTCTCGAGATAGAAGTCGGCCGCGCGCATCGCCTTGCCGCGTTTCTTGAGTGCGTCGGCCAGGCCGTCGACCGCCGGGTCGACGAGCGCGTCGAAGTCGGCCCACAGCGTGGTGCCGACGAAGCGGATGCCCTCGATGACCGCCGTCTCGCGCTCGAGCCAGCGGATGTCGAGCGCGTCGCAGAGCGCGCGAAGCCGGGCATGGGTTTCGTCGAAATCGGTGTTGTCGTATTCGTGGTTGCCCGGCACGTAGACCACCGGCACGGGCCAGCCGTGGCGCGGCGAGAAGCGGCCCAGGCCGAAGTCGGTGTCGACGAGGCGCGAGCCCTGCTGATAGGAGCCGATGTCGCCCGCCAGCACCAGCATGTCGGCCCCGGGTGCGGGCTCGGCAACGAAGTTCGGATGGGATTCCAGGTGCAGGTCGGAGAGCAGTTGCAGCTTCATCGTCGGGCCAGTCTAGAGGAATCAGCCCATGCACAAAGCGCATGAGGGAGGGGGTTTAAATACTAGGGATAACCCTTATCCTTGAAGCACCAACTACTTCGCGCAGCCAAAAGCAGCGCACTCGCCATGTCCAACCTTCTTGCCCAAGTGGCCCAATTCTTTCGTTCCGCCCCGGCCGATGCCCTGCCGCGCAGCCACGCCGCCACGCTGATGGAAAGCGCAGACGTGCGCGCCGGCATGAATGCGCACCAGGCGCAGGAACTGCGCATCGCCGCCAGCGCCTGGCTCAGCGTCGTTCGCTGAGCGCCTGCGTTCAGCCCTGGCCGCCCGCTTGCCGGCCCAGCGCCGGATCGGCGAACGCTGATGCGGCCGAGCGCATCAATGCGGTGCGCAGCCATTCGTGCGCGTGCCCGTGCTGGGCGCGCCGATGCCAGATCGCGTCGACATGCACCATCGGCTGGTCGAACGGCAGCTCGCGCAGCACCAGCTGGTCCTCGATGCCGGTCACGGTCACGAAGTGGCGTGGCAGCACCGTCAGCAGATCCGAGTTGGCCACCACCCGGCCGGCCGTGAAGAACTGGTTCACCGTCACCACGATGTGCCGCTCGCGCCCCAGCGCGCCGAGCGTCTGGTCGATGAAGCCGTAGGGCCGGCCCGAAAAGCTCACCAGCAGGTGCCGTGCGGCGCAGTAGCCGTCGAGCGTGAGCGGCGTGTCGGCCAGCGGGTGCCCGCGCCGCATCACGCAGACGTACTGGCCCAGGTAGAGCCGCTGGGTCTCGAACGCCACCCCTGCGCCCGACTGGCCCCGGGCGGCGAGGCTGGCGATCACGGCCGGGAAGTAGCCCACCGCCATGTCGACTTCTTCCTGCTCGAGCATGCGGCGCGGATCGCGTGTGGTCAGCGGCAGCACGCGCAGCGAGATGGCGGGCGCTTCCCTCTCGACGATCTGCACCAGGCCTGGAATGAGCTCGGCCGCGGTCGCGTCGGCCATGGCCAGAACGAAGGTGCTGTCGGCCGAGGCCGCGTCGAATTCGCCCGGCGCCAGCGTGTGCTGCAGCTGCCGCAGCGCGTCGCGCACCGTGGGCCAGAGCGCCAGCGCGCGCGGCGTGGGCTCGACGCCGGCGCCCGCGCGCGTCACGAGTTCGTCGCCCAGGGTGTCGCGCAACCGGCGCAGGGCATTGCTCACGGCCGGCTGGGTGATCGACAGATTGCGCGCGGCGCGCGTCAGGTTGCGCTCCGCCATCACTTCGTCGAAGACGCGCAGCAGGTTGAGGTCGAGGGTACGGAAATTGACGTCCATCAGTGTTGTGAATGATAAACATCAGAAAGATAAAGTAGCCAAACACTAGGGCAAACCCTAATATCACCCCATCGACACCGTAAATCATCCCTAGGAGGGATTCATCATGACCAGCTTCGTCCACGTTGACCAACCCACTTCCCATCCCGGCGTCGATCGCGCCGAGGTTCTGTTTGCCCGCCTGAAGGCTGCCCGCGCGGGCGCCAACGGTTCGCGTCCCCTGATCGTCCTCCTGATCGTCGCAGCGCTTGCCGCCGCGGCGGTGGTGGCCGACAACCTCGTCACCCATTGGGACGAAGGCGCGCTGCTCGCCGGCTGGGCGGTGCTCTGCGGCGCCGTGTTCGCCGGCATCGCGCTGTTCGCCGGTTCGCTGCGCGACACGGTGGCAGGCACCTGGAACGCTGCGGCCCACCGCCGCGCCGCGGCCCGTGCCGATGCCCGTTTCCTCGAAACCGCCAAGAACGACCCGCGCATCATGCAGGAGCTGCAGGCCGCCACGTGGCGCCACGAGTCCGAAGGCAAGGTTCCGGCCGCTGCCGCCGCCAAGGTCGATGCGCTGGCCCGCATGGCCGAAAGCGCCCGCGAAGCCCGCATGCCGACGATCTACGACGCCATGCGCCGCATGAACAGCTCGCGCTACTACTGATCGACCGGCCGCGAGGTCCCAATGAAAAAGCCGCCCGGCGACAGTCTGTGTAAATAGTCTGCCGCCCGCTTAGATCGAGATGCCCCGCGAGAGCGGGGCATTTTTCGTTAGGCGAGCGATTGCCCCAAGGGCCTCAGCCCCCCAGCGCCCGGAGCATCCAGGGCGCTCCCTTCATGTTGAACACCCGCTTGAGGTTGTA
>NZ_JBDGIV010000004.1:0-488752 GCF_057657255.1 Variovorax sp. Soil_C_19 | reverse complement strand
ACCATTGCTGCGTCGGCTTCCACCCCTGGCTCACGATTCAGTCGGCGCGGTGGCTCAGTTTTACCTCGGCGCCAACACCCGAGCACCAGCAGCAACGGAAACAGGTGCTCCGCATAGGCCGCAAGGTGCGCGGCGATCTCGGGCGGAATCAGCGGCAGCTTGTATTCGGTGCTGAAGAGGTAATAGGCGCTGTCGGTCAGCGTGAGGAAGCCCTCGACCTTGGTGCGGCCCGACAGGAAGAAGATCGCGGCGACAGCCACGCGCGCGGCAAGCGCGAGCAGGTCGTGCGGCACCATGCGCGTGAGCAGATCGGCGGCCGCGTTCCAGCGTGCGAGCAGGCCGGCGCGGGGGCCGCGCTCCACGTTCGGCATGGCGTGGGTGCGAAGGCGGCTGCTGTTGTTGTTGTTCATGAAGGTCTTCCCGTTGAAACGATGGAGGCCTGCGCACCAACGAAGGCGCCGGCGCGCAGCAGGATGCCGAAGGTGGCGGCCAGGTCGGCGCCAGGGTCGGCCAGCAGCGCTTCCTCGGCAGCGTCGGCCAGCCTCGCGCCTTCGGCGCAGGCGTCGAGGAACACGCAGCCGGCGCGCGGGATCTCCTGCCACTGGACGGTGTCGTGCGGCCGCGTGAGCAAGGCGCCCTCCCCTTGCCAATCCAGTTCCTCGTCGACTGGATCGTGCCGGCGATTGCGTTCCCAGATGCTGAAGATCGGCTGGTCCGGGAACCAGGCCCAGCGGGCCGCCGGATGCGGCTCGAGCACCAGCGTGGCCAGATCGCGGCCGGCCACCCAGCCGGCATCGGCCACCGGCGCGTCCGTCGCGACGTGGGCTTCGCGCCAGAAGGCATCGAGCTGCGCCACGCCGGGCAAGTAGACGAGTTCGCCAGCCGGCTCGAACTGGCGCAGGAAATCGGCAAAACCATGGCCGTAGTGCAGCAGCCGGCCATCCTGCGGCGCTTCGACGGCCGCGTGGATGGCGGCCGCGGCGCGGAACCATTCCTCGCCGACGAGCCGAACCACCGCGGGAAAGTTGGCTTGCAGCGTGTCGATGCAGCCCTTCATGACGGTGTTGCGGTACACCGCGAAAGCGGGTTGCCCCGCCAGCGCCTGCATCTCGGGCGCAACGGCGCCGGGCGCGGCAAACAGGGCCTGCGCAAAGGCTTGCTGGAAGTCGCCAAGGGTCGTGTTCATGCGATGGACTCCTGTAGGACTGTCTCGCGTGTGAGTTCTTCTGCCGCCTGCCCGCGTTCGGCCATCAACTCGCCGAAGCCCGGCAGGTTGCCGTCGCGCTCGACCAGCGTGGGCCGCGCACCTGCGCGCTCGATGAAGCGGCGGTAGAGCTGCCAGACCTCGGCCGCGACCGGCGCATCGTGCGAATCGATCAGCAAGGTTTCACCCAACGCCGGATCGGTGCTGTGGCCCGCCAGATGGACCTCGCTGACCAGCGCGTGCGGAAAGCGGTCGATCCACTCGTCGGCGGAGAAGCCGAGATTGCGCGCAGAGACGTAGACGTTGTTGATGTCGAGCAGCAGCGAGCAGCCGGTGCGCCGTGCCAGCTCGCGCAGGAAATCGATCTCGTCCCATTCATGCCCGTCGATGCGCAGATAGTGCGACGGGTTCTCCACTGCGATGGCGGTGCCGAGCGCATCCTGCGTGCGCGCGATGTTCGCGGCGATGCGCTTCAATGCGGCCGTGCTGCGCGGAAATGGCAGCAGGTCCGGAAAGTAGCGGCCGTCCCGTGACGACCAGGCGAGGTGTTCGGAGATCAGCGCGGGCTCGATGCGACGGGCCAGTTCGACCAGGCGCTGCAGGTGGGCGGCATCAGGCTCGGCATCGCCCGCAAGCGAGAGCGAAACCCCGTGCAGCGACACCGGATGGTGGGCCCGGATCGCTTCGAGCCATCCGAGCCGGGGCCCGCCGGCCACCATGTAGTTCTCGGGATGCACCTCGAACCACAGGCCTTGGGCGCGTGCGCCGAGCGCTGGCTCGAAATGCTCCGGTTTCAGGCCGACTCCGGCCGTGAGAACGTTCGACATGGCGGCGGCCGCCGATCAGGACTTGATCGGTGCGAGCGAGCCCATGCCCTTCGGGGTCTTGATCGTGGTGCAAGTGCCGGTGGGCACGTTCTTCCACGCATTGCCCTGGTAGTCGACCTTGGAGGTGCCTGCGCAGGTGGTGCCGGGGCCGGCGGCACAGTCGTTCTTGCCGGCCAGCGAGACGCCGTAGCACTTTTCCATCTTGGCCATCTTGTCGGCCATGGGTTTGTCTTGCGCCATGGCGGAGCTGGCGGTGAGCGCGCCCAGCGCGAGGGCGGTGATGGCGAGGGGACGGTGGATCATGGGTGTACTCCGAGGAAGGGTGTTGAACTGAACAAGCAAACCACGCGAATTGCGCGGTCGCCAGTTAGTTCTCGACCCAGCTGGAGCGGGTTACACCCCTGTCGACCCCATCTGCATGACTAATTTAACGATTGTTTCCAGCATTGCCCTCGGCGTCGCTCTTTGCCTTGTCGTCCTGCGGCGCCTTCGGCAGCTTGACCTTGGTGACTGTCACCGAAACCGGGTCGCTGGCGGGGAAGGATTCCTCGACCCCGCTGTCGAGCGCGTCTTCGCTCGGCTCCTCCTGCACCGGCGTGGATGGCTGGGGCGGCGGCTTGCCGTGATTTTCGGAGGTGGGGAAAGGAAAGGCGTTGCCCGATGTCTTTTTCGATGTCATGTGCGCTCCTGCTCAGGGTTTGGCGGCTCCCGATTGGTTTCGGATCTGAAGTTCTCGCGCAATCCGTAGGCTGCGGAGCCTTCGTGGCGGGCGGCCTCCGCGTTTCGGCGCTTCTGCTGCATGCGCTCCGGCGGCGTCGGTGCCGTGTCCTCTTCGCCCGCGGCCGAGGAACTGCTCGCGAACTTCTCGCCTGCGCCGATGTTGTCCACGCCACCGCTGGTGGTGGGACGGGTTCCGTCGCCTGAACCCATGCTGCCGGGTGTTCTGTTCATGTCGTCTGGCTCCTGCTCATCGAAGAGCGTCGGTCGTAGATGAATGAATCGATTCTGGTGACGCCCCAGCGACCCGACGTAGGACGGCGCCAGCGTCCATCGGTCGGAAGCATCCCCGCCCTGCAACACTCGGCCTGCAAACGGTTGTAATGTGATAAATTCACATTGCTAACAATATGAAACACAATGGCACGCTGAACGTAATGACAAAGAATTCATTTGTGCAGCATCGCGGCTTCACGCTCATCGAAGTGATGATCACGGTCGTCATCGTGGCGATCCTGGCCGCGGTCGCGCTGCCCAGCTACACCCGCTATGTGATGCGCGCCAAACGGACGGCTGCGCAGGCGGAGATGATGGACATCGCCAACCGACAGCAGCAGTTCCTGATGGCCAACCGCAGCTATGCGAACAAGGTCACCCTCGCGGCCAGCGGCTACACCCTGCCACCGGAGGTCGCGGCCAACTACGGCTACACGATCACGCTGCCGAGCGGCCTGGTTCCGGGCTACGTACTGACCTTCACACCCACCGGCACCCAGGAACCCGACGGCGACCTCACCCTCGACAACCAGGGCGTGAAGACGCCGGCCGACAAATGGTGACTCGGCATTCGTCGTCGGCGGCGCCCGCACGGGCGCAGCGCGGCACCTCGCTGATCGAGGTGCTTGTCACGCTCCTGATCGTCGCCTTCGGCCTGTTCGGCCTTGTCGGGCTGCAGGCGCGGCTGCAGTCGACCGAGATGGAGTCGTACCAGCGCTCGCAGGCGCTGATCCTGCTCAACGACATGGCCAGCCGCATCGCCATCAACCGCCGCATGGCCGCGAGCTATGTCACGGGCGAGCCGCTCGGCGCGGGCGATGCCTGCCCGACCGCCACCGGCACGCGCCAGCAGGTCGATGCCATGGAATGGTGCAACGCGCTGCAGGGCGCGGCCGAGACCTCGGGCGACACGCGGCTTGGCGCGATGATCGGCGGACGCGGCTGCGTCGAGGACCTGGGCAACAACGAATACCTGGTCACCGTCGCCTGGCAGGGTCTGGTGCCCATTTCTGCACCGCCCGAGGGCGTGGCCTGCGGCAAGGACCAGTACGACGTGGCGCCCACCACCGCCATGCCCTCGCCCGCCTGCTCGGCCGACCGGTGCCGGCGCACGGTGACGACGCTGGTGCGCATCGGAGCGCTGTCATGACGCAGGCGCGCGGCGCCCGGCGCTGGCACCAACACGGCCTGACGCTGGTCGAGCTGATGGTGGCGCTCGCCATCATGCTGGTGGTGCTGGCCGCGCTGATCGCGCTGTTCCTCAACGTGAGCAGCACGCAGCGCGAGATGGTCAAGGTCAACCGGCAGATCGAAGGCGGGCGGCTCAGCGTGTTCGTGCTCGAGAACGAGGTCGCGCATGCGGGCTTCTGGGAAAACTACATGCCCCAGTTCGACGACCTGACGGTCAGCGGCGTGCCCCAGAAGGTGCCGACCGGGACGGCGCCCGACCCCTGCCTGCCCTACACGGCCGCGAACTGGACCGACGATTTCAAGCGCAGCCTGCTCGACATCCCGGTGCAAGCCTACGACGCAGTGCCGGCCGGCTGTGCCGGGCTGCTGACGAACAAGAAGGCGGGCACCGACGTGTTGGTGGTGCGCCATGCCGAGCCGTGCGTCGCGGGCACGGCCGGCTGCGAGGCGGATACGGACGGCAAGCTGTATTTCCAGTCGTCTTTCTGCGGCACGCAGAAGCCGTCGGACTTCGATCTCGCGACGGCCGGCTTCGCCACCATGGCATTGAAGGACTGCACGACGCCAGCGCCCAAGCGCCGGTTCGTGGCCGACATCTACTACGTGCGCGATCACGCCGAAACGGTGGGCGACGGCATCCCGACGCTGGCGCGCTCGCGCTTCGACTTGACGCCGACCGGCCTCGCGCAGCAGGCGCCGGTGCCGCTGATCGAGGGCATCGAGGGCTTTCGCGTCGAACTGGGCCTGGACACGCTCGGCAAGACCGGTGCGGTCGTCGACTACACCACGGCCATCGCCTGGGCCGACCCGGCCAACCATTCCATGCCGACCAACCGCGGCGACGGTAGCCCCGACGGCAATTTCATCCACTGCAGCACGGCCGCGCCCTGCACCGCCGACCAGTTGATCAACGTGGTGTCGCTCAAGCTCTACGTGGTGGCGCGCAGCCTCGAGACCTCGCCCGGCCATACCGACACGCGCACCTACAACCTTGGAGCAGCCACGCTCGGGCCGTTCAACGACCGCTACAAGCGCCACGCGTTCACCACGGCAGTGCGCCTGGTCAACGTCACCGGCCGCAGGGAAACGCCGTGACGCCAGTGCCGCCCTCCTCTCTCGCCGGTCAGCGCGGCGCCGCGCTCATCGTCGGGCTGATCATGCTGGTGCTGATCACGCTGGCGGTCACGGCCGGCTTCACGCTCAGCAACACCAACCTCAAGTCGGTGGGCAACATGCAGAACCGCAATGAAGCGGTCGCGGCTGCAAATCGCGCGATCGAGGAGGTCGCGAGTTCGCTGCTGCTGCCGGGCGCCGACGGGTCGCCCTCGCTCGCGACCCCGCAGGAAACGGTGAGCCGCGTCGACATCGACAACGACGGCACGGTCGACTACACGGTGCAGGTGGCGGCACCCACCTGCGTGCGCGCAACCCGATCGACCGAGACCGGTGGCGGCGGGCTCGGCATCGGCGGCATCGGCGGCGGCGGATCGACCGCCGGCGCCGGGCTCGACGCCTTGCCCGAGCAATACAACACGGTCTGGGACATCAGCACCTCGGTGGCGCACGCGGCCAGCGGCACCACCACTGCTGTGCGCCAGGGCGTGCGGGTGCTGCTGAGCAAGGAACAGTTCCAGGCGCTGTGCGCCTCCTGAAGATCGCGACGACGACGAAGAAGAACGGATCGGCCCTATGAAAAAGAACATCATCCGCACCTTCTGCGCCGCCGCGATGCTCGCGCTCGGCCTGTCCGCGGCGTCCCGGGCGGAGGACATCGACCTGTTCGTCGGCTACAACCAGAGCGCGGCCGAGGCGCCCAACGTGCTGTTCGTGCTCGACAACACGGCCAACTGGAACCAGCCCTTCGTCGCCGAGATCGAGGCGCTGGCGAATGCCTTCAACAGCCTGCCGGAGGGCAAGTTCAAGGTCGGCGTGATGATGTTCACCGAGACCGGCGGCGGCAACTCGAACGAAGACGGCGCCTACCTGCGCGCCGGCGTGCGCCTGATGGACAAGGCCACGCAGGCCAGGTACGCCGCGCTGATCGGCAGCCTCGACAAGATCGACGACAAGTCCAACGGCGGCAAGGCCGGCAAGATGATGGCCGAGGTCTACCGCTACCTGAGCTCCGGCGCGCCGATGGCGGGCAACAACAAGGCCAAGGCCGACTACGCGGGCAACGTCTTCGGCAGCGCCGCCTCGAAGGCGGTCTATGCGCTGGGGGGCAACCCGCTCGCGGCGGTCAACAGCACGCGCTACACCGGCCCGGACACCGCCAACTGCATCGGCACCTTCGTCATCTACATCAGCAACGGTGCCGCGCAGGACAACAACGCCGACACCGTCACCTCGACCGCCGCGCTGCGCGCCGCCGGCGGCGACACCGCCACCATCCGTCTCGGCACCAGCGGCTCGCAGGAGAACGTGGCCGACGAATGGGCCCGCTTCCTGCAGTCCAGCATGGGGGTGAGCGTGTTCACGGTCGAGGCCGCCAAGGCGAGCGGCGGCCAGGGGCCGGGGTGGAGCGCGCTGCTGCAGAGCATGGCGACGGTGAGCAAGGGCGAGTATTTCGACCTCTCCGCGGAGGTCGACCTGGGCCTGGCGCTCAAGGAAACGCTCGACGACATCTTCAGCAAGATCCAGTCGGTCAACAGCGTGTTCTCGTCGGTGAGCCTGCCCGTGAGCGTGAACACCCAGGGCACGTACCTCAACCAGGTGTTCGTCGGCATGTTCCGCCCCGACGAATCGGCCTATCCGCGCTGGAACGGCAATCTCAAGCAGTACCAGCTCGGCCTCGACCGCAACAACCAGCTGATCCTGCAGGACGCGGCCGGCGCCAACGCCATCAACAACCAGACCGGCTTCATCGCGCCGTGCGCGCGCAGCTTCTGGACACCGCTGCCGAGCGACAACGACACCTACTGGCGCTTCCGGCCTGCGGGCGACTGCGTCGACAAGGCCGAAGCCGAAAGCCCCGACGGCAACGTCGTCGAAAAGGGTGCGCAGGGCTACATGCTGCGGCAGCTCGCCGTGGCCGATCGCAACATGAAGACCTGCACGCCGGGCAACTGCACGGCGCTGACGAGCTTCAGCGACGGCAACACCAACATCACCACGACCGCGCTCGGCGTCGAGACGACCACCGAGCGCGCCGCGCTGATCAACTGGCTGCGCGGCCTGGACAACAAGGGCGACGAACGCGAGGACACCGCCGGCAATCCCCTCACCTCGAGCGCCATGCGCCCCTCGGTGCACGGCGACGTGGTGCACTCGCGCCCGGTGGCGATCAACTACGGCACCGACACTGATGCGCAGGTGGTGGTGTTCTACGGCGCCAACGACGGCGCACTGCGCGCCGTCAACGGCAACCAGTCCGGCACCGTCGGCGGGGCGCCCCCCGGCGGCGAGCTGTGGTCCTTCGTGCCGCCGGAGTTCTACGGCAGCATCAAGCGCATCCACGACAACAGCCAGCGCATCAACTTCCCGGGCCTGCCCACGACGCTGGGCCCCGGCGCGCCCAAACCCTACGGCATGGACGGCCCGATGGCAGCCTACCGCGACGGCAGCACGGCCTGGCTCTACGCCAGCATGCGCCGCGGCGGCCGGCTGATCTATGCCTTCGACGTCTCGAACCCCGCGGCACCGAGCCTCAAGTGGCGCCGCGGCTGCCCGAACCAGGACAACGACACGGGCTGCGACACCGGCATGGCCGGCATCGGCCAGACCTGGTCGGCGCCCAAGGTCGTGAAGGCCAGCGGCCACGGCGATGGCAGCACGCCGGTGTTGATCTTCGGCGGCGGCTACGACAAGTGCGAGGACGTGGATGCCGCCACCGCTGCCACCGCCTGCGGCACAGGTGCCAAGGGCAACCGGATCTACGTGCTCGACGCGAACAGCGGCGAAATCCTCAACACCTTCACCACCTCACGCAGCGTCAGCGGCGAAGTGACGGTGGTGAACGACAGCGCTGGCCTCGCCGTGGTGGCCTATGCCGCCGATCTGGGCGGCAACGTGTACCGCATCAAGATCGGCAGCACCGCGCCCGGCAGCTGGACGATGACGCGGATCGCGGCGCTGGGCTGCGACACCGTGGCCACCTGCACGCCCAACCGCAAGTTCATGTTCGGCCCCGACGCCGTGGTGGACAACGGCGTGGTCGTGCTGCTGATCGGCTCGGGCGACCGCGAGAAGCCGCTGCGCTCCTACGGCGCGGCGCTCAGCGTCACGAACCGCTTCTACATGATGGTCGACAAGCCGAACGACGACAGCTGGCTCGCCAACGAAGCGACCCGCTGCAACGACAACGCGCTGCTGTGCCACGCCTCGCTGCTCGGCATCACCGGCACCGGCTCGCCCTCGACCGCCGACCTGGCCGCCCGCAAGGGCTGGTGGCTCGCGCTCGAGGCCGGCGAGCAGGTCGTGACCTCCTCGGTCACGGCTTACGGCACCACCACCTTCAACACCCACACGCCGACCAATCCGGCTGTGCGCCAGTCCTGCCGCGCCGACCTCGGCACGGCCAGGGTCTACAACGTCTCCTACCTCAATGCGGCCGGCCAGAACGCCGGGCCGCGGTTCCAGACCGTGGTGGGCGGCGGCCTGGCGCCCTCGCCCGTCGTCGGCCGCGTGAAGATCGGCAACGGCTACCGCGACGTGGTGATCGGCGCCAACCCCGATTCGTTCCTGAGCCCGAAGGGCACCGCCGTCAAGACCGCGTTCACGCAGCCCAAGGGGCGCGTCTACTGGTTCATCCAGAAGTAAGGCAAGGCACCACCCATGCGAATGCGCGGCTTCACGCTGGTCGAGTTGATGGTCACTGTCGCGGTGATGGTGGTGCTCGCCATGATCGCTGTGCCCTCCTACGACAACGTGCTGCTGTCGAACCGGCTCGGCGCCTACGCGACCGACCTGGTCGCGGCCAGCCAGCTCGCCCGCAGCGAGGCGATCAAGCGCAATGCGCAAGTGACGCTGTGCGCCTCGTCGAACGGCAGCAGCTGCGCCAGCAATGGCCAGTGGGAGGCAGGCTGGATCGTCCTCAGCGGCGGCCAGGTGGTCCAGAAGCAGGGCGCGGCCGCCAATGGCTATCGCATCCGCGACGGCGCCAGCCAGAGCGCGCTGCGCTTCGAGGGCACAGGCGTGGGCGCTACCGCCGCCACCCTTACCATCTGCCGCGCCAGCCCGGCCGGCTCGCAAGAGCGCGTGGTGAAAATCAGCGCCACCGGGCGCTCGTCGATCACCCGTTCAGCGGCCGGCAGCTGCAGCGCCGGCGGATGAGCGGTTTTTTGTGCGATCCTCCGCGGCGACGACAATAGCGCACTGACGGCGGCCGCCGCCCGCAGGCCGAAAACCGTCACCCCATCGGTTTCACACGCTTCATTTCATGGAACACCAGCTCGACTGGGCACTTGCCGCCTGCGCCCGCATCCTGCGGCCCGTGGTCAGGCTCGCCCTGGCGATGGGCGTGAAGCATCCGCATCTCGAGGTGCTGCTGCGCGACGTGCTGCTCGAGGAGGCCGCGCGTTCCTGGCGCCGCCAGGGCGTGGCCCGGCCCAACATCAGCCAGCTGTCGGTCACGACGGGGCTGAACCGCAAGGCCGTGACCGCGAAGGTCCGCGAGACCGCGGACGCCCTGCCCCACACCGAACTCTCGGCCGCGGCCAAGACCTTCACGCTGTGGCTGCAGATGGTGTCCGAGAACCTGGCCTTCCAGCGCCTGCCGATCACCGCCGAAGGCGACGACGTGCCCTCCTTCGAGACCGTGGCCCGGCTCGGCAGCCGCGGCAACGTGCACCACCGCACCATCCTCGACGAGCTGGTGCGCCTGAACATGGTCGCCGAGCAGGACGGATGCGCCGAGCTGAAGGTCGACGGCTTCGTGCCGGTGGACGACCTGCAGTCGATGCTCGCCTTCCTCGGCGACAACGGCCGCGACCACCTGCTGGCCGCCGTCTCGAACACCCTCGGCGAGCAGCCGCGCATGCTTGAGCGCGCGGTGTTCGCACGCGGCCTGAGCGCGGAAGACTGCGAAAAAATCCACCAGCTGGTGCGCGAGCGCTGGTCGGCACTGCATCTGGAACTCACGGGCGAGATGACCCGCGCGGTCAAGCGCGCGCCAGATGGCGCCAAGGGCCGGATCCGGGTCGGCATCTACACCTATTACGAAGATGAGCCGGCGCCGCAGACGCGGCCGGCCGCCCTTCCCTCGGGGCGCAAGGAAGTAAAACGATGAACATCCCAACAACCTTGGTGCGCGGCATCTTCATGGCCGCGGCGATGGCGGTGCTGCTGTCCTGCGGAGGCGGCGGCGGTGGTGGGGGCTCCGTGAGCGGGCTCGGTCTGAGCGGCGGCTATGGCACCGGTACCGGCACGGGAACCAACAACGATGGCGGTGGTGGCGGCGGCGATGGGCCGGGCGGCCCCGGAACGGGCGGCACGGGCACCGCGGGCGGCAGCGGCGGCGGTGACGGCGGCGATGGCACCTCCACCGCGGGCAACGGCACGGATGACGGTTCGGGCGTGGGCTCGGGCGGCACCGGCGTGAGTGCCGACGCGGGCATCGGCTCGGTCGGCGGCATCGGCAGCGTGATCCTCAACGGTGTGCGCTACAACACCGACACCGCGAGCTTCAGCCTCGAGGACACCGCCGAGCTGCAGATCGGCATGAGCGTGCGCATCGCCGGCAAGATCGACAGCGAGTTCACCACCGCCACGGCCCAGAGCGTGGTCTCGGCGGCCGAGCTGCGCGGCGCGGTGTCGGCGATCGACCTCGCCGGCGGCAGCTTCACGGTCATGGGCACCACGGTCAGCACCGACAACGCCACGGTCTGGGGCGATTCGACCGGCCTCGCCCAGGCGGTCGCCGGCCAGGTCGTGCAGGTGTGGGGGCTGCCCGTCGCCCCGGGCGCGCTGCGCGCCACGCGCGTCGAACTGCGGCCCAGCAACACCGCAGCGTTGGTGACCGGTGCCGTAAAGAACCTCGACCGCGGCGCCAAGACCTTCACGCTCGGCCAGCTCACTGTGAGCTTCGAGCAAGCCGCGTTCTCGGGCGGAATCGACGCGGCCTCGCTCGCCGAAGACGCGATCGTGCGCGTGCGCGGCGGCACGGCGCCCAGCTTCGGCAACTTCACGGCCAGCCAAGTCCAGGGCTGGTATGCGGTGCCCCGGCAGGCGGGCGCGGCGGTGCAGCTCGCGGGCGTGGTGAGCGGCTTCAACGGGCTGGCCAACTTCAAGCTGCTCGGCACGACCGTCGATGCTTCCGGTGCGCAGATCCCGGGCGGCCAGCAGGATTCGGTGGGCAACGGCGTCAAGGTCGAGGTCGACGGCATCATGTCGGCGAATGGCGTGCTGGTGGCAAAGAAGCTGCGCGTGCGCAACGTGCCAGGCGTCGGCGGCCCGGTCGACTTCTCGCTGATCGGCGCCATCGGCAGCTACCAGTCGGCCTCGGATTTCCGGGTGCAGGGGCGGGCCGTGGATGCCAGCGGCCCGTCGACCGTGTTCGAGAACGGCACCGTCGCCGACCTCGGCAACGGCCGCCGCGTCACCGTGGTCGGCGACAGCGTCGCGCAGGGCGTGCTGATCGCCACCCGCGTGACCTTCGCCACACCCTGAACCGCCACCGTCTCGAGCGGCACGGCCGCCCGAGGTTAAGTTTCTCGATGTGTGCGTGATACGCTTACAGGCAGTTTCGGCGATGCCGCCGAACCCGCGCCCACATCCCCTGCCTGCCGAATGACATCCGCCTTCCACATCGCGGTCCTCGACGATGAGGTCGACATCACGCTGCTGCTGGCCAACTACCTTCAGGGCCATGGCTTCCGTGTGACCCAGCTGCACGACGGCCGGTCACTGACCGCGCTGATGAGCACCGATCCGGCCGACCTGGTGCTGCTCGACCTGGGCCTGCCCGGCGAGGACGGATTCGCGATCGCGCGGCGCATGCGCGAGACTTGGCGCTGCGGGCTCGTGATCGTCACGGGCCGCGGCGACGCGGTGGACAAGATCGTGGGCCTCGAGGTCGGCGCGGACGACTACGTGACCAAGCCCTTCGACCTGCGCGAACTCGTGGCACGCATCAAGGCCGTGCTGCGGCGGCTGGCGCCCGAGGGCGCGCCGCTCGCCCGGGCGCCCGCCCCGCTGCCACCGGCAGCGGCCCCTGCGCCGGCGGCACCCGGCGGCCGGCTTTCGTTTGCCGGGTGGCGGCTCGACACCGCGGCGCGCAGCCTCTCGGACCCGCAGGGCGTCAATGTGGCGCTCACGGGCGGCGAGTTCGACCTGCTCTGTGCCTTCGTGCGTCATCCGGGCCGCGTGCTCTCGCGCGACTTCCTGCTTGAGCACACGCGCGGGCGCGAGGCGGCCCCGTTCGACCGCACGATCGACGTGCAGGTCGGCCGGCTGCGCCGCAAGATCGAGTCCGACGCCGACGATCCGCAGATCATCAAGTCGGTGCGCGGCGCCGGCTATCTCTTCGTTGCGCCGGTCATCCCGGGCTGAGGTCATGCACGCCTCTACGCCGCCCACCGCCGGCGCCCTGCCCGGCCTGCCTTCGGGCATCGAGGAATCCAGCGTCTTCCGCTCGCTCTTCTTCGCCTACCCCGATGCGCTGCTGCTCGTCGACCAGGCGGGCGCCATCGTGCTGGCCAATCCGTCGGCTGCCATCCTGCTCGGCTACACGGTCGACGAGCTCGTCGACCTGAGCGTCGATGCGCTGGTGCCCGACAGCATCCGGCCGCGCCATGCTTCCTATCGCGAGGCCTACGGCCGGGCGCCGCGTCCGCGGCCCATGGGCACGCAGATGGAACTGGTCGCCAAGCGCAAGGACGGCAGCGAGGTGATGGTCGAGATCGCGCTGAGCCCGCTTCAGAACCAGGGGCTGCCGTTCGTGGTGGCCGCGATCCGCGACATCGGCGCCTACCCGCGCGTGAAGCAGGCGCTGCAGCGCGCGCGCTACAGCGACCATGTGGCGCAGCTCGGCCGGCTGGCTGTGGACACGCGCGATCTGCAGGTCGTGCTCGACCACGTGCCGGCAATCGCCGCCGAGGCGCTGGAGGTCGACGTGGCGATGGTGCTGCTGCTCGAAAGCAGCCGGCTCGAGTTTCGCGTCGCCAGCGGCGTGGGGCTGGTGCCCGGCGAGGAGGTCGGTGCAAGGCTGCAGAGCCACGCCAGCACCCCGCCAGGCTTCGTGTTCGCCGAGGGCGCGCCGGTGGTCGTGTCCGACTACAGCGTGGAGCGCCGCTTCGCCGTGCCGCAGGCGTACCTCGACGCGGGCATGGTGAGCGGCGTGGCCGTGCCCTTCTACGACCGCGGCCGCTTCACCGGCGTGCTCGCCGTCCGGTCGCGCGAGGCCAGGCGCTTCGGCGACGAGGAGCTGCGCTTCCTCGAATCGCTCTCGAACCTGCTCGCGACCAGCCTGCAGCGGGTGCAGACCGAGGAGGCGCTCAACCATGCGCAGCGGCTCGAGAGCGTCGGCCAGCTCACTGGCGGCATCGCGCACGACTTCAACAACCTGCTCACCATCATCCAGGGCAACCTGCAGGTGCTCGAAGAGCTGCCGGGCCTGGCGCAGGACAGCCACGCGCAGCAGCTCGTCGGCGCCGCCACGCGGGCATCGCGGCGCGGTGCGGAGCTCACCGGCAAGCTGCTGGCCTTTTCACGCCGGCAGATGCTCCAGCCCAATGCGGTCGACACGCACGCGCTGCTGCAGTCGCTCGCCGACATGCTGCGGCGCACGCTGGACCAACGCATCACGATCAGCATCGATGCCGCACCTGGTTGTCCGTCCGTGTTGGCCGACCCGGGGCAGCTCGAATCGGCGCTGTTGAACATCGCCATCAATGCGCGCGACGCAATGCCCAAGGGCGGCGCGCTGCATTTCAGCACCGAAGCTTGCGGCGCGCTGCCGCCCGAGGTGCGCAACGAACTCAGCGAACACGACGCGCATGGCCGCTTCGTCGCGATCTCGATTGCAGACAGCGGCACCGGGATGACCGACGAGGTGAAGGAACACGCCTTCGAGCCCTTCTTCACCACCAAGGAAGCGGGCCGCGGCACCGGGCTGGGGCTCAGCACCGTCTACGGATTCGCGAAGCAGTCCAAGGGCGCAGTGGCCATCGCGAGCCGGCCCGGGTCGGGCACCACCGTGACGCTCTATCTGCCAGAGCTCGACGACGCGGCGCCTGCCGCGCCGCGCGAGGATGCGGTCGGCCATGCCATTCCCGCGGGCCTGCGCGTGATGCTGGTCGAGGACGACGCCGAAGTGCGCAAAGTGGTGCAGGCATTCCTCGCGGCGCTCGGCTGCACCGTCTCGACAGCCGCCAACGCCGAGGAGGCCCTGCTCGCGCTCGATGCCGGCGCGGGTTCGTTCGACGTGTTGCTGAGCGACATCGCGCTCGGTCCCGGCATGCGCGGCACCCGGCTCGCCGCCGAGGTGCAGCGGCGCTTTCCGCAGGTCGCGATCCTGCTGATGTCGGGGTTCTCGTCGGAGTTACTAGAGGCTGACCGCGACGTGCTGCAGGGCTGGGAGCTGCTGCGCAAGCCCTACACGCGCGCCGAACTCGCGGGCGCGCTGACCCGGGCGCTCGCGGGCCGGCACTGATCGGCTATTGCAGCATCGCCGGTGCCGGGGCCAGGCAGCGCTGCACGAATGCCGACAGCGCGCCCACGTCGGGGATCTGCACCTCGCGACGGCCCTTCTCCATCGCAATGACCTTGTCGCGCGCCAGCCTCGACAGCGCCCGGCTCACGCTCTCGAGCGTCATGCCGAGGTAGTTGCCGATCTCGGCGCGCGTGATGCGCAGGGTGATCTGGTCGGCGCGCATGCCGCGCTCGGCGAGCGACTCGGCCCAGTAGCGCAGGAAGTCGGCCACGCGCGCGTCGGTCGGCAGCGTGCAGACCGACATCAGCGAATCGCGGTCATGCGCGATCTCGCGGCTCATCGCCGTGTGGAACACCTGCAGCAGCGTCGGTTCGGCCAGACAGGCCGACACGAGCGATTCGTACGAGACGACCCAGACCTCGCCCGTGTCCATGGCCACCGCGTCACAGGAATACTGGTTGCGCGCCATGCCGTCGAAACCCAGCCAGTCGCCGCGAAACTTGAGCCCGACCACCTGCTCGCGGCCGTCCGCCGAAAGGTTCACGATCTTGAAGAAGCCCGAGTTCAGGATGTAGAGATTGCCGAAACGCTCGCCGGCCTGGTAGACCCGGTCGCCCGCATGCACCACGCGGCGCTGCGGTGCGAGGCGCTCCTGCAGCAGCTTCAGCGTCTCGGCCATCGTGCGGCTCGCCCTTTCATAGACCGCCACGCCCGTGGCGGGCCTCGCGCCGGCCGCGGCGAAGCCCTGCAGTGCCGGAAAGGCGGTGGCGGTGCGGGTGAGGTCGAGCATCTGGTAACTCCTGTGCATCTCGTTATTTAGTAGACAAATGTTAAAAAACACGAGGCAATGGCATGCCAATGGTTCGCATCGTTGGGTAACGCTCGGTGAACCCTCCGTGTCCGATCTGTAACGGCACGCCGCGCGCCAGGTTTGATCCGCATCAATCCTGGCCGGCGTCTGCGCCGCTAGTCTTGCGGGCTTCATCCTGGCGCCCATGTCCTATCCCTTTGAAATCCACAATGCCGCGGCCTTCCGGGCGCTGTCGCCGCAAGACGAGGCGGCACTCTTGAGCGCTGCGCGCCTGCTCCAGGCGGCCTCGCTGCGCGGCGCCCCCGCTCCGCAGCTCAAGGGAAAGAACCTGGGCATGCTCTGCAGCGACGACGAAGCCCACCGCGAGAGCCGCGCGTTGTTCGAAGGCGCGGCGAAAGCGCTCGGCGCGCTCGTCGCCACCGTGCGCCCCGGCCCTTCCAACCTGGGCATGCCCGGCGAGGTCCAGCATGCGGCGCGGATCCTCGGGCGCTTCTACGACGCGGTGGAATGCCAGGGGCTCCCGCCGGAGGTGGTGCGCGAGATCGGCCGGCATGCCGGCATCCCGGTCTACGACGGCGCGGCCTGTGCGTCCCATCCGACCGCGCGCCTGGCCGCCTGGCTCGACGAGCGCACCCCGCCCGCGGCCAACCGGTGTTTCGTGCTGCAGGCCTTGCTGCTCGGTAGCGTGAACTGAACCCTGCGCGGCGCTCAGCGGCACCAGGCGTCGATGCGCGGACCCAGGTCGGACCAGAGCGCCTGCACCGCCACCGCGGCGAGCAGCACGCCCGACAGCCGCGCCCCCCAGGCCTGGAGGCTGCCTTCGCCCTGCCGGTGCAGGCGCCGCCAGAGCCAGGGCCCGAGCGCCAGCGACAGGCCGCTGCCGAGCGCGAAGGCCAGCATGGCGAGGCCGCCGTCCCACGGCCGGTTGCCGAGACTCGCCAGCAACAGCGCCGAATGGAGCAGTCCGCACGGCATCGCGACCCACAGCGCGCCGGTCGCGAGCACCCCCAGCGGCGTGGCCGCGCCGAGCGGGCGCAGCCGTGCTTCGAGCCGGCGCCCGATGCGCTGCGTCCACACCGGCTGTCGCCCGGCGATCGCCAGCATCGCGCCCCAGGCAAAGACGAACACGTGCAGCAGCGTCCAGAGCGGCCGCAGCGCCGCCACCTGGTCGCTGGCAAGCGCCAGGCTGCCCACGCTCGCGGCTGCGGCGGCGCCCGCGACTGCATAGCTCGCAGCGCGGCCCAGGTGGAAGGCGGCCTGCGCACCGACCCAGGCGGGTGCGCCCGTGCCGCCGGACCCTGCGTGCGCCCGAACGGGAACGATGCGGATCACGGCGGCCGATGCGGCGCCGCACATGGCGATGCAGTGCGGCCCGCTGGCCAGGCCCATGACCAGCGCGGCGCCGGCGAGTGCTGTCTGCGTCATGCTCACACCATCCGCGAGAAACGGCCCTGGCTCGCGCGGCTATAGCGGTCGAACACCATCGCGATGGCGCGCACGACGAACCAGCCCTGCGGCGTGACGCGGATGTCGTGGTCGGTGATGCGCACCAGGCCCTCAGCCGCGAGCGGACCGAGCGCAGCGAACTCGGCCGCGAAATGGCGCCGCGCGTCGATCCGGTGCGCCTCGCCCACGGCATCGAAATCGACGTGGCCCTGGCACATGAGCGCCATGATCACGTTGCGCCGAAGCAGGTCGTCGCGCGTGAGCGCCAGACCGCGCTCCACCGGCAGGCGGCCCTGGTCGAGCAGGTCGCAGTAGGCCTCAATGGTCTTGGCGTTCTGGCTGTATGTGGCGCCCATGCGGCCGATGCCCGACACGCCCAATGCCAGCAGGTCGCCCTCGGGCTCGGTCCCGTACCCCTGGAAGCCGCGCTGCAGCCGCCCTTCACGCCGGGCCACCGCGAGCGGATCGTCCGGAAGCGCGAAGTGGTCCATGCCGATGTAGACGTAGCCTGCTGCGGTCAGTGTGGTGATTGCATGCGACAGCATCCGCACCCGCGCCGCTGCATCGGGCAACTGGTCCGCGGCGATGCGCCGCTGCGGCTTGAATCGCTCGGGCAGGTGGGCGTAGGCATACAGGGCGATGCGGTCGGGCCGCAGGTCGCACACCTGGGACATGGTGCAGGCGAAAGAGGCGTCGTTCTGGCGCGGCAGCCCGTAGATCAGATCCACGTTGATCGAGCCGAAGCCCAGCGCGCGCGCCTCGGCCATCAGCCCGAAGACCTGCTGCGCCGGCTGGATGCGGTGCACCGCCTTCTGCACCTCGGGATCGAAGTCCTGCACGCCGAAGCTCAGGCGATTGAAGCCCAGCGCCGCGAGGTGCGCGAGCCGCACCGCATCGACGGTGCGCGGATCGATCTCGATCGAGCGTTCGCCGCCCGGGACCAGGTCGAAGACCGTGCCGAGCATCGCCATCAGCTCGCTCAGCTCCGCATCGGCAAGGAAGGTCGGTGTGCCGCCGCCGAGGTGCAACTGGCTCACGGCCGCGCGCGCGCCGAGCGCCGCCGCCTGCAGCCGCGCCTCGCGCGCCAGGTAGCCGAGGTAGCGCGTCGCGCGTTCGCGGTGCCGCGTCACCACCTTGTTGCAGGCGCAGTAGTAGCACAGAGATTCGCAAAACGGAATGTGCACGTAGAGCGAGAGCGCGGGCGCATGGGTGCCCGCACTGCGCCGCTCGCGCAGCGCCAGCGCATGAGCCTCGGCGCCGAACGCCTCGACGAAGCGGTCGGCCGTGGGGTAGGAGGTGTAGCGGGGTCCGGCCACGTCGAACTGTCGCAGCAGGTCGGGCGGCAACGGCTGCGCAGAGGGACGCTCGGCGGTCCCGGGGGCCACGGGAAAAGACAGGCTCATTGCGGATGCTCCGGAAGATCGCGCGCCGGCGGCATGGCGAGCAGCGCGGTGAAGGCGCTCGACGCGGCCGCCATCGCCCAGAAAACGAAGAAGGCGATGCTGTAGACGCCCTGGCGCGAGAGCCGCAGCGCGTCACCGCCCCAGTGCAGGTCGGAAGGATCGACCAGGGAGAAGACCAGCACCTCGAGCCCGCAGGCGAGCAGGAAGGCCGGCCACAAGATGCCGATGACCTGGCGCGACGAACTCATCGCAGTACCTCCGGCGGCGGCAGCGGCACGGCCTCGACCGGCGTGGTCGCATGGTTGCGCCCGGCCATGGCGGGCATCAGCTTCTTGTCGGCCAGCATGCGGTTGATCTCGATCCCGCGCCGGTAGTAGTCGGCCGAGACCACCGGATCGGGCGTGGCGAGCGCATACCAGAGCGTCACGAAACTCGCGACCACCACCAGCGCCGGTCCGGCGATCACCATCCACAGCAGCGGATGCCGCCACCACCGATCGTCGCCTTGCGTTGCCGGCGCGTCGTTGCCGATCGATGTCGTTGCGGTCATGTCGTTGTTCCTTGTCGATTCAGCGCGGCACCAGGAAGGCCGCCGGTTCCGAGACCTGCACCCCGCCTGCGCCCTCTTCCCGGATGTCGAAGTGCACGGTGTGCGAACCCGCCGCCACAGCGCCATAGGGCACCTGCAGCCGAACCGCCACCCAGCGCGACTGGGCCGCGTCCACGGTGACGGGGGTGTCCGGCGAGACGCTCAGCCCGTCGATGCCGTGCGCTGTGATGCGATAGCTGCGCGGCGCCTCGGTGGCATTCATGATCTGCAGCCGGTAGACGTTCTCGAGCCGGCCCCCCTCGACGATGCGCGCGAGCGATGCGCGGTCGCGCACCACATCGACCTTGAGAGGCGTGCGCACCACCAGGCTCGCGAGCAACCCGGCCACGAGCAGCGCGAGGATCGCCGCATAGGCCAGCACGCGCGGGCGCAGCACCCGCCGCAGCAGCTGCTGGCGCGACCATCCGGCCTCCATGCCGTTCTGGGTGTCGTAGCGGATCAGCCGCGGCGCATAGCCCATCTTGCGCATCACCGTGTTGCAGGCGTCCACGCACAGGCCGCAGCCGATGCACTCGTACTGCAGCCCCTGGCGGATGTCGATACCGGTCGGGCAGACCTGCACGCACAGGCCGCAGTCGATGCAATCGCCGAGCGCCTTGCTGCGCGGGTCGATGTCCTTGCGCCGCGGGGCGCGCGGCTCGCCGCGCTGCGGGTCGTAGCTGACGATCAGCGTGTCGCGGTCGAACATGGCGCTCTGGAAGCGCGCGTAGGGGCACATGTACTTGCAGACCTGCTCGCGCATGAAGCCCGCGTTGCCGTAGGTCGCGAAACCGTAGAAGAAGACCCAGAACACCTCCCACGAGCCCATGCCCGTCTGCAGGAAGGCCAGGCCCAGTTCGCGGATCGGCGTGAAGTAGCCCACGAAGGTGAAGCCGGTCCACATCGCGATGCCGATCCAGACCAGGTGCTTGAACCACTTCTTCACCAGCTTCTCGAGCGACATGGCCTCGCCGTCGAGTCGGATGCGGGCCGAGCGGTTGCCCTCGATCTTGTGCTCCACCCAGAGGAAGATCTCGGTGTAGACGGTCTGCGGGCAGGCATAGCCGCACCACAGCCGCCCTGCCACGGCGGTGAACAGGAACAGCGCCAGTGCGCTGACGACCAGCAGCCCAGACAGGTAGATCAGGTCCTGCGGGTACAGCACGAGCCCGAAGACATAGAAGCGGCGGGCGGCCAGATCGAACAGCACCAGTTGCCGTTCGCCCCACTGGATCCAGGGCATGCCATAGAACACCAGCTGGGTCAGGAACACCATCGCCCAGCGCCAGCGCGCGAAAACGCCCTGGATCGCACGCGGATGGATCTTCTTGGATGCCTGGTAAAGGCCGACCGCTTCGGCTTCGGCCGCGACGGGAACGATCGGAATCGACTTGCGGCCTGCGGATGATTCCATGATCAACCTCCGCGCATTCAGGGCCCGGCGACCGGTGCGTTCGAGAAGCCCCAGACGTAGGACGCGAGCAGCTTGATCTGCGCCTCGGTCAGCCGTCCTTGCTGCGCCGGCATCTCGCTCTTCTTGCCTTCGTTGACGATCTGGACGATCGCCGCCTCGCCCCAGCCGTGCAGCCAGACCTTGTCGGCGAGGCTGGGCGCGCCCACCGCCTGGTTGCCGACCCCGCCGATGCCGTGGCAGGCGGCGCAGGCCGTGAACTTCGACTTACCGAGCCCTGCGCGCAGCGAGTCATTCGGCGCGCCCGAAAGGCTCAGCACGTAATTGGCGAGGTTCTTCACGTCATCCTGCGTGCCGACCGCGGCCGCCATCGGCGGCATCGTGCCGGTGCGGCCGTGGGTGATCGACTCGACGATCTTTTCGGGCGTGCCGCCGTGCAGCCATTCCTTGTCGGTGAGGTTCGGAAAGCCCTTGCTGCCGCGCGCATCGGAGCCGTGGCACTGCGCGCAGTTGTTCATGAAGAGCCGCTCGCCGATCGCCATGGCCTTCGGCTCGCGGGCAATGTCTTCCGGGGCCATGCCGTCGTAGCTCGCATAGACCGGCGCGAGCGCGGCGGTGGCCTTGGTGAGTTCAGCCTCGTATTCGGCCTTGGCGCTCCATTCCGCCTGGCCGTCGAAGCTGCCGAGGCCCGGGTACACCACGAGGTAGCCGACCGAGAAAAGGATCGTGAGCACGAACAGGCCGACCCACCACAGCGGCAATGGATTGTTGGCTTCGCGCAGGTCCTCGTCCCAGACGTGGCCAGTGGTGTTGTCCGCGTCCGAGGGCACGCGCTTGCGCGCCGTGAGCCACAGCAGCAGCAGGCATCCGAGGATGCTCAGCAGCGTGCCCGCCGCCACGTAGTTGGACCAGAAGTTGTTGACGAAATCGCTCATGGGGGCTCTCTTGTTTTCTCTTCGCGCTCAGTCCTGCTCGAGCGGCAGCTGCGCGGCCTCGTCGAAGCGGGCGGCGTTGCGGCTGGCATAGGCCCAGGCCACGATGCCGAGGAACAGCGCGAAGCAGGCCAGCGTGGCGCCGACGCGCAGGAAGGTCAGGTCGATCATGGTGCGGTGCTCCTTACTTGAGCGTCAGGCCGAGCGATTGCAGGTACGCCACGGTCGCGTCCATCTCGGTCTTGCCGCGGACGTCCGCGCCGGCGCGGGCGATCTCCTCTTCGGTGTAGGGCACCCCGACCCGGCGCAGCGCGCGCATGTGGCGCGGGATCGCCTCGGCATCGACGGTTTTCTTCTCGAGCCAGGCATAGGCCGGCATGTTCGATTCGGGCACCAGGTCGCGCGGGTTGTTCAGGTGGATGCGGTGCCACTCGTCGCTGTACTTGCCGCCCACGCGGTGCAGGTCCGGACCGGTGCGCTTGCTGCCCCACTGGAACGGCCGGTCGTAGACGAACTCGCCCGCCACCGAGTAGTGGCCGTAGCGCAGCGTCTCCGAACGGAACGGGCGGATCATCTGCGAATGGCAGTTGTAGCAACCCTCGCGCAGGTACACGTCGCGACCGGCCAGCTGCAGCGCCGTCGGCGGCTTCAGGCCCTGGATCGGCTCGGTGGTCGACTTCTGGAAGAACAGCGGCACGATCTCGACCAGGCCGCCGATGGCGATCACTACGAGGATCAGCACGATCATCAGCAGGTTGTTGGTCTCCACCTTCTCGTGGGTGAAGCCGCGGTTTTTGTTGTCGGGTGTGGAAGGCATGGTGCTTTGCTTTCTCAGGCGTGGGCCAGGGCGATGGGCGGGATCGCGGCCTGTACGGAGCGTCCGGAGATCACGGTCATCCACACGTTCCACGCCATCACCAGCATGCCGGCGAGGTACAGCAGGCCGCCGATCAGCCGCACGACGTAGAACGGGAAGGTCGCCTTCACGCTCTCGACGAAGGTGTAGGTGAGCGTGCCGTCGGGGTTGATCGCGCGCCACATCAGGCCCTGCATCACGCCGGCGATCCACATCGCGGCGATGTAGAGCACGATGCCGATCGTGGCCATCCAGAAGTGCGCCTCGATGGCCTTGATGCTGAACATGGTGGTGCGCCCGTACATGCGCGGCACCAGGTAGTACAGCGAACCCATCGTGATGAAGCCGACCCAGCCGAGCGCGCCGGCATGCACGTGGCCCACGGTCCAGTCGGTGTAGTGGCTCAGTGCGTTGATCGTCTTGATGGACATCATCGGCCCCTCGAAGGTGGCCATGCCGTAGAAGGACAGCGCCACGATCAGGAAGCGCAGGATCGGGTCGGTGCGCAGCTTGTGCCAGGCGCCCGAGAGCGTCATCACGCCGTTGATCATTCCGCCCCAGCTCGGCGCGAGCAGGATCAGCGAGAACACCATGCCGATCGACTGG
The DNA here is from genome assembly GCF_057657255.1 of Variovorax sp. Soil_C_19. Classification (NCBI taxonomy): domain Bacteria; kingdom Pseudomonadati; phylum Pseudomonadota; class Betaproteobacteria; order Burkholderiales; family Comamonadaceae; genus Variovorax; species Variovorax sp. Soil_C_19. The sequence goes on along the minus strand of NZ_JBDGIV010000004.1, from coordinate 465,895 downwards.
GTCCAGTCCGGCAGCGCGGTGTAGTGCAGGTGGTGTGGGCCGGCCCACATGTAGGTGAAGATCAGCGCCCAGAAGTGGACGATGGAGAGCCGGTACGAATAGACCGGCCGCTCGGCCTGCTTGGGGATGTAGTAGTACATCATCCCGAGGAAGCCGGCGGTGAGGAAGAAGCCGACTGCGTTGTGGCCGTACCACCACTGCACCATTGCATCCTGCACGCCGGCATAGGCCGAGTAGCTCTTCATCCAGCCGGCCGGGATCGCGGCGCTGTTGACGATGTGCAGCAGTGCCACCGCGATGATGAAGGCCCCGTAGAACCAGTTGGCCACGTAGATGTGGCGCACGCGCCGCGTGCCGACGGTACCGAAGAACACGATGGCGTAGGCCACCCACACCACGGCGATCAGGATGTCGATCGGCCACTCGAGTTCGGCGTATTCCTTGCCCGAGGTGTAGCCCATCGGCAGGCTGATGGCGGCCGCCACGATCACGGCCTGCCAGCCCCAGAACACGAACGATGCGAGCCGGGGCGCGAACAGCCGCACCTGGCAGGTGCGCTGCACCACGTGGAAGCTGGTGGCCATGAGCGCGCAGCCGCCGAACGCGAAGATCACCGCGTTGGTGTGCAGCGGCCGAAGCCGGCCGTAGCTGAGCCAGGGAATGCCGAGGCTGAGGTCGGGCCATGCGAGTTCGGCGGCGATGATCACGCCGACGAGCATGCCGACCACGCCCCAGACCACGGACATGAGGCTCAACTGGCGGACGGCGGTGTCGTCGTAGATCGCCGCCGGGGGGTTCGAAACTTGCATCGTGCTGCCTTTGGATGTTCTGAAGGCAGTGTCCGCGGCCGACAGGGCCCGGGGTTTGATGCAGATCAATCGTTGCGCAGGATGCGGTCGCCTTCGCCGTCGATGTCGTCGAACTGCCCACGCTCGATGGCCCACCAAAGGCCTGCGAGGATCGCGAGCACCAGCGCGACCGACAGCGGAATCAGAAGAAAGAGGACGTCCATCAGCGGCCCCTCTGCGCCACGGTCGCGAGCCGCGCCGCGTTGGCGACCACCACGAGCGAACTCGCCGCCATGCCCAGCCCCGCGAGCCACGCGGGCAGCCAGCCAGCGATGGCGAGCGGCACGCACAGCGCGTTGTAGCCGGCTGCCCATGCCAGGTTCTGCCGCACCACGCGGGCGGTGCGACGCGCCTGCGAGATGGTGCGCGGGATGGCCGAGAGCGTCTCGCCGAGCACCACGAAGTCGGCGCGCGCGCGCGACAGCGGCACCGCCTTGCCGAAGGCGAACGAGGCGTTCGCGCGGGCGAGCGAAGGCCCGTCGTTGAGTCCGTCGCCCACCATGGCGACCTGCCGGCCTTCGGCCTGCAGCCGCCACAGCACCTGGAGCTTTTCCTCGGGTGTGCAGCCGCCCTGCGCGAATTCGATGCCGGCACGCGCGGCAACCTCCCGCGCGGCGCCGTCGCGGTCGCCCGACAGCAGCCGCACCGTGATGCCCTCGGCCTGCAGCGCCGCCACTGCGGCGACGGCGTCGGGGCGCAGGTCTTCTGCGAGCACGAAGCTCGCGAGCCAGCCGTCGTCGTCGCTCAGGTGCACCTGCGGCGCCTCGACGGCAACCGACGCGACCCCGCAATGCGCGGCTGCCCCGAGCCGGACGCGGCGCACCGCGCCATCCGGACCGCCGGCGCGCCGCATGAGCCCTTCGAGCCCGAAGCCCGCGCGCTCCGCCGGCTGCATCACCTCCCAGGCGGGCGGCATGTCGAGCTGCGCCTGCCATGCAGCCACCAGCGCTCGCGCGCCGGGGTGCAGCGAGTGCGCGCCCAGCGCGGCCCCCATCTCCAGCGCCTCGCCGTGGCGCAAACCCTGCCGGCAGAACACGCGGTCCAGGCGCGGCGTGTCGCCGGTGAGCGTGCCGGTCTTGTCGAAGACCACGGTGTCCACCGCGGCGAGCGCCTCGAGCGCCTGGAGGTTCGCGGTCAGCACACCGCCACGCGCCAGCGCACCCGCGCTTGCGAGCATGGCCGCGGGTGTGGCGAGCGACAGCGCACAGGGGCAGGTCGCAATGAGCACCGCCACCGCCACCATCAACGCCTTGCCCGGTTCGACATGCCACCAGAACGCCGCTGCGGCAGCGGCCGAGGCCAGCACCACGGCAAGGAACGGCCGAGCGATACGGTCTGCCAGCAGTGCCCAGCGCGGCTTGCCAGAGGCGGCGCTTTCCATCAGTCGGACGATCTGCGCGAAGCGCGTGCCCTCGCCCGCCGCGTCGATGCGCACCTGCACCGTGGCAGAGAGGTTGTGGCTGCCCGCCAGCACGCGCTCGCCGCGGGCACGGGGCACGGGACGCGACTCGCCGGTGAGCAGCGCCTCGTCGGTGCTGGTGCCGCCGTCCAGCAGCACGCCGTCGGCCGGAAAGGCTTCGCCCGCGCGCACCCGCACCACGTCGCCGGCCACAAGTCGGCGCACCGCCACGCGCTCCCAGTTGCCATCCGCAGCGAGCCGCTCGATGCTGTCCGGCAGGCGGTTCAGCACCGTCTCGAGCGCGCCCGCGGTGCGATCGCGCAGCCGCGCCTCGAGCCAGCGACCGGTCAGCAGGAAGAACACGAACATGGTGAGCGAGTCGAAATACACCTCGCTGCCCAGCACGCCGGCGCTGTCGAAGGTGGCCGCCGTGCTGACGGCAAAGGCGATGGCGATACCGAAGGCCACCGGCAGGTCCATGCCGATGCGGCCGTGGCGGATGTCGCGCCACGCGCTGCGGAAGAACGGGCCGCAGGAAAAGAAAAGCACCGGCAGCGTGAGCACCCAGGAAGCCCAGCGCAGCAACTGCGCGGCGTCGTCCGCCATCTCGCCGGGCTGCGCGATGTAGGCCGGGTAGGCGTACATCATCACCTGCATCATGCAGAAACCCGCCACCAGCCAGCGCCAGAGCGCGAGCCGCACCTCGCGCGAACGGCGCTCGCGCGCGGCGCTGTCGGTTGCGGGCACCAGCCGGTAGCCTGCCGCCTCGGCGGCTTCCAACCATTGCGAGGGCCGCACCAGCACGGCAGACCACACGATCCGCGCGCGCCGGCTCGCGGCATTGACCTGCACCTCCTGAACGCCGGGCACGCGCAGCAGCGCCGACTCGAGCGTGAAGCCGCAGGTGGCGCAATGCATGCCTTCGACGGCAACCTGAGATTCCCAGCGTGCGGCCGCCGGCGCGCCTTCATCGAGCGCGCGCCCGAACGCGGACCATTCGGCGGGATCGTCGAGCACCCGCCAGGCCTCGTGCAATGGCGTGGGCGGCGCCGCATCGGGCGATGAAAAGGGGGCGAGCGCAGCTTGCATCGCGCAAGGCTAAGCGGGGCCGGCGCCCTCCCCTTTGATATGCATCAAGTGGCGCGCCCGGTCACCGCCTAAGCTGACGGCAACTTCACTGGAGAGAATTCCCATGTTCAAGCGCATCCTCGTCGCCACGGACGGCTCCACGCTGTCGAAGAAGGCCGTCGCCAGCGCCATCGACCTCGCAGCCGCGCACGCGGCCTCCCTTGTGGCGCTCACCGTGGTGCCACGCTACCCCAAGGGCTACTTCGAGGGTGCCATGGCTTTTTCGCCCGAGGAGATCGCGCACGTGGAAAAGCAGTGGGCCGACAAGGCGCAAGCCATGCTCGACAGCGTCGCGGCGCGTGCGGCGGCGGCTGGGGTGCATGTGAAGCCGGTGGTCGCGAACTCGGACCGGGTCGCCGAATCGATCATCGCCGCGGCGCGCAAGCACCGCTGCGACCTGATCGTCATGGCCTCGCACGGCCGCAAGGGACTGCAGCGGCTGCTGCTCGGCAGCGAGACGCAGCACGTACTGACGCACTCGACGCTGCCGGTGCTCGTGCTGCGCTGAGCCGCTCAGGCCGCCTGCGATGCGGCGCCGAGCGCGTCGTTCTGCGCCTCGGCCTCGGCCAGCCAGCGCCGCTTGTCGCGCAGCGGCGGCACACCGAACATGCGGCCGTATTCGCGCGCGAACTGCGACGGGCTCTCGTAGCCCACGCTGTGCGCCGCGCTCGCCACGTCGGCTCCCGCCATCAGCATTTGCCGGCGCGCCTCCTGCAGGCGCAACTGCTTCTGGTACTGCAGCGGGCTCATCGCCGTCACGGCCTTGAAGTGGTGGTGGAACGACGACACGCTCATGTGCACCGCGCGCGCCATGTCCTCGATGCGCAGCGACTGCGCATAGTTGATGCGCAGCGCGCTGATCGCCTTGGCGATGCGCTGGGTGTGGCTGTCCTGCAGCGCGATCTGGCGCAGCCGCGCGCCCTCGCCGTTCACGAGCAGGCGATAGAAGATCTCGCGCTTGACCATCGGCGCCATGATCGGGATGTCTTCGGGCGTATCCAGCAGCCGCAGCAGCCGCAGCACGGGTTCGAGCACCGGCATCGCGATGCGGCTGACGTAGACGCCGCGCGATGCGGGCGCATTGGCCTTGGCGGGCAGCTTTTCGTCGCGGATCAGGTCGCCGATCTCGTCGAGCGAGAGGTCCAGGCGCAGGCCCAGGTAAGGCTCGTTCTCGCTGGTCAGGCGCACCTGCCCGCAGACCGGAAGGTCGACCGAACTCACGAGGTAGTGCATCGGGTCGTAGACGTAGATCTCGTCGCCCACCATCACGCGCTTGGAGCCCTGCGCGATAAGGCCGAAGGCCGGCGTCTGCAGCGCATGCTTGGGGCCGTCGGGCTTGTTGATGCAGTACACGAACAGGCCGGGCACCGGGGTTTCGATGCTGCCGTCCTGCCCGCGTGTGATGCGGTTGATCAGTGCGACCAGTTCCTTGCGGGCCGCCTCGAGTTCGGGCTCCAGCGGCACCGGCGCAGCCACGGCGGTTGCGAATTCGGGTGTTTTGTCGGGCATGTTTCAACCTTGTGACGGATGAAGCCACGGCGGGCGGGCGCCGTGGAGGATCGGGTGCCCGGAGCTTAGCGCGCCACCAGCCGCCTTGCACCACGGCCGCCAGCGTTCTGGAGGATCAGGCAAGGACTTTGCAGAATCGCGCTCGCCGGACGGCACGCCGTGGACGGATACTTTTGGCCACGACGCCACACCACACACCCGACGCAAAGGACGCACTTCCATGCAATACCGCCAATTCGGCCGCACCGGCCTGTTCGTCTCCGAGCTCTGCCTCGGCACCATGACCTTCGGCGGCGCCAGCGGCATCTGGGGCCAGATCGGCAACCTCCAGCAGTCCGAGGCCGAGGCGCTGGTCGGCCGCGCGCTCGATGCCGGCATCAACTTCATCGACACGGCCGATGTGTATTCCGAAGGGCTGTCCGAAACCATGACCGGCCAGGCGCTGCGCAACCTCAAGGTGCCGCGCGAGAACGTCGTCGTCGCCACCAAGGTGTTCGGCGAGACCGGCCAGGCTCCCAATTCGGCCGGCGCTTCGCGCTACCACATCATGGACGGCGTGAAGGCGAGCCTCCGGCGACTGCAGCTCGACCACATCGACCTCTACCAGATCCACGGCTTCGATCCGGTCACGCCAATCGAGGAGACGGTGCGCGCGCTCGACGATCTGGTGCGCCAGGGCCATGTGCGCTACGTGGGCGTCTCGAACTGGGCCGCCTGGCAGATCATGAAGGCGCTGGGCATCGCCGAGCGCCAGGGCCTCGCGCGCTTCGAGTCGCTGCAGGCCTACTACACCGTCGCCGGGCGCGACCTCGAGCGGGAACTCGTGCCGATGCTGCAGAGCGAACGCCTGGGGTTGATGGTCTGGAGCCCGCTCGCCGGCGGCCTGCTGAGCGGCAAGTACGGGCGCGACGTCGATGCGGGCGCGGCCGAACAGGGCAGCCGCCGCACCACCTTCGACTTTCCGCCGGTCAACCTCGAGCGTGCCTACGACTGCATCGACGCAATGCGCACGCTGGCCGAGGCGCGCAAGGTCTCGGTGGCGCAGATCGCGCTCGCCTGGCTGCTGCACCAGCCGGTGGTGACCAGCGTGATCGTCGGTGCCAAGCGCTTGGCGCAGCTCGACGACAACATCGCTGCCACCGCGATCCTCCTCGACGCCGCCGAACTCGCGGCGCTCGGCAAGGCGAGCGCCCTGCCCTCGGAATACCCGGGCTGGATGCTCGAGCGCCAGGGCGGAAACCGGGCCAGGCGGCTGGCCGAATCAGGCCTGCGCGGCTGAGGCGCGCACGCGCGCTCCGATGTAGTCCTCGAGCGAAACTGTCCCGCGCTCGGGCGCATCGGGCAGCACGAGGTTGTCGAGCGTGTCGCGCGTCATGGCCGCATAGGACGCGGCGCCGGCCTCGGAGAAACCGGCACGCCGGAACCACGCCTCCCACTGCGCGGGCGGCACCTCGACGACCCGCACCGGTCGACCGAGTGCCGCCTCGAACGCAGCGGCCACGTCGGCCGCGCAGTAGCGCGTCGGCCCTTCCACGTAATGCGGACCCGAAGACTCGGCGGCTCCGAACATGAGCCGCGCGGCGTAGCGCCCGAGATCCGCGGGCGCCACCATCGGCAAGCGGAAATCGCGCGGGAACAGGCTCTCGACGACACCCGCGTCGCGCGCGCCTGCCAGGGCCGCATCCCAGTTGCTCATGTAGTAGGCCGCCCGGATCACACTCACCGGCACCGGCACCGGCACCGGCTGCGCTGCGAGCGCCTGCTCCATGTCATAGAGCACGCCGAGGTCGCCCAGGCCCTCGCCGGGCTGCGCGCCGTAGGTGGACTCGGCCACGATCTTCTGCAGCGGCAGCCCTTGGATCGCATCGAGAATGCAGCGCAGGCTGCGGCGCTCCTCGGCCGCCGTATCGGTGTCGGGCGGCGCGGGCGGATTGAGCACGAACAGGCGCTCCGCCCCCTCGATCGCTCGGCGCAGCGCGGGCACGTCGAAGACGTCTGCTTGCGCTATGGCCGCGCCCTGCTTTTGAAAGCCCTCGGCATGGCGCGCATCGCGTGTGATGGCCGTCACAGCTTCGCCACGCGCAAGCAATGCCGATACAAGCGCCGAGCCGACGTGCCCGGTGGCACCGATGACCGCGTGCTTCATCGCGAGGCCTCCGCGGCCGCATGAGCAACGCTGAACGAAATGAGAACGGACGGGTATGTCATGGCATGAAGCTACCCAGCCGCCGGCATGTCGCGCGCGCGGCAGGGGCGACGGCCGCCGTGAGCCTATTCCCACAGCCGCACGGCGCCACCCTGGCCGCCGCACACCGCCGCTCACCCCTGCCGGCGCGTGCGCATGGTGATGGAATAGCGCAGCCCTTCGGTCGGCGCGATCGCGTGCTGCCAGGCCCAGCGCGCAGGGCCGCGCAGCATGTAGATGGAGCGCGGCGCGATTCGCAGCTGCAGGCTCGCGGGTGCGCTGGCACTGGCCGGCGGATAGGGCCGCAGCTGCAGCACGGCGTCGCCGAGCAGCGAAACGCCCACGATGTCCTCGAAATCCGGCACGTCGCGGTGCCAGCCGAGCGGCGTGCCGGGCCGGTATTCGGCAAGCAGCGCATGCGCGAAATTCTCGGGCGCCATGCCCATCCATGCGGCCACCCGTGCCCGCAGCGGGTGCAGCGATTCGGGCATCGGCGGGCCGGGGCGCAGCCTGTGGTCCTCGAAGTCGTAGCTGCCGCCAAAGCCGATGCCGTGGCGCCGCGCGATGTAGGCCTTGTAGCGCATCTCGCGCAGTTCGAAGCCGCGCACGGTGCGCAGCAGTTCCTCTTCCTCGGCACGGGTGATGAACTCGCGCTCGTACTTCAGCCCCTCGATCGCGGCGGCGGGCGATTCGCCGAACAGGTCGGCCTCGTCGGGCAACTGGACGATGCGGCTAGCCGATCGCATCGGCCGCTCCTTCGTGCGTCGCCCCGGCCGCACCACCGATGCGCAGCGCCCACCAGCGCGGCAGCAGCGCGCGGATCTCGGCGCGTGCGAAGCGGTCGTCCAACAAGTGCAGCACGCCGGTGTCCCGCTCGGTGCGGATCACGCGGCCGGCCGCCTGCACCACCTTCTGCAGGCCCGGATAGAGGTAGGTGTATTCGTAGCCCTTGCCGAAGCGCGCCTGCATGCGTTCGCGCGTGATCTCGTTGAGCGCGTTGTATTGCGGCAGGCCCAGGCTCGCGATGAAGGCGCCGATGAGCCGGCTGCCCGGCAGGTCGATGCCCTCCCCGAAGGCGCCGCCGAGCACGGCAAAGCCGATGCCGTGGCCGCCTTCCTCGAAGCGCGCCACGAAGCCGCTGCGCTCGGATTCGGCCATGCCCCGCGTCTGGGCCCAGGCGGGCACGCCGGGATGCCGCGCGAGAAAGGCCGCGAAAGCCTGTTCGAGGTAGTCGAAGCTGCTGAAGAACGCGAGGTAGTTGCCGGGCCGGCGCTCGAACTGCGCGCCCATGATGTCGGTGACGCGGCGCAGCGACCCCGCGCGGTCACGGAAGCGGGTCGAGACGTGGGTCGCCACCTCGACCTGCAGCTGGTCGCTGCCGAAAGGTGACGCGACGTCGAGCAGCGCCGTCTCGGGTGGCAGCCCGAGCGCGTCGCGGTAGAACGCGAACGGCGACAGCGTGCCCGAGAAACACGCGACCGAAGCCGCATCGGCAAAGCGCGCCTCCAGGAACGGTGCGGGCACAAGGTTGCGAATGGAAAGGCTGCGCGGCTGGCCCGGACCGCCCGTCGGGCCGAGCCGGCGTTCGAACACCGAATGGTCGCCGAAAGCTTCGACCAGCCGCGCGAAATGCAGCGCGTCGAAGAAGAAGCGTTGCAGCGGCCCCTGCGCCGCGTCGGGGGTGGCGGCAAAATGCTCGCCCATCGCCATGTTGGCGGCCTGCAGCGTGCGCGCGAAGCGATCGGGGATCTCGTCGCAGGTGTCGTAGGGCTCGGATTGCGCCTGCTGCACGGCGTCCCACTCGCGGTACAGCCGCGCCAGCGCGCCGCGCACGGCCGCGGGCGCCGCGCGATGGGCTTCCTCGAGGGCCGGGCCGTCGAGTTCGGCGCTGTACATGCCGCGCGCACGTTCGAGCAGGTTGTGCGCTTCGTCGACCAGCACGGCCACGCGCCATTCGGCATCTTTCATGGTGGCGAACAGGAAGGCGCTGCCGTCGAAGTAGTAGTTGTAGTCGCCGACGATCACGTCGCACCAGTGCGCCATCTCCTGCGCCAGGAAATACGGGCACACGCCATGCGCGAGCCCGATGCGCCGCAGCGCCGGCCGGTCGAGCCTGACCGCCTGCGCAGCCTCCTCGCGCGCGGCGGGCAGGCGGTCGTAGAAGCCCTTGGCCAGCGGACAGGCGTCGCCGTGGCAGGCGCGCTCGGGGTATTCGCAGGCCTTCTCGCGCGCGGTGAGTTCCAGCACCCGCGCCTTGCCGCCACCGGGCCCGAGCAGGCGCAGCGCGTCGAGCGCCACGGCGCGGCCCGAGGTCTTGGCCGTGAGAAAGAAGATCTTGTCGATCTTCTGCGCGGCCCGGGCCTTGAGCAGCGGAAAGATCGTGGCCAGCGTCTTGCCGATGCCCGTGGGCGCCTGCACCATCAGGCAGCGGCCGTTCGCAGCGGCCCGATAGACGGCCTCGGCCAGTTCGCGCTGGCCGGCGCGGAACGCCCCGTGCGGAAACGCCAGCCCCGCCAGCGCCGCGCCGAGTGCCGCATGGTGCGCGGCCTCGCTGTCGGCCCAGGCGCTGTAGCGCGCGCACAGGTCTTCGAAATGCGCCTGCAGCGCTTCGCGGGTGTGCGGCTCCTCGAGCACGGTTTCTTCGCCGCTGCCGAGGTCGAGGTACACCAGCGCGACGGTGATGCGTTCGTAGCCGTGCTTCTCGCAGAGCATCCAGGCATAAGTGCGGGCCTGCGCCCAATGCAGCGCGTGATGGTTGCCGCGGATGGCGTCGAAGTCGCCGCGGAAGGTCTTGATCTCCTCCACCCGCGGCGCTTGCGGCACGTGGCCATCCGCCCGGCCGCGCACGCGCAGCGCCCCGCAGTGCGAGACCAGCGCGACCTCGCTGTCGTAGCCCTCGCCGCGCCGGTCCTGCACCAGGGCGTGGCCGGCCATGCCCTCCTGGGCGCTCGGCGCAGGCACGAAACGCAGGTCGAGATCGCCCGCCTTGGCCGCGAACGCGCACAGCGCCCGCACCGACACCGTGCGCGCATCGGCTGCCATATCGGGGAGCATGGAGGAAGGATCCGTGGCCACGGGAGAACTGTACAAAACAACAGTATAACTAAGCCTGCCGACGGCGCTCCAAATCCTGTCGGCGCCTTCTCTGACACGGAAAATCGCTCGAATCGGTCAGACTTCAAAGGTTTTGCTTACAAATACGCTTCTCACGAATGAAAACCCCGACCGCGATCGACCCCGATGACTTCGACCGCCTGCTCAGCCGCAACCTGAAACTCCCGCTGCTCGGCGGGCTGATCGGCGCCCTGGTGTTCGTCGGGCTGATCCTGTTCTTGCTGTCGACGATCCGGTGGGTCGAGCACTCCGACACCGTGACCCGCAGCGTCAGCGAGCTGCAGCGCCGGAGCATCGACATGGAAACCGGCCTGCGCGGTTTTCTGCTGACGGGCGACGAGAGCTTTCTCCAGCCCTACCAGAGTGCGCTGCCGCGCATCAAGGGCGACTTCCAGGCGCTGCGCAAGCTGGTGTCCGACAACCGACAGCAAACCGAGCGGCTCGACCGCATCGCAGCGGTGCAGGACGACTGGAACCGGTATGCCCAGGAACTCATCGACCTGCGCCGCGCCGGCGCCGACTACCTTCGGCCCGTGCGCGACGGCCGGGGCAAGCAGCTCAGCGATGGCATGCGTGCCGAGTTCGATGCCTTCATGAACACCGAGCAGACCTTGCGCCACCAGCGCAACGGCGACGCCAACCGCACGAGCTGGCTCGTGGTGAGCGTGTTCCTGTTCTTCACGGTGCTCTTCACGGGCCTGGTGGCCTACTTCGGACGGCGCCAGCTGATGCTGCTGTCCGACAGCTACGACGCGGTGCTCCAGGAACAGGCCACGCATGCAGAGCGGCTGGCCCAGCAGGCATGGCTGCGCAACCTGCAGACGGAGCTGGTAGGCGAACTGGTCGGCGAACTCAGCGCCAACGACATGGGCCGCAAGGTGCTGGCCTTCTTTTCGCGCCACCTCGGCAGCGCCGTGGGGGCGCTCTACGTGCGCGAGCGCCACGGCTCGCTGCGGCGGGCCGCGAGCTATGGCTTCTCGATGGAGGCCGAGTCGTCGCCGCAGGTCTTCTCGCCGACCCAGAGCCTCGTCGGCCAAGCCGCCGCCGAGCGCCGGCGTATGCTGGTGGAGCCGATCCAGGCCGACTACCTGAAGGTCAATTCGGGCCTTGGCGAGATGTCGCCCTCGGCCGTGCTGCTGGTGCCGGTGTCGAGCGACGGGCTGGTCAACGGCGTGCTCGAGCTCGGCCTGCCGCGCGCCCCCGATGCGCGCACCAACGACCTGCTCGACCTGGTCGCCGAGGACATCGGCGCCTCGCTTGCGGCCGCGCGCTACCGCGAGCAGCTGCAGGACGCGCTCACCGAGACACAGCAGCTCAACGAGGAACTGCAGGTTCAGCAGGAAGAACTGCGCACCGCCAACGAGGAGCTCGAGGAGCAGTCGCGGGCGCTGCGCGCCTCGCAGGCCATGCTCGAGAACCAGCAGGCCGAGCTCGAGCAGACCAACAGCCAGCTGTCGGAACGCACCGAGGCGCTCGATCAGCGCAATGCCGCGCTGCGCCGTGTGCAGCGCGACCTCGAAGACCGTGCCGACGAGCTTCAGCGCGCCAGCCGCTACAAGTCGGAATTCCTCGCGAACATGTCGCACGAGCTGCGCACGCCGCTCAACAGTGCACTGATCCTCGCCAAGCTGCTCGGCGACAACCCGCAGGGCAACCTGAGCGCCGAGCAGGTGAAGTTCGCCGAATCGATCTATGCCTCCGGCAACGACCTGCTGGTGCTGATCAATGACATCCTCGACATTGCCAAGGTCGAGGCCGGCAAGCTCGAGGTGGTGGTCGAGGAGCTGGCGCTGCCGAAGCTCGTGCAAGGCCTGGAGGACATGTTCAGGCCACTGGCCACCGACAAGCAGCTCTCGTTCCGCATGGCGCTGCAGCCCGACATACCGCCGACGCTCGTCACCGACCGGCACCGCGTCGAGCAGATCCTTAAGAACCTGCTGTCGAACGCCCTCAAGTTCACCGACAGCGGCGAGGTGTCGGTGGTGGTCTCGGGCACGCCCGACGGCGGTGCGGCCTTCGCCGTGTCCGATTCAGGCATCGGCATCGCGCCCGAGCAGCAGGCGCTGATCTTCGAGGCCTTCCACCAGGCCGACGGCACCACGAGCCGCCGCTATGGCGGCACCGGCCTGGGCCTGTCGATCTCGCGCGACCTCACGCATCTGCTGGGCGGCACGATCACCGTGCAGAGCGAACCGGGCCGCGGCAGCACCTTCACCTTGCAGTTGCCGGCGGCGGCGCCACAGGCATCGCAGCAGGCGCCCGCGCCCGCACGCTCGGCACTGCCGCAGCGCGCCCCGTCGCCCACGCGTGCGCCCTCTTCCGCTCTCTCTTCTTCTTCTTTCGGCCACGCGAGCCCGGCACCGCCCGCGCCGGTGCCGGCGCCGCTCTTCGACGACGACCGGGCGCTGCCGATCGACCAGGTTCGGCGCGTGCTCGTGATCGAGGACGAGCCGCAGTTCGCACACATCCTCTATGACCTTGCGCACGAGCTCGGCTACCGCTGCCTGGTCGCGCACGGCGCGGCCGACGGCTTCGATCTGGCGCAGCAGTTCGTGCCCGATGCCATCCTGCTCGACATGCGGCTGCCCGACAGCACCGGGCTCGACCTGCTGCAGCGGCTGAAGGATTCGCCGAAGACGCGTCACATCCCGATCCACGTGGTCTCGGCGGCCGAGAACGCGCAGGCGGCCGCACTGCACATGGGCGCCATCGGCTACGCGCAGAAGCCGGCCACGCGCGCCGAGTTGATGAAGGTGTTCGGGCGGCTGGAAGAGAAGCTCACGCAGAAGGTCAAGAGCGTGCTGCTGGTCGAGGACGACGCGCTGCAGCGCGAAAGCGTGATCCGGCTGATCGGCGACGACGACATCGAGATCGTCGCCGTGGGCTCGGGCGAAGAGGCGCTCGTGCTGCTGCGCCAGCGCGTGTTCGACTGCATGATCACCGACCTGCACCTGCCCGACATGCAGGGCAGCGAGCTGCTCAAGCAGATGGCGGCCGAGGAGATCGTCTCGTTCCCGCCGGTCATCGTCTATACCGGGCGCAACCTCACGCGCGACGAGGAAGCCGAGCTGCAGCGCTATTCGCGCTCGATCATCATCAAGGGCGCGCGCTCGCCCGAGCGGCTGCTCGACGAGGTGACGCTGTTCCTGCACAAGGTCGAGGCCGAGCTCTCGAGCGAGCGCCAGGGCATGCTGAAGGCGGCTCGCGGGCGCGACCGCATCTTCGAGGGCCGCACCATCCTGCTGGTGGACGACGACGTGCGCAACCTGTTCGCGCTCACGAGCGCGCTCGAGCAGCGCGGCGCGACTGTCGAGATCGGCCGCAACGGGCGAGAGGCGCTCGAGAAGCTCGACCAGGTGCGTGACATCGACCTCGTGCTGATGGACGTGATGATGCCGGAGATGGACGGCCTCGAGGCCACGCGCCGGCTGCGCACCGACCCGCGCTTCGACAAGCTGCCGGTGATCGCCATCACCGCCAAGGCCATGAAGGACGACCGCGAGCAGTGCCTCGCGGCCGGCGCGAGCGACTACCTCGCCAAGCCGGTCGACCTGGAGCGGCTGTTCTCGCTGCTGCGCGTGTGGATGCCCAAGATGGAGCGGCTGTGAAGCCCGCCGCCCCACCGCCGCCCGCCGTGCTGAGCAACACGGAGATCGAGCTGCGGCTGCTGATGGAGGCGATCTACCTCAAGTACAGCTACGACTTCCGCAACTACACGCTGGCCTCGCAGAAGCGCCGCGTGCTGCATGCGCTCGAGCAGTTGGGCCTGCCGAGCATCTCGGCGCTGCAGGAGAAGGTGCTGCGCGACCCGGCGCTGTTCGGGCGGCTGCTGCAGTACCTGACGATTCCGGTCAGCGAGATGTTCCGCGACCCGGCGTACTTTCTTGCGCTGCGCCAGCAGGTGGTGCCGATCCTGCACACCTACCCGTCGGTCAAGGTGTGGGTGGCGGGCTGCAGTACTGGCGAGGAGGTGTTCTCGCTCGCGATCCTGTTGCGGGAAGAAGGCCTGCTCGCGCGCACGCAGATCTACGCGACCGACATCAATCCCGCTTCGCTCGAGAAGGCACGCCAGGGCATCTTTCCGATCGAGGCGATCCGCGGCTACACCGCCAACTACCAGCGCGCGGGCGGGCGTGGCGAATTTTCCGACTACTACACCGCGGCCTACGACGCGGCGCGCTTCGACCCCTCGCTCTGCGCCGGCGTGATCTTTGCCGACCACAGCCTGGCGACCGACAGCGTGTTCGCCGAGACGCAGCTCGTGTCGTGTCGCAACGTGCTGATCTACTTCAACCGCGAGCTGCAGGACCGCGCGCTCGGCCTGTTCCACGAGTCACTCTGCCACCGCGGCTTCCTCGGCCTGGGCGCCAAGGAAAGCATCGATTTCTCTAGCTACGCCAGCCGCTTCGACGCCCATTCGCGGCCCGAGCGCATCTACCGCAAGGCCTCATGAAGACGAACGCAAGGCCCCATCCGGAGCGGCGCGTGGAGGCCGTGGCGCTCGGCGCCTCGGCCGGCGGCATCGAGGCGCTCATCGCGCTGCTCGACGGTCTTGCGCCGCCCTGGCGCCTGCCGGTGGTGATCGTGCTGCACCTGCCCGAAGCGCACGAGAGCCACCTGGCGGAGATCTTCGCCGAGCGCCTGCAGGTACCGGTGCACGAAGCCGCCGACAAGATGCCGGTCGCTGCCGGCTCGGTGTATTTCGCGCCGCCGGGCTACCATCTGTCGATCGAGCGCGACCGCTCGTTCTCGCTGAGTTGCGAGCCGCCGGTGCGGTTTTCGCGGCCCTCGATCGACGTGCTCATGGCCTCGGCCGCCGACGCGTATGGCGCCGGGCTGGCCGGGCTGCTACTTACCGGCGCCAACGAAGACGGCGCCGAGGGCCTGTACCGCATCCACCTGGCCGGCGGGCTCACCGCCGTGCAGGACCCCGGGGAAGCCCAGGTGTCCACCATGCCCGAAGCGGCCATCGCGCTGCACCGTCCCGATCACGTGCTTCCCCTGCGCGAACTTCGCGCACTGCTGCTGCAACTGGAGTCCACCCATGCCCATTGACGTCGAGAGCAAGCTGCTGATCGTCGATGACCTGCCCGAGAACCTGCTGGCGCTCGAGGCCCTGATCCGCGGCCCCGGCCGCGCCGTGCACCGCGCGGCCTCTGCCGAGGAGGCGCTGGCGCTGTTGCTCGACCACGAGTTCGCGCTCGCCATCCTCGACGTGCAGATGCCGGGCATGAACGGCTTCGAGCTGGCCGAGCTGATGCGCGGCACCGAGCGCACGCGCCACATCCCGATCATCTTCGTGAGCGCCGCGGGCCGCGAGCTCAACTACGCGTTCCAGGGCTACGAAAGCGGCGCGGTCGATTTCCTGCACAAGCCGCTCGATCCGCATGTGGTCGCGAGCAAGGTCAGCGTCTTCGTCGACCTCCACCGCCACCGCAAGGCGCTGCGGCACGAGCGCGACGCGCTCGCGGCCGCCAACCACAAGCAGGAAGAGCTCGTGCGCCAGCTGCGCCATACGCAGGTCGAGCTGGAGCATGCGGTGCGCATGCGCGACGATTTCATGTCGATGGTCTCGCACGAGCTGCGCACGCCCCTGAACACGCTCTACCTCGAAACACAGCTGCGGCAGCTGCATGTGGCCAAGGGCAACCTCGAGTCCTTCGCCGCCGACCGGCTGCCGGCGATGATCGAGCGCGACCAGCGGCAGATTCGCAACATGGTGCGGCTGATCGACGACATGCTCGACGTGACGCGGCTGCGCCGCGACGCGCTGTCGATCCAGCCCAAGTCGGTCGACTTGGCAGCGCTGGCCCGGGCGGTGGTCGAGGGCCTGCGGCAGCAGGCCGAGGCCGCGGGTTCCGTGATCGCGCTCGACGCGCCGCAGCAGCTTCACGGTGTGTGGGACGAGTTCCGCATCGAGCAGGTGCTGACCAACCTGCTGACCAACGCGCTGCGCTACGGCCGCGGCAAGCCCGTCGAGATGCAGCTGCGCGAAATCGACGGCATGGCGAACGTCGCGGTGCGCGACCAGGGCATCGGCATCGCGCCCGAGGACCAGGAGCGCATCTTCGAGCAGTTCGAGCGCACCGACGACAGCCGCAAGCACGCGCCGGGCCTCGGGCTGGGCCTCTTCATCACGCGGCGCATCGTGTGCCTGCACGGCGGGCGCATCGAAGTGGAGAGCCACCCCGGCGAGGGCGCGCTGTTCCGGGTGACGCTGCCCTTGCAGGCCGAAACCCCCGCCGCCCTGCCGACCCCGGCGCAGGCATAGGCGTCCTCCTACGACCGGCGCGCTGGTGCGCCGGGATACTGCATGATCGACCTTTGAATTTATTAAGAAAGCGCCTCCGTGAACGTGCTGATCGTCGATGACAACGAAGCTGCCGCAGACCTGCTGCGGGAGCTGCTGACCCTGCAGGACCATACGGCGCGCTGCACCTACACCGCGCAACAGGCCATGGACGCCGCGGCCGCGGAGCGCTTCGATGCGGCGCTCATCGATCTGACGCTGCCCGATTTTCCGGGCAGCGAGGTCGCCAGGCGCCTGCGCGCCGACACCAGCGGCCACAGCCCGCGACTGCTGGTGGCGATTTCGGGCTTTTCGGCCGACGACGCCGCAGGCGCTGCCGCGCGCGACCTGTTCGACCACCACCTGCAGAAGCCGATCGACATCGGCCAACTCTCGGACATCCTGGCCGCCGGACACTGACCCCGACGGTGCGGCTCAGCGCGCGAACCCGCGCGACAGGTGCACCCCGCCGCCCGAGGTGTTGAAGGCGATCGTCGGTGCGCTGAAGTCGCCAAGTGGCGCGCCGAGGCCGATCTCGCCGCTGCCGTGCAGCACGCACTCCTCGCGCCGCAAGGCGATCTCGTGGCTCGGGCCGCCATTGCCGTGGAAGCGCACCCAGGTGCCGTAGGTGCTCAGGTCGATCAGCACGCAGCTGCCGTGGCGCATTTCGATGCGCGCATGCAGCCGGGAAACCCGCGGATCGTCGACCACGAACTGCGCCTCGTCGACGCGCCCCAGGTGGATCGGCAGCTCGTCGATGCGGAACTCCGAGCGCACGTCGAGCCATTCGAGCACGATCTGGCCGAAGGACGAATCGGGCAGCCGCAGCGGCGCGAGCGCAGCCGGCACCGTGAGGAAGGCCGTCAGTTCCTCCTGCCAGTCGATGCGGTGCACGGCCGACATCTCGCTGCGGCCGCGGATCGTGAGCAGGCCCAGGTCGCGGTGCCGCACGCTGCCTTCGCCCAGTTGCGCGATGACCGCGTCGGTGGCCCAGATCTGGCCCGGCCCCGCCAGGTCGCTCAGCCGCGACGCCAGGTTGACGGCATCGCCGAAGCAGTCGCCTTCGACTTCGACCACGTCCCCGCTCGCCACGCCGATCTGCAGCGCCATGCGCAGCGGCGCCGGCCATGCCATGAGCCGCTTCTGGTGGTAGCGCTGCAGTTCGATGACCGCCTGCGTGGCCGGCGCCGCATGCGCGAAGACGGCGAACACGCCGTCGCCCAGCGACTTCACGACCCGCCCGCCGTGGGCCTGGCAGATGCTGCCGATCCACTGGGTGAGCCGCGTCACCGTTTCGGTCGCCCGCGCGTTGCCCATGGCCTCGAAGACCCTGGAGCTTTCCGTCAGGTCCGCGAAAACGACGGTGGCTTGAACGTCCATGGCAAGTTGAAAGATGGGATCTCGCCATTCTCCCTTCTGCCGCGTGGCCCCCGGGGCGATCGCTGCAAAGGCAGGCAATTCCTACCCTATTTGATCAACTGCAACGTAAAGTTTGTTGTTTGTAAACAAGGGACGGTATTCCCCAGCTTGTGAATTGATTGTGTGAGGCTTAAGGTATCCATCACCGTCGCCGCAATACGTTTTGCTTCGTCTCATGCTGCTTGTCCGTCGCCTCCTCCGACTTCTAGGAATTCCCGGTCCTGGGTCGACCGCTCTCATGGCAGAACACCAGCTGGTGCGCATCCGCGCGGCCATGCTGAAGGTGCTTCAGGTGCACGGCGGACATTCGGTTCAGCGGGTGGCGCAGCGCGTGCGCTTCGCGGTCGATGTGGAATCTCTCTGGTACCTGCGCCAGGACGTGATGCTGGCCTTGAGCGCGATCGACGGCGAAACCGCCGCGCGCCGCCAGATGAAATCCATCAACGGCATGTTCAAGGGCGGCCTGCCCGGTTCCATGGGGCCGCGCCGCCACCACAGAGTCTGCTGACCGGCCGCCGGCCGCCGGCCGTCAGGCTTCAGGCATGGTCGCCATGACCGTGCGCATGCCGATGGCCCCAGACCATGAACACGTCGCGCCCGTCGGCCGCGAGTTCGACCTTGGCGCCCACGGGCAGCAGCACCTTGGTCGGCACATGCCCGAAAGGCAGCCCCGTGAGCACCGGCACCTTGAGCTGCGTGCGCAGCCGGTCGACCACCGCCTCGAAGCCGAAGCCGCGGTCGTAGCCGGGCACCTTGCGCATGCCGGTGAACTGGCCCAGCACGATCGCGCGCTGCCGTGCGAGCACGCCGGCCATGCGCAACTGCTCGAGCATGCGCTCGATGCGGTAGGGATGCTCGTTGACGTCCTCGAGGAACAGCACGCCCTTGTCGACCTGCGGGAAATACGGGGTGCCGAGCAGGCTCGCGAGCACGCAAAGGTTGCCACCCCAGAGCGTGGCGCCGTGCACCGGCTTGAACCGGATCTCTGCATCGCGCACCGGCATGCGCCAGCCGGTGCCCTCGCCCTGCCCGCTCACCAGGTCGTCGAAGCAGGCTTCCATGATGTCGTCGGGGCCGCCCTCGGCACCGAAGTCTTCGCCGACCGCGGGTCCGGCCCAGGTGACGGCGCCGGTCTTGGCGAAGAGCGCGTTCTGCAGCGCGGTGAAGTCGCTGAGGCCGACGAACTCGGTGCCGCGGTCGATCGCCTTGGCCACGGCCTTGTAGGGAACCGCATCGAGGATGCGCGTGAGCCCGTAGCCGCCGCGCGCGATCAGCGCAATGTCGGCGCCGCTTGCCGCGGCGCGTGTGATCGATGCGAGCCGCGTGGCGTCGTCGCCCGCGAAGCGCTGGTGCACCGACAACGCGGCTTCGTCGATCTCGACCTCGTGGCCGAGCTTCTCGAGCCTCACGACGCCGCGGCGGAATGCGGCCTTGTCGCGGACCGCGCTCGAAGGGGAATAGATGTAGATGTGTTTTTTGGTGCTCACGGCGACGAGTATCCCATTGCCTCGCGCACCTGCCGCCCGAGCGCGGCGGCCTGTGCAGGGCTTGGCCCCGATGCCGAGGCCGGGGCGACCGGGCCGAGCGCGCGCAGTGCCGCCTCGTGGCCGCGGTCCGGGAATGGCGCGCGCCATGCAGCGCCGGCCGCGGTGCCCTCGTCAGGCGCAGCCAGCACGGCAGTGAATCGCCCGGGTCGCGCCGCCTGCAGCAGCGCGGCGAGCGCCCCGCCCGCGGCGCTGTGCACCAGCGCCACCGGCGCCCCGGGCGCGATGCGGTCGAGCCATTCGCAGAGCACCTCGCAGTGCCACGCGAGCCGATGCACGCTCTCGCGCTTGGGCTTGTCGCTCTGGCCGAAGCCGATCAGGTCGGGCACCAGCGTGCGCAGTCCCGGCGCGCCTGTGAGGTGGCGGAAGAAGTAGCTCCATTCGCCAGGCCCGTGCAGGCACAGGGCCAGCGGCGCATCGGCCGGGCCTTCGTCGAGGTAGTGCATGCGCCAGCCCTGCAGCGTGGGCAGGTCCTGCACATGGTGCGGCGAAAAGTCATAGCCTTCGAGCGCCTCGAAGCGTTCGGCCGGGGTGCGCAGCGCGTCGTCGCGCAGCGGCTCGGCCTGCTCGCGCGCCGCCTCCCGGCGCAGGCGGAAGAACGCTTGCAGCACCGCGCTGCACTCGTCGGCGAGCACCCCGCCCTGCACCTGCGTGCGATGGTTGAGCCGCGGTTCCGCGAAGAGGTCGAGCACCGAGCCGGCCGCGCCGGTCTTGGGATCGGGTGCGCCGAACACCACGCGCGCGAGCCGCGCATGCAGCATGGCGCCGGCGCACATCGCGCAGGGCTCCAGCGTGACGAACAGCTCGCAGCCGTCGAGGCGGTAGTTGCCGAGCGCAGCGGCGGCGGCGCGCAGCGCGTTGATCTCGGCATGCGCGCTCGGGTCGTGCTGCGCCACGGGCCGGTTGCGTCCCGACGCGACGAGCTGCCCCTGCTTGACGAGCACCGCGCCCACCGGCACCTCGCCGGCCTCGGCCGCCAGCCGCGCCTCGGCCAGCGCGAGCGCCATCCAGTGCGCGTCGTCGGCGGCCATCATCACGCGCTCTGCGTACCAGCGGCGGTCTGCGGAATGTCGGCCATGAGCCCGAGGCGTTCCATCCACACGGCGAGTGCTCTCTCGTCGGGCGTGCCTGCGCCATACATCGCATGCATCGCGGCATGCGATTCGCGCCGGTGCTGGTTGAGCTTGACCTTGGATTGCAGCGCGCGCACGTGCAGCGAGAAGCCCATGATGCCGGCCAGCATCTTGTGCTGGAACGCTTCCCCGAGGTCGCGCCACTGCTGCGCATAGGCGGGCTCGTGCTCGCCGATGAGCTTCTTGAGCAGCGCGTCCTTGGCCTCGGGTGTTTCGATCAGCCGGGCCTCGACCGTGCAGTGCACCGCCAGGTAGTTCCAGGTCGGCACGCGCGCGAGGTCGGGATACACCGATGGCGAAAGGTACGCATGCGGGCCGAGAAAGCTGGCAACCGCCTGCGGCCGGGCCTGCAGGAAGCGCCAGTGCGGATTGGGCTTGGCGCAATGCCCGAACAGCACCAGTTCGCCGTCGGCATCCTGCTCGGCCACGAGCGGCAGGTGCGTGACGAACGGCAGGCCGTCGTCGTCGTTCGAGATCAGCGTGGCGAACGGGTGCGCGCGCATCAGTTCCAGCGCGATGGCCGGGTCCTTGGCATTGAACTGCGGGGGCATGTACATGGGGCGGATTCCTCGTGGCGAGGCCCCGATTGTCCCCGAGCGGCAGCAGCCGTGCTGCGCGCTACTTTCGCTGTAGGCCCGTGCCCGCTGCCTCGAGCAGCGCGACCATTGCCGCGTAGCCGCGCGCCTTCGCGAGCTGCAGCGGCGTGTTGCCCTGGCGATCGGTGAGCTTCAGGCTGGCACCGGCCTCGACGAGCGCGGCGAGCGTGCGCTGGTGGCGCGGGCCGCCGTCGCCGAGCACGATCGACTCGATCACTGCGGTCCAGTGCAGGTTGTTGACATGGTCGAGCGGTGCGCCCGCCGCGATCAGCCGGCGCACCACCTCGTCGTGGCCGAGGTGCGCGGCCGCGATCAGGGCGTTGCCGTCGTAGCGGCTCGTGATCTGGCCGGGCTTGGCGCCCAGCGCGAGCAGCAGCGCGAGCGTCGGCACGTCGTCGGCCACCGCGGCGATGGTGACGGCGTCGTAGCGGTCGGCCTCGAGCGCGTCGAGATCGGCGCCGGCCTTGGCAAGCAGCCGGATCGCGTCGTGCTGGCGTGCATGGGCGGCCACATGCAGCGGCGTGCGGCCGTGCGCGTCGCGCGCCTCGAGCATCGCGCCGGCCGCGATCAGCGCCTTCATCTTCGCGAGGTCGCCACGCCAGGCGGCGCGGTGCAGGCCCTGGTAGGCCTCGGCCTCGGCGGGCTGCGGCGCCACCTGCGCCAGCGCGCGGGCCGGCACCACGGCGCCGAGCGCAGCGGCGGCGAGGCCCGAGAGCAATGCGCGGCGCTGGATCGTCATCAGAGCAGGCCCTTGACCTTCTCGAGCGCGGCGTTTGCGCACTGCTCGTCGAGGTGGCCGCCCGGCGCGCCGCCCACGCCGACGGCGCCGATCACTTCGTTGCCCGATTTCACCGGCACGCCGCCGCCGAGCAGCAGAAAGCCCGGCAGGTAGACCAGGTTGGCGGCGCCGGGGTTCTTCTGGGCGCCTTCCATCATGGCCTGCGTGGGGGCCTTGGCCGAGGCCGAGGTCCAGGCCTTGCGCTCGCTCGAGGCCAGCGTGTGCGGGCCGGCGTTGTCGGCGCGCTGTACGGCGCGCACGGTGCCGGCGCGGTCGACCACGGTGGCGGCCACGTTGTAGCCGAGGGCGCTGCACGCGGCCACGGTTTCGGCCGCGATCTGGTTCGCGAGCGCCAGCGAGATGTTCTTTTCGGTGCGCACGGCGGGTGCCGGCGTCTGGGCTTGAACGGCCGAAGCGGCGAGCAGGACGGCGGCGGTGCTGAAGCGAAGGATGGAACGCATGGTGTGTTGTTTCTCCAGGGGTGCAGGGGCTGCGCCGACGGTGTGTCGACGGCTGCACGAACTGTAGAAGCCGCGGCGCTTGCGGGCCATTCGTACGGCTACGCCCGGCGCTCCGTAAAAATACGGAGACGACGGAGCGTGTCTGCGCCGGTCAGTCCTGCGGCGCCACCACCAGCGCATAGCGCCGGATCAGCTGCGCGAGCGAATCGCTTTCGAGTTTGGCGAACAGGTTGGCGCGGTGCGTCTCGACCGTGCGCGGCGACAGCGCGAGCGTGCGCGCGATCTCCTTGTTGGTGAGCCCCTGGACGATGAAGGCCAGCACCTCGCGCTCGCGCTCGGAGAGCTGCGCCACCCGCTCGCGCGCGGCCTGGTCGGCCTGCGAGCGCTCGCGCGAGCGCACATGCTGGCGCACCGCCTGCTGCAGCGCCTCGAGCAGCTGCTCGTCGTCGACCGGCTTCTCGAGGAACTCGGCCGCGCCGGCCTTGAATGCGCGGCGGCACATCTCCACCGTGCCGTGGCCGGTCAGCATGATCACGGGCTGGTCGACGCCCTGCGCCACCAGCCGGTCGAGCACCGTGAGGCCGCTGATGCCGGGCATGCGCACGTCGAGCACGATGGCGCCGACGCCTGCGCGGTCGAAGCCGTCGATGAAGGCCTGCGGATCGGCCCAGCCCTGCACGCGCAGGCCGACGGTGCCGATCAAGAGCGCAAGGCCCTCGCGCACGGCCTGGTCGTCGTCGATCAGGTGGACCAGCGGGGACTGCGGCTGAGGGCCGGCGGCAGGTGCATTCATGGCGTAGGGGGCGCCACCAGCGGCAGCAGCAAGGTGAACCGCGCGCCGCGCGGCGACGCATGGGCGGCGCTCAGGCTGCCGCCCATGCCGCTCGCGAGCGTCTCGCTGAGGCTCAGCCCCAGGCCGAGGCCGCCCTCCCGCGTGCTGAAGAAAGGCTCGAAAAGACGCGGCATGGCCTCGGGCGCGATACCGCGTCCGTTGTCGGTGACGGTCAGCACGCCCTCTTGGCCGTTGCGCCCGACGGCCACGGAAAGGCGCCGATCGCCGGCCGGCACGAGGTCGAGCGCCTGCAGCGCGTTCATCAGCAGGTTGTGCACGATCTGCTCCAGCGCCACCGCTTCGGCCTGCACGCGCACCGGCGCCTGGGCACCGGCATCGAACTGCGCGGCCACGCCACGTTTCGCGATTTCGGGCGCCAGCAGGTGCAGCGCGCTGCGCACCACCTCCTGCAGCACGAGCGGCCGCACGTCGCCGCCGGCCTCCGGGCGCTCGATCACGCGGCGCAGCCGGCCGACCACGCCGGCCGCGCGGCGGGCCTGCTCGACCGCCTGGCCCATCGCGTCGCGGGCGGTCGCGAGGTCGGGCGGATCGTCGTCGAGCAGGCGGCGCGCAGCCTGGGCATTGGCCAGCACGGCGGTGAGCGGCTGGTTGAGTTCGTGCGCCAGCCCGGCCGAGAGTTCGCCGAGCGCATTGAGCCGCGCCACTTGGCCGAGCCGCAGCAGCTCTTCGGCCCGGCGACGCGCAATGCGCTGGCGCTGTGCGGCCCACAGGCCCGCGAGCAGCAGCGCCACCACGGCGGCCCAACCGGCCATGCTGCGCCACGGCAGCTCGGCCCAGCCGACCTCGCGCTCGGCCACCATGAGGAACGGCTGGCTCGGCGAGGCGAGCGCCTTCGAGAGGCCGAAGCGCCAGCCGTTGGGCGCCGGCCTGCCGGGCTGCAGCACCAGTTGCTGGCCATCGTGCTGCAGGCTCAGGCGCACCGGACTGTCCTGCGGTTTCATCGGCCAGTCGCGCCAGGGCACCGAGCCGGCCAGGTCGATCTCGAGCGCATAGCTGAACGGCGTGGCACCCATCACGAGCTGGTAGCGGGCCTCGGCGAAGGCCAGCGACGCCAGTTCGGCGTGACGCGTGCTGCGCGATCGAGCCTCGGCCGCTGCAAGCGCGTCGGCCTGGCGGGCGTCGGGCCAGGGCTCGTCGCGCGCACGGCGCTGCACCCGCAGGATCGACGAATACACCGACGGCAGGCGCTGCTCGGGCTGGCCCGCCTCGGCGCCGGGCTCCAGCAGCGCGAGCGTCGCGAGCACGGCGTCGTACTGCACCATCTGCTGGCTCATGAGCCGGTGCGCAATGCGGGCATCGGTCTCGAAGTCCTGCTGCAGTTGCGCGAGTTCGGCGCGCGCCAGCCACACCGCGCCCACGGCCGTGAGCGCCAGCCATGCCAGCCACCAGCCACCCCGCGTGCGCAACCACTGTTTCATGGCGCGGATTGTGCCCGGCGCGGCGGGGGCGGCCCCGCGTGGCCGAGAATGCGGGCCCAGAAATGACCGAACTGCAGGACCCCCTCTTTCCCGATCTCGCGCGCCCTCCCGAGGCGCCCGCCGCAGGCCCGCAAGAAGCCGAGCCGCTTGCGAAGAAGAAATCGCGCGGCGGCACGGTGGCTCCCGCGCCCATCGATCCGGCGCTCGTCGCGCTGGCTTCCGCGCTGCCGCCGGCCTTGCGGCTCGGCACCTCGTCATGGAGCTATCCGGGCTGGGCCCACCTCGTCTGGGACGGCGAGTACGCCGAGTCGGCGCTGTCGAAGAACGGGCTCGCGGCGCTGGCGCAGCATCCGCTCTTTCGCACCGTGAGCCTGGACCGCAACTTCTATCGCGCGCTCACCGCGAGCCAGTACGCGCGCTATGCGGCCATGGTGCCCGACGACTTCCGTTTCGTGGTGAAGGCGCCGAGCCTCGTGACCGATGCCACGGTGCGCGACGAAAGCGGCCGCGGCACGCAGGCCAACCCGGTGTTCCTGAACCGCGAGCTCGCGGTCCAGGAGTTCGTGCAGCCCGCGCTCGAGGGCCTGGGCCACCGCATCGGCGCGCTGGTGTTCCAGTTGAGCCCGATTCCTTCGCAGCTGCTGGCCGACACGCCGGCGCTGCTCGCGCGCATCGGCGTCATGCTCGAAGCGCTGCCCAACTTGAAGCCAACGGCGCCCGACGCGGTGATCGCCGTCGAGGTGCGCGACCCGCAACTGCTCTCACCCGCCTTCGCGGCCATGCTGCGCAGCGTGGGCGCCACCTTCTGCATGGGCCTGCATGCCAAGATGCCGCCGATCGAGGCGCAACTGCCGATGCTGCGCGCGCTCTGGCCGGGGCCACTGGTGTGCCGCTGGAACCTGCACCGCCGGCACGGCCGCTTCGGCTACGAAGATGCCGAGAAGCTCTACGGCCCCTTCGACAGGATCGTCGACCCCGACCCGGAGACGCGCGCGGCGCTCGCGAAGGTGATCGCCGGCACCACCGGCGCCGGCCAGCGCGCCTACGTCACGGTCAGCAACAACGCCGAGGGCTGCGCGCCGCTGACCATCGCCTCGCTCGCGCGCGACGTGGTCGAAGCCGCACAGCGCTGAGGGCGCGGCTCAGGCGTCCAGCGCCAGGTACACGCGTCCGCCCTCGATCTTCACCGGATAGCTGCGCAGGTCCTCGGTGAGCGGCGCGCACATCGCCTTGCCGCTGCGCACGTCGAAGCGGCCCTGGTGCAGCGGGCATTCGATCTCGTGGCCTTCGAGAAAACCGTCACACAGCCGCGCATGGCCGTGGGTGCAGATGTTGTCGGTGGCATGGATGCCGTCTTCGGTGCCGTAGAGCGCGATGTCGCGCCCCTGCACCTCGATGCCGATCACGTCGTCGGCGGGAACGTCGTCGACCGCCGCGGCGTCGACCCAGGTGGTGGTGCTCATGTGTTCGTTCCTGGCTCAGTTGTCGGGCTTGAGGCCGGCACGCTCGATCACCGGCTTCCAGCGCGCGAGCTCGTCGGCCATGAACTTGGCGAGCGCCTCGGGCGTGCTGCCGACCGGGTCGAAGTACGCGGTCTGCAGCCGCTTCTGGGTCTCGGGGTCTTTCAGCACCGCGGCGATCTCGCGGCTCATGCGCTGCACCACGTCGCTCGACGTGCCCTTGGGCGCCATGTAGGCGAACCACGGCACGGCCTGGATGTCGGGAATGCCCGATTCACGCAGCGTCGGCAGCTCGGGCAGCAGCGCCGAACGCTCGGCCGAGGTGACGGCCAGCGCCTTGAGGCGGCCGGCCTTGGCCTGCGGCATCACGGCGACCGGCGGCAGGCAGGCGTAGTGCACGTCGCCCTGGATGATCGCGGTGACGGCCTGCCCCGACGATGCGTACGGAATGTGCACCGCGAACGACTGGGTCTTCGCCTTGATGAGCTCCACGCCCAGGTGCGAGATCGATCCGTTGCCGGTCGAGGCGAAGTTGAACTTGCCGGGGTTCGCCTTCATGGCGGCGAGCCAGCCCTTGACCGAATCGACGTTCATCGCGTTGGACACCGCACACACGTTGGGCGTGGTGGCCGCGAGCGAGACCGGCACCAGGTCCTTGAAGGGGTCGTACGGCAGGTTCTTGAAGAGTACGGTGTTGTAGACCAGCGGCGCGTTCACCGACAGCAAAAAGGTGTAGCCGTCGGGCTGCGCCTTGCTGACCGAATCCGTGCCCGTATTG
The DNA here is from genome assembly GCF_057657255.1 of Variovorax sp. Soil_C_19. Classification (NCBI taxonomy): domain Bacteria; kingdom Pseudomonadati; phylum Pseudomonadota; class Betaproteobacteria; order Burkholderiales; family Comamonadaceae; genus Variovorax; species Variovorax sp. Soil_C_19. The sequence continues at coordinate 438,983 of NZ_JBDGIV010000004.1, read as the reverse complement.
CCGCCCGCGCCGGGCTTGTTCTCCACGATCAGCGGCTGGCCGATGCGTGCCGCGAGCTTGTCGTTGACGATGCGCGCGAGGATGTCGGGCGACGAGCCGGCGCCGTAGGGCACCACGATGCGCACCGGGCGCTGCGGCCATTCCTGCGCATGGGCGCTCGCGGCCAGCGCGGTTGCGGCAATGCTCAACCAAAGACGAAGCGATTTCATGATGTTGCCTCCAGGTCGACCATGCCTTGATGGTCCTGTTGTTCTCGCGCGATAAAACCCGCGATCAGCGCGCGGTAGGCGGCCTCGACCACCTCGGGGTAGGCGCCCTCCGCTTCGGCCAGCGCGCGCACCTTGTCGATCACTTCCTGCTGGCGCTGCGGCGCAGACACCTGGAAGGCATCGCGCTTGAAGCGCGCGGCGTCCTTCACGTAGCGGCCGCGTTCGGCCAGCAGCGCGACGATCTTGCGGTCGAGCGCATCGATGTTCTGGCGCACCTCGGCCAGCGTGGCGCACAGCGGCCGGTAGTCCGGGTCGACAAAGCGCCTGAGCGGCGCACCGTGGGTGTCGGGTTCTTTTTTTTCGGTCATGGGGTTCAGATCGGATAGATGATGGAATTCGGGATCATTTCGCTGTCGAATACGCACAGGCGCTCGGCAAACTTCAGGCCGTCGGGCGTCGGCACGACCCGGTCGATGTAGCGCCCCACGTTGAACACGGTGGAGGGCCCGTCGAGCTTGGTGCGAAAGACCGCATAGTTGGCCTCGCTGTGGATCGCGCCGTCGTCGTCGACCCGGTGCACCACCGGCAGGCCGACCACATGGCGCTGGTAGTACGGATCGTGGAACAGCGTCTCCTGGATGCCGTAGACGCGGTCTTCGAGCATGCCGCGGCTCTCGAACGATAGCGTGGCGAGCGGCAGGCCGCGCGCGTGGTTCTCGCGCGGCTGCAGCCGATAGCTGCACTGTTCGATGAAGAAGCCGGGCCACAGGTCCCACTGGCCCGAATCGACCGCATGTGCATAGGCCGCATAGAGCCCCGCGAGTTCGAGGTAGGCGCCGGGGTCGAGCTTTTTCGTCATGCCGCCTCCATCACGTCGCGCCAGTAGCGGTACATGCCGCGGATCAGCGTCTCGGTCACCATGTGGTCGGTGTTCGCTACTTCGCGCCCACCGAGCTCGGCGAGCGTGCGGTGGAACGGCTTCTGCTCGAAGCCTTGCTGCGAGAACTCGATCACCTCGCCATCGTCGGCCGACACGAAGCCCGCCGGGCCGAACAGGTTGGCTTGGCGCAAGCGGCGCTGCGTCATCTCGGCGGTGTCGTCCTCGAAGCCGAAATGCGTCCAGACGAAATTGAAGGCATCGTGGCCCACGGGCTGGATGTGGCGCGTCGAGACGCTGTTGACCTGCTGCTGCAGGATCAGGCTCGGGAACAGCGTCATCATCACCGCGGTCGGCCCACCCCACCAGGGCTCGGGCACGATGTCGAGAAAGCGCGGGTCCTTCAGCTGCATGCTCTCCTTGAAGCTCGACACCTGCGTGACCTGCGCCGCCTTGCCCGCGCTGCCGCGCGTGGAGATCATCGCGGCGTGGCGGCCGCGCGCATCCATCTTGAGCTCGGACTTGTTGTCGGCGCGCCAGAGCCCGAAGGTGACGAACCAGGTGTGCAGCAGGCCCGGGTGGTACGGGTCCTTGATGTTCTCCTGCATCAGCTTCCAGTTGCCCGGGATGCGCTGGCGGCTGTAGCCCAGGATCGTGAGCTTGCGGCCGTCGAACAGGCGGTCGAAGTAATGCAGGATGTCGGGGCCGAGAAAATCCTCGAACGATTCGATGCCGTGGTCGAACGATGCAAACACCACGCCGCCGCGCGAGGCGACCTTGAGCTTCGTCAGGCCGTGGTCCTCGGTCTTGAAGTCGGGCGGCATGCCGCCATGGACCTTGCCATCCTGCTTCACGCCGCGCCGGAACGGGACGCCCTGCAGGTCGCCCTTGAGCGTGTAGTTCCACTGGTGATAGGGGCAGACGAACTCCTTGCGGTTGCCATGGCGCTCGCGGCAGAACTGCATGCCGCGGTGGGCACAGACGTTCTCGAACACATGGATCTCACCGGCCTCGTCGCGCGCCATGACGACCGAGCGCTCGCCGATCGCGGTGCGCTTGAAGTCGCCCGGGTTCGGTATCTCGGCTTCGAGTCCCACGTAGCACCAGTGCTTCTCGTAGAAGAAGCGCTGAAGTTCCTTCTTGTGCAGCGCCTCGTCGGTGTAGGCCATGAAGGGAATGCGGCTGGTCTTGTCGTTCTCCCATGCGAGTTCGATGGGGAACACGGTCTGCGTCTTCATCGTGGGGTCTCCTTTCGTTCGAATTCTTCAGGTGCCTTGCAGGTAGAAGGCGTCGGCGTGGATCTGCTCGGGCGCCAAGCCGCGGCTGCGCACGAGCTGCGTGACGGCCTCGACCATCGGCGGCGAGCCGCAGAGGTAGGCGCGCCAGCCTTCGAAGCCACCGGGCCAGTCGGCGCGGATCGCATCGGTGATGAGGCCCTGGCGCTGCCCTTCGCGCGCGGGGCCGGTGACGACCACCACGTGCACGTTCAGCCCCGGATGCTGCGCCTGGAGTGCGCGCAGTTCGTCCAGGCCGTACACGTCCGCGTCGGAACGCACGCCCAGGTACAGGTGGATCGGCTGCATCAGGTCGGCGGCGACGGCGCCGCGCACGATCGACAGGATCGGCGCGAGCCCGGTGCCGCCCGCCGCGCAGAGCATGGGCCCGCGGTGCTTGGTGCGCAGGTAGGCCGTGCCCAGCGGACCGCTCACGCGCACCGCATCGCCGAGCTGCAGCCGGTCGAAGACGTGGTCGGTGACGCGCCCGCCCGGCACCCGGCGCACGTGGAATTCGAGTTCCGCGTCGTCGCAAAGTCCGGCCATCGAATACGGCCGCACGAGGTCGGGCGCGAACTGCAGCTGCGCATACTGGCCGGGCGAGAACGCAAGCGGCTTGTTCGGCTTGAGCCGCAGGCGGCGGATGTCATGGGTGAGCGCATCGATGGCCGTGACCGTGGCCTTGAGGATGCGTGCCGGATGCACCACCACCTCGTCGGGCTCGGGAATCTCGATCGCGCAGCTTTCGGTCAGCGTGGCCTGGCAGGCCAGCACGTAGCGTTCGCCCTGCCCGTCCGGGCGGATCGCGTCCTGGCCGCCGTCGAGCACCTGGCCCCCCACCACCTTGCAGCGGCAGGTGCCGCAACGCCCCGACAGGCAGCTGTACGACACGGGTACGTCGTGCGCGCGCAGCACTTCGAGCAGGTTCGCGCCGGGGCGAACCTCGAGGGTGCGGGCAAGCGGGTGAATGTGCAGGTCCATCGGGGGCTCTTTCTTGGGCCGGCGGCGTCGGGCGCCATGGCCGGCTTGTCTCTGTGCCGCGATGATGCGCGGCCGTGTCGAATTGACCAATAGAATTTGGTGAATCGATGACATCACGCTCATGAATAAAGGTCCGGCATGCAACTCAAGGACATCGACCTCAACCTGCTGCTGGTGTTCGACCGCATGCTGGCCGAGAAGCGCGTCTCTGCGGTGGCCGAATCGCTCGGCCTCTCGCAGCCGGCCATCAGCAACGCGCTCGCGCGGCTGCGCAAGCTGCTCGGCGACGAGCTGTTCCTGCGCACCGCGCGCGGCATGGAGCCGACGCCGTTCGCGCTGCAGCTGGCCGAGCCGGTCGCCTATGCGATGGGCGCGCTGCACGGCGCGCTCAACCAGCAGGTGGTGTTCGATCCGGCCACCAGCACGCGCAGCTTCACGCTCGCGATGACGGACATCGGCGAGATCTACTTCACGCCCCGGCTCATGGAGGCGCTGTCGCACGCGGCGCCGGGCGTGACGATCAGTACGGTGCGCAACAACAGCAGTGCGCCCGCGAGCCTGCGCGACGAGCTCGAGGCCGGCCACGTCGACATCGCCATCGGGCTGCTGCCGCAGCTCAAGGCTGGCGTGTTCCAGCGCCGGCTGTTTCTGCAGCGCTACGTGTGCCTGTTCTCTGCCGCACATCCGCTCGCGCGCAAGCGCAGCGTGTCATTGAAGGACTTCGGCGCGGCCGACCATGTGCTGGTGCAGGCGGCCGGCACCGGTCACGGCAAGGCCGACGACGTGATGGCCGCGCAAGGCATCCAGCGTCGCATCCGGCTCAAGGTGCCGCACTTCGTGGCGATCGGCCACATCCTGCGCGCGAGCGGAATGATCGCGACCGTGCCCGAGCGCCTCGCACAGAGCATTGCCGAACCGTTCGGGCTGGTGTGGCGGCCCCATCCGGTGGCGCTGCCGCAGATCGCGATCAACCTGTTCTGGCATGCGAAGGTGCACCGCGAGCCGGGCAACCAGTGGCTGCGCGGGCTGCTGTTCGACCACTTTGCCGACGGCGCCTGAATGTGGCGCTCGTCAGGCGGGCCAGCGCGCGAGCACGTCGTACACACCCTTGCCGACATGGCTTTCGACCAGCGCGAAGGCGTCGGCATGCCAGCGCACCGGCGCGACGGCCTGCCGCGCGATCGTGCGCGGGGTCCGCGCCAGCGTCATGTGCGGCGTGAAGCCGTGCTCGGGCTTGAAGCCCACGTCGGCCAGTGCTTCGCCCAGGCGCTGCCGGAAAGCCGTCAACGCTGCGTTGCGGCTGTCGTCGGCGCACAGAACGAAGGCCTGGCTCTTGTCGAAGCGCATGGCTTCGTCGAACACGATCTCGAACACGGGTGGCGGCACCGCCGCTGCGGCATCGCGCGCGGCCTGCAACTGCTTGGCTGGCACGGCTGCGAAATCGCCGAGATGGTGCAGCGTGACGTGCAGGCGGTGCGGCTCGACCCGCTTGCCATTGAGCGCATGCCGATCGTCGAGCTGCGCCGCCAGCGCGGCCACCGAACCGGCAAGCTCGGGCGGCGGAAAGATCGCGAAGAACAGCGAGCGGGCCAGGCGCACCCGGGGCTTGGCGGTGCCGCGCTTGCGCCGCAACGGCGGCGGTGGCGGATCGATGCCGGGGAGAAGAAGCTGTTCGGTCATGGGACTCTGTCGATGCGCCGGAGGCAGCGTGCGCAGCGCCTCCGGCCAAACGCGCAATATTGGCACAATGCGCCGCACCACACCCCTGATCGATCCCGCATGACAGCCCCTCCCCTGATCGACGGCCCCGACGGCCACCCCCGCTGCCACTGGTGCGCGGCCACGCCCGAATACACGGCTTACCACGACAACGAATGGGGCTATCCGGTCGCCGACGACCGGCGCCTGTTCGAGAAGATCAGCCTCGAGGGTTTCCAGTCGGGGCTCAGCTGGCGCACCATTCTTGCGAAGCGCGAGAACTTTCGCGCGGCCTTCGAGGGTTTCGATTTCGACAAGGTCGCCCGCTTCACGCAGGACGACGTCGCGCGCCTGCTGCAGGACGCGGGCATCGTGCGCCACCGCGGCAAGATCGAGGCGGTGATCCACAACGCCGCACGCGCGCAGGAGATGGTCGCGCGCGAAGGCTCGCTCGCGGCCTTCTTCTGGGCCTACGAACCCGCAGCGCTCGACACGCCGCAGACGGCCTCGACCTCCGAGGCATCGGTGGCGATCTCGAAGGCGCTCAAGAAGCTCGGCTGGAAGTTCGTCGGGCCCACGACCGTGTATGCGTTCATGCAGGCGATGGGACTCATCAACGATCACGCCGAAGGCTGCGTGGTCCGCTCGAAGGTGGACCGCGCACGCGGCGCGTTCAAGCGCCCGCGGAACTCGGCACCGGCGGCGCGGGTCTGACCCGTCATGCGCGCACCGGCCCAACCCACCCCTGACAGCGCCCGTCGCATTCTGCTCGCCGCGGCCATCGTCGGCGCACCCGCGCTCTGGCTCGGTGCCCGCGCCCAACCCGCGCCCGCGCGCATCGCCACGCCAGCCCAGACCGAAGGCCCGTTCTACCCCGTGCGCCTGCCGCAGGATGCCGACCACGACCTGCTGCAGAACGGCACGCTGCGCTACGGCCGCGGCCAGCCGGCCTGGGTCGACGGCACCGTGACCGACCTGGAAGGCAAGCCCGTGCGCGGCGCGCAGGTCGAGATCTGGCAATGCGACGAGAACGGCCACTACCACCACCCGGGTGACGGCGACCGCGCGGACGCCGCGTTCCAGGGCTTCGGCCGCGTCGCCGTGGGCGACGACGGCCGCTACCGTTTTCGCACCATCCGGCCGGTGCCCTACAGCGGCCGCACACCGCACATCCACGTCAAGGTGAAGCTCGGTGCGCGCGAGCTGTTGACGACGCAGCTCTATGTGGCCGGCGACCCGGGCAATGCGCGCGACGGGCTCTGGCGCCGTCTGCCGGAGGCCGCGCGCGACGCCGTGACCGTGCCGTTCGAGCGCGGTGCGGACGGACTGCGGGCGCGGTTTCCGATCGTGGTTGCGGTCTAGCAAGCTGCAAAGAAATCGAGTATCTGCTCGCCGAGCAGCTGTTCGCCGCTGTCGAAGTGCGCAACGATCGACACATGGTTGTGTTGCGCCATCGTCATGTGGCGCGGCGCGACGCCACGGGCCACGGCAACCCGATGGACGAATTCCGCCGCATAGACGTCGAGCAGCGGGTTCTCGTACTGCGCATTGACGACGAACAGCGGCAGCGCGAGGTGCGCCGCGTGCGCCATGGGGGCCAGATCCTGGTAGCAGCCTTCGTCGTCGCCGTAATAGGCCCGCACGCCCGCCGCGTTGGGGTTCTCCGGCAAGGTATCGGCGCGCAGCCGGGCCGACACCAGCACCAGGCAGCGCAGGCCGCGCCGCAGGTGGGCCAGCGACGGATCGCAGGCAAAGCTCGCTGCGTGGGTGCCGCCGGCCGAATGGCCGATCAGGCAGACGCGGCGCGGATCGCCGCCGAAGCCGCCGATGTGCTCGGCCACCCAGGCGCATGCGGCTGCCACGTCGAGGGCGCCCTGCGGATGCGACGCCTCGGGTGCGAGCCGGTACTCCACGTTGACCCCCACGCAGCCTTGGCGCGCGAACCAGGTCAGCACGTTGGCGTACATGGCTTCGTTGATGTCCTTGGCGCCACGCACGAACGCGCCGCCATGCACGAAGACCACCACGGGTGCTTCGCGCGCCGTGGCCGGGCGATAGACGTCCAGCACCTGGCGCGGATGCGTTCCGTAGGCCAGCTCGCGCGTGACCGCGATGCCGCTGCGCGTCGCCGCCATCAGCACGGGCAGGTAGGCGGCCTTGACCCTGTCGCCCGCCGTGCGGATGTCCTTCTGCCACACGGGGCCGACCTCGCGCAGCAGCGCGTCCAGTTCCGCAGACCGGCCGGCGATGCGCATGGCGGTCAGTCGGGCCGGAAGGCGAAAGCCTCGACCTCGAAACACCAGTCCGGATGCGCCAGCGCCGCGACCACCACCAGCGTCGAGGCGGGGCGCGCCGACCCGAGGTAGACGCTGCGGATCGCATTGAGCCGCGGCAGGTCCGCGGCACGGGTGAGATAGGTCGAGACCTTGGTCAGGTGCGACGCGTCCATGCCGGCCGTTGCGAGCACCGCCATCAGGTTCTTCCAGGCCTGGTCGGCCTGTGCGTCGAAGCCTTGCAGCAGAAGGCCGTCGCGGTCCGTGCCGATCTGGCCTGCGACATGCAGCCATGTGCCGGGGCCCTGGACAGCAATGCCATGGCTGTAGGCGCCCGCAGGCGCTGCGACGGTGTCGGGAGCGATGCGTCGATGCATGGCCGCCTCAGTGCACGACGCTGTCGATTTCGGGGATCGCCGGGATCTCGACACCGTAGACGCCGATGTCCTCGCGGATCTTGTCGACGCCCCGCTTGATGATGCCGATCTCTTCGTCGGGGTGCGTTGCGCCGAGGCCGTGGTCGGCGGCCAGCGCGCGGTTGCGCCCGGACCGCTCGCGCTCTGCCTCCGGCAGGTTGACGACGGCATAGACCCCGTTGAGCAGGCTGCCGCGCAGCTTCTTCGCGACCTTGAGCCCGATAAGGCGCTTCTCCTCGGCGGGCAGCTCGCTGAAGAAGCGCCGCATGATGATGCGGCCGAACTGGATGTGGCGCGCCTCGTCGCGCAGGATCAGCCGGCAGGCCTCGCGGATGGAGTCGAAGCGCGCGTTCTCGTAGCGCGCCTGCAGCAGGTCGCCCGACAGCTGCTCGAACAGCGTGTTGACCGAGAGGCCCGCGAAGAAGCTCATCGCCTTCTCGTCCGTCTCGTCGTGGAAGCGCGGAATGATGTCCTTGAAGTAGTCCGAGCGCGGCATCGGCTCGTACGCGGCCAGCGCGTCGGCGATCCGGAAGCTGGCTTCGTGGTGCCGGAACTCCTCGGCGATGAAGTTGGTGATGTGCTGCTTCACCTCGAAGGGCTGGTGCTGGAAGATCGCATCGCGCAGGCGTTCGGCGCCATAGGGCGTGGCGCCGTGCTCCATCCATGCGCGCAGGCTCCACCATTCGGCACCGGCCCGGCGGACCTCGGGCGGAAGCTCGGCTTTCTGCAGGTCCGAATAGTCGATGTCGGTGACGGGGTTCCAGGCCAGCTCGCGCGCCTGCGTGCACAGGCGCCAGACCTCGGGGTATTCGATCTTCGAGACGACCGGGTACGGATTCGGAACGGCGGGGATCTCTTCGAGCAAAGACGGTTGCATGGCGCGCTTCCTTCGGCAGTGGGGGAATGCCACGCATGCTAGGTTCGCCACAGTGATACATCCAATACCGTTTGGATGGTGCGGTGATCCAATCCGTGTATATCCATTCGGCGAGCAAGGCACCCCAGATGATCGAATTCAGGCAACTGCGTCAGTTCGTGGTCGTGGCGGAAGAACTCAACTTCGGCCGTGCGGCGGAGAAGCTGCACATGTCGCAGCCGCCCTTGAGCGTGGCCATCCGCAACCTCGAGGCGCAGGTGGGCACGCTGCTGATCGACCGCAGCCGGCACCACGTGCGCCTCACGCCCGCGGGCAAGGTGTTCCTGAAGGACGCGCAGCGGCTGCTGACCCAGGCCCATGCCGCCACCGAGCGAGCCCGGCGCGCGGCCCAGGGCGCCGAGGGCGCACTCAGCCTGTCGTTCGTGCCGAGCGCCGCGCTCGACCTGCTGCCGGAAGTCTTCAAACGCTTTCAACGCGACTACCCGACGGTGCACCTGCAGGTGACCGCCGACACCACCACGCGCCAAGTCGAGGCACTGCGGCGAGCCGAGGTCGACCTGGCATTGGTCGTCGGGCCGCTGCAGGACGTGCCCGACCTTGCGTTCGTCGACCTCAAGGCCCAGCCCTTCGTGATCGCGGTGCCGCGCAGCCATGCGCTCGCGTCGCAGCGCAGCGTCAAGATCAAGGCGCTGGCCGCGGAACCCTTCATCACCTTTCCGGCCGCCGAGGGCGCGGGCTTCGTGGGGGCGCTGCTGAGTGCATGCAAGGCCGCGGGCTTCTCGCCCCGGGTGGTGCACGAGGCCTCGCAGATGCAGGCCGTGCTGACCTTGGTGGCCGGTGGGTTGGGCATCGCGCTGGTGCCGGCCTCGATGCGCATGCTGGCGATGAAAGAGGTGGCCTTCCTCGACGTAGCCGCGACGCGCGTCCCGCCGACCTACCAATTGGCGTTCGCCTACAGCCGCAGCAACGACAACCCCGTGATCCATTCCTTCCTCTCGGTGGCGGCCAAGGTCGTCGCGCAGGCCCGCGGCAGCTGACCGGATCAGCTCTGCCCGGCAGGCGCTGGTGATTCGATTCATGTATGGATTCGGTACGCAGTCCGTATTGGACGTTATGAGGCGCGGTTTGCATCATGCGGCGAGGAAGCGCGATGAAGCGCTCCGTGCCGCCCTGCCCGCCCACTGGAGTCCACGATGAAATCAATGATGAAGAAGCTGTTCGCCGTTCCGGTCCTGATGGCTGCGGCCGTGGTCGCCGGGCCCTCGCTCGCCCAGACCTTTCCGGCCCGTCCGGTCACCCTCGTGGTGCCCTATCCGCCCGGCGGGTCGGCCGACATCCTCGCACGCACTGTGGGCGAGCAGCTCGCCACGCGCCTCGGGCAACCCGTCATCGTGGAGAACAAGGCCGGCGCCGGCACCGCCATCGGCGCTCGCTTCGTGGCCGATGCCAAGCCGGACGGCCACACCCTGCTCATGGGGACGGTGAGCTCGCAGGCGATCAACCCGGCCATGAGCAAGGTGGGCTACGACCCGGTCAAGGGCTTCGCCGTGGTTGGCCCGCTGGCCTCGATTCCGTTCGTGCTGGTCGCCCATCCCGCTGCGCCCTACGGCAACGTCTCGGAATTGATCGCCGCGGGCAAGAAGAGCCCGGGCACGATCAGCTATGCCTCGGCCGGGCCGGGAACCTCCAACCACCTGGCCGGCGAAATGCTAGCGAACGCGGCGCGCATCCAGCTGATGCACGTGCCCTATCGCGGCAGCGCACCCGCGCTCGCGGACGTGCTGGCCGGGCACGTGCCGCTGATGTTCGACCTGCAGACCACGGCCATTCCCAACCTGAAGGCCGGCAAGGTCAAGGCGCTCGCCGTGACCGGCCTCAAGCGCAGCCCCCTGCTGCCCGATGTACCAACGGTGGCGGAAAGCGGCCTGCCCGATTTCGAGGTCAGCGCCTGGTTCGGCGTGTTCGCGCCGGCCAAGGTGCCGCAACCGGTGCTGAAGCAGTTGTCCGATGCATTGGCCGAGGTGATGCAGGCGCCCGCCATGGTGCAGCGGCTGCGCGACATCGGCACCGAGCCGGATGCGCGCAATGCGGCGCAGTTTGCGCGCTATACGGAATCGGAAGTTGGCAAGTACGCGTTGATCGTCAAGTCGGCCGGGCTTGCGCCTTGAGGGACGATCGTGCAGCACCGGCGCTGCGGCCGCCGGGCCGGGGTGACCTCACTCCCACTCGATCGTCGCCGGCGGCTTGCTCGACACGTCGTACGTCACCCGGTTGATCCCGCGCACCTCGTTGATGATCCGTCCCGACACCTTCTTGAGCAGCGCATACGGCAGCTCGGCCCAGTCGGCGGTCATGAAATCACTGGTCTGCACGGCGCGCAGCGCGACGACGTAGTCGTAGGTGCGGCCGTCGCCCATCACGCCCACGCTCTTCACGGGCAGGAACACGGTGAAGGCCTGGCTCGTGAGGTCGTACCAGCTCTTGCCGGTGGCTTCGTCGGTGAAGTTGCGCAGCTCCTCGATGAAGATCGCATCGGCGCGGCGCAGGAGGTCGGCGTATTCCTTCTTCACTTCGCCGAGGATGCGCACGCCCAGGCCGGGGCCGGGGAACGGATGGCGGTACACCATCTCGGGCGGCAGGCCGAGCGCCACGCCGAGCTCGCGCACCTCGTCCTTGAACAGGTCGCGCAGCGGCTCGAGCAGCTTGAGGCCGAGCTGCTCGGGCAGGCCGCCGACGTTGTGGTGGCTCTTGATGGTGACGGCCTTCTTGCTCTTGGCGCCGCCCGACTCGATGACGTCGGGGTAGATGGTGCCCTGCGCCAGGAAGGTCGCGCCCTTGTGGCCCTGGTCGCCGGCCTTGAGCTTCGCGGCCTCCTGCTTGAACACGGTGACGAACTCGCCGCCGATGATCTTGCGCTTGGCTTCGGGGTCGCTCACGCCCGCGAGCTTGCCGAGGAACAGGTCGCTCGCGTCGACGCGGATCACCTTGGCGTGCAGCTTGCCTGCGAACATCTCCATCACCTTGTCGCCCTCGTCGAGGCGCAGCAGCCCGTGGTCGACGAAGACGCAGGTCAACTGGTCGCCGATGGCGCGGTGGATGAGCGCGGCGGCCACGCTCGAATCGACACCACCCGAGAGGCCGAGGATGACTTCTTCATCGCCCACCTGCGCACGGATCTTCTCGACGGCCTCGGCGACGTGGTCGCGCATGACCCAGTCGGGCCTGGCTTCGCAGATGCCGAGCACGAAGCGCTCGAGAATGGCCTTGCCCTGCACCGTGTGCGTGACCTCGGGGTGGAACTGCAGCGCGTAGTAGCGGCGCGCCTCGTCGGCCATGCCGGCGATCGGGCAGCTCTCGGTGCTGGCCATGAGCTTGAAGCCGGGCGGTAGCTCGGTGACCTTGTCGCCGTGGCTCATCCACACGTTGAGCATGCCGTGGCCTTCGGGCGTGGTGAAGTCGGCGATCTCTTTCAGCAGCGCGGTGTGGCCATGCGCGCGCACGGCGGCGAAGCCGAACTCGCGCTTGTGCCCGCCCTCGACCTTGCCGCCGAGTTGGTGCGCCATGGTCTGCATGCCGTAGCAGATGCCGAGCACCGGCACGCCGAGGTCGAACACGGCCTGCGGCGCCTTGTCGGTGGTTTCCTCGTACACGCTGGCGTGGCTGCCCGAAAGGATCACGCCCTTCAGGTGCCCGTCGGCGGCGTATTCGCGCACCCATTCGTCGCTGACGTCGCAGGGATGCACTTCGCTGAGCACATGCGCCTCGCGCACGCGGCGCGCGATGAGCTGGGTGACCTGCGAGCCGAAGTCGAGAATGAGGATCTTGTCGTGTTGCATGGTGAGGGCTCAGAAATGAAGGCAGACGATGCCGCAGGACTTGGCTGCAGCGACGAGTTTGTGGTCGAGCGAGGCGAGTTGCCCGTTGAGGCGAAGCACGAGTTCGAGGTACGTGGCGTCGTAGAAAGTCAGGTCATGGGCCAGCGCCATCCGGCCGACCTGCGCCTGCCGATGCGCCGACAGCGGCACGTCGACCTGCGCCTGCACCCTGGCGAGCAGCGCCAGGCCCTGTTCGAGCTGCTGCGCGTCGAGGCGTTCGCGGCGCACGCCCATGACGAGCATGTTGCCCATTTCCCATGACCACAGCAGCGGGACGTGGAACACGTCGTTGGGTTCGATGGCCTGCAGGTAGAGCGCCTGCGCCGCATCGCTGCACTCGTCGGGCAGCACCCACGCGGCGGCGGCCGAGGCGTCGATGACGATGGGCTTCATCGGCGGTCCGCGTCCCGAAGGCTCTTCCAGTCGGAATAGCCCGGGACGGCAGGTTTCACGCCCGCCTGGTATTCGCGCAATTGCGCCAGGGCCTGCTGGCGAATTCGCTCGCGCTCGGTCTCCGAAGGCTGCGCGTCGGCTTCATGCACGATGCGCGCGATCTTCTTGCCGTGGCGCGTGATCACCACTTCCTCGCCCGCCTCCACCGCTTGAAGCAGCGCAGAGAAGCGGTCCTTGGCTTGATGCACCGAGACGGTTTGCATAAAAGTCTGGCCTGAAAAAGAAATTGGGCCAGATTATAACAATCTGGCCCAACTTTCGTATCTGGCCCAACTTTCGTATCTGGCGCGAATCAGTCGGCCCGGTAGTTCGGCGCTTCCTTGGTGATCTGCACGTCGTGCACATGGCTCTCGCGGATGCCGGCCGTGGTGATCTCGACGAATTCGGCCTTGTTCTTCATCTCGTCGATGGTGGCGCAGCCGCAGTAGCCCATGCTGGCGCGTAGGCCGCCGGCCATCTGGTAGACGATCGAGACCATCGTGCCCTTGTAGGGGACCCGGCCTTCGATGCCTTCGGGCACCAGCTTGTCGGCGTTCGGGTTGCCCGTGCTCGATTCCTGGAAGTAGCGGTCGGCGCTGCCTTGCTGCATGGCGCCGATGGAGCCCATGCCGCGGTAGCTCTTGTAGCTGCGGCCCTGGAACAGCACGATCTCGCCGGGCGCCTCTTCGGTGCCCGCGAACATGCCGCCCATCATCACGGTGCTCGCGCCGGCGGCGATGGCCTTGGCGATGTCGCCCGAATAGCGGATGCCGCCATCGGCGATCAACGGAACGCCGGTGCCCTGCAGCGCGGTGGCGACGCTGTCGACCGCCATGATCTGCGGCACGCCCACGCCCGCGACGATGCGGGTGGTGCAGATCGAGCCGGGGCCGATGCCGACCTTGACCCCGTCGGCGCCCGCCTCGACCAGCGCGCGCGCCGCGTCGCCCGTGGCGATGTTGCCGCCGATCACGTCGACCTGCGGATAGTTCTGCTTGACCCAGCGCACGCGCTCGATCACGCCCTTGCTATGGCCGTGCGCGGTGTCGACCACGATGGCATCGACACCGGCCTTGACCAGCGCCTCGACGCGCTCCTCGGTGCCCTCGCCCACGCCGACCGCCGCACCCACGCGCAGGCGGCCCGAAGGGTCGCGCGCGGCGTTGGGAAAGCTGGTCTGCTTGGTGATGTCCTTGACGGTGATCAGGCCCTTGAGCACGAAGTCGTCGTCGATGACGAGCAGGCGCTCGAGCTTGTACTTGTTGAGCAGCGCCTTGCCCTCGGCGGGCGTGGCGCCCTCCTTCACGGTCACCAGCTTCTCGCGCGGCGTCATGATCTCGCTGACCGGCACGTCGTAGCGGGTCTCGAAGCGCAGGTCGCGGCTGGTGACGATGCCCACCACCTTGCCGCCATCGACCACCGGGAAGCCCGAGATGCCGAGCTCGTCGGACAGCTGCATGACCTGCAGCACGGTGTGCGTGGGGGTGATGACCACCGGATCGCGCAGCACGCCGGACTCGTAGCGCTTGACTCTGGCCACTTCGGCGGCCTGCTGCTGCGCGGTGAGGTTCTTGTGCACGATGCCGATGCCGCCTTCCTGCGCGATCGCGATCGCGAGGCGGGCTTCGGTCACGGTGTCCATGGCCGCCGAGACGAGCGGCAGGTTCAGCGTGATGTTGCGGGAGAGTTTGGTCGCGAGGGAGGTGTCCTTGGGCAGGACCTGGGAGAACGCTGGCACCAACAACACGTCGTCGAAGGTGAGCGCTTTGCCGAGAAGGCGCATGGGTGAAGCTCCAAAAGACGGATTGTAACGACGCCCGGTACTTACCCGAAGCCTGCAGGGTTTGCGCGGCCGCCGACCTGCACGGCAGCTGGCAAAACGTCGCCAATTCCCAACTCGCCCGCTCCGGCGCCCGCCGCCGCGATGTTGCAAAACGTAAGGCGCGGCTAAACTCCCGCTCATGAAGTTTGCGCATCGGCTCGTACTGGGATGGATTTGCTGCCTGCTGCCGCTTGCGGCCGGCGCGCAGTGGCAATGGGTCGACAACCAGGGCAAGAAGGTCTTCAGCGACCAACCTCCGCCTTCGAACGTGCCCGAGAAGAACATCCTGCGCCGCGCGGGCGTGCCGCCTTCGCGCGGTGCCGCCGCCACCGCACCGGTCGAAGCGGCACCGGCGGCCGAGGCCGCGCCGCCCAAGCCCGCGGGCGTCGACAAGGAGCTCGAGGCGAAGAAGAAGAAGGCCGAGGACGAGGAAAAGGCCCGGCAGGACGCCGAGGCCGCGAAGGTCGCGAAGGCCAAGGCCGAGAACTGCGACCGCGCGCGCCAGGCCAAGGCCACCTACGACAGCGGCATGCGCGTCGCGCGGGTCAACGCCAGCGGCGAGCGCGAGATCCTCGACGACACGGCACGCGCCGCGGAACAGAAGCGGCTGCAGTCGATCATCCAGAGCGACTGCAAGTAGCCGTCAGCGCGTTCGGTCAGTAACCGGCCTTGCCGCCCTTGCGCTGCTTGGCAAAGAGCCCGGTGCCCCGGGCGCCCTGGCGCTGGAAGCGTTCGCGCCGCGCCACCTTCGGGTCGACCGCGAGCGGCCGGCAAAGCTCCACGCGGTCGCCGTCCTGCAGCGGCTGGTCCCAGGCCGCTTCCCTGCCCCAGACGCCGGGCGTCATCGTGCTGCGCCAGTCCAGTTGCGGAAAGCGCTCGGCCAGCGCGCTCGCACCCACCGCATCGGCGAGCGTGGCACCGGGCGCAAGCCGCAGGGCCTGCTCGAACACCTCACGCGGCGCGGGCGAGCAGCTCAGCGTGACTTCGATCATCAGGCGCTGCCGTAGACCTGCTCCGCGCGCTTCACGAAGGCCTCGACGAGGCTCGATGGGATGGTGTCGAACACCGGTCCCACGAGCGCCTGCAGCGCGAAGTTGCTGAAGCCGTAGCTCATGTGCAGTTCGACCCGGCAGGCGCGTTCGCCGGGTTCCCCGACGGGCGCGAATTTCCAGGTGCCGTCGAGGTTGGAGAACGGCCCGTCCACGAGCTTGAGCTGCACCTCGCGGCCCGGCACGTGGGTGTTGCGGGTGGTGAAACTCTGGTGCAGGCCGGCAAACGCCAGGCCCACTTCGGCGGTCATGCCGGCTTCGTCTTCCTCGATGACCCGGGCCTTGTCGCACCAGGGCAGGAACTGCGGGTATTTCGCCACATCGGTGACGAGCGCGTACATCTCTTCGGCGCTGTACCAGATGAGAACGGACTTGTTGACTGTTTTCATGAATCGGATCGGGAGAGCGATTCATTGTAGGGAGCCTCCGCCCGGCCCCCACCTCCGCGCGGGAGGCCCTTGCCTCAACCAGAACGCGACCAGGCCGCCATCAGTGTGTTGGATGGCTGCGTCTCGTCGAGCAGCTTGCGCGCGGTGTCGACACCGGCCACCGGCAGGCCCGCGGGATCGAGCATCCCGACCTGCACCAGCACGCTGGCCTGGTCCCAGTAGATGTGCTCGTGGCAGAGCTTGTCGCCGCGAAACTTGACGATCGCCACCAGCGGGATCTCCACCGGCCGGCCCGTTGGCGCGACGCCGGGCAGCATCCAGTCGATCTCGCAGGTGTGGGTGAAGCTGAACAGGACCTCGTCCACGATCTGCGTCGCGCCCACGGTGCGCGAGATCGGCACGAGCCGCGTGTCCGGCGGATTGCTGTCGACGAAATGGTGCTGGTAGAAGCGGCTCAGCATCGCATGCCCCACCCCGCCGGTCATGGTCGGAATGTGATTGACGTAGGGCTCGGCAACCATCGTCGCCATCGTGTCGGCCACGTTGCGCGTGGCGAACTCGTATTCGCAATGCTTGTCCCACAGCGCCGAGAAGTCGTAGTGCGGGCCCATCTCGCGCCGGAAGGCGGCCACGCTGCGCTCGTGCGCCATCAGCGCGGAAGGCTTGTGGTAGTGGGCGCCGCCGAGCCGCGCGAACGCATGGTCGACGCCCGGGTAGACATGGAGCGCGCAACCCGGCCGCGCGCCCAGCGCTTCGACGATGCGCGTGCGCGCCTCGGGCGGGCAGAAGCCATCGAGCTCGGGAATGTGCAGCACGAGCCGGCCGCGGATGCGACCGGCCTCCTCGAGCCGCTGTTCGATGCCCACGCCGTAGTAGCCCACGCAGACCTCGGCATCGGTGCGGCAGGCCGCGAGGTAGGCGAGCTTGCCGCCCAGGCAGAAGCCCAGCACGCCGGCCTTGCCTTGCTGCTCGGGCAAAGAGCGCAGGAGCGCCAGCGTGGCGGCGATGTCCTCGACGCCCTTGTCCTCGTCGAAGCCCTGGTAGAGCGCGAAGGCTTTCTGCCAGTCGTCGGGTGTGTCGCCGAGCTCGACCTCGGGCTGCTGTCGCCAGAACAGGTCGGGCGCGAGCACGGTGTAGCCCTCCTCGGCGTAAAGATCTGCGACCTCCCGCATGGTGGCGTTGACGCCGAAGATCTCCTGCGCCAGCACGATGCCGGGGCCATGCCCTGCGTCCGGAACGGCGAGGTACGCGCGGAAGCTGCCGCTGCCGTCGATGGCGGGCACCTGCAGCCATCGGCCTTGTCGAGCTGTCATGTCGTGGTTTTCCTCTTTGGCTGTGCGTTCAGGCCGGCACGCCGTCGCGCAAGGTAGTGAATTGCCCGCAGGCGTAGAGCAGCGGCAACTCCTGGGCATCGGTGATGCGCGCCGCCTTGACCTCGCCGATCAGCATGGCGTGGCTGTGCGCGACCATCATCTCGTCGACCACGCAATCGAACACCGCGAGCGCGCCGCGCAGCACCGGCGCACCGGTCACCAACGTTTCCCAACACGCCGAAGCAAAGCGGTCGCCGGGCTCGTCGCCGCGCCGCGAGAACGCCAGCGCCAGCGCCGACTGATCGAGCGACAGCAGGTTGACGGCCATGCGGCGGCTTTGCGCGATGGTGCGGAAACTGCTGCCCTGCAGGTTGACGCAAGCCAGGATGCGCGCGGGCTCGGCCGAGAACGAGGTCACGGCCGTGGCCGTGAGGCCGACCGGCGTCTGCCCGTCGGTGCTCGTGACCACTGTCACCGCACCGACCAGGCAGCGCATGGCGCGGCGGAAATCACCTGCGCCCACGCTGGGTTCGCAGCGCAGCGTCTCGATGGCCCGGAATTCGCCGCGCATGGTCAGGCCGCCTCCGGCTGCGGCGCCAGCGAGCGCAGGTAGGCGCTGCTGGCGTCGGGCGTCATGAAGAACTCGGCGTAGTCGCGCGGATCGTCGAAGCCGTTGACGAAGCGCCGTGCCACGGCGGCGTGGCCCTGGGCTGCGCCCAGCACCTCTAGCACGTGCGGAGGCGGCGGCTGCAGCATCGCGTTGGTCCATTCGACCACGTGGCGCGCGTAGTGCCAGTAGCGGTCGAAGGCCGACTGCATGAACGCGGCGTCGTAGGCGCCCTCGCCATGGGCGAGGATGGCGCGCAGGTAGGCGTCGGCGCACTTGGCGGCGTTGTTCGAGCCCTGGCCGGTGATCGGATCGTTGAGGCAGACCACGTCGCCCATGCCGAGCACGGCGCGCCCCGAGGGCAGCAGCCCGACCGGCTTGCGCACCGTGGGCGTGAAGCGCCCGGCCAGGATGCCGTTGTCGTCGGTCAGGCGCACGTCGCGGCAGCGCTCGGCCTCCCAGGGGGTGAACGTGTCGAGGATCCACAGCGAACGCGCGAGATGCTGCTCGGGCGTCTTCACATCGGCCCAGCAGTCCATCGGACCGCCGGGCACGCCCTCGAACACCATGATCTCGCAAGGCCCCGAGAGCGTGAGCGCGGGGAACACGAAGTACTCGCCAACGCCGGGGATCAGGTTGAAGTTGACGGCCGAGTAGTCGGCGCGCGGCGTCATGCCATGCACATAGGTCAGGGCCAGTGCGCGCTGCGGCTTGTCGTAGGGCGAGCGCTCGGCATCGCGCTCGAACATCTGCGCGATCTCGCCCTTGCCGGCAGCCACGATCACCAGGTCGTGCGAGCGGGTCCAGCGCTCGAGGTCCTCGACGCCGGCGTCCTGGAACAGCAGCTCCCCGCCGCGCTCGGCGAAGGTCTGCATCCAGGCCGGTACCTTCACCCGCTGGTCGACCGAGCGCGCGGGCGCATCCAGGCGATGCGACCACCCGAGCAGCTTCTCGCCGGGCTTCTCGGGATGCGGAACCGTGAAGCCGATGCCCTCGACGGGCGGGCAGCGCTCGCCCCACTGGTCGAGGCCGAGGTCGCGCTCGATCTGCAGGCTGCTGTCGAACATGCACTGGCTCGACATCACGCGGCCCGCAGCGATGTCCTCGGCGCTGCGGTTCGAGACCACGGTCACCTCGTGCCCCTCGCGCTGGAGGCCCAACGCCAGCTGCAGGCCCGATTGCCCGGCGCCGACGATCATGAAACGGCGCGGCTTGGCGCCCTGCGATGCGATGTTGCTCATGGGAAAGCCTCGTGGGTGGGGAAGAAAAGGGGTCGGCGGCGCTCTTCAGGCCGCGAGCTTGGGAATGGCCGGCTCGCCCTGCTCCGGGCCCATGGCCGAGTAGCCGCCGTCCACCGACCAGTCGGCGCCGGTGACGAACGAAGCCTTGGCCGAACACAGGAAGGCCACGACATGGCCGACCTCGACCGGGTCGCCCACGCGGCCGAGCATGTGGAAGGGCTTCGCCACCGCATCGGTCCTGGCGCGGTTGCCACCGCTGAGCTGGTCCATCACGGCCGACCAGGTCCAGCCCGGCGACACGGAATTGACGCGCACGTTCATCGGCGCCAGGTCCAGCGCCATGTTGCGCGTGAGCTGCACCAGCGCGGCCTTGCTTACCGGATAGAGCCATCGCCCGGTCTGCGCCACACCCGAGGAGATCGAGGTGAAGTTGACGATGGCGCCGCCGCCCGCCGCCTGCATGAAAGGCAGCACGGCGCGCGCCATCATCGCTGCCGAGACCACGTTCACGTCGAGCGCGGCCTGCCATTCGGCGCGCGGCGAGGCGAGGCCGTTGTCGAGGTAGCTGCAGGCGAGGTTCACGAGCCCGTGGATGCGGCCCTCGGCGTCCGCCGCCTGCGCCACGCAGGCCTGCACCGCGCTGTCGTCCGTGATGTCCGTGGCGATGAACGTCGCACCGATCTCGCGCGCCACCGCTTCGCTGCGCGCCACGTCGATGTCGGCCAGCACCACGCGTGCGCCGGCATCGCGCATGCAGCGGCCAACGCCCGCACCGATCAGGGTCGCGCCACCGGTGACGAGCACCGTCCTGTCCTGCAAGTCCTTGTCGCTCATGCACTTTCTCCTGGTTGGTCCCGTTGTCAATCGGCTGCAGGTACTTTAGATTTGAAGGATTCGCTGCCCAATCCGGATTGCGCAGCGCGCTGTCCGCAAAACGCATTTATTCGCTTTTCGACGCTGCTCCGCATGCCACACGCTGTCGCGCAACCGGCCACGCTCCCCCTGGCGCGCTACGCCGTCATCGCCACGCCCGACCTCGACCAGGCCCGCGACGAAGTGGCGCGCATCTTCTGTCCGCACCGGCTGCACCTGGGGCACGGCAGCGCGCGCTTCGATGCGCGGCACCACGTGGCGCCGCTGGGCGACATCTCGCTGAACTACGTGCAATACGGCGCCGAAGTCGAGATCGATCCCGGCTGCCTCGGCGACTTCTACCTGCTGCAGATACCGTTGCGGGGCAGCGCCCAGATCGACTGGGCAGGCCGGTCCTTCACGTCCGACGCGCACCGGGCCTCGCTCGCCTCCCCGAGCAAGCCGCTGCGCATGCGCTGGGGCGACGACACGCCGCACCTGATCGTGAAGATCGCCACCGCGGTGGTGCAGCGCCACTGGGCGTCGCTGTGCGGCGAACCCGCCGGCGACCGGCCGCTCGAGTTCGAGCCTGCGGTCGCGCTCGACGAGGGCGCAGGCGCGAGCGTGAAGCACCTGGTCGATTTCCTGGCGCAAGAGCTCTCCTGCGGCCGCACGACGCTGACCACGCCCTTCCTGGCCCAGGCCGAATCGGGCCTGATCCACACGCTGCTCGGCCAGTTGCCGCACAACCAGAGCGGGCGGCTGTGCACCCCGCGCGGCGACGTCTCGCCGCGCGCGCTGCGCCGTGCGCGCGACTACATCGAGGCCCATCTGGCGGACGCCCTCACCGTCGACGAGATCGCCTCGGCCAGCGGGCTGTGCGTACGCAGCCTGCAGTTGGCATTTCGCGAGCACGCAGGCCTGACACCCATGGCCTACCTGCGAGAGAGGCGCCTGCTCGCGGTGCACCGTTGCCTCGCGGCGCCGGCGCACGACACCACCGTGACCTCGGCCGCGCTGGCATGCGGCTTCGGCCACCTGGGGCGATTCGCACAGGACTACGCGCGCCGCTTCGGCGAGTCGCCGCACCGCACGCTGCAGCGCCATCGCTGAGGCCGGTGCCGGTTTTCATAGAATCGATGCCCTGTGCATGCCGGGCGGTTGTCCGGGCGCCATGCGCCCCCAACTGACAACGATGGCCACCAAGAAAAAAGACACCACCTCCTCCCGCATCGCCGACAACAAGAAGGCCGCGTACAACTATTTCTTCGAAGAGCGCTTCGAGGCCGGCATGGTGCTCGAGGGCTGGGAAGTCAAGTCGCTGCGCGAAGGCAAGGTCCAGCTGACCGACGGCTACGTGGTGATCCGCGACGGCGAGTTGTTCGTCGTCGGCCTGCAGATCAATCCGCTCAAGAGCGCATCGACCCATATCAGCCCCGATTCGGTCCGCACCAAGAAATTGCTGCTGCACAAGGAAGAGATCAAGCGCCTGGTCGGCAAGGTCGAGCAGAAGGGCTACACGCTGGTGCCGCTCAACCTCCACTGGAAGGCCGGCAAGGTCAAGTGCGAGATCGCGCTGGCCAAGGGCAAGGCCGAGCACGACAAGCGCGACACCATCAAGGACCGCGAAGGCAAGCGCGAGGTCGAGCGCGCAATGAAGAGCCGCAGCCGCTGAAAGAAACTCGCGACTCCGGCCTACCGGAGTTGCCTCGCGCCCGGCATACACTGCCCGGTCGCCCGACCTGCCCTGCTGTCGGCGCGATTTTTCAACTGAAGGAGAAATTGCATGAAATTGCTCAGCGCCTCGATCCTCGCGGCGGCATTGCTCGCCGGCTGCGGCAGCATGTCGAACCAGACCGCCAGCGCACCCGACACGCCGACCCGCACGGCCGACGGCGTGCTGGTGGGGCCAAACGGCATGACGCTCTACACCTTCGCACGCGACACGGCCGGCGCGGGCACCTCCGCATGCAACGCCCAGTGCGCCGCCAACTGGCCACCGCTGCCGGTGGCCGAAACCGCCAAGCCCATGGGCGGCTACACCATCATCGCTCGCCAGGACGGCAAGAAGCAGTGGGCCTACAAGGGCTGGCCGCTCTACTACTGGGTGAAGGACAGCAAGCCCGGCGACAAGACGGGCGACGGCGTGATGAACGGCGCCTGGAAGGTTGCGCGTCCCTGAGCGACCGCTGTCGGTCCGCTGGCCGCAAGGGCCCCGGTGCTGCCGGGGTTTTTTTTCGTCCGCGTCAGCTGCTGATCAGTGCGCGCCCGGCAGCACCTTGTCCGGCAAGGGCGTGCGGCGAGCGCGCAGCGCCAGCAATTCATTGAATACCAGTGCGCCGATCACCAGCACGCCGCCCGTCAGCACGCTCGCCGCGGGCTGTTCGCCCGCCCCGAGCCAAGCCAGCGCGATGCCGAAGATCACTTCGAGCAAGGCCAGCAGCGCGACTTCGGGTGCCTTGAGCACGCGTGCGCACAGCACCGACAGCACGCACGGGATCGCGAGCTGGAATACCCCCAGGAAGGCCAGCAGGCCCAGGTCGTGCGCGTTCGCCTGGAACGGCAGCGACAGCGGCAGCGTGAGCAGCGTGCTCAAGGCCGCGCCGATCAGCACCGCGGGCACAAGGTCGATGTTCTGGCCCCTGGCATTGGCATGCTGCACCACGGTCCAGTTCGTCGCGCCCGCGAGCGGCACGCAGAGCGCCACCAGCATGCCGGGCAGCGCGCCCCCGCCCCCACCCGTCATTTGAGCGCCGTACATCCAGGCGATGCCGAGACCGCCGACGACGATCGCCACCCAGGTCCGAAGCGGCAGCCGATGGCCGATGAAGATGCGTGCCGCCAGCGCCGTGAGCAGGGGCCCGAGCGACAGCGTGACCAGCACCCGTGCAGTCGATGTGAGCGTGAGTGCCACCATGAATGCGGTGAACATCACGGTCCAGCAGGCGCCCGAGATCCAGAGCGCCCGTCCGCCATGGCGGATCTGCGAGAAAACCGCCCGGCCGCGCCAGAGCGGCAGGATCACGAGCAGCGCCAGCATCGTGAAGAAGCTGCGCCAGAACGTGACCTCGAAACTCTGTGCCTGTTCAAGGTGGCGCGTGACGACGCCCGCCGTGCCCCACATCAGGGTCACGGCGACCATCAGCCACACCGCCCTGCCGTGAGTCAGGCGCATCGCCGGGCCAGCCGCCGCGTGCTCAGCTCGTCGTGTCGCGGCCGGCCCGCTTGCGCTCGTGCTCCTTCAGGAAGCGCTTGCGCAGGCGCACGCTCTTGGGCGTGATCTCGACCAGTTCGTCGTCCTCGATGAACTCCACGCCGTATTCGAGCGTGAGGTCGATCGGCGGCGTGATCTTGATCGCGTCTTCCTTGCCCGAGACACGGAAGTTGGTCAGCTGCTTGGTGCGCGTCGCGTTGACCACGAGGTCGTTGTCGCGGCTGTGGATGCCCACGATCATGCCTTCGTACACCGGATCGTTGGCCTTCACGAACATGCGGCCGCGGTCGTCGAGCTTGCCGAGCGCGTAGGTGAAGATCTCGCCGTCGTCCATCGAGATCAGCACGCCGTTCTTGCGACCACCGATGTCGCCCTTGTGCGGCTCGTAGCTGTCGAAGATGTTGCTGATGAGGCCCGAGCCGCGCGTCAGGTTCAGGAACTCGTTGGTGAAGCCGATCAGGCCCCGCGCCGGAATGCGGTACTCGAGGCGCACGCGGCCGCGGCCGTCCGGTTCCATGTTGACGAGCTCGCCCTTGCGCTCGCCCAGTGCCTGCATCACGCCGCCCTGGTGCTGTTCCTCGATGTCGGCCGTGACCAGCTCGATCGGCTCGTGCTTCTCGCCGTCGACGGTGCGGAACACCACGCGCGGCTTCGACACGGCCATCTCGTAGCCTTCGCGGCGCATGTTCTCCAGCAGGATGGTCAGGTGCAGTTCACCACGGCCCATCACCTCGAAGATGCCTTCTTCGCCGGTTTCGTTCACGCGCAGGGCCACGTTGTGCTGCAGTTCCTTCTGCAGGCGGTCCCAGATCTGGCGGCTGGTGACGAACTTGCCTTCACGGCCGGCCAGCGGGCTGGTGTTGACGCAGAAGTTCATCGTCAGCGTGGGCTCGTCGACCTTTAGCATCGGCAGCGGCGCCGGATTGGTGGGGTCGGTCACGGTCACGCCAATGCCGATGTCGGTGATGCCGTTGATCAGCACGATCTCCCCGGGGCCGGCCTCGGTCGACTGCACGCGGTCGAGGCCCTGGAAGGTCAGCACCTGGTTGACGCGGCCTTTAATCGACTTGCCGTCCGGGCCTTCCATCACCAGCACGTCCGTCATCGGCTTCAGGGTGCCCTGGCTGATGCGGCCCACGCCGATGCGCCCGACGAAGGTCGAGAAGTCGAGTGCCGAGATCTGCAGCTGCAGCGGCGCCTCGGGGTCGCCCGTCTGGGCCGGCACGTGCTCGAGGATGGTGTTGAACAGGGCCGACATGTCGGGGCCCCACTGCTCGCCGGGCGCACCCTCCTCGAGCGACGACCAGCCGTTGATGCCCGAGGCGTACACCACCGGGAAGTCGAGCTGTTCGTCGGTCGCGCCGAGCTTGTCGAACAGGTCGAAGGCGGCGTTGACCACCTTGTCAGGATTGGCGCCGGGCTTGTCGACCTTGTTGACGACCAGGATCGGCTTCAGGCCGAGCGCCAGCGCCTTTTTGGTCACGAAGCGGGTCTGCGGCATCGGGCCTTCCTGGGCATCGATCAGCAGCACCACGCCGTCGACCATGCTGAGCGCGCGCTCCACTTCGCCGCCGAAGTCCGCGTGGCCCGGGGTGTCGACGATGTTGATGTGCGTGCCCTGCCAAGTCACGGCGCAGTTCTTCGCCAGGATCGTGATGCCGCGTTCCTTCTCGATCGCGTTGTTGTCCATCACGGTGTCGACAACCTTCTCGTGCTCGGCGAAGGTGCCCGACTGGCGCAGCAACTGGTCAACCATCGTGGTCTTGCCATGGTCCACGTGGGCAATGATGGCGATATTGCGGATTTGCTTGTTGGTACTCATGGTGTCGCTTCGGTCTGTTGTGCGTTCAAAAGAATTTGCTGGATTTCGATGGGGTTCAGCAAGCGCCCCGGGATCAGTTCGCTGGCCTTGACATGGGCGGTGCCCAGGAAGGCCGGTGGGTCGGTGCCGAACACCGCCACCGCATCGGCGTCGCCCCAGTCGCCGCGGCGCCGCAACCCCGACAGGAAACGTGCCGCATCTTCGGCGCCGAGCGTGACGCGGCTGTGGCCGTCCACCAGGGCCTCGGCCGGCCGCAGTTGCGCGAGGCGCTCGTCCTCGTCCATGGCCTCGAGCGCCTCGAGCGTGACGCATTGCGCCTCGACGAAGTTGCCCGTGGCGATGCGGCGCAGCGAGGTCAGGTGGGCGCCGCAGCCGAGCGCCTCGCCGATGTCTTCGCCGAGCGTGCGGATGTAGGTGCCCTTGCTCACGCGGGCGGCGATGCGCAGTTCGGCATCGCCCGTGCGTTCGAGCGCGAGCATGTGGATGACGACGTCGCGCGGCGCGCGCTCGACCTCCACGCCCTCGCGGGCATATTCATAGAGCGCCTTGCCGTCCTTCTTGAGCGCGCTGTGCATCGGCGGCACCTGGCTGATCGAGCCGGCGAACTGCGCTTCGACGCGCACGAGGTCTTCGGGCGAGACCTGCACCGGCCGTTCGGCGATCACCTCGCCCTCGGCATCGCCGGTCGTCGTCTTGACGCCAAGCCGGGCCGTGGCCACGTAGGTCTTGTCTGCATCGAGGTGCAGTTGGCTGAACTTGGTGGCCGCGCCAAAGCACAGCGGCAGCACGCCGGTGGCCAGTGGATCGAGCGTGCCGGTATGGCCCGCCTTTTCGGCGCGCAACAACCACTTGGCCTTCTGCAAGGCCTGGTTGCTGGAGAGCCCCAGCGGTTTGTCGAGCAACAACACCCCATGCACAGGGCGCCGCTGCACCCGTGTGCGTGGCGCGTTCATCGTCAGTCGTCTTTCGAACGCGAAGCGACGGCCTGCGCAATCAGCGCATTCATGTCGGCCGCACGCTCGGTGGTGCGGTCGAACAGGAAGTGCAGCGTGGGCACGGTGTGGATGTGGAGGCGCTTGAACAGGCCGTTGCGCAGGAAGCCCGCGGCCTGGTTGAGCGCGTCGGTGGTCTCGGTCACGTCGCCCGTGAGCATGCTGAAGTAGATCTTCGCGTGCGCATAGTCGGGCGTGACCTCGACCGCCTGGATCGTGACCATGCCCACGCGCGGGTCCTTCAACTCGCGCGCGATCAGCTCCGTCAGATCGCGCTGGATCTGGTCGGCCACCTTGAAGGCGCGGTTGGGGGCGGCAGCTTTTCTCTTGGGCATGGCGTTCCTCGCATCGAGCGCTTAGAGCGTCCGGGCGATTTCCTTGATCTCGAAGAACTCGAGCTGATCGCCCTCTTTGATGTCGTTGTAGTTCTTGAGTTTGATACCGCACTCGAAGCCTTCGCGGACTTCGCGCACGTCGTCCTTCATGCGCTTGATCGAGTCGACCTCGCCCGTGTAGATCACCACGTTGTCGCGCAGCAGGCGGAAATGCGCGCTGCGGTTGACCGAACCTGAGGTGACGTACGAACCCGCGACCGTGCCGATCTTCGAAGCCACGAACACCGTACGGATCTCGGCCGAGCCGATGATTTCCTCGCGGCGCTCCGGCGCCAGCATGCCCGACATCGCGACCTTGATCTCGTCCACGGCGTCGTAAATGATGCTGTAGTAGTTCAGCTGCACGCCGTTGCCTTCGGCCAGCTTGCGCGCACCGGAGTCGGCGCGCACATTGAAGCCGATCACGACGGCCTTCGACGCGATCGCGAGGTTGATGTCGCTTTCGCTGATGCCGCCCACGCCGGCGTACACGATCTGCACCTTGACCTCTTCGGTCGCCAGCTTGAGCAGCGACTGGGCCAGCGCTTCCTGCGAGCCCTGCACGTCGGCCTTGATGATGATGCGCAGCGTCTGCACTTCGCCGGCCGAGAGGTCGGTGAACATGTTCTGCAAGTTCGCGGCCTGGGCCCTTGCCAGCTTGGTGTTGCGGAACTTGCCGGCACGGTAGGTGGCGATCTCGCGCGCACGGCGCTCGTCGCTCATCACCATGAACTCGTCGCCCGCTTGCGGCACTTCGGTCAGGCCCTGAATCTCGACCGGAATCGAAGGACCCGCGGTCTTGATGGTCTTGCCGTCTTCGTCGAGCATGGCGCGCACGCGGCCATAGGTCGAGCCCGCCAGCACCACGTCGCCGGTCTTGAGCGTGCCGGATTGCACCAGCACGGTTGCGACCGGGCCGCGGCCCTTGTCGAGTTGGGCTTCGATGACCAAGCCCTTGGCGGCGGCATCGACCGGCGCCTTGAGTTCCAGCACTTCGGCCTGCAGCAGCACCTGCTCGAGCAGGTTGTCGATGCCCTGGCCGGTCTTGGCCGACACCGGCACGAACGGCACGTCGCCGCCGTACTCTTCAGGCACGACCTCTTCGGCCACCAGTTCCTGCTTCACGCGGTCCAGGTTGGCGTCGGGTTTGTCCACCTTGTTGATAGCGACCACGATCGGCACGCCAGCCGCCTTCGCGTGCTTGATGGCTTCCTTGGTCTGGGGCATGACGCCGTCGTCGGCCGCCACCACGAGGATGACGATGTCGGTGGCCTGCGCACCGCGGGCACGCATGGCGGTGAACGCCTCGTGACCCGGGGTGTCAAGGAACGACACCATGCCGCGTTCGGTTTCGACGTGGTACGCACCAATGTGCTGCGTGATGCCGCCGGCTTCGCCCGAGGCGACCTTGGCGCGCCGGATGTAGTCCAGCAGCGAGGTCTTGCCGTGGTCGACGTGGCCCATGACGGTCACGACCGGTGCGCGCGGCAGGGCTTCTGCCTGCTGCGCCGACACGTCCTCGTCGGTGAAGGCTTCGGGGTCGTCCAGCGCGGCAACCACCGCGTTGTGGCCCATTTCCTCCACCAGAATCATGGCGGTGTCCTGGTCGAGCGACTGGTTGATGGTCGCCATCTGGCCCAGCTTCATGAGCTGCTTGATGACTTCCTGGGCCTTGACGGCCATCTTGTGCGCGAGCTCGGCCACCGTGATGGTCTCGGGCACGTGCACTTCGATAATGCGCGCCTCGACCGGTGCGGCCTGCACATGGTCTTCATGGCCTCCGCGGTCGTTGCCGCCGCGGCGCCCACGCGGGCCTCCGCGCCAGTTGCCGCGGCCAACGCCGCCGCTCGCATCGCCGCGGGTCTTGATTTCCTTCTTCTTGGCGGCAGGATCGCCGGCCCAGCTCGACGAGAGCTTGGCCGACTTGACTTCCTTGCCTGCGCCAGCGGGTGCTGCAGCACCCGGCGCGGCGGGCGCACCAGGGCGGGCCGCGGGCGCAGCCGGCTTGTGCAGCGTGCCCTTGACCGCCGCCTTTTCGGGCTGCGGCTTTTCGGGCGCCTTGTGCGGCACCAGCACACGGGCCGGCGCATTCATCATCGCGCGGATGGCTTCGGCCTCGGCGAGGGCCTTGCGGCGGCGTTCGTCGAGATCGCGGGCGCGGGCGGCTTCTTCGTCGGCACGGGCCTGGGATTCGGCGGCGGCCTTGGCCTTCGCGTCTTCCTTGGCCTGGGCCGCGGCTGCCTGCGCTGCCGCCTTGTCGTCGGCGGCCTGCTGCTCGGCAGCGGCTGCGGCGGGCGCAGGCGCCGGCGCGGCCGTTTCCTTCGCAGGCGAAGCGGCGGCATCGGCGGCCTTCTTCTTCTCGGCGGCGGCGCGTGCGGCTTCCTGTTCGGCCTGTTCGGCGCGCTCGGCCTTCTCGGCCTGTTCGCGTGCACGGGCTTCGGTTTCCTCGCGCAGGCGGCGCTTTTCGACGAGCTCTTCTTCCTGACGGCGGATCAGCTCGGCCTGGCGGCGCGCCTCTTCCTCGCGGCGGGCCAGTTCGGTCTCGTCGATGCGGGGTGCGGCGGGGGCCTCGGCGGGCGCCTCGGCAGCCGGCGGCGCTTCGGGCGCGACCGCGGGGCCATCGTCGCGCTGGATGAAGGTGCGCTTCTTGCGCACCTCGACCTGGATCGTGCGGGCGCGGCCCATGGCATCGGCCTGCTTGATCTCGCTGGTCGACTTCTTGGTCAGCGTGATTTTCTTGCGCTCGGGCTCGACAGTGCCGTGCGCGGCCTTCAGGTGGCCGAGCAGGCGCTGCTTGTCAGCCTCGGTGAGCGCGTCGGTGGCGGCCGCTTTGGGCACGCCCGCACTCTTGAGCTGGTCAAGCAGGGTTTCGGGAGTCTTCTTGAGTTCGTGCGCGAACTCGGCGACAGTGGTACTGGACATATTGGTTTCGTGCCTCCATGACCGTCACTCTTGGCCGGCGAACCAGTGTTCGCGGGCTTTCAAGATGAGGGCTTTGGCGTCATCGGCGCTGTGGCCGGTGATCTCGGTGAGTTCATCGACCGCGAGGTCGGCCAGGTCGTCACGGGTGTGAACACCCGCCTCGGCCAGCTTGGGAATCAGCTCGGGGTCCAGGCCTTCGAGGTCGCGCAGATTCTGCGAGACGGTCTCGACGCCCTCTTCCTTGGCGATTTCCATCGTCAGCAGCGCATCCTTGGCGCGCGAACGGAGTTCGTTGATCGTATCTTCATCGAACGACTCGATCTCCAGTAGTTCGGAGATCGGCACATAGGCCACTTCCTCGAGGCTGGTGAAGCCCTCGGAAATCAGGATGTCAGCGATTTCCTCGTCGACGTCGAGCTTTTCCATGAAGAGCTTGCGGCTCGCATCGGTTTCGCTCGCCTGCTTCTGGGCCGACTCGTTGGCGTCCATGATGTTGATCTTCCAGCCCGTGAGGTCGGAAGCGAGGCGCACGTTCTGGCCGCCGCGGCCGATGGCGATCGCGAGGTTTTCCTCGTCGACCACCACGTCCATGGCGTGCTTTTCCTCGTCGACCACGATCGACGACACGTTGGCCGGGGCCAGCGCGCCGATGACGAACTGGGCCGGGTCCTCGCTCCACAGCACGATGTCCACGCGCTCGCCGGCGAGCTCGTTGGTCACGGCATTGACGCGGGTGCCGCGCACGCCGACGCAGGTGCCGATCGGGTCGACACGCTTGTCGTGCGAGAGCACGGCGATCTTGGCGCGCGAGCCGGGATCGCGGGCACAGCTCTTGATCTCGAGCAGGCCCTGCTCGATCTCGGGCACTTCCTGGCGGAACAGCTCGATCATGAACTCGGGTGCCGAGCGCGAGAGGATGATGGGCGCGCCACGAAGCGTGAGGTCGACCTCCATGATCATGGCGCGCACGCGGTCGCCGTTGCGCAGGTTCTCCTTGGCGATCATCTCGCTGCGGCGCAGGCGCCCTTCGACGCGGCCGGCCTCCACGATGATGTCGCCCTTGTCGAGGCGCTTGACGGTACCCACGAAGATCTTGTCGCCGCGCGACATGAAGTCATTGAGCAGCATCTCGCGCTCGGCGTCGCGGATCTTCTGCAGGATGACCTGCTTGGCGGCCATCGCACCGATGCGGCCGATCGGCACGGAGTCGACCGCTTCCTCGATGTACTCGTCGACCTCGATGTCGGGCATTTCCTCGCGGGCTTCGAACAGGAGGATCTCCTGGTCGGGCAGCTGCAGGCCGGCCTCGTCCGGGACGACGTGCCAGCGGCGGAAGGTTTCATAGTCGCCGCTTTCGCGGTCGACCGAGACGCGGATGTCCACGTCGCCCTGGTGGAGCTTCTTGGTGGCTTGCGCCAGCGCGGATTCGACCGCGCCGAAGACCACGTCGCGTTCGACGTTCTTCTCGCGCGAGATCGCATCCACCAACATCAACATTTCGCGATTCATGCCACCACTCTCCTTCAGTCAGTCCGGAACATTCGTTCCGTCGTCAATATCCGTCGAACCCTGCTGGGTCTTGGCCCTGCGGCCCTTGAAATCCACAATGGGTGCGAGCCGCGCCTCGCGCAGCTCGTCCAGCGAGAAGCCCAGCGCGCGCAGCGGTGCAGGCGCGCGCTTCTTGCTCACTTTTTGTCCAGGCTTGGGCTCGGGCGCATCGCTCCAGACGATCTGCCAGCCCGCGGCGCCTTCGGCCGTCTCGACACGCTCCAGCGTGCCGCGGAATTTCTTGCGGTTGGCAGACACCTGCCCGGCAGCCGCCGCACCCATCGGCGCCTTCAGCGTGATGTCGATCACTTCACCCACGAAGCGCTCGAAATCCTGCGCATTGCGCAGCGGGCGGTCAATACCCGGCGAGGAAACCTCGAGCCGCTTGTATTCGGCGCCGTCGACTTCGAGCGCAAACTGCAATTGGCGTGTGACTTTTTCGCAGTCTTCCACCGTCACGAAGGGCTCGGGCATACCAGCAGCCAAGGCTTCGGAAGTGGGGGCGGTCCAGGGCAAATCAATTGTCACGCGCAGCAATCCCCCGGCCGAGCGCTCGATCTCGACCAGGTCGTAGCCGAGTCCGGCAACGGTTTGTTCCACTGTCTGCTGCAATGCCACGTGTTTGAAAATGCCTTGAATAAAAACGTATATGCGCGCCACCCGCCCGCCACGGGTGCCACGCATTGAATTCGGACAGACCAAAAAAAACGGGCGGTTGGTACCCGCCCGTTTGGTCGTGAGCCTCGGATTATATGCTATTCCAATGACAAATGAAGGGGCTGGCGCGCTTCAAAACGCTACCCGGCACCGGGATTTGGCCCAGACCCGCGCAAACAGCGCCGCGCCGAGCGCCAGCGCCGCTGCCGCAACCAGCAGCGGCAGCTCGAAAGTGCCGGTTCGCTGTGCCAGCGGCGCGGCAAACAATGGGCCGACGATCTGGCCGACACCGTACGAAGCCGTGGCATAGCCGATCAATCCGGCCGCCGCATTGCCGCGCAGGCGGCGCGCTTCGCGCATGGCGAAAAGGGTGATGGCGGTGAATGGCATGCCGAGCAGCAGGCTGCCAAGCGCAAAACCGACGATGGTTGGCCAGGCCACCGACAGCACCACGCCGAGCGCCTGCAGCGCGTACGCGACTGCGAGCAGCAGCCGGTTGTCCCAATGCTGGGGCGCCCGCGCGCCGATCAGGGCGCCCGGAATGATCGCAAGCCCGAACAGCGGCCAGAACAGGTCGGGCCAGGTCGAGCCGGGCAATGCCTGGCGGGCAATCACCGGCAGGAAGGTCGCGGTGATGATGTAGCCGAAACCCGCCAGCCCGTAGAGCGCCACGAGCCAGGCCGCATCGCCGCGCGCCGACGCTGGCGCGGCAAAGCCGGGCGCGACTGGTACTCCTGCCGCCGCGCCGCCGGCAGCGGGCGCCTCGCCGTCGTCGAAGACCCGCCAGATCAGTGCCACCAGCGCCGCCGCAAGGAGGCCAAGCCCAATCCATCCTGCCTCAGAACCCCAACGCCCGAGCGCCCCACCGAGCAAGCCAGTCACCGCGATGCCGATGCCCGGACCGGTGTAGATCACACCGGCCAGCGTCGGCAAATTCGTTTCGGCCAGCCGGCGCAGCCCCCAGCCCGACGCGAACACGAAGACCCAGGCGCTCATCACGCCGGCCGCCGTGCGCAGCACGCCCCAGCCGATGAAGCTGTGCAGCACCCCCATGCCGACCAGCAGCAGCGCCGTCGCGACCAGACCGCCGCGCACCATGCGCCGGGCCGGAATGGCGATCGCTGCGCAACTGACTGCACCGAGGAAGTAACCAAGGTAATTGAGAGAAGCTAGCACCCCTCCGCCCTGCAGCGAGAGCTTTCCCTCGTGCAGCATGATCGGCAGCATGGGCGTGAAAGCGAAGCGCCCCAGGCCCATCGCCACCGCCAGCGTCACCATGCAGGCCAGCGCCGCGCGCCAGGCGTCGCGCCGTCCTTGTCCGATCTGCGACATCTTTGGGTTCTTCTTTTTCTATTCGAGCAAGGCAGCGGCCACGAGCCGCTGCGTGTAGGGGTGTTCCGGCGCATCGAGCACGCGCTCGACCGGGCCGGCTTCGAGGATCGCGCCGTCCTTCATCACGATGACCTGGTGCGCCATGGCCCTGATCACCTCGACGTCGTGCGTGATAAGCAGGTAGCTCAGCCCGCGCTCGCGCTGCAGCCGCTGGAGCAGTCCGAGCACCTGCTTCTGGATCGTCACGTCGAGCGCGCTGGTGGGTTCGTCAAGCACCAGAAGGCGCGGTTCGACGATCAGCGCACGCGCGATCGCGAGCCGCTGGCGCTGGCCGCCCGAGAATTCGTGGGGATAGCGATCGAGCAGCGCCGGAAACTGGGCTTCGTCGAGCCCGACGTCGGCCAGCGCCGCCAGCGCGCGTTCGCGGCGCTGCGCGCGGTCGAGCTCGGGCGCATGCACGCGCAGCCCCTCGCCCACGATCTGCTCCACGGTCATGCGCGGCGAGAGCGAGGAGAACGGGTCCTGGAAGACGACCTGCATCAGGCGGCGCAGGGCCAGGTCGGAGGCCCGGCCGCCAGCCCAGGCCTTGGCGTCGACCGCGAGCGTGCCGCGGTGCTTCAGGAGCCCGAGCGCCGCCAGCGCCAGCGTCGACTTCCCCGAGCCCGATTCGCCGACCACGCCGAGCGTCTCGCCGGGCGCAATGCGGAAATCCGCCCCCTGCACGGCGACGAACTCGCCCTTGCGGAACCAGCCCGCGAAGCCCGGCCGCGCGATCGGATAGGCCACGCGCAGGCCCCTGGCCTCAAGCACCGGCCGCGCGTCGGCATCGCCGGGCACGGGCGACACGTTGCGCTCGGGGTGGCTGTCGATCAGCTTGCGGGTGTAGGCATGCCGCGGCGCCTCGAAGACGGTGGCGACCGCGCCGTGCTCGACGATGTGGCCACTCTCCATCACCGCCACCCGGTCGGCGAAGCGGCGCACGAGGTTCAGGTCGTGCGTGATCAGCAGCACGGCCATGCCGTGGCGGCGCTGCAGGTCGGCGAGCAGCTCGAGGATCTGCGCGCGCACCGTGACGTCGAGCGCCGTGGTGGGCTCGTCGGCCAAAAGCAGCCGCGGTTTGCAGGCCAGCGCCATCGCGATCATGGCGCGCTGCCGCTGACCGCCCGAGAGCTGGTGCGGAAACGCCCTCGCCCGCCGCTCGGGCTCGGGGATGCCAGTGTCGGAAAGAAGCCGGACGGCCGCCTCCTGTGCGGCGCGCGCGGGAAGCCCTTCGTGCAGTTCGAGCACCTCGGCGATCTGGTCGCCCACGGTGTAGAGCGCGTTGAGCGCGGTCATCGGCTCCTGGAAGATCATCGCGATCTCCTTGCCGCGGATGCCGCGCAGTTCGCGTTCGGGGATCGACAGCAGGTCGCGCCCGTTCGGCGAAGAAGGCGGCGCATTGAACAGCGTGGCGGTTCCGGCCAGATCGGCGTTCTGCACCAGCCGCAGCAGCGACAGCGCAGTGACCGTCTTGCCCGAGCCCGACTCGCCGACCAGCGCGAGCTTTTCACCCGCAGCGATGTGGAAGTCGATGCCGTGCACGACCTCCTTGCCGCCGAAGGCAACGCGCAGGCCCTTCACGTCGACGAGGGGTGGCTGGGGTCGGGACATGTCGCTCACTTGTCTGCCTTGCGCGGGTCCAGGGCATCGCGCAGCGCGTCGCCCATGAAGGTGAGCAGCATCAGCGTGATCACGAGCACGCCGAAGGTGGACAGCGAGATCCACCAGGCATCGATGTTGGCCTTACCCTGGCTCAGCAGTTCGCCGAGCGACGGGGTGCCCGGCGGCACGCCGAGGCCGAGGAAGTCGAGCGAGGTCAACGCGAGGATCGCCGCACTCATTCGGAACGGCAGGAACGTGACCACCGGCACCATGCTGTTGGGCAGGATGTGGCGCCACATGATCTGCAGATTGCCCACGCCGAGCGCCCGCGCCGCGCGCACGTAGTCCATCTGGCGGTTGCGCAGGAACTCCGCGCGCACGTAGTCCGAGAGCCCCATCCAGCCGAACAGGCTCAGCAGGATCAAGAGCAGCGCCACGCTCGGCGAGAAGATCGCGCTGAAGATGATCAGCAGGTACAGCTCGGGCATCGAACCCCAGATCTCGATGAAGCGCTGGAACGCCAAGTCGGTCTTGCCGCCGAAAAAGCCCTGGATCGCCCCCGTCACGATGCCCAGCACCACACCGATGGCGGTGAGCGCCAGCGCGAACAGCACGCTGACCCGAAAGCCGTAGATCAGCTGCGCCAGCAGGTCGCGGCCGCGGTCATCGGTGCCGAACAGGTTCTCGCGCGACGGCGCCGCAGGATTCGGCAACTTGGCGAAGTAGTTGAGCGTCTGCGGTCCATAGGGGT
Source organism: Variovorax sp. Soil_C_19 (assembly GCF_057657255.1). Lineage (NCBI taxonomy): Bacteria > Pseudomonadati > Pseudomonadota > Betaproteobacteria > Burkholderiales > Comamonadaceae > Variovorax > Variovorax sp. Soil_C_19. The sequence continues at coordinate 403,545 of NZ_JBDGIV010000004.1, read as the reverse complement.
TGGGCGCGTACACGGCCCAGTTGCGGCCCGAGGTGATGCGCTCGCGGATGAACGGGTCGAGGTAGTCGGCCGGCGTCTCGAAGTCGCCGCCGAAGGTCTTCTCGGGGTAGTCGCGCAACACCGGAAAGTAGGTCTGGCCCTCGTAGCGCACGACGAGCGGCTTGTCGGTCGACAGCAGCTCTGCGAACAGGCTCAGGACGACGAGGATCGTGAACACCACCAGGCTCCAGAAGCCCAGCGGATTGCGGCGGAAGCGGCGCCAGGCGCGGCGTCCGGGGCTCACGGAGGCGATCGGCACGTCAGTCAAACTTCACCCTCGGGTCGACCCAGACGTAGCACAAGTCCGAAATGAGCTTGGTCGCGAGTCCGATGAGCGTGAACAGGAACAGCGTGCCGAGCACCACCGGATAGTCGCGGCGGATCACGCTCTCGTAGCTCAGCAGGCCGAGGCCATCGAGCGAGAACAGCGTTTCGATCAGCAGCGAGCCGGTGAAGAACGCGCCGATGAAGGCGGCTGGGAAGCCCGTGATGATCGGGATCAGCGCGTTGCGGAAGATGTGCTTCCAGAGCACCTGCCGTTCGGCCAGCCCCTTGGCGCGCGCGGTCAGCACGTATTGCTTGCGGATTTCCTCGAGGAAGGAGTTCTTCGTGAGCATGGCCGTGACCGCGAAGCTGCCGAGCACCATCGCCGTCACCGGCAGCGTGATGTGCCAGAGATAGTCGACGATCTTCGCGCCCCAGCTCAGCGTTTCCCAGTTGGGCGAAGTCAGCCCGCGAAGCGGAAACCACTGCAGTTGCCCGCCGAAGATGACGAGCAGCGCCACCCCGAGCACGAAGCCAGGGATCGCATAGCCGATCAGCACGATCAGCGTGGTGACGAAGTCGAAGCGCGAGCCCGCACGCACCGCCTTCGCCACACCCAGCGGCACCGCGATCAGGTAGCTGATGAAAAAGGTCCACAGGCCCAGGCTGATCGACACCGGCAGCTTTTCCTTGACCAGTTCCCAGACCGCCTTGCGCTGGTAGAAGCTCTGGCCGAGGTCGAGCCGCGCGAAGGACTTGAGCATCTGCCAGAAGCGCTCGTGCGGGGGCTTGTCGAAGCCGTAGAGCTTCTTGATCTCCTCGATGCGCTGCGGGTCGAGCCCCTGTCGGCCGCGATAGCCCGCGCCGGCGGCGGCCGCGCGTTCGCCCCCCGAGTCGCGGCCCTGCAGCTGCGCCACCATCTGCTCGACCGGGCCGCCCGGCACGAACTGGATCACCATGAAGGTGATGAGCAGCACGCCCAGCAGCGTCGGGATCATCAGCAGGAGGCGTTTGAGGATGTAGCTGGCCATTCCGGGGGATGCCTCGTTCACTTGTTGGCGGGCGAGGCCCACCACGTCGAGAGGGCCCAGTCGCCCGCATCGTAGTACGGCGGGATGGTCGGCGGCAGCACCACGCCGGCCGGCCGGTAGCCGATCAGGAAGTCGCTGCCGTAGTACATCGGGATCGAGTAATGGCCGTGCGAGAGCACGCGGTCGAGCACGCGCATGGCCGTGGCGAGCTCGGGGCGCGTGGTTGCCGCCACCACCTTGCCGATGATCGCGTCCACCGCCGGATCGGCAATGCCCCATGCGTTGGCCGAGCCGTTGGTTTCCGCGGCCTTGGCGCCGAACAGCTCGAACAGTTCCCCGCCCGGCGCGCTGCTGCCCGGCAGCCGCCGCGTCGTCATGTCGAAGTCGTGGTTGTCCATGCGCTGCTGCGCGAGCGAGAAGTCGACGGTGCGAAAGCTCAGCGCGATGCCGAGCTTTCTCAGCGACGCCTGCAGCGGCGTGGCGACGCGGATCAGCGAGGGCTGGTCGTTGAGGAACTCGATCGTGAAGGCCTCGTTCTTCTCGTTGCGCAGTGCGCCGTCACGGTAGGTCCAGCCCGCTTCGGCCAGCAGCGCCCTCGCCCGTCGCAGGTTGTCGCGCAGGCTGCCGGGTGGCTCGGTGCTCGCCGGCACGGCGGCAGGCCCGAACACTTCGGGCCGGAGCTTGGCGCGCAGCGGCTCCATCAGCGCCAGTTCGTCGGGCTTGGGCAGGCCCTCGGCATGGAACTCGCTGTTCGGGAAGTAGCCGTGCACGCGTTTGTAGAGGCCGTAGAACAGCTGCCGGTTGAGCCATTCGAAGTCCATCGCGAGACCGATGGCCTCGCGCACGCGCACGTCCTTGAACTTGTCCCTGCGGGTGTTGAAGATGTAGCCCTGGAAGTCGCCCGGGTTCTGGTTCTCGAAGGCGCGCTTGACGATCTCGCCGCTGTCGAACTGCTTGCCCTTGTACTGGCGCGCCCAGTTGCGAGAGGTGAACTCGCGCATGAAGTCGAACTCGCCGGCCTTGAGCCCCTCGAAGCGCGCCGTCTCGTCGAGGTACACCTTGTAGGCGATGCGGTCGAAGTTGAAGAACCCCTTTCGCACCGGCAACTCGGCGCCCCAGTAGTCGGCGCGGCGCACGTAGGTGATGTCGCGGCCCAGGCGGTCGCTCGCCGGGCGGTAGGGGCCCGACGCGATCGGCACCTCGCTGACGATCTGGTCGAAGGGCTTGCCGCCGCCCCACTGCCGGCTGAACACCGGCATGCCGCCGACCACCAGCGGCAGTTCGCGGTTCGGGCTCGCGAAGTCGAAGCGCACGCTGCGCTCGCCGAGCGCCGTCACCTTCCGGACCTCGGCGTAGATGGTCTTGAACTGCGGCGAGGCGAGCGGCCCCGTGAGCGTCACGAACGAATGGACCACGTCGGCCGCCAGCACCGGCGAGCCGTCGTTGAAGCGGGCCTTCGGGTTGAGCCTGAAGGTGGCCGAGAGCCGGTCGGGCGCCACCTCCACGTCCTCGGCCAGCAGGCCGTAGGCCGTGGTCGGCTCCTCGGAATTGCCGGTCATCAGGCTTTCGAACATCAACGGTCCGATCCCCGCGGGTCCCGTGCCCTTGAGCGTGAACGGGTTGAACTTGTCGAAGTTGGTCGGCCGCGTCGGCGGCACCAGCCTGAACTCACCACCCTTGGGCGCATCGGGGTTCACATAGGCGAAATGGGTGAACCCGGGCGGGTACTTGATGTCGCCGAATTGCGCGTAGGCATGGGCGGCCCATGAGGGAGCCGCCGAGAGCGCCAAGAAAAGAAGCAGCCAACCTCGCATGCGAGAATTCTGCACAAGATTTTCAAGAGGCAGATCCATGGGCTTTCTTTCCGGCAAAAAACTGTTGATCACCGGCGTGCTGAGCAACCGCTCCATCGCCTACGGCATCGCCAAGGCGTGCCACGCGCAGGGCGCCGAACTGGCGTTCAGCTACGTGGGCGAACGTTTCAAGGACCGCATCACCGAGTTTGCGGCCGATTTCGGCTCGAAGCTGATCTTCGACTGCGACGTGGGCGACGACGCGCAGATCGACAAGCTGTTCGCGGACCTGGCGCAGACCTGGCCCACCTTCGACGGCTTCGTGCACAGCATCGGCTTTGCGCCGCGCGAGGCGATCGCGGGCGACTTTCTCGGCGGCCTGTCGCGCGAGGGCTTCCGGATCGCGCACGACATCAGCGCCTACAGCTTCCCGGCCATGGCCAAGGCGGCGCTGCCCTATCTCAATCCGAAGGCGGCGCTCCTCACGTTGACCTACCTGGGCGCCGAGCGCGCGCTGCCCAACTACAACACCATGGGCCTGGCCAAGGCCTCGCTCGAGGCCTCGGTGCGCTACACCGCCGCCGCGATCGGCCCCAAGGGCATGCGCGCCAACGGCATCAGCGCCGGCCCGATCAAGACGCTGGCCGCGAGCGGCATCAAGGATTTCGGCAAGATCCTCTCGGCGGTCGCCGAGGCCTCGCCGATCCGCCGCAACGTGACGATCGAGGAAGTCGGCAACGTGGCCGCCTTTCTGCTGAGCGACCTGGCCAGCGGCGTGACCGCCGAGATCACCTACGTCGACGGCGGCTTCAGCCGGGTGGTGCCGGGCATGGCGGAATAAGCCCCGCCCTCCCTTCCTCTTACTGCCAGGCCGGATCTTCATGCGCTGCGCCCTCCCCCTGACGCGACGCACGCTGCTGCTCGCCGGCCTCGGCGCGCTGGTGGCGCGCACCGCCGCCGCTGCGACCGACGGCCCGCCGCGGCTGATGCTCGCCGGGGTCTACCGGCCGGGCATGTCGCTCGACGACTATTGGGTCAGCGAGAAATACGACGGCCTGCGCGGCTTCTGGGATGGCCAGCGGCTCTGGACCCGCGGCGGCGAAGCCGTCATCGCGCCGGCCTGGTTCACCGCGCCGCTGCCCAAGCAGCCGCTCGACGGCGAACTCTGGGCGGGCCGCGGACAATTCGAGCGCGCCGCGTCCACCGTTCGCAGCCAGACGCCCAATGACGCGGCCTGGCGCGAGATGCGCTTCATGGTGTTCGACCTGCCGGCCCATGGCGGCGACTTCACCGCGCGCCTGGCCGCCCTGCGCCAGCTGCTGCCGATCACCGATGCGCCCTGGGTGGTGCCCGTGCCCCAGGAACGCGCCACCACCCATGCCGCGCTCCAGGCACTGCTCGCCAAGACCGAAAAGATGGGCGGCGAAGGGCTCATGCTGCACCGGGGGAGTTCGCTCTACCGCGCCGAGCGGAACAACGACCTGCTGAAGGTCAAGAGCTACGAGGACGCCGAGGCGCGCGTGGTCGGGCATGTGGGCGGCAAGGGCCGGCATGCCGGCCGGCTCGGCGCGCTGCTGGTCGAAACGCGCGACGGCCGGCGCTTCAAGCTCGGCAGCGGCCTGAGCGATGCCCAGCGCGACCATCCCCCGGCCGTCGGAACCTGGGTCACCTACCGCTACAACGGCACCCATGCGAGCGGGCTGCCGCGCTTCGCGCGCTTCATGCGCGTCCGAACCGACGCGCCCTCTTGAGGCGCGCCGGCACTCGCTCGCCGCTTCTTACTTCTTAGCTTCTTGCTTCGGCAGCGCCACGCAGTCCGCGTAATAGCGCTTCTTGCCGGTCTCGTCGATGCGCGCCACCAGGCCGTGGATGTCGGTCTCGAAGCCCGGGCACTGCAGGTTGAATTCGCGCGAGAACTTCAGGTAGTCGACGATCTTCTTGTTGAACACCTCGCCCGGAATCAGCAGCGGGATGCCCGGCGGGTACGGCGTGATCAGGCTCGTGGTGATGCGGCCTTCGAGCTCGTCGATCTCCACGCGCTCGGTCTTGCGGTGCGCGATGTGCGCGAAGGCATCGCTGGGCTTCATCGCCGGCGTCAGGTCGCTCAGGTACATCTCGGTGGTGAGCCGTGCCACGTCGTAGCGCGCATAGAGCTGGTGGATGTGCTGGCACAGGTCGCGCAGCCCCAGGCGCTCGTAGCCCGGATGCTGCTGGCAGAATTCGGGCAGGATCCGCCACATCGGCTGGTTGCGCGCGTAGTCGTCCTTGAACTGCTGCAGCGCCGTGAGCAGCGTGTTCCAGCGGCCCTTGGTGATGCCGATGGTGAACATGATGAAGAAGCTGTAGAGGCCGGTCTTCTCCACGATCACGCCGTGCTCGGCCAGGAACTTGGTCACCACGCTCGCGGGAATGCCGGTCTCCGCGAAGCTGCCTTCGAGGTCGAGGCCGGGCGTCACGATGGTCGACTTGATCGGGTCGAGCATGTTGAAGCCGTCGGCCAGTTCGCCGAAGCCGTGCCAGTTGCGTGGCGACTTCTTCTTCGTCGGCTTGCCGTTCTTCTCGCCCTGCATGATCCAGTCTTCGGCGCGGCCGATGCCCTCATCGACCAGCTTCTCGGGGCCCCAGACCTTGAACCACCATTCGTCCTTGCCGAACTCGGCTTCCACCTTGCGCATCGCGCGGCGAAAGTCGAGCGCCTCGAGGATGCTCTCTTCCACCAGCGCAGTGCCGCCGGGCGGCTCCATCATTGCCGCGGCCACGTCGCAGCTCGCGATGATCGCGTACTGCGGGCTCGTGGACGAGTGCATCAGGTAGGCCTCGTTGAACAGGTCGCGGTCGAGTGCGCGGTTCTGCGAGTCCTGCACCAGCACATGGCTGGCCTGGCTGATGCCGGCGAGCAGCTTGTGCGTGGACTGGGTGGCGAACACCAGCGACTCCTTCGGCCGCACGCGCCGCTTGCCCATTGCGTGGTAGGCGCCGTAGAACGGATGGAAGGCCGCATGCGGCAGCCAGGCTTCGTCGAAGTGCAGCGTGTCGACGTAGCCGTCGAGCATGTTCTTGATGGTCTCGGTGTTGTAGATCACCCCGTCGTAGGTCGACTGCGTGAGCGTCATCACGCGCGGCTTGACCTTGTCGTGGTCGACGTCGGCCAACAGCGGATTGGCCTTGATCTTGGCCTTGATGGCGCTCTGCTCGAATTCGCTCTTGGGAATCGGGCCGATGATGCCGAAGTGGTTGCGCGTGGGCTTCATGAACACCGGAATGGCGCCCGTCATGATGATCGCGTGCAGGATCGACTTATGGCAGTTGCGGTCGACCACCACCACGTCGTCGGGTGCCACCGTGTGGTGCCACACCATCTTGTTGCTGGTGCTGGTGCCGTTGGTCACGAAGAAGCAATGGTCGGCATTGAAGATGCGCGCTGCATTGCGCTCGCTGGCCGCGACCGGGCCGGTGTGGTCGAGCAGTTGCCCGAGTTCTTCCACCGCGTTGCAGACGTCCGCGCGCAGCATGTTCTCGCCGAAGAACTGGTGGAACATCTGGCCGACCGGGCTCTTGAGGAAAGCCACGCCGCCCGAGTGGCCGGGGCAGTGCCACGAGTACGAGCCGTCTTCCGCGTAGTCGATCAGCGCCTTGAAGAACGGCGGCTGCACGCCTTCGAGGTAGCTCTTGGCCTCGCGGATGATGTGGCGCGCCACGAACTCCGGCGTGTCCTCGAACATGTGGATGAAGCCGTGCAGCTCGCGCAAGATGTCGTTCGGGATATGGCGCGAGGTCTTGGTTTCGCCGTAAATGTAGATCGGCACGTCGGCGTTCTTGCGCCGCACCTCGCCGATGAAGCTGCGCAGGCTCAGCACGGCCGGATCCAGGTCGGGCCCGACGGTGAACTCCTCGTCGTCGATCGACAGGATGAAGGCGCTGGCACGGCTTTGCTGCTGGGCGAACTGGCTCAGGTCGCCGTAGCTGGTGACGCCGAGCACCTCGAAGCCCTCGGTCTCGATGGCCTGCGCGAGCGCGCGGATGCCAAGGCCCGATGTGTTTTCGGAGCGGAAGTCCTCGTCGATGATGACGATGGGGAAGCGGAATTTCATGAGCAGGGCTCCGGACAGGCAATGAGCCGCGAAGTGTACGGAATTCGGATGACGGGTTCCGTCGGCTTATGACCCAGAATAGCGTGCATCCAACACTGAGGAGAGAAGGAAAAGTTATGGCGAACTCCACCATCTGGTGGCTGATAGCGGGAACCGCGATCGTCCTCGAGCTGATTTCGGGCACCGTCTACCTGCTGCTGCTCGCGGCCGGCTTTGCGGCGGCGGCCATTGCGGCGCACCTGGGCGCCGGGCTCATGGCCCAGCTCATCGTTGCGGCCGTGGTCGGCGTGGGCGCCGTGCTCGTCTGGTATGCCGTGCGGCGCCGGCGGCCCGCCGAGCCGCCCACCGAGGCTAACCGCGACATCAACCTGGACATCGGCGAGACCCTTCACGTCGACACCTGGAACCCCGACGGCACGGCGACCGTGCGCTACCGCGGGGCCCAGTGGACCGTGGTCCAGCGCGCCGGTCGCGCGCCCACCACCGGCGAGCACCGCGTGGTCGAAGTCATCGGCAGCCGTCTTGTCGTCGACAAGATCTGACACAACCCCCTCGAGGAGAAAAGCAGCATGGAATTTTCGGTCCCCATCATCATCCTGGTCATCGCGATCATCTTCATCAGCCAGTCAGTCAAGTTCGTGCCGCAGCAGAACGCCTGGGTGCGCGAGCGCCTCGGCAAGTACAACGGCACCATGACGCCCGGCCCCAATTTCCTGATCCCGTTCATCGACCGGGTTGCCTACAAGCACAGCCTGAAGGAAATCCCGCTCGACGTGCCGAGCCAGATCTGCATCACGCGCGACAACACGCAATTGCAGGTCGACGGCATCCTCTACTTTCAGGTCACCGATCCGATGCGTGCGAGCTACGGCTCGTCGAACTACATCGTGGCTGTCACGCAACTGGCCCAGACCTCGCTGCGCAGCGTGATCGGCAAGCTCGAGCTCGACAAGACCTTCGAGGAGCGCGACGTGATCAACGCCCAAGTGGTAGCGGCCATCGACGAGGCGGCGCTCAACTGGGGCGTGAAGGTGCTGCGCTACGAGATCAAGGACCTGACGCCACCCAAGGAGATCCTGCACGCGATGCAGCGCCAGATCACGGCCGAGCGCGAGAAGCGTGCGCTGATCGCGGCCTCGGAAGGCCGGCGCCAGGAGCAGATCAATATCGCCACTGGCGAGCGCGAGGCCTTCATCGCCCGCTCCGAAGGCGAAAAGCAGGCCCAGATCAACAACGCGCAGGGCGAGGCCGCGGCCATCACCGCCGTGGCCGCCGCCACGGCCGACGCCATCGAACGCGTGGCCGCCGCCATCCGCCAACCCGGCGGCGAACAGGCGGTGCAGCTCAAGGTCGCCGAGCGCGCGGTCGACGCCTACAGCAAGGTCGCGGCCGATTCCCAGACAACCCTGATCGTGCCGAGCAACATGGGCGAAACCTCTGCCCTCATTGCCTCCGCCATGCGCATGATCCAGACCGTCAAGCCCTCGAATCCGGCCTGATTGGCCCTTTGGCGACTGCTACAATCGAAGGCTCAGGAGCGGTGGATGAGCGGTTTAAGTCGCACGCCTGGAAAGCGTGTGAGGGTTAATAGCCCTCCGCGGGTTCGAATCCCGCCTGCTCCGCCAGAGAAGTCATGAATACGGGGCCTTGCGCCCCGTTTTTCTTTTCTGCCAGCCTCCGCATCGGCCATCTGAATTCGAGCAAGCGAGCCGCTGCATTCCGGCAACAGGGATGCCCCTGCCCGGCGCAGCCGTCTGGCGGTACGATCCAAAGGTCTTACTTTCACGTCTGCAAAGGAGCCCGGATGGCCGGACAAAAAACAAATTCGTCGCGTGACGACGCGTCGCTCGAACGGACACTGGAGAAGACGGAAGCGGTTGCGGCCGATGTCCAGCGGGCATCCGACAACCTGGCGGTCGTGAACACGGTGCTCGGGCAGGAGCTACCCGAAGAAGTCCAGGTCGGCGAAGTGGCACAGGCCATCGAGCACACCAGCCAGCTCGAAGAAAAGCTGGCCCGGTCGGCCGAAACATTGGCAGAGGTGAATGCGGCGCTGGGCGAAGAAATAGAGAAGCGCCTCGAGATCACGGCCCAGCGCGACGAAAGCCAGGCCGAGGCCGAGGAACTCAAGGCCCAGATCCGATCCGGGGCTGCGGACTGACCGCGCGCGGCGGGCTTTCTTCTCGGCCGAACGGAACTCTCCGTCTCCCTTCTCCTACGCTGTCAACTCATCTGGCGCGTTACGCTATTGGTTCTCAAGGCGAAACCACGGCATGGCCCTCATCACGTTCCTCGTAGAGGACAACAAGACCATCAGGGACAACCTGGTCCCGGCCCTCGAAGATCTGGTCGACGGCCAGGTCGTCGGCTTCGCCGAAACCGAGTCCGATGCGCTTGCTTGGCTCGCCGCACATCCCAGAGACTGGCAACTGCTCATCGTCGACCTTTTCCTGAAGGAAGGCTCCGGCCTCGGCGTGCTCGCGGGCTGCACGGCCCGTGGCCCGGGCCAGCGCGTCGTGGTGCTCAGCAACTACGTGACAGCTGATATTCGCGCGCGCTGCGAGGCCCTGGGCGCCGACGCCGTCTTCGACAAGTCGCGCGACCTCGACGCCTTCATCGACTACTGCAACACCGACCGCCCTTCGGGCCTGGCCACGCTGGCCTGAGCGCGCCGCGGCAGGCGCTCCGAAATAACAAAAGGGCCCCGAGAGGCCCTTTTGTTCGAAGCGCGCATTGCTGCGCGCGGTCGGCACAGAAATCAGCGCACCACGGCGATCTGCGTGCGCACGCCGCCCTTGTACGTGAACAGCGTCAGCGCGCCGTTCTTGATGTCGCCCTTCTCGTCGAAGGCGATCGGGCCGGTCACGCCCTTGTACTCGACCTTGCCCACTTCGGGCAGGTACTTTTCGGGGTCGGCCGAGCCGGCCTTGACCATGGCTTCGGCCAACACGTTGACCGCGTCGTAGACGTACGGTGCATAGATCTGCACGTCGACGCCGTTCTTGGTCTTGAACCTGGCCTTGAAGTCGTCGAGCGGCTGCTTGAAGTCGCCGTCGACACCGCCAGCCTCGGCGCACACCACCATGTCTTCGCCAATGGCGTCGCCCGCCAGCTTCGGCAGTTCACCGGTGCACAGGCCGTCGCCGCCCATGAACTTGACGTTCAGGCCGAGCTGCTTGACCTGCTTGAGCATCGGGCCGCCCACGGCGTCCATGCCGCCGAAGAACAGCACGTCGGGCTTGGTGGCCTTGAGCTTGGTCAGGATAGCGTTGAAGTCGGTCGACTTGTCGGTGGTGAATTCGTGGCCGACGATGGTGGCGCCGGCGGCCTTGGCGGCCTTCTCGAATTCTTCGGCAACGCCCTGGCCGTAGGCGGTGCGGTCGTCGATCACGGCGATGTTCTTGCCCTTGAGCGTCTCGACGGCGTACTTGCCCAGCGTGCCGCCGAGCTGCGTGTCGTCGGCCACCACGCGGAATGTGGTCTTGAAGCCCTGGCGGGTGTACTTGGGGTTCGTTGCCGACGGCGAGATCTGGGGAATGCCCGCGTCGCTGTAGAGCTTGGAGGCCGGAATCGTGGTGCCGGAGTTGAGGTGGCCCACGATGCCGTTGACCTTGCTGTCGACCAGCTTCTGGGCGACGGCGGTGCCCTGCTTCGGATCGCCGGCATCGTCTTCGGCGACGAGTTCGAACTTGACAGTCTTGTCGCCGATCTTGAGGTTCTTCGCGTTCAGGTCCTCGATGGCCATCCGGGCGCCGAACTCGTTGTCCTTGCCGAGGTGAGCGATCGGGCCGCTGGTCGGCGCCACATGGCCGATCTTCACGACAAGCGCATCGGCCGGAGGTGCTGCAGGTGCCGGGGCCGCAGCCGTGGGCGCCGAAGCGGCCGGTGCAGCAGCTTCTTCCTTCTTGCCGCAAGCCACGAGCGTGATTGCAGCCAATGCGACCGCAGTCCATTTCAATTGCATGAGAACCTCCAGAACATGGATAGATATAAAACCAAGAAACCGGTCGTGTGATCCGGGCGCGCAGACCTTGCAAGTTTCGCGCCGCAGACCAGTGGCACCCTCACGCCCTCCGACCTGGCGCGCAGTTTAGCCGAACCCTTACAAGCATTAAGTTGGCGTAGACCCTGGGTTTTCGGAGAGTTCGGCGGCCATGGCTTCGATCACCAAAGCGCGCAGCACGGCCTCGATTTCTTCTCGCAGGCGAGGCACCATGGCATCGAGCTGCTGCTGCACCGCGGCCGCCACGGTGTCGCTCAGCCGCTCCTCGAGCGAGAGGTCGACGCGCTGCAGCACGCGGTGCAGAAGCTGCTCTTCGAGGCGCACGATGTCGGCCTCGGAACGCTGGGCTGCGGGCGGCAATGCCACCGCCTCGGCCGGGTCGATCTGCGGCACAGCCTCGGCCGGCTTGGCCGCCGTGGCAACAGGCTCGGGCGGGAGGTCGAGCACGGTGGTCAGGGTCGGAACGAACCGGGGCGGCGTGCGCAGCGTGCTGGCCATCAGGAAGCGCTCCTTGCAAAATCGTGCGGCTGGATCGGATAGCCGCGGTCGGCATAGTGGCGCCACCGCGCGCGGCCGATCTGCCGGTCATCGGGCTCGCTGCTCACGATGTCGATGAGCCGCTCGAAGCGCTCGAAGCCCGACGGCACCGCCGGCCCGAGGTTCACCAGCATCTCGCGGTGCGGCAGCGACGCGGCGTCCGCGCCCTCGGCGCAGAGAACCACCGGTGAGCGGCTCAGCAGGTGCGCCGGCGCATCGGCACGGCAGTGCGCAATGAAGTCCGAAGGCGAAAGCTGCCACAGCGCGGTATCGATCGCGTCGAGCATCGGCGGCTCGCCCACGACCACCACGCGCAGCCCGCGCGCATTGACGGCCTTGCGGACCAGCCGACAGGCGTAGTTGGCCTTGTCCGGCGTGTTGAAGTGGAAGCCGATCTCAGTCACTGCGCGGACCGGGCCTTGCGTGGGGCGGCGGCGCCTTTCTTGCCCGCGGCCTTGGGCGCCGCTGCGGCACTGCTGCGCACACGTTCCATCAGATACGAAACCAGCAGGCCCACGGGCCGGCCGGTGGCACCCTTGGCCGCTCCGCTCTTCCAGGCGGTGCCCGCGATGTCGAGGTGCGCCCAGGCGAAATCGCCGGCGAAGCGCTGCAAGAACTTGGCAGCGGTGATGGCGCCGCCGGCGCGGCCCGCCACGTTGGCCACGTCGGCGAAGTTGGTCTTCAGGCCTTCGGCATAGTCGTCGTCGAGCGGCATGCGCCAGCAGCGGTCTTGGGACGCGTCCCCGGCCGCCTGCAGCGCGGTTGCGAGCGCGTCGTCGCTGGTGAACAAGCCGCTGCGTACGCCGCCGAGCGCGACCACGCACGCGCCCGTGAGCGTGGCAATGTCGATCACGGCCGCCGGCGCGAAGCGCTTGGCGTATGTGAGCGCGTCGCACAACACCAGGCGCCCTTCGGCGTCGGTGTTGAGCACCTCGATGGTCTGCCCGCTCATGCTCGTGATCACGTCGCCGGGCTTGAGCGCGCGGCCGTCGTTCATGTTCTCGCACGCCGGCACCAGGCCCACCACATTGATCGCCGGCTGGATCTCGCCGAGCGCCCGGAAGGTGCCGAGCACGCTGGCCGCGCCGCACATGTCGAACTTCATCTCGTCCATCTCGGCGGCCGGCTTGAGCGAGACCCCGCCCGTATCGAAAGTGATGCCTTTGCCGACCAGCACCACGGGCGCCTGGTCTTTCGGGCCGCCCTGGTAGCGCAGCACGATGAAGCGTAGCGGCTCGGCCGAGCCCTGCGCCACCGCAGCGAACGAGCCCATGCCGAGCTTCTGTACTTCCTTGGGGCCGAGCACTTCGATCTTCATGCGCGGCAGCCGGCCGAGTTCCTTGGCGGCCTCGCCCAGCAGCGTGGGCGTGCAGTGATTGCCGGGCCGGTTGCCCCATTCCTTGGCGAGTTCGATGCCGGACACCGTGGCGCGGGCCTCGTCGAAGGCCTGGGTCACCGCAGCAGCGTCGGCCACGCCGAGCACCAGGGTGCGGACGCTGCGCCCGCCCTCGCCGTTCGAGGCTTTCGACTTGGTGGTGGTGTAGACGTAGCTGGCATCGGCCGCGGCCGCCACGGCACTCGCCACCGCGGCGCCATCGGCCTGCTGGGCGAACACCATCACCACCCGCTTGGGCGCCTGGGCCTTGGCCGCTTTGACCGCCGCGATCACGGCGCTGCGCACCGACGCGGGCTGGCCGTCGCCGATGGCCGCGAGCACCACGCGCGAGGCCGCCACCTCGTCCGGGTGGTAGAGCGCGAGCAGCTTGCCGGCCTTGTCGGGCAGGTCGCCGGCCTTGCGGGCGCTGGCGATCAGGGCGGAGAGCGGGTCCCGGGTGGTGAGCGGCGCACTGCCGACCAGCACGATCAGGACGTCGGATTTTTCGGCCGCGGCGCGCGCGACGGTGAGGGTCTTGAGCTGAAAGTCCATAATCCTTTTTTTCCTCGAACGATGTTATTCCATTCTTCCTTACGCAAGGAGCTGTCGCGCAGCTTCGGAGCGACCCTCGTGGTCCTGGTCACCATCGTGATGACCATGATGCTGATCCGCACGCTCGGCCTCGCCTCTAAGGGCAGCGTGAATCCCTCCGAAGTCTTCCTCGTGATGGCCTACACGGTGCTCGGCTACATGCCGACCATCCTGAGCCTGAGCCTGTTCGTCGCCATCGTCGGCACTCTCTCGCGCATGTACCGCGACAGCGAGATGGTGATCTGGTTTTCCAGCGGCCGCGGCCTGGTCGATTTCGTCAAGCCGCTGTTCCGCTTCGCGTGGCCCGTGCTGCTGCTGATCGCCGTCATGGCGCTGGTCGGTTGGCCCTGGGCCAATTCGCAGACCATCGGCATGCGCGCCCAGTACGAGCGCCGCAGCGACATCGAGCGGGTCTCGCCGGGCGAATTCCGTGAGTCGTCGGGCCGCATGCGCGTGTTCTTCATCGACAAGGACACGCCCGACAATGCCACGGCGACGAACGTGTTCATCTGGTCCATCGAGCGCGGCCTGCAGATCACCACTTCGGCTCGCAGCGGCCGCATCGAGGACATCGGCAACAACCGCTACCTGATGCTGAGCAACGGCCAGCGGCTCGAGCGGCCGCTGCTGCCCACCTCGGGCCTGAAGATCAGCGAGTTCGAAACCTACGGAACGCGCGCCGGCGGCAGCAGCGATTTCGCGACCGACGGCACGCCGGTGCGCGCCAAGCCCACGCTGCAGCTGCTGCGCGAGCCCGGCGACGTGAGCCAGGGCGAGCTGGCCTGGCGCCTTGGCATGCTGCTCGCGGCGGTCAATTTCGTGCTGCTCGCGCTCACCGTCTCGAGCGTCAATCCGCGCGTGGGGCGCAGCGGCAACCTGCTGTTCGCGCTGTTCGCCTTCGTCGTCTATTACAACATGCTCAACCTCGGCCAGAGCTGGATCAGCACCGGCCGCTTCGGCATGGGCTCGTTCATGCTGCTGCTGCACGGCGGCGTCATGGTCGTGGCGCTCGCGTGGCTGACGCTGCGCAACAACAACTGGGGCCGGCGCCGCAGGGCCGAGCGCGTGATGGCCGGCGGCCTGCCGTCCTCCAAAACCGATCCGTCCCCGTGAAAACCATCCGCCGCCTGATCTACGTCGAGGTCCTGAAAGCCGTGGCTTTCGTGACCCTCGGCTTCCTGAGCCTCTTTTTCTTCTTCGACTTCGTCGACGAGCTGCAGTCGCTCGGCCGGCCCGAGAGCCTGGCCTATGGCCCCGCGCAGGCGCTGATCTACGTGACCTTGCTGATCCCGAGCCATCTCTACGAGCTGCTCCCGATCACGGTGCTCATCGGCTGCATCTTCGTGATGGCGCGGCTCGCGCAGAGTTCGGAATACACCATCCTGCGCACCAGCGGGCTCGGTCCGTGGCGCGCGCTGCGCACGCTGCTGCTGCTGGGCCTGGGCTTCGTCGTGCTGACCTTCGCCATCGGCGACTACATCGCACCGGCCTCCGAGCGCACCGGCCAGTTGCTCAAGTCACGCTACCAGGGCACCTATTCTTTCGTCGGCAACACCGGCGCCTGGCTCAAGGAGAAGCGCGAGAACGTCTCCTATGCGGTGAACGTGCTCTCGATCGCGCGTGACGGCTCGCTCAAGAACGCTCGCATCTTCGAGTTCGACGAGAACGGCTATGTGCGCAAGCAGATCGTCGCCGCCTCGGCACGCATCCACGACGAGCACTGGACGCTGACCGACGTCGAAACCCAGGACTACGACACCCGGAGCACGGCCGACAAGGCGCGCATCGTGACCACCAAGGAGCCGCAGCTCGACTGGCCGACCACGCTGACGGCCGAGATGGTTTCGGTGGCGCTGCTGCGGCCCGACCGCATGGGCACGATCGACCTGTTCGACTACATCCGCCACCTCGACGCCAACGGCCAGACCGCACAGCGCTACGAGATCCAGTTCTGGCGCAAGGTCTTCTATCCGCTGTCGTGCCTCGTGATGGTGGTGCTCGCGCTGCCGTTCGCCTACCTGCACTTTCGCCAGGCCGGCATCACCACGTACGTGTTCGGCGGCGTGATGATCGGCATCAGCTTCTTCCTGCTCAACAACGTGTTCGGCTATCTCGGGAACCTGAGCAATTGGTCGCCCATGCTCACGGCGGCGGCGCCGGGGCTCATCTACTCGGTGATGTCGCTGGCGGCCTTCAGCTGGCTGGTGCTTCGAAGGTAGCGACGATGGCCGGCGCGGAAAACGCAAGAGGCATCGTGCTGCTGGCCCACGGCTCGCGCGACGCGCGCTGGCGCGAGCCGATCGAAGCGGTGGCGGCCCGCCTGACCGCGCTCGATCCGCAGGCGCGCGTGGCCTGCGCCTACATGGAACTCGCCACGCCCGACGTGCACACAGCCGCGGCCGCGCTGATCGCGAGCGGCGCCACAGCGCTGCGGATCGTTCCGCTGTTCCTCGGCATGGGCAAGCATGCGCGCGAAGACCTGCCGCTGCAGATGGACGCGCTGCGCCAGGCTTGGCCCGCTGTGCGCTTCGACCTGGCCCGCACCGTCGGGGAAGAACCCGAACTGATCGACCTGCTCGCCAGAATTGCAAGCAAAACTTGATGTCCTTGAAATTTCAATAGACTTCAAAGGCATAATGAATTCCGCAATAAGACGGAATTTGATATGAATCTGCACCAGTTCAAGTTTGTTCAGGAAGCCGTGCGGCGCAACCTGAACCTGACGGAGGCAGCGAAAGCGCTCCACACCTCGCAGCCCGGCGTGTCCAAGGCCATCATCGAGCTCGAGGAAGAACTTGGCGTCGAGATCTTCGCGCGCCATGGCAAGCGCCTGAAGCGCATCACCGAGCCGGGCCAGCATGTCATTGCGAGCATCGAGCTGATCATGCGCGAGGTCGGCAATCTGCGGCGCATCGGCGAGCAGTTCAGCGCCCAGGACAGCGGCACGCTGTCTATCGCGACCACGCACACGCAGGCGCGCTACGTGCTCCCGGTGCCGGTGGCGAAGCTGCGCGAGGCGTACCCGAAGGTCAACGTGAGCCTGCACCAGGGCTCGCCCGACCAGGTGGCGCGCATGGTGATCGACGAGATCGCCGAGGTCGGCATCGCGACCGAGTCGCTCGCCGACTATGCCGATCTCGTGACCCTGCCCTGCTACGAATGGCAGCACGTGCTGGTGCTGCCGAAGGACCATCCGCTTGCGGCCAGGGAGCGCATCTCGCTGGAGGACCTGGCGCTCGAGCCGATCATCACTTACCACCCGTCTTTCACCGGGCGCACGCGCATCGACCATGCCTTTGCACAAAAGAAGCTCTCGCCGCGCATCGCGCTCGAGGCGATCGACTCCGACGTGATCAAGACCTACGTGCGCCTGGGCCTCGGCGTGGGCATCGTGGCCGAGATGGCGGTGCGCGACGAGTCGAACGCCGACCTCGTCGTGCGCCCGATGGGACACGTGTTCGGCCAGAACATCGCGCGGGTAGCCTTCAAGCGCAGCGCCTACCTGCGCAACTTCGTGTTCAAGTTCGCCGAGCTGCTGTCCGACCGCCTCGACCGCAACCTGATCGCAAAGGCCCTGAGCGGCCACCAGCAGGACTACGAGTTATAGGATCACCCCCAGTCTTCGCGCACTTCGTGTCGCTTCGCCAACCCCCTTCCGGGGGCAACACCAGCGGCCCGGCAAAACCGGTTCCGCGGTGTTTCACGAAGGAACGCCGAAGCAGCAGAACTTCCGACCCCACGATCACCATGAGTACTCTTCATTCGTCCCCCCGCACGCCGGAGATCGGCACCAAGCTGCCCGTCGTGGGCACCACCATCTTCACCGTGATGTCCGCGCTCGCGGCCGAGAAGAACGCGGTCAACCTCGGGCAGGGCTTTCCCGATTTCCACTGCGACCCGAAGCTGCTCGACGACGTCACGGCCGCGATGGCCGCGGGCCACAATCAGTACCCACCGATGCCGGGCATCCCGGCGCTGCGGCAGGCCATTGCCGACAAGATCTCGGCGGTCTATGGACGCAGCTACAGCGCCGCCGACGAGATCACGGTCACCGCCGGCGCGACCCAGGCCATCATCACCGCCATCCTCGCCGTGGTGCGCGCCGACGACGAGGTGATCGTGCTCGAGCCGTGCTACGACAGCTACGTGCCGAACATCGAGCTGGCCGGCGGGCGCGTGGTGCGCGTGCCGCTCACGCCCGGCACCTTCCGCCCCGACTTCGACCGCATCGCGGCCGCGCTGACGCCGCGCACGCGCGCCATCATCGTCAACACGCCGCACAACCCGAGCGCCACGGTCTGGACCGCGGCCGAGATGCGCCGGCTCGAGGAACTGCTCGCGCCCACCGAGGTGCTGGTGATTGCCGACGAGGTCTACGAGCACATGGTGTTCGACGGTGCGCAGCACGAGAGCGTGGCGCGCTTTCCCGGCCTGGCGGCGCGCAGCTTCATCGTGAGCAGCTTCGGCAAGACCTACCACGTCACCGGCTGGAAGGTCGGCTACGTGGCCGCGCCGGCGCCGCTCATGGCCGAATTCCGCAAGGTGCACCAGTTCAATGTGTTCACGGTCAACACGCCGATGCAGCACGCGCTTGCGCAGTACATGGGCGCACCGGCGCCCTACCTCGAGCTGCCCGCGTTCTACCAGCGCAAGCGCGACCTGTTCGCGGCGGGCCTGGCCGAGAAGACACGCTTCAAATTGCTGCGCAGCGAAGGTAGCTATTTCCAGTGCGTCGACATCTCGGCGGTGAGTGACCTGTCGGAAGCCGAGTTCTGCCTCTGGCTCACGCGCGAGATCGGTGTGGCGGCGATCCCGCTGTCGGCGTTCTATGGCAACGGCTTCGACCAGCGCGTGGTGCGCTTCTGTTTCGCCAAGAAGGACGAAACCCTGCGCGCGGCACTCGACCGGCTCGCGAAGCTCTGACCCGCCCGCTGCCCGAGGGCAGCGGTAGGACAGTCCTGACCGCCGAAGAAGCGGCTATCCGGCGTTTTTCCTGTGGCTCGGCACCCAGCATCGAGGGCATCACAACAACGCCAGGAGAAACGCATGTCCCTCTCGTTCATTCTGCTGATCATCCTGATATTGCTTCTGGTCGGCGCGCTGCCGAGCTGGGGCTACAGCCGGAGCTGGGGCTATTGGCCCAGCGGCGGTCTGGGCCTTGTCGTGCTGATCGTCGTCATCCTGGTGCTCATGGGACGCATATAGGCGCCCTGGGTATCGCACCCACCGAAGAGCCCGCGGCACCCGCGGGCTTTTTTTTTGGCGCTGCTTCTTCGTTGGCGCGCCTCAGGCCTGCAACTGGCCCCAGGCCTTGTCGAGCCGCTTGACGCTCACGGGCTGCGGCGTGCGCAGCTCCTGCGCGAAGAAGCTCACGCGAAGCTCCTCGAGCAGCCAGCGGAATTCGAGCATGCGCTCGTCGACTACGCCCTTGCGCTCGGCGACCAGCCGCAAGTAACGCTGTTCCTGCGGCCGCAGCTCGGCCAATTTTGCGGCGTCGCGCGCGGGGTCACCGCGCAGCTTGTCGAGCCGCAGCACAATCGCCTTCAGGTAGCGTGGAAAGTGCTGCAACTGGCTCCATGGCGCGTCGGCGATGAAACGCTTGCCGACCAGGCGCTGCAATTGCTGCGCAGCGTCCTGCACCGACTCGGGCTGCAGCTTCGTGTCCTTGATCTTGCGCGCGGCCGCCGCGTATTCGGCCAGGATGCCGCCGGCCAGGCGCGCCACCTCGTTCGCGATCAGCGTGAGCCGGCCTCGCCCTTCCTCGAGCCGGCGCTTGAAGGCGGGCTCGTCGGTGGGCAGCGGTTCCTGCAGGAAGGCGCGGTCGATCGCCACGTCGATGATCTGCGTGCGCAGCTCTTCGGAGGTGCCGAGTGGCATGTAGGCCACCGACATCTTCTGCAGGTCGGGGATGTTCTTCTCGAGGTACTTGAGCGCGTCCTTCAGCTGCAGCGCGAACAGCCGGCGCAGGCCCGCGCGGTGTTTGGCCGCAGCCACTGCGGGCTCGTCGAAGACCTCGATCGTGACCGCATCGCCTTCGTCGCGCAGCGCCGGAAAACCGATCAGCGACTGCGCGCCGCGGCGCACCTCCATGAGCTCGGGCAGTTCGCCGAAGCTCCAGCTCGTGTAGCGCTGGCCCGCTGGCAGGCTGGGCGCGGCGGGCGCCGCCGCAGCCTTGCCCGCTGACTGCGCGCCCGCTTCGGCGTCGGCCGCAGGCCCGCGCGCCGTCGATGGCGAAGAGGCCTTCACGTTGAGGCCCGCGAGCGCCTGGAAGGCGCCGCGGGCCTGCGCGCCGAGTTCGGCCTTGAGCGCACCGAGGTTGCGGCCCATGCCGAGCTGGCGGCCGTGCTCGTCGACGATGCGCAGGTTCATGAACAGGTGCGGCGCCAGCATGTCGAGCTTGAAGTCGGCGCGTTTCACGTCGAGGCTCGTGGCATCGCGCACGCGCTTGAGCAGCGCGTCGGTGAGCGAGCCGGTGCCGAAGACCTCGGGCGCCGACAGCTCGGCGGCCAGCCTTGTCGCGGTGTCGGGCAGCGGCACCAGCCGCGAGCGCGGGCGTTGCGGCAGGCTCTTGAGCAGCGCCTGGATCTTGTCCTTGAGCATGCCCGTGACCAGCCATTCGCAACGCTCCTCGCTCACCTGGTTGAGCACGAACAGCGGCACGCTGACCGTGAGGCCGTCCTTCGGGTCGCCGGGCTCGTGCAGGTAGGTGGCTGCGCAATCCACGCCGCCGAGCCGCAGCGTGGAGGGGAACGACTGCGTGGTGATGCCCGCCGCCTGGTGGCGCATCAGCTCTTCGCGGCTCAGGAACAGCAGACGCGGCTGTTCCCTCGACGCCTGCCGGTACCAGTTCTCGAAGGTGATGCCGCTCGCCACGTCGGCGGGCAGCTGCGCATCGTAGAAAGCGAAGATCAGCTCGTCGTCCACCAGCACGTCCTGCCGGCGCGACTTGTGCTCCAGGCCCTCGACCTCGCGAACCAGCTTGCGGTTGGCCGCGAGAAACGGGAACTTGGTGTCCCATTGCCCACCGACCAGCGCTTCGCGGATGAAGATCTCGCGCGCCGCGACCGGATCGACGCGCGTGAAGTCGATGCGGCGCCCGCTGTACACCACCAGGCCGTACAGCGTCGCGCGCTCGAGCGCCGCGACTTGCGCGCCCTTCTTCTCCCAATGCGGATCGAGCAGTTGCTTCTTCAGCAGGTGGCCCGCCACCTCTTCGAGCCACTGCGGCTCGATGTTGGCGATGCCGCGGCCGAAGAGCCGCGTGGTCTCGACCAGCTCGGCCGCGACGATCCAGCGGCCGGGCTTCTTCTTCAGGTGCGCGCCCGGGTGCTTGTAGAACTTGATGCCGCGCGCGCCCAGGTAGGCCTCGTCGTCCTCGAGCTTCCAGCCGACGTTGCCGAGCAGGCCCGCGAGCATCGACAGGTGCAGCGCTTCGTAGCCTGCCGGTTCCTGGTTGATGCGCCACTTGTGCTCGGTCACGACCGTGAGCAGCTGCGAATGGATGTCGCGCCATTCGCGCACGCGCCGGATGTTGATGAAGTTCTGGCGCAGCAGTTGCTCGTACTGCCGGTTGCTGAGTTTATGCGTGTCGCCATGCCCCCCGCGCGCGTCGGCGATCCATTTCCACAGCCGCAGGTAGCCGCTGAATTCGCTCTTCTCGTCGTCGAACTTCGAATGTGCCTGGTCGGCTTGTTGCTGCGCGTCCATCGGCCGGTCGCGCACGTCCTGCACGCTGAGCGCCGAGGCGATCACCAGCACCTCCTCGAGCGCACCGCGCGTGCGCGCCTCGAGGATCATGCGGCCCACGCGCGGGTCGAGCGGCAGCCGGGCCAGTTCGACGCCGGTGGCGGTGAGTTCGTTCGCGTCGTCCACCGCGCCGAGTTCGTTGAGCAGCTGGTAGCCGTCGGCGATGGCGCGCGGCGACGGCGCCTCCAGGAACGGAAAGCGCGCCACGTCGCCCAGGCGCAGCGACTTCATGCGCAGGATCACGCCCGCCAACGACGAGCGCAGGATCTCGGGATCGGTAAAGCGCGGCCGGCCGTCGAAATCCTTCTGGTCGTAGAGCCGGATGCAGATGCCGTCCGCCACGCGGCCGCAACGGCCCGCGCGCTGGTTCGCCGCGGCCTGGCTGATCGGCTCGACCAGCAGCTGCTCGACCTTGCTGCGGAAGCTGTAGCGCTTGACGCGCGCGGTGCCGGTGTCGATCACGTAGCGGATGCCCGGCACGGTGAGCGAGGTTTCGGCCACGTTGGTGGCCAGCACGATGCGGCGGCCGGTGTGGCCGTCGAAGATTCGGTCCTGCTCGGGGCCCGACAGCCGCGCGAACAGCGGCAGCACCTCGGCGTTGCGAAACAGCGGCTGGTGCGCGAGATGACGGCGCAGGTGGTCGGCCGCCTCGCGGATCTCGCGCTCGCCCGGCAGGAAGACCAGGATGTCGCCCGCGTTGTGCGGGTCGCGCCAGAGCTCGTCGACGCCGTCGGCGATCGCGTCGTTCAGGTCGTGCTCGCGCGATTCCTCGAACGGGCGGTAGCGCTGCTCGACCGGGAACGTGCGCCCCGAGACGAACACCGTCGGCGCCGGCCCCTTGGCGGAGGCGAAGTGATTGGCGAAGCGCTCGGCGTCGATGGTCGCCGAGGTCACGATCACCTTCAGGTCGGGCCTGCGCGGCAGGATCTCACGCAGGTAGCCAAGCAAAAAGTCGATGTTCAGCGAGCGCTCGTGGGCCTCGTCGATGATCAGCGTGTCGTAGGCCTTGAGCAGCGGATCGGTCTGCGTCTCGGCCAGCAGGATGCCGTCGGTCATGAGCTTGACCGAGGCATCGCGCGAGAGCCGGTCCTGGAAGCGCACCTTGAAGCCGACCACGTCGCCGAGCGGCGTCTTCAGCTCTTCGGCAATGCGCTTGGCGACCGAGCTCGCGGCAATCCGCCGCGGCTGCGTGTGGCCGATCAGGCGCCCCTTGCCGGGCGGCGCGTTGAGCTTGCCGCGACCCAGCGCCAGCGCGATCTTCGGCAGCTGGGTGGTCTTGCCCGAACCGGTTTCGCCGCAGACGATCACCACCTGGTGCGCCTGGATGGCGGCCATGATCTCCTCGCGCCGGGCCGAAACCGGCAGCGATTCGGGAAAGTCGATGCGAAGCGAGGGCGAAGGCGTAGTGGTCGTCAAGGGATATCGAAAATCGGGGAACCGGCGATTATCGGTGGCTGCACAATCACGCCCCATGTCCACCGTCTTCAACTTCACCTTCGTGCCCTGGTTCCGCTCGGTCGCGCCCTACATCCACACGCACCGCGGTAAGACTTTCGTGGTCGCGCTGGCGGGCGAGGCGATCGCGGCGGGCAAGCTGCAGAACATCGCCCAGGACCTGGCGCTGATCCAGAGCATGGGCGTCAAGGTCGTGCTGGTGCACGGCTTTCGGCCGCAGGTCAACGAGCAGCTCGCGGCCAAGGGGCACGAGGCGCGCTATTCGCACGGCATCCGCATCACCGACGAGGTGGCGCTCGATTCGGCGCAGGAAGCTGCGGGCCAGCTGCGCTACGAGATCGAGGCCGCGTTCAGCCAGGGCCTGCCGAACACGCCCATGGCGGGCTCGACGGTGCGCGTGATCTCGGGCAACTTCATCACCGCGCGGCCGATCGGCGTGGTCGACGGCGTGGACTTCAAGCATTCGGGCCTGGTGCGCAAGGTCGATGCCGCGGGCATCCGCCGCACGCTCGATTTCGGCGCCATGGTGCTGATCTCGCCGTTCGGCTTCTCGCCCACGGGCGAGGCCTTCAACCTCACGATGGAAGACGTCGCCACCAGCGTGGCCATCTCCATCCAGGCCGACAAGCTGATCTTCCTGACCGAGGTCCCGGGCATCCGCATCGACAGCGAACTGCCCGAAAGCGAAGACAACCCGATCGACACCGAGCTGCCGCTGGCCGCCGCCGAGCGGCTGCTCGCCTCGCTGCCGCCGCCGCAGAAGCCCACCGACACGGCCTTCTACCTGCAGCATTGCGTGAAGGCCTGCAAGGCCGGCGTGGAGCGCAACCACATCCTGCCCTTTGCGCTCGACGGCTCGCTGCTGCTCGAGATCTACGTGCACGACGGCGTCGGCACCATGGTGATCGACGAGAAGCTCGAAAGCCTGCGCGAGGCCACGGTGGACGACATCGGCGGCATCCTGCAGCTGATCGAGCCGTTCGAGCGCGACGGCACGTTGGTCAAGCGCGACCGCACCGAGATCGAGCGCGACGTCGGCCACTACACGGTCATCGAGCACGACGGCGTGATCTTCGGTTGCGCCGCGCTGTACCCCTACCCCGAAGCGCGCACCGCCGAGATGGCGGCGCTCACGGTGTCGCCGCAGTCGCAGTCGCAGGGCGACGGCGAGCGCATCCTCAAGCGCATCGAGCACCGCGCCAAGGCCATGGGCCTGGACAGCATCTTCGTGCTCACTACGCGCACCATGCACTGGTTCCTCAAGCGCGGTTTCCAGCAGGTCAACCCCGACTGGCTGCCCGAGGCGCGCAAGCGCAAGTACAACTGGGACCGCAAGAGCCAGGTGCTGGTCAAGAAGATCTGAACCCACCCGTAGGAAGGCCACCGCCATGACGCTCGCCACCGCCCTGCTGTTCTCCATCGTCGCACTGGCCGCGATCGCCACGCCCGGCCCGACGGTGCTGCTGGCGCTCAGCAACGGCTCGCGACGCGGCGTGCGCGGCGCGCTGCCCGGCATCGCGGGTGCGGTGCTGTCCGACTTCGTGCTGGTCGGCGCGGTGGCGCTGGGCCTCGGTGCACTGCTCGCGGCGTCGGAGTTCTGGTTCTCGATGCTCAAGTGGGTCGGCGCCGCCTACCTCGCATGGCTCGGGGTGCGCATGCTGCGCTCCAGGGGCGGCAGTTTCGATGCGCCCCGTGGATCGGCCGGCGCGCTGCCGGCCGGGATGCCCGGCGAAGGCCGCAAGGTGTTCTTCAAGTCGTTCCTGGTGGCGGTCACCAACCCGAAGGGCTACCTGTTCTGCTCGGCGCTATTGCCGCAGTTCATCGATCCCGCGGCCGCGCAGGGCGTGCAGTACGCCCTCATCGCGGTGCTGTTCGCTTCGCTCGACGCGGCCGTGATGCTGGTCTACGCCTTCGTCGGCGCGCGCGCCATGCGGCTGTTGACGGCCGCCGCCGCGCGCTGGATCGACCGCACCTGCGGCGCGATGCTGCTGGCGCTGGCCGGGTCGCTCGCGTTCTACCGCCGCAGCGGCACCTGACCGGCGCGCCGGCCGCCCGGCGGCGGCCACCCGTCGCCGATAATCGCACCCCATGAATCCCCTGCTCTCCAAGCTCCAGCCCTACCCGTTCGAGCGGCTGCGGCGCCTGTTCGAGGGCGTCACGCCCGATGCCGCCTTCGCGCCCATCAGCCTGGGCATCGGCGAACCGAAGCACGCCACGCCGCCTTTCATCAAGGAGGCCCTGGCCGCCGGCATGGACGCCCTCGCGGCCTATCCCGCCACGGCCGGCAGCCCGAAGCTGCGCACGGCCTTCACCGGCTGGCTCGAGCGCCGCTACGGATTGAAGCTCGATCCGGCCACCCAGGTGCTGCCGGTCAACGGCTCGCGCGAGGCGCTGTTCTCGCTCGCGCAGACGGTGGTCGACGGCAGCCGCACGACAGCCCCGGTGGTGGTGTCGCCCAATCCGTTCTATCAAATCTACGAAGGCGCGGCGCTGCTCTCGGGGGCCGAGCCCTACTACGTGCCGAGCGTGCCCGCGCGCAACTTCGCGGTCGACTGGGACAGCGTGCCCGAGGACATCTGGGCGCGCACCCAGCTCGTCTTCGTCTGCTCGCCCGGCAACCCGACCGGCGCGGTGATGCCGCTGGACGAGTGGCAGAAGCTGTTCGCACTGTCAGATCGCCACGGCTTCGTGATCGCGGCCGACGAGTGCTACAGCGAGATCTACTTCCGCGACGCGCCGCCGCTCGGCGGCCTCGAAGCCGCCGCGAA
Organism: Variovorax sp. Soil_C_19; assembly: GCF_057657255.1. Classification (NCBI taxonomy): domain Bacteria; kingdom Pseudomonadati; phylum Pseudomonadota; class Betaproteobacteria; order Burkholderiales; family Comamonadaceae; genus Variovorax; species Variovorax sp. Soil_C_19. Next base: position 377,852 of record NZ_JBDGIV010000004.1, on the reverse strand, counting down.
GCTCGGCCGCAGCGACTTCAGGAACCTGATTGCGCTCACCTCGCTGTCCAAGCGCAGCAACGTGCCCGGGCTGCGCAGCGGCTTCGTGGCCGGCGACGCGGCGATCATCCAGGCCTTCCAGCTCTACCGCACCTACCACGGCAGCGCCATGAGCGGCGCAGTGGCCGCCGCCAGCATCGCGGCCTGGGGCGACGAGGGCCATGTGGTCGAGAACCGCGCCAAGTACCGGGCCAAGTTCGAGGCCGTCACGCCGCTGCTCGCGCAGGTGCTCGACGTGCGCCTGCCCGACGCCAGCTTCTACCTCTGGGCGGGCGTGCCCGAGGCGTGGGGCGGCGACGACGAAGCCTTCGCCCGCGCGCTCTACGCTCAATACAATGTGACCGTTTTGCCGGGGAGCTATCTGGCCCGCGAGGCGACGCACGGGCCCCGCGGCGCCAACCCCGGCCGCGGCCGCATCCGCATGGCCCTGGTGGCCGAAACGGCCGAATGCGTGGAAGCCGCCGAGCGCATCGTGCGCTTCGTGCAGGCCGGCCCGCAGGCGCGCTGAGCGCCTTCTTCCGGCATTTCCTCTTTTTCAAACGAGACCTTCTCATGACCCAGCAACTGCAACAAACCATCGACGCCGCGTGGGAAGACCGCGCCAACCTTTCGCCCAGCGCCGCGCCGGCCGAAGTGCGCGAGGCCGTCGAGCACGTGATCTCCGAACTCAACAACGGCAAGCTGCGCGTCGCCACGCGCGAAGCGGTCGGCCAGTGGACCGTGCACCAGTGGATCAAGAAGGCCGTTCTGCTGTCGTTCCGCCTCAAGGACAACGAGCAGATCCAGGCCGGCTCGCTGGGCTTCTACGACAAGGTGCCGACCAAGTTCTCGCACCTGTCGGCCGCCGAACTCAAGGAATCGGGCGTGCGCGTGGTGCCGCCGGCCGTGGCGCGCCGCGGCAGCTACATCGCCAAGGGCGCGATCCTGATGCCCTCGTACGTGAACATCGGCGCCTACGTGGGCGAAGGCACGATGGTCGACACCTGGGCCACCGTCGGTTCGTGCGCGCAGATCGGTGCCAACGTGCACCTGTCGGGCGGCGTCGGCATCGGCGGCGTGCTCGAGCCGCTGCAGGCCGGCCCCACCATCATCGAGGACAACTGCTTCATCGGCGCGCGCTCCGAAGTGGTCGAAGGCGTGGTGGTCGAAGAGAACTCGGTGCTCTCGATGGGCGTCTTCATCGGCCAGAGCACGCCGATCTACGACCGCGCGACCGACACCGTGATCTACGGCCGCGTGCCCGCCGGCTCGGTCGTGGTGGCCGGCAGCCTGCCGAAGCCCGGCGGCAAGTACAACACCTACGCGGCGATCATCATGAAGAAGGTCGACGCCAAGACGCGCTCGACCACCTCGCTCAACGACCTGCTGCGCGACTGATCCTTCTTTTTTCGCCAGAACAATCAGTACCCCGAGGAGAGCGCCCGATGAACATGATGGAACGGATCCTTCGTCTGATGGCCGAGCGCAAGGCTTCCGACATCTATCTTTCGGCGCACTCCCCAGTCCTGATCCGCATCAACGGCACCTGCGTGCCGATCAACGCGCAGGTGCTGCCGGCCAGCGCGCCGCTCGCGCTTTTGGCCGAAGTGGTGCCCGAGGCCCGGATCCAGGAGCTCGAACGCACCGGCGAGCTCAACATGGCGGTGATGCTCGAGGGCGCCGGCAACTACCGCATCAGCGCCATGCGCCAGCGCGGCAGCTATGCGGTGGTTGTGCGGCACATCGCGTCGACGATCCCGAGCTTTGCCGACCTGAACCTGCCCGACGTGCTCAAGACGCTCATCATGGAAAAGCGCGGGCTGATCCTGATGGTGGGCGCCACCGGCGCGGGCAAGACCACCACGCTGGCCTCGATGCTCGACTACCGCAACGAGCACGCCTCCGGTCACATCCTCACGGTCGAGGAACCGATCGAATTCACCTACACCAACAAGAAGTCGATGGTGAACCAGCGCGACGTGGGCAGCGACACAGAGTCGCTGCAGGTCGCGCTCAAGAACGCGCTGCGCCAGGCGCCCGACGTGATCCAGATCGGCGAGATCCGCGATCGCGACACCATGACGGCCGCCATCGCCTATGCGCAGTCGGGCCACCTGTGCGTGGCCACGCTGCATGCCAACAACAGCTACCGCGCGCTCAACCGCATCCTGAGCTTCTACCCGGTCGAGGTACGCCCCACGCTGCTCGGCGACCTGGGCGGCGCGCTGCGCGCCATCGTGTCGCAGCGCCTGCTGCGCACGCCCGCGGGCGGCCGCGTGCCGGCGCTCGAGGTGATGCTGAACACCGCGCTCGTGGCCGAGCTCATCGAGAAGGGCGACTTCTCGGGCGTCAAGGAGGCCATGGAGCAGTCGATGGCCGAGGGCTCGCAGACCTTCGAGGAGGACATCGCCCGCCTCGTCACCGAGAACCGCATCACGCGGGAGGAAGGCCTCGCCCATGCCGACTCCCCCACCAACCTGATGTGGCGCCTGCAGAACCGCGCCGCGCCCAAGGCGCAGGCCGACGAGCGCAGCCTCATGGACCAGGTCGAGGAACCCACTTTCACCGACATCACGCTCGACGTGAAATTCTGAACCGATAGAGAAGAAGAACCGCCCCGATGTCCCGCACCCTACAGCTTGCCGAACAACTCATCTCGCGCCCTTCCGTCACGCCCGACGATGCGGGCTGCCAACGGATCGTCGGCGAGCGGCTGGCCGCGCTGGGCTTCACGCTCGAGACCATCGAGAGCGGGCCGGCCGACTTCCGCGTGACCAACCTGTGGGCGGTGCGCCGCCCCGGCCATGCGTCGGCTGCCACCCGGACGCTCGTCTTTGCCGGCCACACCGACGTGGTGCCGACCGGTCCGCTCGAGCAATGGACCAGCCATCCGTTCACGCCCACGCACCGCGGCGGCCAGCTCTACGGCCGCGGCGCCTGCGACATGAAGACCTCGGTCGCCGCATTCGTCGTGGCCATCGAGGAATTCCTGCAGGTCACGCCCGAGCCGAAGCTCGCGCTCGCGCTGCTGCTCACGAGCGACGAGGAAGGCCCGGCGGTCGACGGCACCGTGGTCGTCTGCAATGCGCTGACCGCGCGCGGCGAGACCATCGACTACTGCATCGTCGGCGAGCCCACGGCCGTCGAGCGCTGCGGCGACATGATCAAGAACGGCCGCCGCGGCACCATGAGCGGCAGGCTCACGGTGAAAGGCGTGCAGGGCCACATCGCCTATCCGCACCTTGCGAAGAACCCGGTGCATGCCGTGGCGCCCGCACTGGCCGAACTGGTGGCCATCAATGCGGCCGGCGGCTGGGACGCCGGCAACCAATGGTTTCAGCCCACGAGCTGGCAGATCAGCAACTTCCACGCGGGAACTGGTGCAAGCAACGTCATCCCGGGCAGTGCCGTGATCGACTTCAACTTTCGCTTCTCGACCGAATCGACGCCCGAATCGCTTCAGCAGCGGGTGCGCGCGGTGCTCGATGCGCACGGCGTCGACTGCACGCTGGCCTGGACCGTCGGCGGCTTGCCCTTTCTCACGCCGCCGGGCGAACTCGTCAGCGCCGTGCAGGCCGCGATCGCCGACGAGACCGGCATCGCCACCGAGCTGTCGACCAGCGGCGGCACGAGCGACGCACGCTTCATCGCCAAGATCTGCAAGCAGGTGGTCGAGCTCGGCCCCGTGAACGCGAGCATCCACAAGATCGACGAGCACATCGAGGTCGCCGCGATCGAGACGCTCAAGAACATCTACAAGCGCACCCTGGAGCGGCTCGACGAGTCGCAGGCACCATGAGCGCCGCGCCGGGCCGCCCCAAGCAAGCTCGCTCCCGCCTGGCGGGAAGGCGCGCAGCGCCAAGGGTGCACCAGTGAGCGCCGCGCCGGACCGCCGCCAAGCAAGCTCGCTCCCGCCTGGCGGGAAGGCGCGCAGCGCCAAGGGTGCACCAGTTCGCACGGTCATCGCGCTCATCGAGGCCGGCGCCAGGCGGCTCGAAGAGGCCGGCGTCGCCTTCGGCCACGGCACGGCCAACGCTTTCGACGAAGCAGCCTGGCTCGTGCTTTGGCGCCTGAAGCTGCCGCTCGACGACATCGACGCGGCGGCCGAACGCACCGTTTCGCCGGCCGACGCCGCGAAGGTGGCCGCCCTGCTCGACGAGCGCATCGCCACGCGCAAGCCCGCCGCCTACCTCACGAAGGAAGCCTGGCTGCAGGGCGTCCCGTTCTACGTCGACGAGCGCGCCATCGTGCCGCGCAGCTTCATTGCCGAACTGATCGTCGACGGCAGCATCGACTACTGGCTGGGCGAACACACCCGGCGCGTGCTCGACCTGTGCACGGGCAACGGCAGCCTCGCGGTGATCGCGGCCCTGACCTACCCCGACATCGCGGTGGACGCCGCCGACCTCTCGCGTGAGGCGCTCGAGGTGGCGGCGATCAACCTCACCCGCCACCAGCTCGACGATCGCGTCCGGCTGGTCGAATCCGACGGCCTCGAGAACCTGCCCGACCCCTACGACCTGGTGCTGTGCAACCCGCCCTATGTGAACAGCGCGAGCATGGCCGCCCTGCCTGCCGAATACCGCGCCGAGCCCGGTCTGGCGCTGGCCGGCGGCACCGACGGCATGGACTTCGTGCGCCGGTTGCTGTCAGAGGCGCCTTCGCGGCTGAACGCGCGCGGCGTGCTGGTGCTCGAGATCGGCAACGAGCGTGACCACTTCGAAGCCGCCTTCCCGCGGCTCGAAGTGGTCTGGCTCGAAACCTCTGCCGGCGAAGACCAGGTGCTGCTCCTCACGCGAGAGGCGCTGCTGGCATCGGACAGCCGAACGCAGAAATAAGACAAAAACGACGCAGAAACCGCAGAAGCGCCCGTTCCTGGCCTTTTTTCTGCGGCTTTCGCGAACCTTCCGCGCCCCCTGCGTTCTGTACCCGCATGGGGCGGCCCCATTTCGCCCACCCGGGATAATCCCCGGTTCAGGCCCCCCTATTTCATGATCACTCTCAAGAACGTCATTCTTCGCCGCAGCGCCAAGGTTCTGCTCGACGGCGCAACCGTCACCCTCAATCCCGGCGAAAAGGTCGGCCTGGTCGGCCGCAACGGCGCCGGCAAGTCGACCCTGTTCGCGCTGCTCAACGGCACGCTGCACGAGGACGGCGGCGACTTCTCGGTGCCCCGGCACTGGCGCCTGGCCCAGGTGGCGCAGAACATGCCCGAAACCGACGAGTCGGCCACCGATTTCGTCGTCGGCGGCGACACCCAGTTGGTCGAGCTGCGCCAGGCCCTTGCCGCCACCGAGGCCGCCTACGAGGCCAACCCCGACGATGGCGACCTCGGCATGGAACTGGCCCACGCCTACACCCACCTGGCCGACGCCGGCGAGCACGACGCGGTGCCGCGCGCGCAGGCGTTGATCCTCGGCCTGGGCTTCAAGACGCACGAGCTCGACCAGCCCGTGAACAGCTTCTCGGGCGGCTGGCGCATGCGCCTGCAGCTCGCACGCGCGCTGATGTGCCCAAGCGACCTGCTGCTGCTCGACGAGCCGACCAACCACCTGGACCTTGATGCCCTGGTCTGGCTCGAAGCCTGGCTGCAGAAGTACGCCGGCACCATGATCGTCATCAGCCACGACCGCGAGTTCCTCGATGCCGTGACCGACGTGACCCTGCACATCGCCAACGCGCAGCTCACGCGCTACGGCGGCAACTACAGCAAGTTCGAGGATATGCGCGCGCTGCAGATGGAGCAGCAGCAGGTCGCCTTCTCCAAGCAGCAGGACAAGATCGCGCACCTGCAGAAGTTCATCGACCGGTTCAAGGCCAAGGCCAGCAAGGCCAAGCAGGCGCAGAGCCGGGTCAAAGCGCTCGAGCGCATGGAAAAGGTTGCGCCGCTCCTGGCCGAGGCCGACTTCACCTTCGAGTTCAAGGAGCCGGGCAACATTCCGAACCCGATGCTCTCGATCAGCAATGCGAGCTTCGGCTACCGCATCGAGGGCGCCGAACCCAAGACCATCCTGCGCGGCGTCAGCCGCTCCGTGCTCGCAGGCCAGCGCATCGGCATCCTGGGTGCCAACGGCCAGGGCAAGTCGACGCTGGTGAAGACCATCGCGCGCGAAATGGGCGCGCTCGCGGGCCAGGTCACCGAGGGCAAGGGCCTGAACATCGGCTACTTCGCGCAGCAGGAGCTCGACGTGCTGCACCCCGAGAGCAACCCGCTCGAACACATGGTGCGGCTGGCGCGCGACCTCGGCAGCAGCGTCAAGGAAGCGACCGGCGAGCAGGCGCTGCGCGGTTTTCTCGGCAGCTTCAATTTCAGCGGCGACATGGTCAGGCAGCCCGTGGGCACCATGAGCGGCGGCGAGAAGGCACGCCTCGTGCTCGCCATGATGGTGTGGCAGCGCCCCAACCTGCTGTTGCTCGACGAGCCCACCAACCACCTCGACCTCGCCACGCGCGAGGCGCTCGCCGTGGCCCTCAATGAGTTCGAGGGCACGCTCATGCTCGTGAGCCACGATCGCGCGCTGCTGCGCTCGGTTTGCGACGAATTCTGGCTCGTGGGGCGCGGCGTCATCGGCGATTTCGACGGCGACCTCGACGACTACCAGCGCTACCTGCTCGACGAGGCCAAGCGCCTGCGCGAAGAAGCCAGGCTGGCGGTGCGGGAGGCGGCCGCCAGCAGCGCTGCAGCCGAAGCAGCGCCGCCGCCCGCAGCAGCAGCAGCAGTTCCGGCCGCCGCACCACCGGCGAGTTCGCAGCAGCGAAAGCAGGACGCGCAGGAGCGCCAGCAGCGCACCGATCAGGCCCGGCCGCTCAAGCGCGAGCTGGCGCAGGTCGACGAACGCCTCGCGGCCGCCGGCACCGAGCGCAGCGCGCTCGAGGCGCGGCTCGCCGAGCCGCTGCCGGCGGCAGAGATCGCCGAAGCCGGCAAGCGGCTCAAGGCCCTCAACGACGAGATCGGCCGGCTCGAAGAGCGCTGGCTGGCGCTGTCGGACCAGCTCGAGGCGCTGGCAGCTGCCTGACGGCTGGGTGAGAATCGCGCCAAGGAGAGATTTGCCGCATGCCTTCTGCGATCGAACTGGCCCAGGGTGACGAGGCGCTGATTGCCGCCATCCAGCGCAGCCGCCGCCTCATCGGGCGCAAGGCGCTGATGTCCGCAGCAGCCAGCGCCGTTCCGCTCCCCGGCGTCGACTGGGCCGCCGACGCTGCCCTGCTCTCGCGGCTCGTGCCGCAGATCAGCGCCGAATTCGGGCTTTCGGCCACGCAGGTCGAAAAGCTCGCGCCGCACCAGCGCGAGCGCATTCAGAAGGCAGCCACCACCGTGGGCGCGCTGCTTGTCGGGCGGCTCGTCACGCGCGACCTGCTGATCCGGCTCGCGCGGCATGCCGGCATCAGGCTAACGACCAAGCAGGCCACCAAGTACGTACCGATTGCCGGGCAACTGGTCTCGGCGGCTTTGGGCTACGCCGCCCTGCGCGCGCTCGGCGAGCAGCACATCAAGGATTGCGTTCGTGTACGCACGACGCTCGCACTATCGCCGCCCGCACCGCTCGCGCCCGCGTGAGCGCCGTCGTGCCGAACAGCACTTTCGCGGCCCATCCGACCGCCACCAGCGCCGACAGCGCCATGCCTGCCAGCCCGTCCAGGCCGCTGCGCAGCCCATAGCCCAGCGCAGCAGCGGCCAGCAATGCCACGAGCGCGCACAACGTGCGGTCCAGCCAGAGCGCGCGGGTCCCGCGCGCCCGCACCAACTGACGTGGTTTCATGGCTTTTACTCCCCTGAAACTATTCTAGAGGCCAACTTGAATATTCGCGTGGGATTAAATCCTCCAAATGGAGACTATTGCCGCTCGCGCGAAGGCCGCACGCAAGTTCGCGAAGATGACGCAAAAGCAGGCCGAAGCGGCGTCAGGCGTCAAACAGTCCAATATCTCCAAGATCGAGCGCGGTGACACCGGCCGCTCGATGGGCCTGCTGGCATTGGCGCGCGCCTACCGCGTCGACCCCCACTGGCTCGACACAGGCGACGGCCCTGCGCCGTGGGACGAAGTGCAGCAGTCACGCCGCGCGCGCGACCACGCTAACGAGCCGCCAGCCCCCTACAGAATTGCACGCACACCGCCCGCCGGCCCCGCCTTCGAGCCGGGCACACCGGGAACCGTGCCGCTCATCGCTTGGACTGACATTGCGTCGTGGAACGGCACCCTACCCATCAACGTGCCTGTCGAGCGCTGGATGCCCTGCATCGCCTACCACAGCCCCGGCCACACCTACGCGCTGCGCGTGCGAGGCGACAGCATGACCGCGCCGAGCGGGCACCTGAAAAGCTACCCCGCGGGGTCGATCGTCTTCGTCGACACCCGACTGACCACGCCCGAGGACGGCGACCGCATCATCGCCAGGCTCGACGAAACCGGCGACATCACCTTCAAGTCCTTCAAGAACGAAGACGGCCGCCGCTGGCTCCTACCGCTGAACCCCAAGCACGAGCCGATCCGGGTGGCGTTCTCGGTGCTTGGCACCGTGGTGGGGAAGTGGGAAGACGAGGATTGAGGGCCGGTGTCGAACTGCCGACGCATCGAGGGCCAGCAAGTTGCCTCACCACGCAAGCCAAAAAAAATCGCCAACTGCATGCTGCAATTGGCGACCTTGGAGTGGGTCTGGTAGGACGTACAAGATTCGAACTTGTGACCAACGGATTAAAAGTCCGCTGCTCTACCAACTGAGCTAACGTCCCGAAACCATTCACTCACTCTTCACTTCTTCTTTTTCACTTCTTCTTTTTTCGCTCTTGCCGGATCCGATCCGGCAAAGCCAAAGATTATAGCGCGGCGTGGCTCGCTATTTTGTCGAGCACCCAACCTGCCGCGCATTGGCCGAAGGTCGCGGTCACGCTGACCACCGAACCGTAGCCGCGGCAGTTGAGCGAGCCGTCGCCCTCGATGGCGCAAGAGGCATCGGGCGGCGCGACGCTCTCGCGGCTGAAGACACAGGTCACGCCGATCTTGCGGCCCTCGCGCGGGGCGCCGTGCTGCTTGCGAAGGCGCTGCCGCAGCTGTGCCAGCAGCGGGTCGTGTGTGACGAGCGAGAGATCGTCGACGTCGACCTTGTGCGCCTGCCGCTTGCCGCCCGCCGCGCCGACAGTGACGAACGTGGCCGTGCGCGCGGCGCGCGCCCATGCGGCCATCGCAAGCTTGGCCTTCACCTGGTCGCAAGCGTCGACGACAGCGGTGACGGGCCCGTTGGCCGCTTGCGATGCCTCGAGCAGCGCCTGCCAGTTGTCCGGCTCGACGAATTCGTCGAGCGCAAGCACCTGGCATTCGGGGTTGATCTGCGCAATGCGCTCGCGCATGGCCTCGACCTTGGCCTGGCCGACGGTGGACTCAAGCGCATGGATCTGGCGGTTGATGTTCGACTCCGACACATGGTCGAGATCGATCAGCGTCAGGCGCCCTACGCCACTGCGCGCCAGCGCCTCGACGGCCCACGAGCCAACGCCGCCGATGCCCGCGACGAGCACGTGCGCACCGCGGATGCGCGCGGCGCCCGCCACGCCGTAAAGCCGCTCGAGCCCGCCGAAGCGTCGCGCGAAATCAGGCGCCGCTGCGGTGTCGTGGGTGACGACAGCCGCGGCGGCGCGCGAGGTTTCTTCGGGAAGGCTTGCTGCTGCTGCGCTCAAGCGGAGGGCTCCGCCGTGGATCAGCGCAGGCGCGAGAGACGCTCGCGGCCGGCCTGTGCGGCTTCGGACTGCGGATAGGCCTTGGTCAGGTCTTCCAGCGTGCGCCGGGCGGCGCGCGTGTCCTTGAGTTCGATCTGGCAGTTGGCGATCGACAGCACGGCCTCAGGGGCTTTGGCGTGGTCGGGCGCGAGCGAGAGCATGGAACGGAAGTTCGCGATGGCCTCGTTGTAGTTGCGAGTGGCGTACTGCGCGTTGCCGAGCCAGAACAGCGCCGAGGCGTTGTAGCCGCTTTGCGGATAGCGTTTGACGAATTCGGCGAAGGCGGTCTGCGCCTGCGCGAACTGGCCGGCGCGGAAGATGCCGAGTGCGGCGTCGAAATCCGCCTTCTCGCTCGGATCGGCATTGAACTCGCGGCCGTCGACCGAGACCTTGGTCGGTTCGGTCTGCTTGAGCCGGTCGTCGATGGTGGTCTGGCGCGACTGGAGTTCGCTGACGGTGCGCTGGAGCTGCTCGTTCTGGCCAGTCATGCGTGCGAGGTCGCCGCGCATCTGCTCGATCTGGGTCTGCAGGTCGAGCAAGCTGCGCCGCAGCTGACCGTTCTCGTCGGCAAGGCGCTGGTCGGTCTGCTGGCGCATGGCCTCGACACGCTGGCGCAGGTCGAGGATGGCGCGGCGCGCCTCGTCATCCTCGAACAAGGCAGCCTGCGACCCTGCCGATGCGCAGAGCAAGGCGGCCGCCAGGGCCGCACCACGCCACAAGGATGGCTGCATCACCGGGTGTAGCGGATTTCAGCGCGACGGTTCTGCGCCCAGGCGTCTTCACCCGAACCCTGCACCGCCGGCTTTTCCTTGCCAAAGCTCACAGCTTCGATCTGCGCATCGTTCACGCCCAGCAGCGTGAGCGCGCGGCGAACGGCTTCAGAACGCTTCTGGCCGAGCGCGAGGTTGTACTCGCGGCCGCCGCGATCGTCGGTGTGGCCTTCGATCGAGATGCGGCGCTGGTTGTTGGCGCGCAGGAAGCGGGCATGGCCGTCGACCACCGACTGGAATTCGGGCTTGACGGTGTAGCTGTCGTAATCGAAATACACGATCCGTTCGACGCCCATCGGACCTTGCGCGGTGCTGGCATTGGGGTCGATGGTGACGGGTGCCACTGCGCTCGCGCTGCCCTGCTGGCCGGCGCCGCCGGCCATGCCGGAGCTGTCAGTGACGGGCGTGTCGTTGAGCTTGGTGCCCGACGAGCAACCGGCAATCAGGGCCACGATCGCCAGCGAATAAATCGTACGTTTCAACATTGGAACTCCTCAAAAAAACTCTTGGTCATTGCTTTTGAAACGGACCCCAGTCCGGTTCTCTTATGTCTCCCGCCCGTCCCGCCAACCGTGCCTTGATCTTTCCGTCCAGCGTCGTCGTCATGAGCGCTTCGCGACCTTGCAGGTTCGTTGCGTAGACGATGAGCTTGCTGTTGGGCGCAAAACTCGGGCTTTCGTCTGCGGACGTGTCGGTGATGGCCGTGACATTGCCGGTCGCCAATTCCATCACGTGGAGTTTGAAGGCACCGCCTACGCGTGAGATGTAGGCCAACCACCGGCCATCGCCGCTGACAGAAGGAGAAATGTTGTAGGTTCCGCTGAAGGTGACCCGGGTGGGGGCACCGCCGCTGGCGCCCATCCGGTATATCTGCGGCGCACCGCCGCGGTCGCTGACGAAGTAGATCGTGCTGCCGTCGGCTGAGTAGACCGGCTCGGTGTCGATGCTGGCGCTCTGCGTGAGCCGGCGCGGCTCGCCGCCGCCCGCGGGAATCGTATAGAGCTGCGAGCCACCGTCGCGGCTGAGCGTGACGGCCAGCGAGCTTCCGTTGGGCGCCCAGGCCGGCGCGCTGTTGGAGCCGCGGAAGTTCGCGAGCAGACGGCGCTGGCCATTGGCCACGTTGTGGACGTACACCACGGGCTTGCGGGATTCGAACGAAACGTACGCGAGCTGCTGTCCGTTGGACGACCAGACCGGCGAGATGATCGGCTCGGGGCTCGCGAGCGCGGCCTGCGCGTTCTCGCCGTCGGCATCGGCCACCCAGAGTGAGTAGCGGCTGCCGCCCTTGGTGACGTATGCGATGCGGGTGGAGAAGATGCCCTTGTCGCCCGTGAGCTTCTCGTAGACGTAGTCGGCGATGCGGTGCGACGCGAGCCGCAGGTCGCCCTGCGGCACGGTGTAGCTCTGGCCACCGAGGTCCTGTCCGCGCACCACGTCCCAGAGACGGAAGCGAACGTCGTAGCGGCCGTCGCCAAGCCGCGCCACGCTGCCGACGACGAGCGAATCCGCGGTGCGCTGGCGCCACAGCGACAGATCCGGGCGCGAGGCCTCGTCGAGCGCCTGGCCCGAAGCATCGACGCCACGGAACTGGCCGCTGCGTTCGAGGTCGGCCTGGACGATTTCGGAAATCTTCTGCGGCGAGGCGTCCTGGCCCTTGAAGGGAACCAGCGCAATCGGGAGCTGCGTGAGCCCGACGCCCGAGACCTCGACCCGGAACTGGGCGAGCGCGGGCAGCACGGGCGTCGCAGCCAATGCCGCGATCAGCGAGCGGCGCGCAAAAAGCGATGAAGAAGGAGTTGGAATGGAAACTGACAACGGCTTGTTCATGCGGTTCGGAGATGTTTCGGGGTAAGAAAGTTCTCCCCGGTGCAACGACCCACATGTTACACACTGGCTCGACGTTGCCGTCACAAAACGTGTATCGGGCGAAGCGGTCCTACACGGCGGCCATCCTGGGCGCCGACAGGCGCCCCGTAGAATTCCCGGCCATGCAAGCATCCCCCGGCAGCGAGACCCCCGCACGCCCTCCCCTGATCCGACGGCTGGCGCGTCTCATGACCTGGTTCGGCGGCTCGCGCCAATGGTGGGCGCTGGGCCTGATCGGTGCGATGCTCGCGGCGCTCACCGAGCCCTTGATGGCCGCGCTGCTCAAGCCGCTGCTCGACCGCGGCTTCACCAAGGGCCAGATGCCGCTGTGGTTCATACCCGCGGCGGTGCTGCTGCTGTTCGCGGTGCGCGGCGTCGCGCAATTCATCTCGCAGTACGCGCTCTCGCGCATCGCGAACGAAGGCATGCAGCGCCTGCGTCGCGTGCTGTTCGAGCGGCTGCTCGGCGCCGAGCTCGCGCTGTTCGCGCGCCAGTCGGCCAGCACGCTGTCGAACACGGTGGTCTACGAGGTGCAGACCGGCGCGCTGCTGCTGGTGCAGGCGCTGCTCGGGCTGTCGCGCGACGGCTTCACGCTGGTGGCGCTGCTGGGCTACCTTGTCTATCTCAACTGGAAGCTCACGCTCATCGTGGCCTTCCTCGTGCCGAGCATCTCCTGGATCATGAAGGTGTTCTCGAAGCGGCTCTACAAGCTCACGCAGCAGGGCCAGCAGGCCACCGACGAGCTGGCCTATGTGGTCGAGGAGAACGTGCTCGCGCACCGCATGGTGCGCCTGCATGGCGCCGAGGCGGCGCAGGCCCGGCGCTTCGAACAGCTGAGCCAGCGGCTCAACCGGCTCGCGGTCAAGTCGACCATTGCCCAGGCCGCGACCACGCCGCTCACGCAGATGATGGCCGCGCTTGCGCTGTCGGTGGTGGTGATGATCGCGCTCTGGCAGAGCGGCGAGCAGGGCTTCACGGTCGGCGGCTTCGTCGCCTACATCACGGCCATGCTGATGCTGATCGCACCGATCCGGAGGCTGGCCGAAGTAGCCGGTCCGATCACGCGGGGCCTGGCGGCGCTTGAGCGCGGCCTCGCACTGGTCGACGAGGTGCCAACCGAGCCGCAGGGCCGTTTCGCCGTGGACCGCGCCCAGGGCCGCATCGAGTTCAAGGACGCACGCGTGAACTACCGCGGCGACGACGAGCGCCCGGCGCTCGACGGTGTGATCCTGGCAATCGAGCCGGGCCAGAGCGTGGCCTTCGTCGGGCCGTCTGGCTCGGGCAAGACCACGCTGATGAACCTGCTGCCGCGCTTCGTGCTGCCGAGCGGCGGGCAGGTGCTGCTCGACGGCCACGACATCGCCGACTGGTCGCTCGGAAGCCTGCGCTCGCAGTTCGCCATGGTGAGCCAGGACGTAGTGATGCTCAACGACACATTGGCGGCCAACGTGGCGCTCGGCGCCGATGCGGAGATCGACCGCGCGCGCGTTCAGGCGTGCGTGGACGCCGCCAACCTGGCGAGCCATGTCGAGGGGTTGCCGCAGGGCATCGACACCGTGCTCGGCCACAACGCGACCCAGCTCTCTGGCGGCCAGCGCCAACGCCTGGCGATCGCGCGCGCTCTCTACAAGAACGCCCCGATCCTGCTGCTCGACGAGGCCACCTCGGCGCTCGACACCGAATCGGAGCGGCTGGTGCAGGACGCTCTGCAGCGCCTGATGCAGAACCGCACCACGCTGATCGTCGCGCACCGCCTCTCGACGGTCCAGCATGCGGACCGCATCGTCGTGATGGAACATGGCCGCGTGGTCGAACAAGGCAGCCATGCGCAGCTCATGGCGCTCGACGGGCTCTACGCCCGCCTGCAGACCACGGCGATGCGCACGACGCCGGCGGGCCAGGCCCCGACGCTCTGACCGCTCTGGTGGCGCGGCGGCACGCGCCGCCTTTCGCTCAACGCCTCAAAGCAGCACGATGTCGTACTGCCCCTGCCCGATCGCCTGCTCCGACTGCAGCGAGATCGGCTTGCCGATGAAGTCGCTGAGCCCGGCCAGGTGCTGGCTCTCTTCGTCGAGGAACAGTTCGATCACCTGCGGCGCGGCCACGATGCGGAACTCGCGCGGCGTGAACTGCCGCGCCTCGCGCAGGATCTCGCGCATCGCGTCGTAGGCGACGCTGCGCGCGGTCTTCACGATGCCCTGGCCGCCGCAGGCCGCGCACGGCTCGCAGAGCATGTGCGCCAGCGATTCGCGGGTGCGCTTGCGCGTCATCTCGACCAGGCCGAGCTGCGAGAAACCGCCGGCCGTGGTCTTGACGCGATCACGCGCGAGTTGCTTGCGGAACTCGGCCAGCACCTGCTCGCGATGGTCGTCGCGCGCCATGTCGATGAAGTCGACGATGACGATGCCGCCCAGGTTGCGCAGCCGCAGCTGACGCGCAATGGCCTGCGCGGCCTCGAGGTTGGTCTTGAAGATCGTGTCGTCGAAATTGCGCGCGCCGACGAAGCCGCCGGTGTTCACGTCGACCGTGGTGAGCGCCTCGGTCTGGTCCACCACGAGGTAGCCGCCCGACTTGAGATCGACGCGGCGGCCCAGCGCCTTGGCGATTTCCTCGTCCACCGAATACAGGTCGAAGATCGGCCGCTCGCCCTTGTAGTGCTGCAGCTTGCCGGCAGCCTGCGGCATGTATTCGAGGCCGAACTTGAGCAGCACTTCGAACTGCTCGCGCGAATCGATGCGGATGGTCTGCGTGTCCTCGCTGGTCATGTCGCGCAGCACGCGCTGCAGCAGGCTCAGGTCCTGGTGCAGCAGCGACATCGGCGGCGTCTTGCTCGAGGCTTCGCGGATGCGCGACCAGGTCTTTCGCAGGTACGCGATGTCTTCGGCCAGCTCGGCGTCCGACGCGTCCTCGCCATTGGTGCGCAGGATGAAGCCGCCGGTGTTGGCCGGCACCACGCCGCCGCTGTCGGCCGCCGCGGCGGCCTCGATCAGCGCGAGCATGCGCGTGCGCAGCGACTCGCGCTGGTCGGCGGGGATCTTCTGCGACACGCCGATGTGGTTGTCCTGCGGCAGGAAGACCAAGAGCCGCCCGGCGATGCTGATCTGCGTCGACAGCCGCGCACCCTTGGTGCCGATCGGGTCCTTGATGACCTGCACCAATAGCGACTGGCCTTCGAACACCTGCTTCTCGATCGGCACCATCGGAGCGCCGTTGCGGTGGTCGCGCTCGGGCGCGGGCGCGCTCGGGCGCGAGCCGGGCGTGAACGGCGCCACGATGTCGGCGACGTGCAGGAAGGCCGTGCGCTCGAGGCCCACGTCGATGAAGGCCGACTGCATGCCCGGCAGCACGCGCGAGACCTTGCCCAGGTAGACGTTGCCGACGAGGCCGCGCTCGAGCGTGCGCTCGACGTGCAGCTCCTGCACCGCGCCGTGCTCGACCAGCGCCACGCGGGTCTCCTGCGGGGACCAGTTGATCAGGATGTCTTGCATGAGACCTTTAAACGATGAAGCCGGCGCGCCGCAACAGCTGCGCCGTCTCGAACATGGGGAGTCCCATGATGCCCGAATAGGACCCGCTGATGTGCTCGACGAAGGCGGTCGCCGCCCCCTGGATCGCATACGCACCGGCCTTGCCGAGCGGCTCGCCGCTCGCGGCATAGCGTGCGATCTGCGCCTTCGTCATGGGAGCGAAGCGCACGCGCGACACGCTGAGCGCCGCATGGCGCCGGCGGCCTTGCTGCAGCGCCACCGCGGTGAGCACGCGGTGGGTGGTGCCGGACAGCAGCGCGAGCATGCGCTCGGCATCGCGCACGCCCTCGGGCTTGCCGAGGATGCGGCGCCCGAGTGCCACCGTGGTGTCGGCGCAGAGCACGGGCGCGTCGGCGAGTGCAAGTCGCTTCTGTCGCGCGACGGCGGCATCGAGCTTCAACGCGGTCACGCGCTGCACATAGGCCGTCGGCGATTCGCCGGGCAGCACCGCCTCGAGCGATTCCGCGTCTTCGTCGGGTCCGGGCAACAGCAGTTCGTGGCGCACGCCGAACTGTCCGAGCAGCTGCGCCCGGCGCGGGCTTTGCGATGCGAGATAGATGAATTCAGCAGACAACGTCGGTCATTCCCGGTGGTAGGGGTGCCCCGCGTTGACCGACCAGGCGCGGTAGAGCTGCTCGACGAGCAGCACGCGCGCCATCGCGTGCGGCAGCGTCAGGTCGGACAGGCGGATGCGTTCGTGCGCCGCAGCCTTGAAAGCCGGATCGAGCCCGTCGGGGCCGCCGATGACGAGCGCCACGTCGTCGCCCTCGCCCTGCCAGGCCGAGAGCCGCGCGGCCATCGCCTTGGTGGTGAGTGCGGTGCCGCGCTCATCGAGGACGACGATGCGCATGCCGCGGGCGATCGCCCCCTCGATGCGCTCGCGCTCGGCCGCATACAGCGTCTCGAGCGACTTGGAGCCACGAGGTTCGGTCTTGACAGCCCGCAGTTCGAGCTTGAGTTCTGGTGGGAAGCGCTTCGCGTAGTCGTCCCAGGCAGTCTGCGCCCAGTCGGGCATGCGCTGCCCGACGGCGACCACCAGCAGCTTCATGCGCGGCGGGCTGGCGCCTTCTTGGCAGGCGCCTTCTTGGCCGCGGTCTTCTTGGCGGCCGGCTTGCCGACCACCTTGACCGGCACGCGCGCGCTGGCGGTGCCAGTCTTCCTCGCGGGCGACTTCCTTGCGGCCATCTTCTTCGCGGGGGCGCGGGCGGCCTTCTCGGCCTTGGCTTCCTGCTCGGCGGCGCGGACCGCGGTCTTGGCCGCGCTCGCGCGGCGCAGGCTCGGCTGCTTGGCGGCGGGCTTCTTCGTCTCGTCTTCGCTCGGTGCCGAAGCCTTCGCGACCACGGGCTTGCTGCCGCCCAGCTTGGCGCGCACCGGCTTGTCGCCCCAGATCTCTTCCAGGTGGTAGTACTGGCGGATGGCGGGCTGCATGATGTGCGCGACCGCGGCGCCGCAGTCCACGATGATCCACTCGCCGTTGTCCTCGCCCTCGATGCGCGGCTTGGGGAAGCCGGCCTCGCGCACCGCATCGCGAACGCTCGAGGCGAGCGCCTTGGTCTGGCGGTTCGAGGAACCCGACGCCACGATCACGCGCTCGAACAGCGGCGAGAGATGCTCGGTGTCGAAAACCTGGATGTCCTGCGCCTTGACGTCTTCGAGCCCATCGATGATGGCCCGTTGGAGTTTCTGGGTGTCTTTCTTGGCGGCGGCTTCAGTGGTCATCAGGCAGAGCGGTAGAGGTGGTGTTGGTCAATATAGCGTGCAACGGCGGGCGGAACCAGCGAGGAAATGTCCTCGCCGAGCGCGGCTCGCCGCCGGATGTCGGTGGCGCTGGTGTCCATGGCGGGCAATTCGAGCGCCTCGAAACGCGCGCCGGCCGGCAGGCCTGGCAGCATCTTCGGGTCGAAACGGGCGGTGCTGCCCGTCGACAATGCGCGATACGCTACAGAAACAATAGCAATGCCGAGTATAGCCTGCCAGCCATGCCAGGTCGGCAGCGCATGCGCCTGGTCGGCGCCCATGATCAGCACCAGCTGGGCGCCGGGCTGCTCCTGCTGCAGCTCATGCAAGGTGTCGAGCGTGTAGGTGGGGCCGTCGCGCAACACTTCACGGCTGTCGACCACCACGGTGCCCTCCAATCCCGAGAACGCCAGTTGCGCCATCGCAAGGCGGTCTTGGGCCGGCGTCAACGCGCGCGTCTTGTGCCAGGCCTGCCCCGTCGGGACGACGTGCAGTTCGGCCAGGCCGAGCTGCGACAGCGCGGCCCCGGCCAGCGCCACGTGGGCGTTGTGCGGCGGATCGAAGGCGCCGCCGAAGACGCCGATGCGCGGCGCCCTGCCTTCGGCCGGTGCGCTCGTGCTCACAGCCAGTCGCGCCGCACGATGAAGTCGCTGTACAGCGCCGCTTCGGGGCTGCCGGGCTCGGGCTCTTGGCGATAGGCCCAGCTCGCCAGCGGCGGCATCGACAGCAGGATCGACTCGGTGCGCCCGCCCGACTGCAGGCCGAAGTGCGTGCCGCGGTCCCACACGAGGTTGAATTCGACATAGCGGCCACGCCGGTACAGCTGGAACGCGCGCTCGCGCTCGCCCCAGGGCATTGCGCGGCGGCGCTCGACGATCGGCAGGTAGGCCGGCACAAAGGCGTTGCCAACGGCGCGCAGCAGCGCGAAGCCGTTCTCGAATCCGCCTTCGGCGAAATCGTCGAAGAAGATGCCGCCCACGCCGCGCTGCTCGTTGCGGTGCTTGAGAAAGAAATACTCGTCGCACCAGGTCTTGAAGCGCGGGTACTTGTCGTCGCCGAAGGCCGCAAGCGCATCGCGGCAGGCGGTGTGGAAATGCACCGCATCGTCCTCGAAGCCGTAGCAGGGCGTCAGGTCCATGCCGCCGCCGAACCAGCACACGGGGTCGTTGCCTTCGGGCAGCGCGGCCAGCATGCGCACGTTCATGTGCACGATCGGCACGTACGGATTGCGCGGATGGAACACCAGCGAGACCCCCATGGCCTCGAAGGGCGCGCCCGCGAGTTCGGGCCGGTTCTGCGTGGCCGATGGCGGCAGCTTCGGCCCGCGCACCTGCGAGAAGCCACAGCCGGCGCGCTCGAACAGATCGCCGCCTTCGAGGATGCAGGTCAGGCCGCTGCCCTGCAGCGCTTCGCCGGGCGCCTTCTGCCAGGCGTCACGCGTGCAGGTGCCGCCATCGGCGGCCTCGACCGCCGCGACGATCTCCTGCTGGAGCTTGCGCAGGTAGTCGCCGACTGCTGCCGGGTCTGTCTGCTGCATCAGGCCTGCGGCGGGTTGCGCGGCTGCACCGCGCGGTGGCCGATGTCTCTGCGGTATTGCGCACCGTCGAAGTTGATGCGCGCAGCGACCTCGTAGACCCGCTGCTGCGCCTGCTTGACGCTGTCGGCCAGCACGGTCACGCAGAGCACGCGGCCGCCGCTGGTCTTGAGCTCGCCGTCGTTCAGCGCCGTGCCGGCGTGGAACACCACGGCATCGGGCGCCTCGGCCGGGATGCCGGTGATGCGGTCGCCCTTGCGCGGCGAGAGCGGGTAGCCGTGCGCGGCCATCACCACGCCGAGCGCCACGCGCCGGTCCCACTGCAGCTCGACCTGGTCGAGCGTGCCGTCGGTGGCATGCCAGAACACCTCGAACAGGTCGGACTTGAGCCGCATCATGATCGGCTGCGTCTCGGGGTCGCCCATGCGGCAGTTGAATTCGAGCGTCTTGGGCTGGCCATTGGCGTCGATCATCAGGCCGGCGTACAGGAACCCCGTGTACGGAATGCCGTCTTTTTCCATGCCGCGGATGGTCGGCAGGATGATCTCGCGCATGGCGCGCGCATGGATTTCGGCGGTGACCACCGGCGCGGGCGAGTACGCGCCCATTCCGCCCGTGTTCGGGCCTTCGTCGCCGTCGAGCAGGCGCTTGTGGTCCTGGCTGGTGGCCAGCGCAGTGACGTTCTTGCCGTCGCACAGGACGATGAAGCTGGCTTCTTCGCCCTGCAGGAATTCTTCGATGACGACGCGCGCGCCGCCTTCGTTGTGCGACACGCCGAACTTGTTGTCGACCAGCATGAAGTCGACCGCCTCGTGCGCTTCCTCGGCGGTCATGGCCACGACCACGCCCTTGCCGGCCGCGAGTCCGTCGGCCTTGACGACGATCGGCGCGCCCTTGGCGTCGATGTAGGCATGCGCCGCGGCGGCATCGGTGAAGGCTTCGTACTCGGCCGTGGGGATCTTGTGGCGCTTCATGAAGGCCTTGGAAAAGGCCTTCGAGCTCTCGAGCTGCGCGGCCGCCTGCGTGGGGCCGAAGATCCGCAAGCCGTGCGCGCGGAATTCATCGACCACGCCAGCCGCGAGCGGCGCCTCGGGGCCGACCACGGTGAGTGCGATCTTTTCCTTGATGGCCCACTCGCGCAGCGCGGCAGGCTCGATGATGTCGATGCAGTCGTAGCGCGTGTCGCTCGCGGTGCCGCCGTTGCCGGGCGCCACGTAGATGCGGCTCACGCGGGTGGACTGCGCGAGCCGCCATGCGAGCGCGTGCTCGCGGCCCCCTCCCCCGATGACCAGTACCTTCATGCGCGCGCCTTCGTTCGTTGCTGTTGCCTGTCTGTCATTCGGAAAGCGCCGCGTTGTGATAGACCTCCTGGACGTCGTCCAGGTCCTCGAGCACGTCGAGCAGCTTCTGCATGCGGGCGGCGTCCTCGCCGGCGACTTCGACGGTGTTCTCGGCGCGCATGGTGACCTCGGCCACCCCGGGCGCCAGGCCCGCGGCCTCGAGCGCCGCCTTGACGGCCTCGAAGTCGCCCACTGCGGTGAGCACCTCGATGGCGCCGTCGTCGTCGGTGACGACGTCTTCCGCGCCGGCCTCGAGCGCCACTTCCATGACCTTGTCCTCGTCGGTGCCCGGCGCGAAGATGATCTGGCCGCAGTGCTTGAACTGGAAGGCCACAGAGCCTTCGGTGCCCATGTTGCCGCCGTGCTTGGCGAACGCGTGGCGCACCTCGGCCACGGTGCGCACGCGGTTGTCGGTCATGGTGTCGACGATGATCGCGGCGCCGCCGATGCCGTAGCCCTCGTAACGGATTTCCTCGTAGTTCACGCCTTCGAGGTTGCCGGTGGCCTTGTCGATGTTGCGCTTGACGGTGTCGGCGGGCAGGTTGACGGCCTTGGCCTTCTCGACCGCGAGCCGCAGCCGCGGGTTGGCGCTGAGGTCACCGCCACCAGCGCGCGCGGCGACCATGATCTCGCGAATGGCGCGGGTCCAGAGCTTGCCGCGCTTCTCGTCCTGGCGGCCCTTGCGGTGCTGAATGTTCGCCCATTTGCTGTGTCCGGCCATGACTTCCTATCTCGCAATCTTGTGTTTTCAAAGCAGGTTGCGAGTTTACTGTCCGCCGAACACAACGGCCCGCACGACCGTGCCAAAAAGCGGCCATGTCTTTTGGTGATAATCCCTCGATGACGCCATCGCCTTCTGTCGGGCCCGGGAATCCGACCATCCTGCCGCCGCACACCCCGTTGCCGCTTTACTACAAGAACGAGGCAGAGCATCAGGCGTTCCTGCGGCGCATCTTCGACAGCACCGCCGCCGACTACGACCGCATCGAAAGCGTGCTCGCCTTCGGCACCGGTCCGTCGTACCGGCGCGCCGCCCTGTCGCAGGCCGGCCTGGTGCCGGGCGCCGAGGTGCTCGACGTCGGCATCGGCACCGGACTGGTCGCCCGCGAGGCGCTGCGGATCATCGGCCCCACCGGGCGGCTGGTCGGCGTCGACCCGAGCGTGGGCATGATGGCGCAGATCGACCTGCCGGGCGTGGAACTGGTACCGGGCGTGGCGGAAGCCCTGCCCCGGCCCGATGCGAGTTGCGACTTCGTGAGCATGGGCTATGCCATGCGCCACATCAGCGACGTGGCAGCCGCGTTCGGCGAATTCCACCGCGTGCTGCGTCCCGGCGGCCGCGTCGTGGTGCTCGAGATCACGAAGCCGCGCGGCCGCATCGCGACCGCTCTGCTCAAGGGCTACATGCGTGCGGTGGTGCCGCTGATCGCGCGCGTGGTCGGCCGCCGCAGCAACACCTCGGAGTTGTGGCGCTACTACTGGGACACGATCGAGGCCTGCATTCCGCCGGAGCGCGTGCTCGAGGCTCTGTGCGCCGCCGGCTTCACCGACGTGCGCCGCCATGCGAGCCTGGGCGTCTTCTCCGAGTACATGGCACGCAAACCCGACGGCGACGCTGTCGAAAAGGCCGGTTGAGCATGCAGAAAGAAAGCCCTCTTTCCCCGCTGCGCGTCGAGCGCCTTTCGCTGCCCGACAGCCTCGCGCTGGCCGCCAGCGGCAGCGCCCCCTTCGCCGCGCTCGGCTACGGCACGCCGCACGGCGTCGCCTGGATGCCGACCGTGAACGCCCGCGTGCTCTCCGAGCGCGGCGCGATGGCCGACGTCTGGCATGTGGGCGGCGCGCGCCCGGTCGAATCGGGCACCACCGGCATTGCGCGCTGGCGCAGCGACGGCGAATGGCTGCTCGGCGCCATCGACCTCGACGAGGCGACCGAGAAACAAGGCCTGGCCGAGCTCGCGCACCGGGCCTACCGCGACCTGTTCAAGACCCTCGCGCAGGCCGGCGCGCCGCACCTGCTGCGCATCTGGAACTACCTGCCCCAGATCAACGCCGACGGCGGCGGGCTCGAGCGCTACCGGCAGTTCAACCTGGGGCGCCAGGAGGCTTTCCTCGAGGCCGGCCGCGCCGCCTTCGAGGGCGCCCCGGCGGCCTGCGCGCTCGGCATCCACCAGGGCGCGCTGTCGATCCGCTTCCTGGCCGGCCAGACCGCGCCGCTGCCGGTCGAGAACCCGCGCCAGGTCTCGGCCTACCGCTACCCCGACACCTACGGCCCGCGTTCGCCCACCTTCTCGCGGGCCGCACTGGCCGAGATCGGCAACGGCGACGTGGCCCTCTTCATTTCAGGCACCGCCAGCATCGTGGGCCACGAAACCGTGCACCCGGGCGACGTGTTCGAGCAGACGCGCGAGACGCTGCGCAACCTCGAGGCCGTGATCGCGGCCGCCAACGGGCAGGCGAACGCCGGGTTCTCGCTCGCGATGCTCGACTGCGTCGTCTACGTGCGCCATCCGGCTGATGCAGACAAGGTGCGCGGCGTGATCGAGCAGGCTCTCGGCCCTGACGCACCGATGGTTCGCCACGCGGTCTACCTGGAGGCGGACATCTGCCGCAGCGACCTGCTGGTCGAGATCGAGGCGCATGCGGTGGCCCCAGGTCGGCTGCGGGCCTGAGTCCGCGCGACCGACGGGACCAGCGACCTCCACCATGTCGATGAACCGCGTGCTGCGCATTCTCACGGCCATTCCGCTCGCGTTGATGCTGTATGTGCAGCTGTTCTTCCTGGGGCTGGTCTCGCTGACCTGGAACGTGATCGCGATGCTGCTCTATCCGGTGCTGCCGGAGGCGCCGGCGCGCACGCTGGGCCGCGCGACCATCGCCCGGGCCTACCGCATGTTCTGGGGCGTGGCCTCGGCGACCGGCATGATGCGCATCGACGCAAGCTGCCTCGATTCGATGCGCGACGAGCCCGGCGTGATCTTCGTGGCCAATCACCCGACCATGCTCGACGCCCTGCTGCTAGTGGCGCGGCTGCCGCGCAGCGCCTGCATCATGAAAGCCGATTTACTGCGCAACATCTTCCTCGGGGCGGGCGCACGGCTCGCGCGCTACATCAGCAACGAGTCGGCGCGCACGATGGTGCGGCTCGCGGTGGCCGACCTGCGCAACGGTGGCCAGCTGGTGATCTTTCCCGAGGGCACGCGCACGGTCACGCCGCCGCTCAATCCGTTCCGCTCCGGCGTGACGCTGATCGCCAAGCTCGCGCAGGCGCCGATCCAGACCGTGTTCATCGACACCGATTCGCCGTACCTGAGCAAGGGCTGGCCCCTCTGGCGGCTGCCGCCTTTCCCGATCGTCTTCACGCTGCGCCTCGGGCAGCGCTTTGCACCCACGCAGAACAGCGACGCGCTGCAAGCGGAACTCGAGCAGTACTTTCGCCAACATATGGAACAGCGCGCCTCCGACGCGTCCCCCGCATGCCAGACGCCTCGCGCACACACCTTGTCCTGATTCCCAGCTACAACACGGGCGAACGCCTTTTCTCGACCGTTGAAGCGGCCCGCGCGCAGTGGAATCCGGTCTGGGTGGTGGTCGACGGCAGCACCGACGGCACCGGCGAGCGCCTGCAGCAGATGGCCGCGCACGATCCGGGCCTGCGCGTGTCGCTGCTGCCCGAGAACCAGGGCAAGGGCGCGGCTGTGCTGCACGGGCTGCAGGCCGCGCGCGAGGCCGGCTTCACGCATGCCCTCACCATGGATTCCGACGGCCAGCACCCGGCCGACCTGATTCCAGCCTTCATGACCGCCTCTCAGGCCCGGCCTGAGACCATGGTGCTCGGGCGGCCGGTGTTCGACGCTTCTGCACCGCTCTTGCGCGTGCGCGGGCGGCGTGTGTCCAATGGCTGGACGCAGCTCGAGACGCTGTTCGCGGGCGTCGGCGATTCGCTCTACGGCTTTCGCGTGTATCCGGTGGCCGACCTGATCGCCGTGATGGTGCGCCAGCCATGGATGCGGCGCTTCGACTTCGATACCGAGGCCGTGGTGCGCCTGGCCTGGCGCGGCGTCAAGCCGGTGAACATCGACGCCCCGGTCAAGTACCTGACCGCCGAGGAAGGCGGGGTTTCGCACTTCCGCTACGGGCGCGACAACCTGTTGCTGACGTGGATGCACACGCGGCTGATGGTCGAGTTCGTGCTGCGGCTGCCGGCGCTGCTGCTTCGCAAGATGCGGGGCAAGGCGCCCTTTCAGCCCTAGTTTTTCCAGGACGGCCCGGCGGTGCTCAGATCATCCCGCCGTTAATCGAGATCACCTGCCCCGTGATGTAGGCCGCCTCGTCGCTCGCGAGGAAGGCCGCGAGTGCCGCCACCTCCTGCGGCGTGCCGGCGCGCTTCATCGGCACCATCTGTTTCACCATCTCGGGATCGAACACCGAATCGGCCATCGGCGAGGCGATGATGCCCGGCGCGATGGCGTTGACCGTCACGCCGCGCGACGCCACTTCGAGCGACAGCGCCTTGGTCGCGCTGTTGAGCGCCCCCTTGGCGGCCGCGTAGTTGACCTGGCCGCGGTTGCCCGTGAGCGCGGCCACCGAAGAGATGTTCAGGATGCGGCCCCAGCGCGTGCGCATCATAGGCAGCAGCAAGGGTTGCGTCACCCGGAAGAAGCCGTTGAGCGAGACATCGATGACCTTGTGCCACTGTTCGGCGCGCATGCCGGGCAGCACCGCGTCGTCATGGACGCCCGCGTTGTTGACCAGCACCTGGACCGGGCCGGCCTCGAGGATGCGCGCGCACGCGGCCGCTGACGCCTCGTCGCTGCGCAGGTCGAACACATGGCACTCGGCCTTGCCGCCAGCCGCCGTGATCGATGCGGCTAGCTGCTCGACCGCTTCGGGGCGCGAGTTCGCGTGCAGCAGCACCGTGGCGCCGTCGCGCGCCAAGCGCTCGGCCATCGCAGCGCCCAGCGCGCCGCTGGCGCCGGTGATCAGTGCGCGTTTTCCTTCGAGGCTCATGAGGCATTGGCTCCGGTTGCGAGCGGCGTGTTCAGCACCACCACTGCGCGGCCTTCGGCGAGCACGTGGTCGTCGCTGTTCGTGACCGCGAATTCGTAAAGCACCTGGTTCGCATCGCCCGACAGCCGCCGCGCCCGTACCTGCAGCGCCCCGGCCACGTCGTCGAGCCGCGCCACTGCGAGGCGCACCTGGCGCGCGCTCGCGAGAAAGCCGGCCGATGGCGTGCTGCCCTCGGCCGCAAGCAGCCCGCCGTGCAGCGCCATGGCCTGCGCCGCATATTCGATCGCATTGGGCGAAAGCAGTCCACCCGCGGTGCGCAGCGGGTTGTCGGCCAGCGTGTGCGAACGGGTGCTGCAGTGGATCGACTCGGCGTCCCAGCGCTCGAGCCGGTCGAGCAGGCACATGCTGCCGCTGTGCGGAATGCGCGCCGCGACGCCGGCGCGGTCGAGCGTCGCCGGTGCCTGCGTCATGCCGCGGGCTCCAGGTCGGCCACCAGCAGCACGTTGGCAAAGGGCGTGCCTTCGCTCATCGGAATGCTCTGCACGCGGAAGCCGAGCCGCTGCAGCACCGCCACCCAGTCGGCCAGCGGCCGGCCCCAGGTGGGCGAGACCTTGTGGCCGCGGATGCGCGTGACGGTGCGATCGACCCACTGGCTGATCGCGAAGCCGCGCTTGCTCGATGCATCGCCCACGCGCAGCAGCAGCCGGGCTTCGGGGCTGCCGCCGTGGCGCAGCGCATCGCGCACGCGCTGCAGCACGTCGTTCTGTGCTTCGATGTTCACGTAGTGCAGCACGTCGAGGATCACCACCAGGTCGCAGGCCGGCAGCGCTGCCGAGCACATGTCGACGCACACCAGCCGGGGTGCAGGCTGCAGGTGGCCTATCGATGCTTCGGCGCGCGCCACGTCCTTGGGCATGAGTTCGATGCCGGTGTACTCGGCCGCCGCCGGGGTGGGCTTCCACGCCGCAGGCCAGCGCCCAGCCGCCTGCATGCGGCTCATCGACGACAGCAGGCTCGCGAACAGGCCCTGGCCGCAGCCGATGTCGACCACGCGGCGGTGCGCCTCGCCGATGAGACCGCGCTCGAGCAGGCCGCGGAACACCGGGTCGCGCCCGAGCTTGCCGCGTGCGAAGTGCCAGGCGAAGCTGCCGCCCTTCTTGTAGGGAACGGTGGCGGCCTCGTGCAATTCGCGCCAGGCGGCGTCGGTCGTCGTCGAGGGCGACGAAGGCAGCACTGCGCTCATGACTGAAGCCCTTCCGGCAGGGTCACGGCGCGCAGTCCATCGGCGCGCAGGCGTTCGAACAACAAGGGCAGTACCTCCAACAACACAGGATTTCCCGAAGCGGTGCGCGCGGCGTTGCCGTCGTGCAGAAGCAGGATGTCGCGCGCTTGCAGGTTGCGGGCCAGGCGCGCCGTCACCTTGACCGGATCACCCTCGCGCGTGTCGAAGCCGCGCCGCGTCCAGCTCACGAGCGACAGGCCGAGGCGGTGCAGCACGGGCGCGAGAAACGGATTGCGCAAGCCAGCCGGCGCGCGAAAGCAGGTCGGGCGCTCGCCGGTGGTCTCGAAAAGAATGTCTTGCGCCCGCGCGATCTCGCTCGCGAAGCCGCGCGGACCGAGGAACGAAAAATTGTGACGGTGCCGCGCGGTGTGGTTCTGCATGCTGTGGCCGCGGGCCACGATCTCGCGCGCGAGCGCCGGATGCGCGCGCACGCGCTCGGCGATGCAGAAGAACGTGGCGCGTTGCCCGTGCGCGTCGAGCAGGTCGAGCACCTTCGGCGTGACCTCGGGGTCGGGCCCGTCGTCGATCGTGATCGCCATTTCGCGCCGGACGCCGGCAGCTTCGGGCAGGCGCGTCACGTTCGGGCCGAGCAGGCTGCTGCGCGGTGTGAGCCCGGCGCCGGTGATCAGCGCATGGTTCAACACAACGGCGCCGACGGCCCAGGGCATGGCGCCGGGCACCAGCGCGCCCGCGCCGAAGGCTGCCACGTGCAGCGCGACGCTGGCACGAATGGACAGCGGCAGGGGCCAGGATTCGCGAGCGACGGCGGCGGCGGGCATGGGACGCGATTCTCCCATCAGACTTGCACGGATGACGGCGACGGCGCGAGCCGACGCGCGAACGCGGCCGACAGCAGCAGCGCGAGCAAGGCGCCCGGCGCCACCACGCGGCCGATCGACGACAGTGCCGGGATGTCCGAGATCGCGATCAACCCAAACGACACCACGGTTGTCAGGTTGGCGAGCATCAGTGAGGCCAGCGTGTCCTCGTCGGCGCGTCCGGCCACGCGCAGCTGGTCGAAGAACAGCGCGTAGTTCGA
This sequence comes from Variovorax sp. Soil_C_19, assembly GCF_057657255.1. Lineage (NCBI taxonomy): Bacteria > Pseudomonadati > Pseudomonadota > Betaproteobacteria > Burkholderiales > Comamonadaceae > Variovorax > Variovorax sp. Soil_C_19. Next base: position 350,020 of record NZ_JBDGIV010000004.1, on the reverse strand, counting down.
ACCGACCGCCACGATCAGCAGCAGGCCGACCAGGTGCAGGATGCCGAGCGGCACCTGCAGCACGGCCATGCCGCCCAGCACGAGCACCACGGCGAACACCAGCGGCTGGCAGACGGCGATCAGGCGCGACGCCGAGCGCAGGTAGAGGCCGAGCAGCACCACCACCGCCAGCGCACCGAGCAGCACCTGCACGAAGGCTTCGTGCAGGTAGCGCTTGTAGAGCCCGGCCAGTTCGCGGCCGACGTCGACCACCTGCACCTGCGGCGCGTCGGCCAGGGCCTGCTCGAGCCTCGTGGCGTCGAAACGGGGGCCCGGGTGCAGCACCAACAACGTCGACCATCCGCCGCCGGGGCGTTCGTACATGAGCGTGTTGACGACCGAGCCCAGCGGACCACCGGCCAGGTCGGCGCGCCGTAGCGGCGCGAGCTGGCGCGCCGCCTCGGCCTCGGCCAGGAACGGCCCGAGGCGCGACGCCGGCAGCGGCGAACCCTCTGCGGCTTCGGCGAGCCGCGTGCGCAGGGTTTTGGCATCGGGAATGCTGGCCAGGCGTGCCGCCTGCGTCGCCACGCTCGGCAACACGCGCGTCACCGACTCGAAGCCGCCGAGCTCGCCCTTGTCGACCAGCGCCTCGAGCCGTAAGGCCGCGGCCTCGGTGTTGCGCAGCGCGGTTTCCTCGTCGGCGCCATGGACCACGACCAGCGTGCCGCCGTCGCCCGTGCCTATATCGGCACGCAGCATCTCGTCGAGCTGCTGGGCCGACTTGGGCACCGGGCTCATGGCGCCAAGATCGGCGCGCCAGAGATGGCCGCCCTGCCAGACGACGAGCGCGAACGCCGCCGCGCCGAGCCCGACCAGGGCCCAGCGCAGGCGCGGCAGGCCGCGAACGAGCTTGCCGGCGGCCAGCGCCATGTACTTGCGCATGCCCATGCCGCTCGCGCCGTCGGGCGCGAGCATCGGAAGCGCATAGCGGGTGGCGAGCGCCGCCGCCACGAGCCCTGCGATCGAGAACACGCCGAGCTGCGCGAGCCCCGGAAAGCCCGAGAACACCAGCGCGGCGAAGCCGCACACCGAGGTCAGCAGGCCGAGCCGAACGGTGGGCCAGTGCACTGCGCGCCAGCGCGTCCAGCCGGTGCCCGCGACGGCCGCGCCGCGCGCCTGGATCAGGTAGTAGATGGCGTAGTCGACCGTCTCCCCGATCAGCGTGCTGCCGAAGCCCAGCGTCATGCCGTGCACCGAGCCGAACACCAGGCTCACGGCGGCCGTGCCCACCACCACGCCCGTGGCCACGGGCAGGAAGGCGATGACCAGCGCGCGCGGCGATGCGAAAGCCAGCAGCAGCAGGATGCCCATGACGATGCCGCCGACGATCGCAAGGTTCACCGCCTCGGTCTTGATCTTGTCGCGGCTCAGCACCGAGAACACAGGCGGTCCGCTCAGGAGCAGCGTCGGCTTCGCTTCGCCCATGTCTCGCGTGGCCGCATCGAACGCTGTCTGCACCCGGCCGATGGCCACGGCCTGGGCGTCGAGGTCGCTGCCGGCGGCATGCGTGGTGGCGATCAGCAGCGCGCGCGGCGCGGTGCGCGACATCCAGACGCCGCCCTCGCTGCGCGGCGCGCTGGCCGGCACCAGTTCCATGGCGATGCGCTGTGTTTCGCCGGTCGGGTCGCGGTCGAGCAAGGGCTTGATCGCGTTGCCGGCCGGTGTGCCAAGCGCCGAAAGGGTTTCGTTGATCGCATCGCGCAAGCCCTCGACCGTGAAGTGCTGGGGGCGCACGGCCGGCGACAGCTGGTAGCGGTGCGTGAAGACCCAGGTGCCGGCTTCGCTCCAGTCGCCGGTGTCGCCGTTCTGCACCAGGTCGAAGAGCCGGCTCTCGCGCATGGTGCGGGCCACTGCGCGCGACACGTCGGCACGCTGCTCGGCACTGGCGCCGCCCTCGATGCCGAGCATCAGCGTGCGCGAGGCGACGCCACTCTGCAGCTGCTCGATGAGCACCTGCTGCCGCGCGTCGGGGCTTTGGGGCAGGAAGGCCGAGAGGTCGGCACTGAACGTGGTGCGGGCGATCTGCAGCGCGCCCGCAAGCACGACCAGCAGCCACACCAGCAGCACCAGCGCGCGGCGCTGGCGGCTGGGCGGCCCCGCAGGCGAGCCGCCCGCGATCACGGCGTGGTGCGCCCGGCAGCGCCGGCCGGCGCGGAGGGTGCGGCGCCCGCGCGCTCGGGCGAAATGTTCATCACCGAGCGATCGCCGCCGACGAACTCCATCTCGAGGCCGAGCACCTCGCTCGCGCGCCCAGTCATGCGGATGCTGCGCATCTGCGACGCGAGCCGGCTGTCGAGCGGCGTGAGGTCGAGCGTCCAGTTGGCGGCCGAACCGCCAACCGTGCTGCGGAAGTAGCGCTGCAGCGTGGCGCCGTCGCCCGTGAGCGTGCCGCGCATGGCCTCCACCAGGCCGAGCAGCTCGGGCATGCTGTCGAGCGTGAGCACGCGGTTGCGGCCGCCGCGCGAGAGCGTCAGCGTGTTGCCTTCGACCGCCATGGTCTCCACGCGCGGCGACAGCGTTCGGCGCACCAGCTTATCGGGCGCCTCGAAGCTCAGCGTGCCGCGCGCATCGAGCGGTCCTTCGAGGCCGTGTACGAAGCGCTGCTCGGTGAAGCGCGCCTCGCCGCTCTTCTGCTTCGACAGCAGCCCCATCAGTTCAGGCAGGTCGAAAGCCCACGCCGGCGCGGCGCAGCAGGCCAGTGCGAGCAGCAGGCTCCTGCCAAGCCGGTCAATGCGAGTCTTCGAGCCAGAAATCATGAAAGTTGAACCAGTTGTACGGATGGGCGCGGCACAGCGCCTCGAGGCGCGCCGCATAGGCTTCGACGGCCGCGTGGATGCGGCGTTCCCGCTCGGCGGGATCGGCGATCCGCTCGCTGAAGTCGGCCAGCGGATCGAAGCGGACATCGTAGCGCGCGCCGCCGCCGTAGATGCCGGCCATGAAGAACACCTTGCGCCGCAGCAGCGCCGCCAGGCGGAACGGTCCGTCGTCGAAGCGCGCGGGATGGCCGAGGAACGGCAGCACGATCTGCTTGCCGCGCTGCTGCGCGGGCTGTTCGTCGCTGCCCGGCAGCGTACGGTCGGCCAGCATGCCGCCCAGGCCGCCGCCGTCGAGCCAGTCGCGCAGCGCCAGCATCGAATGCGGCCGCCCGAGCGCGATCACGTGCGGCCGAAGCTCGGGCAGGCTGATGGCGTTGAGGATGGCCGTGATGCGCTGCGCGTTGTCGGGGTACATCAGCATCGCCAGCCCGAGCTTGTGCCGGTGCGCGCTGTGCTGCTTGCAGGCACCCATCGCCTCGAAGCTGCCGAAATGGGCCCCGAGCAGGAAGGCGCCGCGGCCCGAGAGCACCTCGGCCTCGAGCGGGACGCTGCCTTCGACCCGCACGTCGAACAGGTCCATGCGCCCGCGCAGGAAATACACGCGGTCGAGCACCGTGGACGCGAAAGCGTGCAGCAGTCGGTAGCCGTCGACCCATCCCGCACGCGGACCGATGGCCCTGAACAGGTAGCGCTTGATGTGCCGGCGCGGCGTCGGCGCGAACAGCAGGAAATAGAGGCTGATCGGCGCCAGCAGCAAGCGCGTGATGCGGCGCCCGAACACCACCGCCATGAAGCAGATGAAGCGCAGCGCCAGCATGTTGCTGCGCTCGGGCGCATGCGCCCAGTTGCCGCGCTGGCCGGCCTGCGCGGCCTCGTCCACGGCGCGCGTTTCTTCACCGGTGTGCTTCATCACACCGATCCTGGCGCGGCGGTCCAGCGGCCCGTGACGGCCACCACGCCGTTGCAGCGCACGTCGAAGCGCACACCGCGCGCGGCACCGGCTTCGGGTTGCAGGTCGATCGACAGCAGGCTGCCCGGGCGCACCGGCGCGAGAAACTTGGCGGCCGCCAGCATGGGATGGCTGCCGAGCCGCGCGGCCAGGGCCGGCACCCGCTGCACGGCCTCCATGACCTCGGCCAGGATCAGGGCACCCGGCAGCAGCGGCTGGCCGGGGAAATGGCCGGCAAAGGCGGGATGATCGGCCGGCACCTGATGCGCGAGCTGCACCGGCGTGTCGTCGCCGGCCACCTGTGCAAGGGCGAACTCGCGCAGCGCGCGTGCCGTGAGCTTGCCGGTGCCTTCGCGCGGGAAGGCCTTGACCTGCACCACCCGGCGCGGCACGAACACCGCCTCGAGCCGCTGCCGCAGCGCGGCAATGATCTCGCCGGCCGACAGCGTCGGCGCCACCACGAAGGCCACGGGGCGGACCACGCCGTCGGCCACCTCGTCGGGCAGCCAGAAGGCGCCGTCCTCGACGCCCGGGATGCTGTTGAGGTGGTAGTTGAGGTGGGCGAGCGAACTGCGCCGCCCTGCCACGTGGATCAGGTCGTTGGCACGGCCCAGCAGGCGGTAGCGGCGCGCGTCGAGCAGTTCGAGCACGTCGGCCATCGGCGTCGGCTCGGGCAGGAAGTCGCCGCTGAAGATGAAGCGCTCGGGACCGTCACCCTCCCCCGGCTCGGCATGCACGCGGATCTGGCCGAGGTTCTCCCAGACCTCGCTCTGCGTGGTGCGCCGCGTGGCGACTTGGCCCGACTCGGTGCTGCCGTAGATCTCGATCAGCACGCCGCCGAGCATCTGCTCGGCCTGGGCAGCGAGCTGCGGCGAGAGCGGCGCGGTGGCCGAGAGGATCAGGTCTACCGGCGGCAGTTCGATGCCCGAGAGTAGCAGCGTCTTCAGGTGGAACGGCGTGGTGACGAGTGCGCGCGGCCGCGGCACCGAGGCCAGCGTGCGCGCCACGTCGGCCGGGAAGAACGGCCGCCCACTGTCGAACGCGGCGCCGCCCAGCAACGCCAGCAGCACCGATGACTCGAGGCCGTAGCTGTGCTGCACCGGCACGGTCGCGACCAGCGTGAGACCAGCAAGCGACGGCCTGCCGAGCAGGCTCGCGAGCCGCTCGACCGCGACCGCCACATCGCCGACCAGGGTCTCCCAGCGCTTGGCATGCGGCTGCGGCGCACCGGTGGAGCCGGAGGTCAGCAGGCTCACCGCATGCAGCTTCGCGTCGATGGAGGGGATCGCCAGGCGCTCGCCGCCGTCGAGGCTGGAGCGGTCTTCGATCAGCACGCGCGGCATGCCGGGCGTGGCCTGGTCGGCATCGTCGGTCAGTGCAAACAGGCCGGGTGCGGCCGATCCGCGCAGGCGCTCGAGCGTGTCGGCCCGCGCATCGGGCGGCAGCAGGCTCGCATGGCCGCGCACGAGTGCGGCCGCGAGGCTGACGGCGAAGGCATAGCGGTCGACGCAGAGATTGACGGCGGGGCCCTGCGCCGGCAGCACCGGCGCAAAGCGCGCGACGTCGGCCAGGAACTGGCGCGTGCTCACGGGCACGCCCGCACGCCACGCCAGCGGGGCGTCGAGGTCGCGGTCGGCCACGAGGGGCAGCAATCGGTTGTCGGCAGTCAAGAAGCGCCTCCGCGTTCAGCGATGCCCGCTGCCCTCGCCGATCGAACTGCCCTGAAAGGCGCGCACCGCATCGATCAGCCGCGTGCGCTCGAATTCGGGGTGCAGCCGATAGCGCAACAGGTGTTCGCCGACGAAGAGCAGCGTCACCGACAGCGGCGTGAGCACGTTCGCGAGCAGCGACCAGGCCGAGAAAGGCAGCGTCAGGTAGACCACGACCGAGGAGGTGACCACCAGCGCGAAATACACCGTCCAGATGCGCGTGAGCTGCGTGGTGTAGGCCAGCATGTGGCCCTTGAGCGGATGCACGCGCTGCGCGAACTGCGAGATCAACGGCAGCCCGGGCCCGCGCAGCGAAGCGCCGAACCAGCCACCCAACAGGCCATTGATGGCGACATGCTGGAACACGTAGAGCCGATTGGGATCGCCCGCCTCACCCATGAACACCAGCGCGAAGCCCACCGCGCCGAGCAGCAGCGCGGCGGCAAAGCCCCAGCGGCCGAGCTTGCTGGCGGCGAAGCCCATGGCGGCGAGCCAGAGCGGGCCGAGCAGCACCAGCACGGCCCACGGCTCGGTGGCGTGGAACAGCATCATCCAGTGCGAGAGGCCGGCATACGCCACCCCCGCGAGCAACAGGAGCGCCAGTCGCCATCGAGACATGGATCAGGAAGCGCTGCGGTGCTGGGCGACGTGGGTCGCGAGCGTTCGCAGCGACTGGAAGATCTGCTGGTTGCGTTCGTCGTCCGAGCGCAACTGGAATCCGTAGCGGCGGGACACCTCGAGTGCGACCTCGAGGATGTCGATCGAGTCGAGGCCCAGGCCTTCGCCGTACAGCGGGTCGGTCGGCACGATGTCTTCGGGCGCGACCTCGAGGTTGAGCGCGTTCACGAGCAGGACGGCCAGCTCTTTCTCGATCGGCGACTGTTCAGGTGAATCGCCGGCGGCGGGGATGGGGGGCTGAGCAGTCGATGACAAAGAGAACCTCCTGAAACTTTTTGGGTTACTGCCTTGGGGGCCGTGGATTATAGGAGCGCGGCCCAAGGGCCCGCGGCCCTAAACTGCCCGCTTCCACAAGTTCCGGAGCCCCTTTTCATGGCCGACCCTCTCCTGATCGCACGCCACGACGCCATCGAGTGCGCCCTGCTGCCCAGCCTTGCCAACCGCCACGGACTGATCACCGGCGCCACCGGCACCGGCAAGACGGTTACGCTGCAGACCATCGCCGAGAAGCTGTCGGGCATCGGCGTGCCGGTGTTCATGGCCGACGTCAAGGGCGACCTGACCGGCATGAGCCAGAAGGGCAGCATCGGCGAGAAGATGGCGGCCACGCTGAAGGAGCGCGGCATCGAACTGCCCGCGCCCGGCGCCTGCCCCGTGGCGCTGTGGGACGTGTTCGGCGAACAGGGCCATCCGGTGCGCGCCACCGTCTCCGACATGGGCCCGCTGCTGCTCGGCCGCATGCTCGACCTGAACGAGACCCAGGCCGGCGTGCTGAATCTGGTCTTCAAGATCGCCGACGACAACGGCCTGCTGCTGCTCGACCTGAAGGATCTGCGCGCCATGCTGCAGCATGTGGGCGAGAACGCGAGCCAGTTCACCACCGAATACGGCAACATCAGCGCCGCGAGCGTGGGTGCGATCCAGCGCGGGCTGCTGCAGATCGAAACCCAGGGCGGCGACAAATTCTTCGGCGAACCGATGCTCAACATCGCCGACTTCATGCAGACGGTGGACGGCAAGGGGGTGGTCAACATCCTGGCGGCCGACAAGCTCATGAACTCGCCGCGGCTCTATGCGACCTTCCTGCTCTGGATGCTGTCGGAGCTGTTCGAGCAGTTGCCCGAGATCGGCGACCCCGAGAAGCCCAAGCTGGCTTTCTTCTTCGACGAGGCGCACCTGCTCTTCAACGAGGCGCCCAAGGCGCTGGTCGAGCGCATCGAGCTCGTGGTGCGGCTGGTGCGCTCGAAGGGCGTGGGCGTCTATTTCGTGACCCAGAACCCGCTCGACATTCCCGATTCGGTGCTGGCCCAGCTCGGCAACCGGGTGCAGCATGCGCTGCGCGCCTTCACCCCGCGCGACCAGAAGGCGGTGAAGGCGACCGCTTCCACCATGCGGCAGAAGCCGGGTCTCGACATCGAGACCGCCATCACCGAACTCGCCGTGGGCGAGGCGCTGGTGAGCTTTCTCGACGCCAAGGGGCGCCCGAGCGTGACGGAGCGCGTGTACGTGGTGCCGCCGGGCAGCCAGATCGGCCCGATCACGCCGGCCGAGCGCCAGGCGGTGATCGCCAATTCGCTCGTGGCCGGCACCTACGAGAAGACGGTGGACCGCGAGTCGGCTTATGAAAAGCTCAAGGGGCGCGCCGAAAGCGCACCGGATGCCGCCGCTGCCGGCAAGGCCGCGGAGGAATCGGCTTCGGGCTCGGGCGGCATGCTCAACGACCTGCTGTTCGGCAGCACCGGACCGCGCGGCGGCAAGCGCGACGGCCTGGTGCAGACGATGGCCAAGTCCGCAGTCCGGACCATGGGCACCACGGTCGGCAGGGAGATTCTGCGCGGCGTGCTGGGCGGGATTTTCGGCGCCAAGAAGCGACGGTAGCCAGGCGTTGCAGGGCCGGCGGCGCCGGCCCTCGTGTCACCAGCGCAGCAGCCGCGGCCCGATCAGCGCGCCGACCACCACCGGCAGTGCCATGCCGGCGACATACCAGACCGCCAGGAACGGCGCGGTCAACTCGACGCAGTGCAGCGCATAGAGCGCGGCGCCGGCGCCGCCGGCGAGCCCCCCGGCCGCAGCGCCGGCCAGCGCGGGCCGCGTGGGCGCCAGGCTCTTCATGGCCGCCAGAGTGGCGATGAAGACCGGCAGCGCGATCACCCCGATGCTGACCAGGCACATGCGCCATGTCTCGCCCATCAGCAGCGGCATGCGTTCCCCGGAGGGCGCGGCGAACCAGCTCATGGCCGCCATCACCCACAGCGCGAGCACCGGCAGCGCGATGCCGAGCCATGCGCCGCGCACCCGCACGCCAGGGCGGGCGACGCGCTGTGCCACGACGAAGGCCCCCACCGCGATGCACAGCGGGAACAGCAGCTTCATCCAGAACATGGGCCAGAACATCGCCTGCACCAGGTCGGGCCGCACGCCATAACCAATCAGCACGATGGCGGCCGACACCGGGAGGCCCGCAAGCAGCGCGAATTCCATGCGCCGCGCAGCAGCGCGGCGCGGCACGGCGGTGGGCCCTGAGGCCAGCATGGCGACGAGATCGTCGGTCTTCATTCTGTCTTGCTCCTGATCCTGGCGGCGAGCGCCTTCAGCCCGCGATGAATGCCCACTTTCACCGCCGATTCGGACATGCCGGTCAGCCCGGCCGTCTCGGCCACCGACAGGCCTTCGATCTTCACGTGCACGATCGGCAGGCGCTGGCGCTCGGGCAGCGTCTGCAGCAGCCCGTGGAGGTCGCGGCGGGCGTCGCTGGCGTCGGTGGCCGAGGCCGCGAACACCTCGAGTTCGTCGTCGAGCGGGTCATGCAGCGCCTCGCGCACCGACTTGGAGCGCAGCAGGTCGATCATCTTGTAGCGCGCAATGGCGTGTACCCAGGCCGTCAGCGGCTGGTCGCTCTGGTAGGTATGGCGCTGGTTGTGCATGGCGAGCAGGCATTCCTGGACGAGGTCTTCCACTTCATCGGGCCAACCGAAGAGCCGTCTGGCCAGAAACGCGCGCAAATGCGCGCTCAGCTTCTGCAGGAATTCGCGATAGGCTGCGGCGTCACCGTCGAGCCCGCGCAGAAACAGGCTTCGCAGCGCCATCTCCGCCTCCCTCATTCGCATTCCGCTGTCCATTGTGTTTCGTGCCATCGGACCGGCCAGTTACAGCCTTGTCGAAAAAAGATGTTGCGGATTGTGCCCTGCCCGACCGGCGCCCCCGGTCGGCCGTCGGCTAAGCTCGCCGCCAACCCGTGGAAGGAGCGCTTCATGCCACCGCCCGATTCCCGCCCGCCTGACCGCTTTTCGCCGCTGGCCCGGGCCTGATGCCGATGTTCGCCGGACTGGCATCCCACCCCTGGGCGTATCCCGCGCTCGAGGCGGTACACATCGTGGGCATCGCGCTGCTGTTCGGCGGGCTCGTGGTGTTCGAGCTGCGGGTGCTCGGACTGGGCCGCGGCCTGCCGGTGCCGCAGCTTGCGCGCATCACCCTCGTTCCGGCCTTGGCGGGCTTTCTGCTCTGCGCGGCTACCGGCCTCACGATGTTTGCCACCCAGCCGGACGAATTGCTGTCGAATGCCGCGTTTCGCATCAAGCTCCTGCTGATCGGCCTGGCGGGCGCCAATGCGCTCTGGTTCCACCTGCGCGGCGGGCTGGCCGCGGACGGCACCCGGGGCCGGACGCAATGCCTGCTGTCGCTGGGGTTTTGGCTCGCTGTCATCATCTGCGGGCGCTGGATTGCCTATGTCTGAGCAAGGAGACCGAGAAATGATTCCGAGACGCATGTTCACCGCCGGTTCGCTGGCGCTCGCACTGCCGGCCTGGGCCCATCACGGCTGGAGCAGCTTCGACCAGGACCGGCCGCTCTACCTCGCGGGGCGCGCGACCAAGGTCGTGTGGCGCAACCCGCACGGCGAGCTCGAGCTCGAGCGGCCCGAGAGCCCGAGCCTGCCAGCCGACCTGAAGCAGCGCACGCTGCCGCCGCAAAGCGCCGCGGTCGATGGCCCGGCGCTGCTCGCCAAGGCGCAGTTGCCAACCCGGCGCGACCGCAAGTGGCTGGTCGAGCTCGCGCCGCTCACGCGACTCTCGGCCTGGCGCGTCGAGGAGATCAAGCCCGGCACGCCCGTGGAGGTGATCGGCTTCACGTTCACGGGCGAGAAAGGCGATCCGGTGCTGCGCGCCGAATACCTGTTCGTCGGCGGCAAGGCCTACGGCCTGCGCTCCTCGCCGGCCTGACTCCGGGGCTGCGGCCCGAAAGGGCATTGACCGATGACGCGCGCGGCCGGCTTGCCAGCCGCGCGACGGATCGGTACATTGCATTTTTTGAGGGCCTCCAATGCCAGCAGACAGCACAGCGACCTCTGCCGCAGTCCCCGCGACGCCGGCGCTTCCCGTTTCGCCCCTTCCTCCCGTTTCCCCCCTTGCCCCGATCCCGTCCCTGCCACCGGCCGGCCACATCCGGCTGACCTCGCATGCGGGCGGCTTCGGCGCGCTGCCGATCCGCTGGGCCGCGGCCACCCCCACCGAGCGCGGTCCGGTGGTCGGTACCACGACCAAGCGAGCGCACCGCAACGTGATCGGCACGCACAGCGGCTCCTACAGCGTCTACCGCGCGCTGGCCGTGGCGGCCGGCGCCCTCAAGCGCGAGCACAAGGCCGACCTGACCAACACCTCGCCGACCGACGTGATCGGCCCCTATCCGCAGTGGAGCGAGCCGGGGCGCATCGTCTCGCTCGACCCGTGGGGCGCGCTCGTGGCCGATGTCTTCTCCACCGAGTTGGCGGCGGGCTACGACATCCGCCCGACCATCGCGATCACCAAGGCGCACGTGATCCTGCCCGAGGTGATCGAGGCGCTGCAATCGGGCCGGCTCCAGGCCGACGGCAAGTTCCTCACCGCGGGCGGCGCCGCGCTGGTGACCAAGGCCGCCATCGAGCCCGTGTGGTACCTGCCCGAAGTGGCGCGGCGCTTCGGCTGCTCCGAGACCGACCTGCGCCGCACGCTGTTCGAGGAAACGGGCGGCATGTACCCCGAACTCGTCACGCGCTCCGACCTCGAGGTGTTCCTGCCGCCCATCGGCGGGCAGACGCTCTACATCTTCGGCAACCCGCGCGACCTGGCCAACCCCGAGGTCGAGCTCACTGCGCGCATCCACGACGAATGCAACGGCTCCGACGTCTTCGGCTCCGACATCTGCACCTGCCGTCCCTACCTCACGCACGCCATCGAGGAATGCATCCAGGGCGCGCAACGCGGCGGCGTCGGGCTGATCGCCTATTCGCGCAAGGAAGGCCGCGCCCTCGGCGAAGTGACCAAGTTCCTGGTCTACAACGCGCGCAAGCGGCAAGTGGGCGGCGACACGGCCGACCAGTATTTCGCGCGCACCGAATGCGTGGCCGGTGTGCAGGACATGCGCTTCCAGGAGCTGATGCCCGACGTCTTCCACTGGCTCGGCATCCGGAAGATCCACCGGCTCGTGTCGATGAGCAACATGAAGTTCGACGCCATCACCGGCTCGGGCATCGAGATCGGCGAGCGGGTGAACATTCCCGACGCACTGATCCCGGCCGACGCGCGCGTCGAGATGGACGCCAAGATGGCGGCCGGTTATTTCACGCCGGGCCCCGTGCCCGACGCGGACGAACTCAAGAAGGCCAAGGGCCGGGGACTGAGCGAATGAACGACAGCCGACACGACGACGACAACCCCAACGATCATCTTCCCGTCGACGGTTCGGGCAGCCTGGCGCCGGGCGCCGCGGGCGAGGTCGACCCGGCCATCGAATTCGCGGTCGACACCAGCAACCCGGCCGGCGCCGCACGCCTGCTGCGCAGCACCGACGAGATCCGCCGCCGCGCGTCCGGCCTGCTGGCGCGAGCGCGCCGCGGCGAATCGGCATGGTTCCGCATCGGCGCCGACGATGCGCTCGAAGACGCGGCCCGCAGCGTGGCCGAGGTCACGCGCGAGCGCTATCCGTGGGACAGCATTCCGTACCACAGCCGCTGGCGCCATTTCGAGGCCGGCGGCGTCGATCGCCTGGCCCGCCTGAACGAGATGCTCGGCGATGCCGACGCGCGCCAGCGCGCCCGCGCCCACATCGACCTGGTGCTCGTGAGCGTGCTGCTCGACGCCGGCGCCGGACCCGACTGGCACTACACCGAGCCGGCCAGCGGCGAGCGCTTCACGCGCTCCGAGGGCCTCGGGATCGCCAGCTTCCATGCCTTCACGAGCGGCATGTTCTCGTCGCGCGACGGCCATCCGCTGCAGGTCGATGCCGCGGGCCTGCGCGCCCTGGTGACCGACCGGCTCGGCGCGGCTTTCCAGGTCAGCGAGGTCAACCCGCTGGTCGGGCTTGCCGGTCGGGCCACGCTGCTGCGCCGGCTCGGCGAGGCGTTGGCCGATCAACCCGAGTACTTCGGCGACGAAGGCCGTCCCGGCAACCTGTTCGATGCGCTGGTCGGCCCCTTCGGTCCGGCCGCGCCACCGACCGCCGAGGTGACGGCGCACCAGATGCTCACGCTGCTGCTCGACGCACTCTCGCGCATCTGGCCTGCGGCCAATGCCGTCGACAGCATCGCCGCCGACGGCAGCGACGTGCTGGGCGGCATCGGCGCCAACGACCCGGCGCTCGCGCTCGGCGACTGCTGGCGCCACAGTGCGGTGACCGGGCCGGGCCTCACCAACGGATGGATGCCGTTCCACAAGCTGTCGCAGTGGCTCACCTATTCGCTGCTCGAACCTTTCGAGTGGGCGGGCGTGAAGGTGCGCCAGGTCGGCGCGCTGACCGCCCTGCCCGAGTACCGCAACGGCGGCCTGCTGATCGACAGCGGCGTGATCGTGCCGAAGGACCCCGCTTTCCTCGCGCGGCGCTGGAAGGCCAGCGACGAATTCATCGTCGAATGGCGCGCGCTGACCGTGGCGCTGCTCGACGAAGTGGCGCCGCGCGTGCGCAAGGTGCTCGACCGCACCGAAGAAGAACTGCCACTCGCCTGCGTGCTCGAGGGCGGCACCTGGGCCGCGGGGCGTGCGCTGGCGCAGCGCCTGCGCGACGGCGCCCCGCCGCTCCTGATCGAAAGCGACGGCACCGTCTTTTAGACTCGAGGGTTCACTCCCGCAACGGCGAAAAATACCAATGAGCAACGTCCACCTCCTCGACCACCCCCTCGTCCAGCACAAGCTCACGCTGATGCGCCGCAAGGACGCTTCCACCAACAGCTTTCGCCGGCTCCTCAACGAAATCAGCATGCTCATGGCCTACGAGGTCACGCGCGACATGCCGATGCAGGACATCGAGGTCGAGACGCCGCTCGAAACGATGCAGGCCAAGGTCATCGACGGCAAGAAGCTGGTGCTGGTGTCGATCCTGCGCGCAGGCACCGGCATCCTCGACGGCATGCTCACGGTGGTGCCGGGCGCCCGCGTCGGGCACATCGGCCTGTACCGCGACCCGAAGACGCTGACCGCGGTCGAGTACTACTTCAAGATGCCCGGCGAGATGGAGAACCGCGACGTGATCGTGGTCGACCCGATGCTCGCGACGGGCAACTCGGCCGTGGCGGCGGTCGAGCGACTGAAAGAGCTCAACCCGAAGTCGATCAAGTTCGTCTGCCTGCTGACCTGCCCCGAAGGCGTCGCGACCATGCAGAAGGCGCACCCGGACGTGCCGATCTACACCGCTGCGATCGATCGCGAACTCGACAGCCACGGCTACATCCTGCCCGGCCTGGGCGACGCCGGCGATCGCATCTTCGGCACGAAGTAAAACCACCCCCGTCCCTCGCTCACTGCGTGTAGCTCGACTCCCTCTCGAGAGGGCAACACCGGCGGCCCGGCAAAGCCGGTTCCGCGGTGTTCCTGGTAGGGGCCAGGCTGGGACCATGGCACGGGGATTGCAGCGCCAGTTTTTTTACGATCGAGGAGAAGACCCGTGACAGCACGCCGCCAGATCATCATCCGTTCCGCCGCCCTTGCCGCCGCCGCTCTGGCGGTCGGCCTCCCTGGCCTTGCGCTCGCGCAAGCCAAGCTCAAGGTGGCGGCGGTGTACACCGTTCCGTTCGAGCAGCAATGGGTGGGCCGCATCCACAAGGCGCTCAAGGCCGCCGAGGCGCGCGGCGAGATCGAGTACAAGGCCACCGAGAACGTCAGCAACGCCGACTACGAGCGCGTGATGCGCGAATACGCCACCGCGGGCAACCAACTGATCCTCGGCGAGGTCTTCGGCGTGGAGGCCGCGGCGCGCAAGGTCGCGAGAGACTTCCCGAAGGTCGCCTTCCTCATGGGCTCGTCGCTGAAGCCGCAGGCGCCGAACTTCAGCGTGTTCGACAACTACATCCAGGAGCCGGCCTACCTGAGCGGCATGGTGGCAGGCGGCATGACCAAGACGAACCGCATCGGCATGGTCGGCGGCTTTCCGATCCCCGAGGTGAACCGGCTCATGAACGCCTTCATGGCCGGCGCGAAGGAAACGAACCCGAAGGTCGAGTTCAGCGTGAGCTTCATCAACAGCTGGTTCGACCCGCCCAAGGCCAAGGAAGCCGCCTTCGCGATGATCGACAAGGGCGCCGACATCATGTACGCCGAGCGCTTCGGCGTCTCGGACGCGGCCAAGGAAAAGGGCAAGCTCGCGATCGGCAACGTGATCGACACGCAAGCGCAGTACCCCGACACGGTGGTGGCTTCGGCGCTGTGGAACTTCGAGCCTTCGGCCGACCGCGCCATCAAGCTCGTGAAGGAAGGCAAGTTCGCGGCCGAGGACTACGGCGTCTATTCGCACATGAAGCACAAGGGCTCCGAGCTCGCGCCGCTCGGCACCTTCGAGAAGAAGGTGCCGGCCGACATCGTCGCCAAGGTCAAGGCGAAGCAGGCCGACATCCTGGCCGGCAAGTTCACCGTGAAGGTGGACGACAGCCAGCCCAAGTCGACCGCGAAATGAGCACGGCGACAACGACCCGACGCTGGCGCGTTCTTCTCGCCGCCGGCGTGCTGGCGCTGGGCCTCGGCGGCTGCGCCGGCATCAACAAGGGCGGTGCGGCCGGCGGAACGCGGCTCGACGACACGCCGCGCCTCGCGGTGATCTCGGCCTTCGAACCCGAGCTCACGCTGCTGCTGCCGCGCGTGCAGGGCGCGGCCCGGCACAGCGTGAACGGGGTGCAGTTCACCACCGGCACGCTCGAGGGCAAGCCGGTGGTGCTGTTCCTCTCGGGCATCAGCATGACGAACGCGACCATGAACACCCAACTCGCGCTCGACCGCTTCCGGGTCACCGGCATCGTGTTCAGCGGCATCGCGGGGGGCGTGAACCCGCAGCTGCACGTGGGCGACGTCACGGTGCCGGCCCAGTGGGGCCAGTACCTCGAGGTGCTGATGGCACGCGAGACCGCACCGGGCAAGTTCACCGCCCCGCCCTTCATCACCGATGCCACGCTGCCGAACTTCGGCATGCTGCATCCGCGGCCGGTCGAGGTGCGCTCGGCGGCCATGCCGCAGGTCCACCGCAAGTTCTGGTTCGAGGCCGATCCGAAGATGCTCGAGGTGGCACGCGGCATCCGCAGTGTCGACCTCGCGCATTGCAGCAGCGCCGGCCGGTGCCTGTCGCGCAAGCCGCAGCTGGTGGTGGGCGGCAACGGCGTGTCGGGCCAGGCCTTCATGGACAACAAGGCCTTCCGCGAATACACGCATCGCACCTTCCAGGCCAACGTGCTCGACATGGAAACCGCCGCCGTCGGCATGGTGGCCTACAGCAACGGTGTGCCCTACATCGCGTTCCGCTCGCTCAGCGACCTCGCGGGCGGCGGCGACGGCGAGAACGAAATGGGCACCTTCATGAACATCGCTGCCGACAATTCGGCCAAGGTCATGCTGGCGTTCCTGGCGGCATGGAAGTGACCAGCGCGACGGTCCTGCGGCTGCAGGACATCACGAAGCGCTTCGGCGCCCTCGTCGCCAACGACGGCATCTCCCTCGAACTGCGCGCCGGCGAAGTGCTGGCGCTGCTCGGCGAGAACGGCGCGGGCAAGTCGACGCTGATGTCGATTTTGTTCGGCCACTACGTCGCGGACGCGGGCCGCATCGAGGTGTTCGGCACGCCGCTTCCGCCGGGCAACCCGAAGGCCGCGCTGGCCGCCGGCGTGGGCATGGTGCACCAGCACTTCACGCTGGCCGACAACCTCAGCGTGCTCGACAACGTGATGATGGGGACCGAGCCGCTGTGGCGTCCGGTGTCACGCCGCGCGGCCGCGCGCGAGCGGCTGCTGCAGGTGGCCGAGCGTTTCGGCCTGCCGGTGCAGCCCGATGCGCGGATCGGCAGCCTGTCGGTCGGCGAGCGGCAGCGCGTGGAGATCCTCAAGGCGCTGTACCGCGGCGCGCGCATCCTGATCCTCGACGAGCCGACGGCGGTGCTCACGCCGCAGGAGAGCGAGGCGCTCTTTGCCACGCTCGCGCAGATGGTGGCGCAGGGCCTGTCGGTGATCTTCATCAGCCACAAGCTCGGCGAGGTGCTGCGTGTGTCGCACCGCGTGGCGGTTCTGCGCGGCGGAAAGCTCGTGGCCGAGGCCCGCACGGCCGACGCCACACAGTCGCAACTTGCGCTGTGGATGGTCGGGCATGCGGTCGAGGCGCCCGAGCGCCGGCCGCCGCGCTCGGTGGGCGACGCGGTCTGCGTGCTCGACCATGTGAGCACCGCGGCCGAGAAGCACGGCGCCTACGACCGGCTGCGCGAGGTCTCGCTGACGCTTCGCGCGGGCGAGATCACCGCGATCGCGGGCGTCTCGGGCAATGGCCAGGTGGCGCTGGCCGAGCTGCTCTGCGGCACCCGGCGCGCGGCCAGCGGCACGGTGCAGCTGATGGGCCGCGCGCTGCCGCCCTCGCCCGCCCGGCTGGTGCAGCGCGGCGTGGCGCGCATCCCCGAGGACCGGCACGCCGTCGGCGTGGTCGGCGACCTGCCGGTGTGGGAGAACGCCGTGTCCGAGCGGCTGCGCAGCCCCGCCTTTTCACGCGGCGCGATGTTCGTGCGGCGTGCGGCCGCGCGGCTGCATGCGCGGCGCATCGAGAAGGCGTTCGACGTGCGCGGTGCGGGGCTGATGTCGCCAGCCCGCTCGCTTTCCGGCGGCAACATGCAGAAGCTGATCCTCGGCCGCGCGCTGCTGCCGCCCGGTTCGGCGGAAGGCACCGGCACCGGAAAGCAGCCGCTTCAGCCGCCGCGCCTGATCGTCGCGCACCAGCCGACCTGGGGCCTCGACATCGGCGCCGTGGCCTACGTGCAGCAGCAGCTCATTGCCGCGCGCGACGCCGGCGCGGCGGTGCTGGTGATCTCGGACGACCTCGACGAAGTGCTGGCGCTCGGCGACCGCGTGGCAGTGATGCACGGCGGCCGGCTCGGCGAGGCCCGCCCCGCAGCGGCATGGACGCGCGAGGCCATCGGACTCGCGATGGCCGGTGCGGCAGCGGCGCATCCCCCAGGAGTTGCAGCATGATGCGGCTCGAACGACGCCACCAGAGCTCGCGCGCCGCGCTGGTGCTGGCGCCCATCGGTGCCGTCCTTTTCACGATGGCAGTGAGCGCCCTGCTCGTGCGCTGGGCCGGCGCGCCGGTGGGCCGCACCTATGCCCTGCTGCTCGAAGGCGGCTTCGGCTCGGTGTTCGCCTGGAGCGAAACGCTGACGCGCGCGATCCCGCTGATCCTCACGGGCCTGGCGGCCACGGTGGCGTTCAAGGCCAGGCTCTTCAACATCGGCGCCGAAGGCCAGCTGTTCGCGGGCGCCCTGGCCGCCGTCGCGGTGGGCGGCATGCACGGCGGAACGGGCCTCGCGCTGCCGCCATGGCTGCTGTTCCCGCTCATGATGCTGGCCGCCGCGGCGGCCGGCGCCCTGCTGCTGCTCGGCCCCGCGCTGATGAAGAACAGGCTCGGCGTCGACGAGGTTGTGACCACGCTGCTGATCAACTTCATCGTGCTGCTCGGCGTTTCGGCGCTGCTCGACGGGCCGATGAAGGACCCGGCCGCGATGGGCTGGCCGCAAAGCGTCTCGCTGAATCCTGACCTCGAGCTCGGCAAGCTGATCGTGCAGACGCGCGTGCACACCGGCCTGGTCTGGGCCGTGTCGCTCGCAGTCATCGTGTGGGCCATCTTCAAGCACACGGTGCTAGGTTTCGACATCCGCGCTGTGGGCGCCAACGCGCGCGCGGCTGCCTTCGCCGGCGTACCGGTCACGCGCACGGTGGTGATGGTGGCGCTGCTCTCGGGGGCGCTGGCCGGCCTGGCGGGCGCCATCGAGGTGGCGGGGCGCACGAGCTACGTCACGCTCGACATGTCCCCAGGCTACGGCTACACCGGCATCGTGATCGCGATGCTCGCGGGGCTGCACCCGCTCGGCGTGGTGGCGGCGGGCGTGTTCGTCGCGGGCGTGCTGGTGGGGGCCGACACCATGAGCCGCGCGGTCGGCGTGCCGACCTACATCGCCGACGTGATCGTCGCGGCCTCGCTGATCGCGGTGCTGGTGGCGACGCTGCTCACGCAATACCGGGTGCGGATCGCGAAATGACGGACCTCCTCGACATCCTCGCCAATGCCTCGTTCTGGGTTGCGGTGCTGCGCATCGCCACGCCGCTCATCCTCGGCACGCTCGGCGTGCTGCTGTGCGAACGCGCGGGCGTGCTCAACCTCGGCATCGAGGGAATCATGGTCGCGGGCGCCTTCAGCGGATGGCTCGCGGTGTATGCGGGTGCGCCGCTCTGGGCGGGCGTGGGCGTGGCGGCGGTCACCGGCGCGGTGTTCGGGCTGCTGCATGCGTTCCTCACCGTGGGCCTGGCGCTGTCGCAGCATGTCTCGGGCCTCGGCATCACGCTGCTGGCGACGGCGCTGAGCTACTTTGGCTACCGCGTGAGCTTTCCGAAGGTCGACACGCCGCCGACGATCACGCCGTTCGCGCCGATGGACTGGCTGCCGGTGCCGGTACTGAACGCGCAGACCGCGCTGACGCTGTTCGCGCTGTTGCTGGTGCCGGCGGTGGGCTGGCTGCTGTACCGCACGCCGCTCGGCCTCGCCCTGCGCATGGTGGGCGAGAACCCGCAGGCCGCCGAAAGCCAGGGCGTGTCGGTCGCTGCCACCCGAACGGGCGCCATCGTGGCGGGCTCGGCGCTTATGGGCGTGGCGGGCTCGTTCCTCACGCTGTCGGCCTTCAACGCCTTCTTCTTCAACATGGTGAACGGGCGCGGATGGATCTGCGTCGCGCTCGTGGTGTTCGCCTCATGGCGGCCCGGCAAGGCCCTGCTCGGGGCGCTGCTGTTCGCGTTCTTCGACGCGCTGCAGCTGCGGCTGCAACAATCGGGCGATGCCGTGCTGCCCTACCAGGTCTACCTGATGCTGCCGTACCTGCTGTCGATCCTGGCGCTGGTGCTGGTCGCGCGCAAGGCCAGCTATCCGCAGGCACTCATGAAGCCGTACCGCAAGGGCGAGCGCTGAGCCTGCGCGGCGCCCCCAAAAACCGTTCCACGATGCTCGATCTCCTCGTCACCAACGCCACCCTCACCGACGGCCGCACCCACATGTCGGTGGCGGTACAGGCCGGCCGCATCACCGAGGTGAGCGAAGGCCTCGACGCCCCGGCCCATGAAAAGCTCGATGCGGAGGGGCTGCTGCTCGCGCCGCACTTCGTCGATCCGCATTTCCACATGGACGCGACGCTGAGCTACGGCCTGCCGCGCGTCAACCAGAGCGGCACGCTGCTCGAGGGCATCGCGCTCTGGGGCGAGCTCAAGCCGCTGCTCACGGCCGAGGCGCTGATCGAGCGCGCACTCGCCTACTGCGATTGGGCGGTGGCCAAGGGGCTGCTCGCGATCCGGTCCCATGTCGACACCAGCGACCCGAGCCTGCTGGCCGTGGACGCACTGCTCGAAGTGCAGCGCCGGGTGGCGCCATACCTCGACCTGCAGCTCGTGGCCTTTCCGCAGGACGGCGTGCTGCGCTCGCCCGGCGGACTCGACAACCTGCGGCGCGCCCTCGACAAGGGCGTGGACGTGGTCGGCGGCATTCCGCATTTCGAGCGCACCATGGCCGACGGCGCAGTCAGCGTGAAGCTGCTGTGCGAGATCGCGGCCGAGCGCGGCAAGCTGGTCGACATGCACTGCGACGAGTCGGACGACCCGCTCTCGCGCCACATCGAAACGCTGGCCGCGGAGACGTTCCGCCTCGGCATGCAGGGCCGCGTCACGGGCTCGCACTGCACCTCGATGCATTCGATGGACAACTACTACGCGAGCAAGCTGATGCCGCTCATCGCCGAGAGCGGCGTGGCCGTGGTGTCGAACCCGCTCATCAACATCACGCTGCAGGGCCGCCACGACAGCTATCCAAAGCGCCGCGGCATGACGCGCGTGCCCGAGCTCATGGCCGCGGGCGTGAACGTCGCCTTCGGCCACGACTGCGTGATGGACCCGTGGTACGGCATGGGCTCGGGCGACATGCTCGAGGTGGCGCACATGGGCCTGCATGTGGCGCAGATGACCAGCCAGGCCGGCATCCGCCAGTGCTTCGAGGCCGTGACCACGAATGCCGCGCGCGTGATGCACCTCGAGGGCTACGGCCTGGAGGCCGGCTGCGACGCGAGCTTCGTGCTGCTGCAGGCGCGCGATCCGATCGAGGCAATCCGGCTGCGTGCCGCGCGGCTCAAGGTGTTTCGCCGCGGGCGCCTGCTGGCCGAGACGCCTGCCGCGCGGGCAGCGCTGCACCTGCCGGGGCGGGATGGGCAGACCGAATGGATGAGCGGTCGGCCGAACCGTGGCGGCTAGACATCATGGTCGCCGCTTAAACCCAGGCAGGCCAACCTGCGGGCGCTGTCGGACCGGCGGACTGGCGATGTGGACGGGCTTCCGAGCGGCCAGACCACCATGCCGGCATTCAAGGAGGGCCGATGCCCTTGCGGGATGATAAATTCGAAGGCTTCGTGAGCGGCATCGTTCATTCCTTTGTGCTGAAGAGGTCCCCCCATGGCAGCCGAAAAATCCAAGATCATCTACACCCTGACCGACGAGGCGCCGCTGCTGGCGACGGCGTCGCTTCTGCCCATCGTGCGCACGTTCGCGGAAGCCGCGGGCGTCGAAGTCGAGACCAGCGACATCTCCGTGGCCGGCCGCATCCTTGGCCAATTCCCTGAAGCTCTGGCCGAAGACCAACGCGCACCGGACAACCTGGCTGCTCTGGGCACGCTGACGCTCAAGCCCGAGGCCAACATCATCAAGCTGCCCAACATCAGTGCTTCGGTTGGCCAGCTCAAGGCGGCGATCAAGGAACTGCAGGACAAGGGTTACAAGATCCCCGACTACCCCGAGAGCACGAAGACCGACGAAGAAAAGGACATCCGCGCGCGCTACAACAAGTGCATCGGCTCGGCCGTGAACCCGGTGCTGCGCGAGGGCAACTCCGACCGTCGCGCGCCTGCCGCCGTCAAGAACTACGCGCGCAAGAACCCACACAGCATGGCGGAGTGGAGCCAGGCCTCGCGCTCGCACGTCTCGCACATGCACGGCGGCGATTTCTATCACGGCGAAAAGTCCATGACGCTGGACCGCGCACGCGAGGTCAAGATGGAGCTCATCACGAAGAGCGGCAAGACCATCGTGCTCAAGCCCAAGGTCGCGCTGCTCGACCGCGAGATCATCGACTCGATGTTCATGAGCAAGAAGGAGCTCGTGTCCTTCTACGAAAAGGAGATCGACGACGCGTTCAAGACTGGCGTGATGTTCTCGCTGCACGTGAAGGCCACGATGATGAAGGTCTCGCACCCCATCGTGTTCGGCCACTGCGTGAAGATTTTCTACAAGGAAGCGTTCGAGAAGCACGCCAAGCTGTTCGAAGAGCTGGGCGTCAACGTCAACAACGGCATGCTCGATCTGTACGACAAGATCAGCACGCTGCCGCAAAGCAAGCAGGACGAGATCAAGCGCGACCTGCACGCCTGCCATGAAGGCCGACCCGAACTGGCCATGGTCGACTCGGCCAAGGGCATCACCAACTTCCATTCGCCCAACGACATCATCGTGGACGCTTCGATGCCCGCGATGATCCGCAACGGCGGCAAGATGTGGGGCGCCGACGGCCGCCTGAAGGACGTGAAGGCCGTGATGCCCGAATCGACCTTCGCGCGCATTTACCAGGAGATCATCAACTTCTGCAAGTGGCACGGCGCATTCGACCCGAGGACCATGGGCACGGTGCCCAACGTGGGCCTGATGGCGCAGCAGGCAGAGGAATACGGCTCGCACGACAAGACCTTCGAGATCGCAGAAGCCGGCGTCGCCAACATCACCGACCTGAACACGGGCGAAGTCCTGCTGAGCCAGGAAGTGGAAGCCGGCGACATCTGGCGCATGTGCCAGGTCAAGGACGCAGCGATCCGCGACTGGGTCAAGCTGGCGGTCACGCGCGCGCGCAACTCGGGCATGCCGGTGGTGTTCTGGCTCGACCAGTACCGCCCGCACGAAGCGCAGATGATCACCAAGGTCAAGATGTACCTGCACGAGCACAACACCTCGGGCCTGGACATCCAGATCATGAGCCAGGTGCGTGCGATGCGCTACACGCTCGAACGCGTGGTGCGCGGGCTGGACACCATCAGCGCGACCGGCAACATCCTGCGCGACTACCTGACCGACCTGTTCCCCATCATGGAACTGGGCACCTCGGCCAAGATGCTGTCGATCGTGCCGCTGATGGCGGGCGGCGGCATGTACGAAACGGGTGCCGGGGGCTCCGCGCCCAAGCACGTGCAACAGCTGGTGGAAGAAAACCATTTGCGCTGGGACTCGCTGGGCGAATTCCTCGCGCTGGCGGTGAGCCTGGAAGACCTGGGCCTCAAGAACAACAATGCGAAGGCCAAGCTCTTGTCCAAAACGCTCGACGCAGCCACCGGCAAGCTGCTCGACAACAACAAGGGGCCGTCGGCCAAAACCGGCCAGCTCGACAACCGCGGCAGCCACTTCTATCTCGCGCTGTACTGGGCACAGGAATTGGCGGCACAGACGGAAGATGCCGAGCTGCAGGCACACTTCGCACCGTTGGCCAAGTCACTCGCGGCCAACGAGCAGAAGATCGTCGCCGAGTTGGCGGCGGTGCAAGGCAAGCCGGCCGACATCGGTGGTTACTACAAGCCCGACACGGCCAAGACCGAAGCGGTCATGCGCCCCAGCGCCACCTTCAACGCGGCACTCGCAGCGGTCGCCAGTTGAGTCTCTGACAGGTCCGGCGCGGGGCGCATCGCCCTGCGCCGCGCCGCGCCGCTCACCCGGGACTTGCCGGCTCCCACCGCGCGGCCAGCAGCGCCAGCGTTTCACCTACGGGCTGTTCGACTTTCAAGGTCAGCAAGTGGTCGGCGCGCGTGCGCCCCAGATTGACGGCCGCGATGGGCTTACCAGCAGCAGCCGCGGCCTGTACGAAGCGAAACCCGGAATAGACCATCAACGACGAGCCGGCCACCAGCACGGCGTCGGCCTCGCCGAGCGCCGCAAAGGCGGCGGCCACGCGGTCGCGCGGCACGCTTTCGCCAAAAAACACCACGTCGGGCTTGATCAGCCCGCCGCAATGGACGCAGACCGGCACGTCGAAGGTGCCGAAGTCCTGGCCCTCGAGGTCAGCATCGCCGTCGGGCGCTGCGCGCGCCTCGAGCGCGGCAAAGCGCGGGTTGCGCTCGCGCAGCGCCACCTGCAGTTCGGCGCGCGGCGATCGCCGCTCGCAACCCATGCAGCGCACGGTGTCGATGCGGCCATGCAGGTCGATCGCGCCTCTGCTTCCCGCCGCCGCATGCAGCCCGTCCACGTTCTGTGTGAGCAGCAGCCCGACCTGGCCGGCCGCCTCGAGCCGCGCCAGTGCGCGATGGGCCGCGCCCGGACGCGCACCCGCCATCGTCGGCCAGCCGACCAGGCTGCGCGCCCAGTAGCGGCGGCGCGTGGCCTCGTCGCCCATGAAGGCCTGGTACGTGACCGGCGCCGGGCGCTTCCATTCGCCCCGGGCATCCCGGTAGTCGGGAATGCCCGACTCGGTGCTGCAGCCCGCGCCGGTGAGCACGAAGAGCGAGCGGTGGCGGCCGACGAAGTCGGCGAGCGCGGCAGCGTCTGCTGGCATGGGGCGACCTTCGCTCAGACCTCGGGCGCGATCGCCTCGGCGTATTCGTAGAGCGCGCCGAGGATCTCCTCGCCGCGCTCGTCCGCGGTTTCGGACAGCGCATCGACCTCGGCGAACAACGCCTCGATCGTGCGCGCGCCGCCCTCGCCCTTGAAAAGCCGTGCCGCACGCAGCGCCTCCCAGCGCTCGGCTTCGGCTTCGCTCAGCAGCTCGGGCCAGTTGCGCGCGCGGTAGCGGAACAGGACCTCATCGAGCCGCCCATCGTCGAAACCGGTGCGGTCCTTGGCGAGTTCCTCGGGCGAGAGCGCGCGCAGCTGGTTCAGCCGGCGGCGGTCTGCGTTGCCGACAAAGCCGCCGTAGAGGTCCTCGTCGACGTCGGGCGCGACCTCCTGCGGCGGCCGGGCATACACCTGCGACCAGATGGCGCTCATGTCGGGCAGGTCGCGCGCGATCGCCGCATGGCGCATCGCGGTGTCGAGGTCGATGCTCCAGCGCTCGGCCATGGCGGGCACCAGCGTGCGCAGGTTGCCGACCACCATCGGCGACTTGTTCAGGTGGATGCCCTTCACCGGCAGGCGCACCACGCCTTCGGGCAGGTCGGCGGAGCGCGTGAACAGGCGCAGGCGCAGGGTCTCGACGTCGAGGTCGCGCAGTTCGCTCGGATCGTGGGCAAGGTCCCAGGCGATCAGCTCGTTCTTGTTGGTCGGATGGCTCGCGAGCGGCCACAGCACGCCGAGGCAGCCGCGCTCGACCGGGAACATGCCCGAAACGTGGAGAAAGGGCTTGGCCGTCTCGCGCATGGCCGGCAGGCCGAGCTCGGCGCCCACGCGCTCCTTCTTGCGCAGGCCGAGCGCGAAGTCGAACAGCCGCGGCTGGCGCTCGCGGATCAGTCGCGCCAGCGCAATGGTGGCGCGCACGTCGGACAGCGCATCGTGCGCCGATTCATGCAGCAGCCCGTTGGCGCGCGCAAGGTCCTCGAGCTTGAAGCTCGGCTTGCCGTCTTCCTTCAGGGGCCATTCGATGCCGTCGGGCCGGAGCGCGTAGGTCAGGCGCACGACATCGAGCAGGTCCCAGCGTCCGCAATCGTTCTGCCATTCGCGCGCATAGGGATCGATCAGGTTGCGCCAGAACAGGAAGCGTGTGACCTCGTCGTCGAAGCGGATGGTGTTGTAGCCCACACCGATGGTGCCGGGCTGCGAGAACACCTGCTCGATCTGCGCCGCGAAGGCATGCTCGGGAATGCCGCGCTCGACGCAGAGCTGGGGCGTGATGCCGGTGATCAGGCAGGCCTCGGGGCTCGGCAGGTAGTCGGGCGCCGGCTTGCAATAGACCATGAGCGGCTCGCCGATCTCGTTGAGTTCTGCGTCGGTGCGGATGGCGGCGAACTGCGACGGGCGGTCGCGCCGCGGGACGGCGCCGAAGGTTTCGTAGTCGTGCCAGAGAAAAGTGTGGTTCATTCAGAGCAATGGTGAAAACAGGCGTGCCACGGAATCGACGAGCCGGCGCCAGAATGTCTGCGGCCGGTTGGCGCGCACCGCGCCGGAACTGTGCAGGTCGGTCTCGAACTGTGCCGCCAGCGGCCGGGTCAGCGCGGGGCCGTAGACCACGGCCAGAACCTCGAAGTTGAGCCGGAAGCTGCGGTTGTCGAAATTCGCGGTGCCGATCATCGCGCAATCATCGTCGACCACCAGGGTCTTGGAATGGAGCATGCGCGCCTCGTACTCCCAGACCTTCACGCCGGCGGCGATCAGTTCGTCGAAGTACGAGCGGGCGGCAGCGCTCACGATCGCCGAATCGCTGCGCCGCGGCACCAGCAGGCGCACGTCGACGCCGCGCAGCGCCGCGCTGGTGAGCGCCATCATCGCGGGCTCGCCGGGCACGAAGTACGGCGTGGTGAGCCAGGCGCGCTCGCACGCCGAATGGATCGCCGCCACGTGCATGCGGTGAATGGCCTCGAGCGCATTGTCGGGGCCGCTCGTCACGATCTGCACCGGGATGTCGCCCGCCTTCACCTGCGGCAGCATGGCGTCCATCTGGTCGTCGAGGTGGCGCAGGCTCTCGCCGGTGGCATAGGCCCAGTCCTCGAGGAAGGTGGTCTGGAGCCAGCGCACCGCGCTGCCCTCGATGCGCAGGTGCACGTCGTGGTACGCATCGGGCCGGGTGCGCTTGTCTTCCTCATCGGTGATGTTGACGCCGCCCGTGAAGCCCACGCGCCCGTCGCACACCACGATCTTGCG
This sequence comes from Variovorax sp. Soil_C_19, assembly GCF_057657255.1. Classification (NCBI taxonomy): domain Bacteria; kingdom Pseudomonadati; phylum Pseudomonadota; class Betaproteobacteria; order Burkholderiales; family Comamonadaceae; genus Variovorax; species Variovorax sp. Soil_C_19. Next base: position 323,503 of record NZ_JBDGIV010000004.1, on the reverse strand, counting down.
GTGGGTGCGGTAGTTGGTCACCGGCCGCAGGCGGCGGCCAATACGCGTGTCGTGGAAGAGCGCGATCTGGACCCCCGCAGCGACCATCGGTGCCATGAATTTGCGCCCGATGCGCTTGGAGCCGAGCGCATCGAGCAGCAGCCGAACCGCTACGCCCTCACGCGCGCGTTCGACCAGCAGGTCGCGCAGAGCGGTGCCGATCCGGTCGGGCTCGAAGATGTAGTACTCGAGGTGGATGTGATGGCGTGCCGCGCGCACGGCATCGAAGATCGCGTCGAAGGTGCGCGCGCCGCCCGAAAGCAGCTCGACGGCGGTCGCGCTGGAGACCGGCAGGCCGCAGGCCGCGGTGCCGAGCCGCGCCATCTGCTGCAGCGCCGGCGGCGCCTTCTGGGCCGCATCGCGCACGCGCGCGAGATCGGCCTGGATGTGCGCGCTGGCACGGCTGTGCAGGCGCTTCTGACGCTGCTTGCGCAGGCGCTGCGGCCCGAGAAAGTAGTAGACCAGGAACCCCGCGAACGGCACCAGCGCTAGCGACAGGATCCAGCTCATCGTGGAGACCGGCGCGCGCTTCTGCATCACGATCCAGACCGAGAGCACGGCGATGTAGCCGCTCCAGGCCAGGGAGAGGCCGGTTTTCCATTCCTGGCTGAGCTCGGGGAGGGTCAAGGTGGATGTGTTCGGTTTCGGGTGGCCGCAAAAAAGGCCGGCAGCGAATGCTACCGGCCTTTGACTTCGTTCCAGGTTGGCCTCGGAACCAGCTTTTGCCGGCCCACGGCATCGACCGGAGGGTCAGCCTGCGGCGGCTTCCTCGGGCTCGGGCTTCGACTTGCCTTCTTTCTTCGGCAGCGGCTGGATATCGAGCAGCACGTCGTCCTTCTCGTCGAGATCGACTTCGAGGCGCCCGCCTTCGGTCAGGCGGCCGAACAGCAGCTCGTCGGCCAGCGCACGACGGATCGTGTCCTGGATCAGGCGCTGCATCGGGCGTGCGCCCATCAGCGGATCGAAGCCCTTCTTCGCAAGATGCTTGCGCAGCTTGTCGGAGAAGGTGACCTCGACCTTCTTCTCGGCCAGCTGCGTCTCGAGCTGCAGCAGGAACTTGTCGACCACGCGCAGGATGATCTGCTCGTCGAGCGCCTTGAAGTTGACAATGGCGTCGAGACGGTTGCGGAATTCGGGCGTGAACAGGCGCTTGATGTCGCCCATTTCGTCGCCGGCCTGCCGCGCGTTCGTGAAGCCGATGCTCGCCTTGTTCATGGCCTCGGCACCCGCGTTCGTCGTCATGACGATGATGACGTTGCGGAAGTCGGCCTTGCGCCCGTTGTTGTCCGTCAGCGTGCCGTGGTCCATGACCTGCAGCAGCACGTTGAAGATGTCGGGATGCGCCTTCTCGATTTCGTCGAGCAGCAGCACCGCATGCGGCTTCTTCGTGACAGCCTCGGTCAGCAGCCCGCCCTGGTCGAAGCCGACGTAGCCCGGGGGCGCGCCGATCAGGCGGCTCACGGCATGGCGCTCCATGTACTCCGACATGTCGAAGCGGATCAGCTCGATGCCCATGATGTAGGCGAGCTGCTTGGCAGCTTCGGTCTTGCCGACGCCGGTGGGGCCGGAGAACAGGAACGAGCCGATCGGCTTGTCGCCCTTGCCCAGGCCCGAACGCGCCATCTTGACCGCCGAAGCGAGCACTTCGAGCGCTTTGTCCTGGCCGAACACCACGCTCTTGAGGTCGCGCTCGATGGTCTGCAGCTTGCTGCGGTCATCGTTGCTGACATTGGCCGGGGGAATGCGCGCGATCTTCGCGACGATGTCCTCGACCTCGGTCTTGCTGATGGTCTTCTTGCGCTTGCTCGGGGGCAGGATGCGCTGCGCGGCACCGGCCTCGTCGATCACGTCGATGGCCTTGTCGGGCAAGTGGCGGTCGTTGATGTACTTGGCGCTCAGTTCAGCTGCGGCCTGCAGGGCCGCGACAGCGTAACGCACGCCATGGTGCTCTTCGAAGCGCGACTTCAGCCCCTTCAGAATGTCGACGGTTTCCTGCACCGTCGGCTCGACCACGTCGACCTTCTGGAACCGGCGCGACAGGGCCGCGTCCTTTTCGAAGATGCCGCGGTATTCGGTGAAGGTGGTGGCACCGATGCACTTGAGCTGGCCGCTCGAGAGCGCCGGCTTCAGCAGGTTCGATGCATCGAGCGTGCCGCCCGAGGCCGCGCCCGCGCCGATCAGCGTGTGGATCTCGTCGATGAACAGGATCGCGTTGGGCTTGTCCTTCAGCGACTTGATCACGCCCTTCAGGCGCTGCTCGAAGTCACCGCGGTACTTGGTGCCCGCGAGCAGTGCGCCCATGTCGAGCGAGAATACGTTCGACTCGGCGAGGATCTCGGGCACGTCACCCTGGGTGATGCGCCACGCTAGGCCTTCGGCGATCGCGGTCTTGCCCACGCCGGCCTCGCCCACGAGCAGCGGGTTGTTCTTGCGCCGGCGGCACAGGATCTGGATCACGCGCTCGACCTCGTACTCGCGGCCGATCAGCGGATCGATCTTGCCGTCCTTGGCCATCTGGTTGAGGTTCTGCGTGAACTGTTCGAGCGGCGAAGCCTTCTCGTTCTTCTCGCCGCCGCCCTCCTCGCCTTCGCTCGAAGGTGCATCGCCGCTGCCCTTGACGGCCTCCGGCGGATCGCTCTTCTTGATGCCGTGGGCGATGAAGTTCACCACGTCGAGGCGCGTCACGCCCTGCTGGTGGAGGTAGTACACCGCGTGCGAGTCTTTCTCGCCGAAGATCGCGACCAGCACGTTCGCGCCGGTGACTTCCTTCTTGCCGTTGCCGGTGGACTGCACATGCATGATGGCACGCTGGATCACGCGCTGGAAACCCAGCGTGGGTTGGGTGTCGACATCGTCGGTACCCGCCACCTGGGGCGTGTTGTCCTTGATGAAGTTGGTGAGCGACGCGCGCAGGTCGTCGACGTTCGCCGAGCAGGCGCGCAGGACCTCTGCGGCGCTCGGGTTGTCCAGCAAAGCGAGCAACAGATGCTCCACGGTGATGAACTCGTGGCGCTGCTGCCTGGCCTCGACAAAGGCCATGTGCAAGCTGACTTCCAGTTCCTGGGCAATCATGTGATTTCCTTTTGCCTTGCTGTAAATAAGTTCTCAGATGGGTTGGAGCTTGCGCAATTCAACAGGCTCATGCAACGGGTTCGCTCACGCATTGGAGCGGATGCCCGGCCTGATGCGCCGCTTCCATCACCTGATTGACCTTCGTGGCAGCCATGTCGCGGGAATAGACCCCACAAACACCGCGGCCATCGAGATGGATCTTGAGCATGATCTGGGTCGCGGTCTCGCGATCCTTGTTGAAGTATTCCTGCAGCACGACGATCACGAACTCCATCGGTGTGAAGTCGTCGTTCAGCATGACCACCTGGTACATCTGGGGTGGCGCTGTTTTTTGCGGCCGACGCTCCAGGACGACCGAATCTCCGTCGTCTCCGGCCGGTTTCTGCGCCGGCGGCTTGGTCGGCGTCTTGGGAATTCTCGTTGCCATAAAAAAGATTCTATAGAGCGTGCAAGCACCGTGCCGACGCAGGAAGATGTGGTGGCGAGTATTCGACAAATCAAGTACAAAACCCCCAAGACCGGGCGATCTTGAGGGTTCTTTTTTCGAGAGCCCGAAGGCACCGTGAAATTGCTGGGCGAGATTACATGTTATCGATCATCACCTGGCCGAAACCGGAGCAGCTCACCTGCGTGGCGCCGTCCATCAGACGCGCGAAGTCGTAGGTGACCTTCTTGCTGGCGATCGACTTTTTCATCGAGCTGATGGTCAGGTCGGCGGCTTCCGTCCAGCCCATGTGGCGCAGCATCATCTCGGCCGAGAGGATCTCGGAACCGGGGTTCACGTAGTCTTTGCCGGCGTATTTGGGCGCCGTGCCGTGGGTGGCCTCGAACATCGCGACGGTGTCGCTGAGGTTCGCGCCCGGGGCGATGCCGATGCCGCCCACCTGTGCGGCGAGCGCGTCGGACACGTAGTCGCCGTTGAGGTTCAGCGTGGCGATCACGCTGTATTCGGCGGGGCGCAGCAGGATCTGCTGCAGGAACGCGTCGGCGATGCTGTCCTTGACGGTGATTTCCTTGCCCGTCTTGGGGTTCTTGAACTTCATCCACGGGCCGCCGTCGATCAGCTCGGCGCCGAACTCCTTGGCCGCGAGGTTGTAGCCCCAGTCACGGAAGCCACCTTCGGTGAACTTCATGATGTTGCCCTTGTGCACCAGGGTCACGCTGGGCTTGTCGTTGTCGACGGCGTATTGCAGGGCCTTGCGCACCAGGCGCTCGGTGCCTTCGCGCGAGACCGGCTTGACGCCGATGCCGGAGGTATTGGGGAAACGGATCTTCTTGACGCCCATCTCGTCCTGCAGGAACTTGATGAGCTTCTTGGCCTTGTCGCTCTCGGCTTCGAACTCGATGCCGGCGTAGATGTCTTCCGAGTTCTCGCGGAAGATGACCATGTTGGTCTTGTGCGGCTCGCGCACCGGGCTGGGCACGCCCTCGAAGTACTGGATCGGGCGCAGGCAGACGTACAGGTCGAGTTCCTGGCGCAGTGCAACGTTCAGCGAGCGGATGCCGCCGCCCACGGGCGTGGTCAGCGGGCCCTTGATCGAGACGACGTAGTCGCGCACGGCGTGCAGCGTTTCTTCGGGCAGCCAGACGTCGGGACCGTAGACCTTGGTCGACTTCTCGCCGGCGAAGACCTCCATCCAGTGGATCTTCTTCTTGCCGCCGTAGGCCTTGGCCACGGCAGCGTCCACCACCTTGAGCATCACCGGGGTGATGTCCATGCCCGTGCCGTCGCCTTCGATGAAGGGAATGATCGGCTGGTCAGGCACATTGAGCGAGTTGTCGGCGTTGACCGTGATCTTCTGGCCTTCGGCCGGGACTTTGATGTGCTGGTAGCTGGACATGAGGGGAAATGACTCCGGGAGTGACGTAGTTCGGACGACCGTCTGCGAATTCAGACAGCGAAAGGAATCGCTGTACAGCTAGCGAACAAATCACGGTACATTTTAGACGCAACCCGTACGCTGACATTTGTCAACCGATGAGACCGCGGCCTCGTTAGGGACTGACCTTCTGCCAGCCGGGGGGCGTTTCCAACCAATTCTCGAATAGAGGAATCATCAATGAGCAAAATTCTCGCAGTCATGATTGCAGGCCTGTTCGCCGCTGGCGCTTACGCCCAGAACCCCACCGGCGCCACGCCCGAGCAAGGGAACGCCACCGGCAGCAAGCCGCAAGCCCGTGCCGAAGCCACCAAGGAAAGCCGCCCCGCCGGTCAAGTGGCAGCTCCCGCCGGCGACATCGCCAAGACGCCCGAAGGCGGCACCTTTGGTGCCGACAAGGCCGCAGTGGCTGGCGAGAAGCGCGCTGCAACGCGCGACGACCGCCGCCGCAATAAAGACGGCAGCGTGAAGCGCAAGTCGAACCAGGGCAGCACGCCCAAGTAAGGGCCCGTCCCTGCAGAAGAAGCGCTCCGACGGGGCGCTTTTTTTTGCCTTCGAAGAAGGTGTAAGCTTTCTAGCGCACCGGCATCGCCCGCATCGGCTGGCATTTTTGTTGCCCTGCCCCGAACCCCGTCCCCGCCAGAGAGGCTCTCGATGTTTCAGCGTTTCGCCGCCCTGCTCCTGCTTGCCGCCATGTTCCTTGCCGGCGCCGCGCATGCCCAGCAACAACCCCAGACCGACCTCCAGCGCACGCAGCTCTCGGTGGGGCTCTACAAGATTGACGCGCAAGTGGCGCAGACCCCTCGCCAACGCGAGATCGGCCTGATGTTCCGCAAGGAGATGCCGCAGTCCGAAGGGATGATCTTCGTCTTCGACCAGCCAGCCACCCAGTGCTTCTGGATGCGCAACACGCTGCTGCCGTTGACCGCGGCGTTCGTGGCCGACGATGGCCGCATCGTCAATCTGGTCGACATGCAGCCGATGACAGAACAATCGCATTGCTCCGAAGAGCCCGTGCGCTACGTGCTCGAAATGAACCAGGGCTGGTTCGCCAAGAAGAACATCAAGAAAGGCGCCAAGCTCGGCGGCGAGCTGTTCGCTGCGGCCCGGCGCTGACGGGAACGATCAACCGGACGCAGGCAGAAAAAAGCCCAGGCGACCGCCCGGGCTTTTTCTGCGTTCAGCTGTACGTGTTTGCTCAGCCGAAGTTCTTGGCTGCGAAGTCCCAGTTGACCAGCTTCGCCAGGAAGGTCTCGACGAACTTCGGGCGCAGGTTGCGGTAGTCGATGTAGTAGGCGTGCTCCCAGACGTCGACCGTGAGCACCGGCGTGTCGCCCGTGGTCAGCGGCGTGCCTGCGGCGCCCATGTTCACGATGTCGAGCGAGCCGTCGCCCTTCTTCACCAGCCAGGTCCAGCCAGAGCCGAAATTGCCCACGGCCGACTTGACGAAGGCTTCCTTGAACGCGTCGTAGCTGCCCCACTTGGCGTCGATCGCCTTGGCCAGCGCGCCCGTGGGCGTGCCGCCGCCCTGGGGCTTCATGCAGTTCCAGAAGAAGGTGTGATTCCAGATCTGCGCGGCATTGTTGTAGATGCCGCCGCTCGACTTCTTGACGATCTCCTCGAGCGGCATCGACTCGAACTCGGTGCCCTTCTGCAGGTTGTTGAGGTTCACCACGTAGGCGTTGTGGTGCTTGCCGTAGTGGTACTCGAGCGTTTCCTTCGAGTACTCGGGTGCCAGCGCGTCGAGGGCGTAAGGCAGGGGTGGGAGCACATGTTCCATGGTTTTTTTCTCGTGGTTGGTTGTGGGAATCGACGATTCTAGGAAGTAATCACCGGCCTGGCGTCGGACGCGTTCCCGTCTCGTCGGGTGCGACGGTCAGGTCGACCGTACCGTCGGCGAGCCGTGCCGACACCGCGTCGCCGGCGTGGAGATTCTTCGCGCTGACGACCGTGCGGCCGCTGGCGTCGCTGAGCAGGGCATAGCCGCGCTGCAGCACGAGCGCCGGGTCGAGCAGCCGAAGGCGCGCCGCAACCCTTTCGAGCCGTTCGCGGCGCTCGGCCATGACGCGCACGAGCTTCAGCGGAAAGTCGGCCGCCATCGCGCGCGGCGTTTGCCCGAGCCGCTCGATGCGGGACATGGCCGCATAGCGCAGCCGCTGCGAATGGTGAGCCAACCGCAACTGGTGGCGTGCCACCATGCCCGACGGCCGCCCCAGGCGTGCCGCGGCCTGGTCCAGCCGTTGCCCGAGTGCGTCGAGCCGCGTGCCGAGGGCATCGCCGAGGCGCTCGTCGAGCAGGTCGAGCGCGCCGAGCCACACGGCCTGCGGGGCGCTCACGAGTTCCGCGGCCGCCGTGGGCGTGGGCGCGCGCAGGTCGGCGCAGAAATCGGCGATGGTGAAGTCGGTTTCGTGGCCCACGCCGCAGACCAGGGGCACCGGGCTCTGGACGATGGCACGCGCCAGCGACTCGTCGTTGAAAGCCCAGAGGTCCTCGATCGATCCGCCGCCGCGCACCAGCAGGATCACGTCGACAGCGGGCGTGAACGCATAGAGCGACTGCAGCGCGCGCACCAGTTCGGCCGGCGCGCCGGCACCCTGCACGGCCGCCGGCGCGAGGACCACCTGAATGTGCGGCGCGCGGCGACGCAGCGCCGTGACCACGTCGTGCAAAGCCGCAGCGCCGAGCGAGGTCACGAGGCCGACCGAACGCGGCATCAGCGGCAGCGCCCGCTTGCGGGCCGTGTCGAAGAGCCCCTCGGCCTCGAGCCGGGCCTTGCGCTGCAGGAACTGCTCGAAAAGCGCACCCTGCCCCGCCCGCTGCAGGCTCTCGACGACAAGTTGCAGGTCGCCGCGCGGCTCGTAGACGGCGAGCCGGCCCCGCACCTCGACCTGATCGCCGTCGCGCGGCGAGAAGTCGAGCAGGCTTGCGGCACGCCGGAACATGGCGCAGCGCAGTTGGCCCGATTCGTCCTTCAACGAGAAATAGCAGTGGCCGCTCGACGCGCGCGAGAAGCCCGAGATCTCGCCACGAACCGCGACCGGATTGAAGCGCGCGTCGAGCGCGTCGGCCACCGCACGGCAGAGCGCACCGACGGCCCAGATGCGCGGCCCGGGCGCCGCAGCCGGCTCACGCCAGCTCACGAAGCGCACGAGCGGCGTGTCGCCACTCTTCCACAGTCGCCCGCCGGGCCCCGGCAGGCGGCACCAGGCATGGAACAAAAGCACGGTTTGTCGTGCAAGCCCTTGATTTCATTGAAAAAAGGAGTGCTCAAAATTCAGTCGATCTAATGAGAAGCCCGCCCCATGCGGGTTCGGACGCATTGCGCAATGGGTTAGTCACAAAGTTATCCACAGAATCTGTGCGTCTTCGCTTACAGGAAGCGTGCCGCGTTTAGCGGGCTGCGCTCGGGGGATAATCGCCGCGCATTTGCAGTCTACGGGCCGGAGGATTTTCTTGTTTTCCATCATTGTTGCCGCGGGCTGGCCGATCTGGCCATTGCTCGCCTGCTCCGTCATTGCGCTCGCGCTGGTGATCGAACGTTTCGTGAACCTCAAGACCGTGAAGGTCCTGCCGCCCAAGCTGCTCGACGAGGCCATCACCGTCTCGCACGGCGCCGTGCCGGGGCCCGACGTGGTCACCCGGCTCGAACAGAATTCGATGCTCGGCCAGGTGCTGGCCGCCGGCCTGCGGGCGCTCAATGCCAACCCGCTGTGCACCGAGGAAGACCTGCGCGCCGCCATGGAGGCGTCGGGCCGCACCGTGGCGCACCGGCTCGAACGCTACCTGCCGGCGCTGGCCACCATTGCGTCGGCGGCGCCGCTGCTCGGCCTGCTCGGCACGGTCATCGGCATGATCGAGATCTTCGGCTCGCAGTCGCCCGGCAGCGGCGCGGTGGGTTCGGGCAATCCCGCACAGCTCGCCCACGGCATCTCGATCGCGCTCTACAACACGGCGTTCGGCCTGATCGTGGCCATTCCGACGCTGATCTTCTGGCGCTACTTCCGCACCCGGGTCGACGAATACCTGCTGCACCTCGAACTGTCGGGCGAACGCTTCGCGCGCCATCTGAGCGCCCTGCGCAGATGAGCCGCCCCGGCCGCATGCAGTTTCGCCACGGCGCGCGCGACGAGCCGGAGATCAACCTGATCCCGTTCATCGACGTGCTGCTGGTGGTGCTGATCTTCCTGATGCTGTCGACCACCTACAGCAAATTCACCGAGATGCAGCTGCGGCTGCCGACGGCCGATGTCGATGCCCAGCGCGACTATCCGAAGGAAGTGATCGTTGCGGTGTCGGCCGACGGCCGGTATTCGATCAACAAGACCGCGCTGGCGGATCGCGGCGTGGATGCCGTGGCCGCCGCCCTGGCCGCAGCCGCGACCGGCGGCAAGGACAGCGTCGTCATCATCAGCGCGGACGCGAGCAGCCCGCACCAGTCGGTGATCACGGTGATGGAAGCCGCACGCCGCGCGGGCCTGGTGCAGATCACCTTCGCCGCGCAGTCGACGACGCACTGAGGGCCGCCAAGTGCAGCAGCCCGAGGCGCGCAACGCATCGGCCTCCCGGCTGCAGCGGGCCTGGCTGCGACGCGGCCTGCCGGCCTGCCTGCTGTGGCCGCTGTCGCTGCTGTATGCAGCGCTCTTCGCGCTGCGCGGTTCGCTCTACCGGCTGGGATGGCTCCGATCCGAGCGCGCCGGCGTGCCGGTCATCGTGGTGGGCAACGTGATCGCGGGCGGTGCCGGCAAGACGCCGGTGGTGATGGCCATCGTGCGGCATCTTCAGGCGCGTGGCCTGCGCGTGGGCGTGATCTCGCGCGGCCATGGCCGCCGCACCACCGATTGCCGCGAGGTGCTCGCCGAGAGCGCACCTGCAGAAGTGGGTGACGAGCCGGCACTGATCCATCGCGCCACCGGGGCGCCGGTATTCGTGGCGCGGCGCCGCATCGAGGCCGCGCGGGCCCTGCTCGCCCGCTACCCGGCCACGCAGGTCATCGTGAGCGACGACGGGCTGCAGCACCTCGCGCTCGCCCGCGACATCGAGATCTGCGTGTTCGACGACCGCGGCGTCGGCAACGGCTGGCGGCTTCCTGCCGGACCGCTGCGCGAGCGCTGGCCGCGCGCCTGCGACCTGGTGCTCCACAGCGGCGCGAAGCCTGCCTTCGCGGGCGGCTACACCGCGACCCGTGCGCTCGCGCCCGACACGGTGGCGCGCGACGGCACACGCATTCCGCTGGCTGCGCTCGCAGGCCATCCCGTGATCGCGCTTGCAGCCATTGCGCGGCCCGAAGCCTTCTTCGAGATGCTGCGCGCACGCGGGCTCACGCTGTCCCGGACCATCGCACTGCCCGACCACCACGATTTTGCCGATTGGGAAACGCCCGCGCTCGCCGGGCAGCGGCTGCTCTGCACCGAGAAGGACGCGGTCAAGCTGTGGCGCAAGGCCCCGGAAGCGCTCGCGGTGCCGCTCGACTTCGCGCCGTCGGCCGCGTTCTTCGCTGCGCTCGACGCAAAGCTATCATCGCTCGATGGACACCAAGCTGCTTGAACTGCTCGTCTGCCCCGTCACCAAGGGCCCGCTGACCTGGAACGCCGAGAAGCAGGAGCTCTGCTCGCGCAGCGCCCGCCTCGCCTACCCGGTGCGCGACGGCATTCCCGTGCTGCTCGAGAACGAGGCGCGCACCCTGTCCGACGAAGAGCTGGGGCGGTGAGCTTCACCGTCCTGGTGCCGGCGCGCCTGGCGTCGACGCGGCTGCCCGACAAACCGCTGGCCGACATCGCCGGCCTGCCCATGGTCGTTCGCGTGGCCCTGCGCGCCGCCGCGTCGGGCGCGGCGCGCGTGGTGGTCGCAGCGGACCATGGGTCCATCGTCGATGCCTGCCGGGAACATGGGGTCGAGGCCGTGCTCACGCGGCAGGACCATGCGAGCGGCAGCGACCGCCTGGCCGAGGCTTGCGAACAGCTTGGGCTCGACGGCGACGACATCGTGGTCAATGTCCAGGGCGACGAACCGCTGATCGATCCGGCGCTGATCGATGCCGTGGCCGCCACGCTGTCGGCCCACCCCGGCGCCGCGATGAGCACCGCAGTGCACGCCATCGAGTCGGTGGCCGACTTCGTGAATCCAAACGTGGTCAAGGCCGTGCTCAACGCCGAAGGCCACGCGCTCTATTTCAGCCGGGCGCCAATCCCCTGGTGGCGCGATGGCTCGGCCGGCGGCGCGGCACCCGGTGTGCTGCCCTCGCCCGCGCCGCTGCGCCACATCGGCATCTATGGCTACCGTGCCGGTTTCGTGCGGCGTTTTCCGTCGCTGCCGCCGGCGCCGATCGAGGCCACCGAGGCGCTCGAACAGTTGCGTGCGCTCTGGCACGGTCACCGCATCGCGGTGCATGTGAGCCAGACTGCGCCGGGCCCCGGCGTCGACACACCCGAAGACCTCGCGCGCGTCCGCGCGGTCTTCGCGAGCGTGCGCTGAAGCCCCCGCACAGAGGGCGGCAGCGGGAATTTCGCCCGTCCTCGCATGCTATCCTCGAAGCAATTCCGCCTTGGGCGGCCCTCGGGCCGCATGGGGTGCGACACAAAATCTAAGAACCGTCCGAGGACATCATGAGACTAATTTTGCTGGGCGCGCCCGGGGCGGGCAAAGGCACGCAAGCCACTTTCATCTGCCAGAAGTACGGCATTCCCCAGATTTCCACCGGCGACATGCTGCGCGCGGCGGTCAAGGCGGGCACCCCGCTCGGACAACAAGCCAAGTCGATCATGGAATCGGGTGGCCTCGTGAGCGACGACCTGATCATCAATCTCGTGAAGGAACGCATCGGGCAACCCGACTGCGCCGACGGGTTCCTGTTCGACGGTTTCCCACGCACGATCCCCCAGGCGGACGCCATGAAGGCGGCCGGCGTCAAGCTCGACTACGTGCTCGAGATCGACGTGCCGTTCAGCGACATCATCGAACGCATGAGCGGCCGACGCTCGCATCCTGCGTCGGGCCGCACCTACCACGTCAAGTTCAATCCGCCGAAGGTCGAAGGCAAGGACGACGTCACGGGCGAAGACCTGATCCAGCGCAAGGACGACGAGGAAGAAACCGTTCGCAAGCGCCTCGAGGTCTACAGCGAGCAGACCCGTCCGCTGGTCGACTACTACTCCGCATGGGCCAAGGCCGACCCGGCCAATGCGCCCAAGTACCGCGCCATCAAGGGCGTCGGTACGGTCGACGAGATCACGCAGCGCGCATTGGCGGCCCTGAGCAGCTGAGCGCCGCGCCGGCGCTGCGGTTCAGGCGGCGTCTTCTTTTCCCCTTCCCAGCAGTTCGAGCATCAACGCAACGCGCGCCTTGACCGGCGTCAGCGCGCCCGCATCGCGCAGCCGGTCGTCGGGCCGCGGCAGAATGCGGCCGCTCGCGCAACGCGTGGCGCGCAACACCGGGATACCAGCCTGTTCCGCGCGCACGGCAGCAGCCTCGAGCGTCTGGTGCAGTGTGCCATTGCCGGTGGCCGCCACGACCAGTCCGCGGACCGGCTCGGCGACGCCGCCGGCGCGCTCCTGGCACAGCAGGTCGATCAGCGCGCCGCTGGCGCCGGCATGGCTCATGACGATCTCGACCCGCGGCCACCCTGCCGCCGCGACCGCTCCCGCGACCGCGCGCAGCCCTACGCCAGCGCCGCCCGGCACGGCGCCGGGCCAGTCCCGCAGGCGCCGAACCACACCCTCTTCCACGTAGGCGACCGGGCCGGCGTCGCCCGATGCAAACGCATCAGGACGGTACGTGTGCACCTTCTGGACGTCGAGCGCACCATGCACCGTGCCGGCACAGACCACAGTCGTCCCTTTCGCGCCCGTCGCGCCGGCGACCGCGACGGCATCGCGCAGGTTCTGCGGGCCATCGGGCGAGAGGGAGCTTGCCGGGCGCATGGCGCAGGTCAACACGATCGGCTTGGCCGGCGCGAGCACCGAGTGGAGGAAGAAGGCCGTCTCCTCGATGGTGTCGGTGCCATGGGTGACCACCACGCCCGCCACGTCAGGCTCGGCGAGCCACACAGCGCAGCGCTCGGCGAGTTGCAGCCAGACGTCAAAGCCCATGTCCTTGCTGTCGAGCTGGGCAACCTGCTCGGCCACGAGCGCAAAGCCCGCGGGGGCACCGATGCCGCCAAGCAGATCGGCCACCACGACCTCGCCCGCGGTGTAACCGATGTTGTCGCCGTCATCGGCGGCGCGGCCTGCGATGGTGCCGCCCGTGCCCAACACCACGATACGCCGCACACCAGGACCTGATGAATTCACCATGCTTGCCAACTTTTAAAAACTGGTTAAAAATACAGTTACTGGATATCTAGCCAGTGCCGCAAGGAACCACTATGCAGTTTGCCGTGAAGCTTACCGCCCGCCAGCAACAGATCCTGGACTTGATCCAGAGCGCCATCGCACGCACTGGCGCGCCACCCACGCGCGCCGAGATCGCCAACGAACTCGGCTTCAAATCCGCGAACGCGGCCGAGGAGCATCTGCAGGCGCTGGCCCGCAAGGGCGTGATCGAACTCGTCAGCGGCACCTCGCGCGGCATCCGGCTCAAGGGCGACGCGCTGCGCTCGCTCAACGAGACCCGGCACCGCGAAGGCGGGCAGTTCTCGCTCTCGCTGCCCGGCATGGCGCAGCTCGCGCTGCCGCTCATCGGCCGCGTGGCCGCGGGCTCGCCGATCCTCGCGCAGGAGCACGTCGACCAGACCTACTACGTCGAAAACACCCTGTTCCAGCAGCAGCCCGACTACCTGCTCAAGGTGCGCGGCATGTCGATGCGCGACGCCGGCATCATGGACGGCGACCTGCTCGCGGTGCAAGCCACCAAGGAAGCCCGCAACGGCCAGATCGTGGTGGCCCGCCTCGGCGACGAAGTCACTGTCAAGCGCCTCAAGCGCAACAAGCAGGTGATCGAGCTGCACGCTGAAAACCCCGACTATCCGACCATCGTGGTCCAGCCCGGCGAGCCGTTCGAGATCGAGGGCCTTGCCGTGGGCCTGATCCGCAACACCATGCTGATGTAGCCGCCAAACCGGCTGCTGACAACCGAAACCATCCATCCAGCCGCAACAGGTGGCGGGCGTATGGCGCAACTGGCGCCATCACCCTGTTGCGTCCGGCGAAAGCAATCCTGCCTGTGTTCAACCTCAAACCTTCTTGGAGTTCACATGGGAATCGCCCTTCTCGCTATCGTTGACCTTTGGATGCCGCTGCAGTCGCTGGCCAGCCGGTTGCTGCCCGCGCGCAGTGCCCGCCACCGCGATGGCCGTGCTGCGTCCGCAGGCTTGCATGGCGGCCTCGTCGTTCGCCCTGCCTGCGCGGCCCGGCCCCATGCCCAGGCGGCACCCAAGGCCGCTGCCGCGCCTGCACGGCCGCTGCGCGTGATCCGCGTGGTCGATCACCAGGGCGAAAAACGCAGCACCAACCGGATGGTGATTTCGGGGCGTATGGCCGATGTCTGCGCCGAGCTCGACCGGCTCGCCGCGCTCGAGGCCATGGAAGCCGTGAGTGCCGCACCGCGGTCCGCGCACCTGCACTGAGCCCGTGCACGCCCCGGTGACTTTCCCCGGGGCCGGGTATCCAAACGTTCAGGCGCGCGCCGTGCCAGTGCTGCGAGGCACAATTGCACGCCATGAATATTGTGATCCTCGACGATTACCAGGACGCCGTGCGCAAGCTGCGCTGCGCCGCCAAGCTCGACGCCTACGCCGCCAAGGTCTACACCAACACCGTGAAAGGCATCGGCCAGCTCTCGGTGCGCCTGAAAGACGCCGACGTGATCGTGCTGATCCGGGAGCGCACCCACATCTCGCGGCAGCTGATCGAGAAGCTGCCCCGGCTCAAACTCATTTCCCAGACCGGCCGCGTCGGCGGCCACATCGACGTCGCGGCCTGCACCGAGCGCGGCGTGGCTGTGGCCGAGGGCAGCGGCTCGCCGCAGGCGCCCGCCGAACTCACCTGGGCGCTGATCATGGCGGCCATGCGCCGGCTGCCGCAGTACATCAGCAACCTCAAGCACGGCGCGTGGCAGCAGTCGGGTCTCAAGTCGGCGTCGATGCCGCCCAACTTCGGGCTCGGCTCGGTGCTCAAGGGCAAGACGCTCTGCATCTGGGGCTATGGTCGCATCGGCCAACTGGTGGCGCGCTACGGCCAGGCGTTCGGCATGCAGGTCGTGATCTGGGGCCGCGAGGCGAGCTGCGCCAAGGCGCGTTCCGACGGCTTCCAGGTGGCGCAGAACCGCCAGGAGTTCTTTGCCGCGGCCGACGTGCTGTCGGTGCACCTGCGGCTCAACGAAGAGACCGTGGGCCTCGTCACGCTCGAGGACCTCTCGCGCATGAAGCCGACAGCGCTCTTCGTCAACACCTCGCGGGCCGAACTGGTCGAGGCCGATGCGCTGCTCGCCGCCTTGAACCGCGGCCGGCCGGGCCTCGCGGCGATCGACGTGTTCGAGAGCGAACCGCCGTTGCAGGGCCACGCACTGCTGCGCCTCGAAAACTGCATCTGCACACCGCACATCGGCTATGTCGAGCAGGAAAGCTACGAGAGCTATTTCGGGCAGGCCTTCGACAACGTCGTGAGCTTCATCAAGGGCAACCCCACCAACATCGTGAATCCCGGCGCCCTGCAGGTCCGCCGGTGAGTCCGGAGACGGCTCCGTGAGCCGGTCGGCGTCCCGGGGTGCGCTCTGGGCGCTGCTGGCCGGCAACTTCGTGATTGGCACGGGCGTGATGGTGGTGCCCGGCACGCTCAACGAGATCAGCGCATCGCTCGCGGTCTCCGTCGCGACGGCAGGGCAGCTCATCACGGTCGCGGCCATCGTGATGTGCATCGGCGCGCCGCTGCTGGCGGCCGCGGTCGCGGGCTGGGACCGCCGCCAGCTGCTCGCGCTTTCGCTCCTCTGGTACGCGGCATGGCACGCCATTGCGGCCGCGATGCCCAGCTTCGGCGCCCTGCTGCCGGTGCGCATGCTCACGGTGATCGCGCCAGCGGTCTTCACGCCGCAAGCCGCCGCCTGTGCCGGCTTGCTGGTGGCACCGGAACAGCGCGGGCGTGCGGTGACCTTCGTCTTTCTCGGTTGGTCGCTGGCCTCGGTGCTGGGCCTCCCGATCGGTGCGCTGATCGGGGGGCACTTTGGATGGCGCATGGCTTTCGTGGCCATCGCGGTGCTGAGCGTCGCGAGCGCAGCCTGGGTCTGGCTGACGCTGCCGCAGGGGATCCATCCCGCAGCACTGTCCAAGGCCGCATGGTCGCGCGTGCTGCGCAGCCCGGTGCTGATGGGCATCGTCGCGGTCACGGCGCTGCAGGGTGCCGGCCAGTTCGTCCTGTCCAGCTACTTCGGCCCGGTCCTTAAGCAGGACTTCGGCGCAGACCCCACCACGTTGAGCCTGGTGTGGGGCCTGTTCGGCGTTTTCGGCGTGCTGGGCAACATGGTCGTGAGCCGCTTCATCGACCGCGTCGGTGCAGGCCGCATGGTGCTGTTGACGAGTTCGCTGATCGCGCTGAGTCTGTTCCTCTGGCCCTGGGCGCCCACCCTGCCCTGGCTGGCCGCGGTGATCGTGCCCTGGGGGCTCGGATGCTTCGCCACCAATTCGGCGCAGCAGGCTCGGCTGGTGAGCCTGGCGCCAGCGCTCGCGCCCGGCTCGGTGGCGCTGAACAGCTCGGGCATCTACACGGGCCAGGCCGTCGGTGCCGCGCTCGGCGGATGGCTGCTGGCCAACGACGCATCGGCATGGATGAACTGGGTCGGCCTTGCGCTGCTGCTGGTCGCCATCGGCGCGAGCGTGGCCATCGACCGCAGCGGCCGGGCGGCCTGACGCGCCTGCTGCGAGAAACCCGCAGCGCCCGTTCCGGCCATGGCGGCAAAATCGCAGTCTGCTCGAAACACCGCGGTCGGGGCAGCCGCCCGCCGGCCCGAATTTCTCAACCAGTGAAAATCCTTCTCCAATGACAGTCAACTACACCCGGATCGGCGTCGTCGGCGCCGGCGCAATGGGGCGGGGCATCGCCCAGATCGCCGCCCAGGCCGGCAGCGAGGTACTGCTGCTCGACAGTTTCGCGGGCGCCGCGGAGCGCGGGCGCGAAGCCCTTGCGGCCCAATGGAACAAGCTGCACGAGAAAGGCAGGATCGACGTGCCGACGCGCGACGCGCAGCTTGCGCGCGTCAAGGCGGTCGATTCGATCGCCGCCCTGGCCGGCTGCGACCTCGTGATCGAAGCGGTGGTCGAAGACCTCGAAGTCAAGCGCAAGCTGTTCCGCGAACTCGAGGCGATCGTCACGCCTGCGGCCACGCTCGCCACCAATACCTCGTCGCTCTCGGTCACGGCGATCGCCGCCGGGCTCGCGCATCCCGAGCGGATGGCGGGCTTCCATTTCTTCAACCCCGTGCCGCTGATGAAGGTGGTCGAGGTCGTGGCCGGCTTCCGCACATCACCCGACACCTGCAAGCGGCTGGCGGGCTACGCCGCACAGATGGGCCACAGCGCCGTGCAGGCACAGGACACGCCCGGCTTCATCGTCAACCACGCCGGCCGCGGCTACGGCACCGAGGCGCTGCGCATCGTCGGCGAAGGCGTGGCCGACTTCGCCACGGTCGACCGCATCCTCAAGGACCAGGCGGGCTTCCGCCTCGGCCCCTTTGAGCTGATGGACTTGACCGCGCTCGACGTGTCGCACCCGGTGATGGAGTCGATCTACCACCAGTACTACGAGGAGCCGCGCTTCCGGCCCAGCGTGATCACCGCGCAGCGCCTCGCGGCCGGCGTGCTCGGGCGCAAGACCGGCGAGGGCTTCTATCGCTACGCCGACGGGGCCCAGCAGCAGGACGCCGAACCACTGCCGCCGAGCGTGGGCACCTTGCCTTCGGTCTGGGTCTCGCCGCGTGCCGCACGCCGTGCCGAACTGCTGCGCCTGATCAACACGCTGGGCGCGCAGATCGACAGCGGCGCCACGGCGGCACCGGGCTCGCTGATCCTCGTGGCGCCGCTCGGCTTCGACGTGACCACGATCGCCGCCGTCGAGCGCCTGGACGCCACGCGCACCGTCGGCATCGACATGCTGGTCGACGACGCCGCCACGCGACGCCGCGTGCTGGCCACCAACCCGGCCACGCGGCGCGACATGCGCGATGCAGCGCATGCGCTCTTCGCGCGCGACGGCAAGGCCGTCAGCGTGATCCGCGACAGCGGCGGCTTCGTCACCCAACGGGTGGTCGGCACCATCGTGAACATCGCCGCCGACATGTGCCAGCAGCGCGTGTGTTCGCCGGCCGATCTCGAAACCGCGGTCCAGCTCGGCCTCGGCTACCCGCGCGGACCGCTCGCCATGGGCAACCTGCACGGGCCGACCAACATGCTCGAAGTGTTGTTCAACCTGCAGACCGTCTATGGCGACCCGCGCTACCGCCCGAGCCCGTGGCTGCGCCGCCGTGGTGCACTCGGCCTGAGCCTGCTGCACGAAGAAGAGTAAGAGTAGTCAGCCGCCGAACCGACCATCCTCCACGAAAGCACCGCCGCCATGCCCGCCGAACTGAAAAGCACCAGCGAGGGACGCACCATGGTGCTGACCATCGCCAACCCGACCCAGCGCAATGCACTGGCCCCCGAGATCTACGCCGCCGGCGTCGAGGCGCTCAACGGCGCGGAGAGCAGCGACGAGGTCCGCAGCGTGGTGCTCGTGGGCCAGGGCGCTTGGTTTTGCGCCGGCGGCTCGCTGCAGCGCCTGGCCGACAACCGCCAGCGCGATCCCTTGGTGCAGGCCGAAAGCGTCGAGGGCCTGCACAACTGGATCGACTCGATCCGCGCCTTTCCCAAGCCGATCATTGCGGCCGTCGAAGGTGCGGCGGCAGGTGCAGGCTTCTCGCTGGCGCTGGCCTGCGATTTCATCGTGGCCGCGCGCGATGCGGTCTTCGCATCGTCGTACAGCAACCTGGCGCTGTCTCCCGTGGCGGGCCTGAGCTGGGAGCTGGCGCAAGCCCTGCCGCGCCAGCTTGCCAGCGAATGGCTGATGTGCGGCGAACGCATCGCCGCGCCGCGGCTGCATGCGCTCGGCCTCGTCAACGAACTGAGCGAGAACGGCCAGGCGCTTGCCGGCGCGCTGGCGCTGGCGGCGCGGCTCAACGCGCACGCACCGAATGCGCTGGCGAGCATCAAGGAACTGCTCAGCGAGGCGCGGGGCGCCAGCTTCGCGTCGCAGCTCTCGCAGGAGCGCGACCACTTCGTGCGCAACCTCCATCATCCGAATGCCGGCATCGGCATTGCCGCCTTCCTCGAGAAGAAGCCTCCGCAGTACGGATAAGCGCGCCGTCGCTCCCGTGACACCTTCCAGCCTTTCAGTCGCCGACAGGACAGACCAATGGACGACCCCATTCTTACCATCGAAGAACGTGAAGCGATCAACAGTGGTCGCTGGTTTTCTTCTCTCTCACCATCGCTACGGCACGACATTCTTCGATGCGCTTTCGTCAAACGCTTCAAGGACGGCGACCTGATCGCTGCCCGCGGCGACCCGCCCGATCACTGGATCGCCTGTGCCAAGGGTGCCGTGCGCGTCAGCTCGACGGCGGTCTCGGGCAAGCAGGTGACGCTGACCTACGTCGAGCCGGGCATCTGGTTCGGCGACGTGGCGATGTTCGATGGGGACCGGCGCACGCACGACGCCTATGCGCATGGCGACAGCACGGTGCTGTGCGTGGCGCGCGCCGATTTCCAGAAGATCCTCGCGACCCACGTCGAGCTGTACGAGGCGCTGATGCGGCTGCAGGCGCGCCGCATCCGCACGCTGTTCGGGCTGGTGGAAGACCTCAACACCCTGCCCTTGCGCGCGCGGCTCGCGAAGCAGCTGATCCATCTGGTGCGCAGCTACGGCGTGCCGAACCTCGACGACGGCAGCCAGACGCGCATTGGCCTGCACCTGGCACAGGAAGAGCTCGCGCAGCTGCTCGGCGCCTCGCGCCAGCGCGTCAACCAGGAACTCAAGACCATGGAGCGCGAGGGCACGATCCGGATCGAGCCAGGCGGCCTCGTGGTGCTGGACCGCGCAGCCTTGATGCGCATCTCGGAAGCAGATCATTGACATGAGCCAGGATTTCTCCAGTTTCATCGGCACCCGCGCGGTCTCGGCGCAGCATGCCTTCGACGTCGAGGTCCTTGCGGCCTGGCTCGCAGTGCACCTCGAGGGCTTCGAGGGGCCGCTCACGGTCGAGATGTTCAAGGGTGGGCAATCCAACCCGACCTACAAGCTCGTCACGCCGAAGCGCAGCTACGTCATGCGCGCCAAGCCCGGTCCCGTCGCCAAGCTGCTGCCTTCGGCGCATGCGGTGGAGCGCGAATTCAAGGTCATGAGCGGCCTGGCCGGCACCGACGTGCCCGTGCCGCGCATGCACTGCCTGTGCGAAGACGAAGCCATCATCGGCCGCGCCTTCTACGTGATGGAATTCATGCAGGGCCGCGTGCTCTGGGACCAGTCGCTTCCCGGCATGGACAACGCCGGACGCGCGGCGATCTACGACGAGATGAACCGCGTGATCGCGGCGCTGCACACGGTGAAGTTCGCCGAGCGCGGACTCGCCGACTACGGCAAGCCCGGCAACTACTTCGAACGCCAGATCGGCCGCTGGAGCAAGCAGTACAAGGCTTCGGCAGACGGTGCCGGCGAACTCTCGCGGCCCATCGAGGCCATGGAGCGGCTCATCGACTGGCTGCCTGCGCACATGCCGGCGAGCGCGCGCGACGAAAGCAAGATCTCGATCGTCCATGGCGACTACCGCCTCGACAACGTGATGTTCCACCCCACCGAGCCGCGGATCATCGCGGTGCTCGACTGGGAGCTCTCGACGCTGGGCCATCCGCTGGCCGACTTCAGCTACCACTGCATGTCGTGGCACATGCCGCCCACCACCGGCCGCGGCATCGGCGGCGTGGACGTGGCCGCGCTCGGCATTCCCACCGAGAGCGAATACATCCGCCGCTACTGCGAGCGCACGCGCATCGGCACGCCCGAAGCGCTGGCGCCCGACTGGAACTTCTACCTGGCCTACAACCTGTTCCGCATGGCTGCGATCCTGCAAGGCATTGCCAAACGGGTCGAGGCCGGCACCGCATCGAGCGAGCAAGCCGTGGCATCGGCCCGCGGCGCTCGTCCCATGGCCGAAATGGCCTGGCAGTTTGCCCAAAAGGCCTAGCTGTCCCACATCACCCATCACCCAAGGAGACAGAGATGGACTTCGAATACTCGGCCAAAACCAAAGAACTGCAGAAACGCGTCAGCGCGTTCATGGACGACTACATCTTTCCGGCCGAAGCCGAGTACGCGGCCGAGCTGGCCGCGAACACGGCGGCCGGCAAGCGCTGGACGGCACTCAACACCGTTGAGAAGCTCAAGGACAAGGCCAAGGCCCAGGGCCTGTGGAACCTCTTCCTGCCGGTCGACAGCGCCGCAGCCTCGGGCTACGAAGGCGCGGGGCTCACGAACCAGGAATACGCGCCGCTGGCCGAGCTGATGGGCCGCGTGCAATGGGCATCGGAAGTCTTCAACTGCTCGGCGCCCGACACCGGCAACATGGAGACGATCGCCCGCTACGGCTCCGACGCCATCAAGGCGCGTTGGCTCAAGCCGCTGCTCGAGGGCCAGATCCGCTCGGCCTTCGCGATGACCGAGCCCGAAGTCGCTTCCAGCGACGCCACCAACATCTCGACGCGCATCGAGCGACAGGGCAACGAGTACGTGATCAACGGCCACAAGTGGTGGATCTCGGGCGCGGCCGATCCGCGCTGCGCGGTCTTCATCACCATGGGCAAGAGCGATCCCGACGCGCCGCGGCATTCGCAGCAGAGCATGGTCATCGTGCCGGCCGACACGAAGGGCATCCGCATCGTGCGTCCGCTCAACGTGATGGGCTATGACGACGCACCGCACGGCCACGTCGAGATGTACTTCGAGAACGTGCGAGTGCCCGTCGACAACATCCTGCTGGGCGAAGGCCGCGGCTTCGAGATCGCACAGGGACGCCTCGGCCCCGGACGCATCCACCACTGCATGCGCCTGATCGGCCTGGCCGAACGCGCGCTCGAGCTGATGTGCAAGCGCGCCTCCTCACGCGTGGCCTTCGGCAAGACCGTCGCCTCGCAGACCGTGACGCAGGAGCGCATCGCCGAAGCACGCTGCAAGATCGACATGGCTCGCCTGCTGACGCTGAAGGCCGCCTGGCTCATGGACGTGGCCGGCAACAAGGTCGCGAAGAACGAGATCGCGATGATCAAGGTGGTGGCGCCGAGCATGGCCTGCCAGGTGATCGACTGGGCCATGCAGGTGCACGGCGGCGGCGGCATGTGCGACGACTTCCCGCTCGCCTACGCCTATGCCGGCGCACGCACGCTGCGCTTTGCCGACGGTCCCGACGAAGTGCACCGCAATGCGATCGCGAAGTGGGAACTGGGCAAGTACTCGGCAGCCAAGACCGAAGCCGAGGCGCCCGTCACGCGCTTCTGATCTTCTGCTTCTGCATGCCACCCGCTCCTTCCGGGAGCGGGTGGCCGAGGGCCGACGGCGATCCATTCGCCCCGGCCCTTTTCTTTGTTCAGAGTTTCTTCTGCAGGAAGACCGCTTGGCCGAACGCCGGGTCGAGCTGATAGCCGGCGAACTCCTCGCGCGCGTACGCGCGCAGAGCCGGCGCATTGCCCGACAGCACTTCGAGCGTGAGCTTGCAGGCGCCGCGCTTGCGCGCCTCATCCTCGACCCTCGCGAACATCTGCTGCGCGACGCGCCGGCCGCGGTGGCTCGCCAGCACGACCACGTCATGCACATTGACCAGCGGCCGGCACGCGAAGGTCGAGAAACCTTCGATGCAGTTGACGAGCCCGACCGGCGTGGCGCCGTCGAAGGCCAGCACGCTGAAAGCCTGTGGGCGCGCAGCCAGGGCGGCCGGCAAGCCCTGCTTCACCTCTTCTGTCAGCGGCGTGCCGCCACCTGCCGCATCGCGTGCATAGGCATCCAGCAAGTCGACCAGCGCGCTGGCGTG
The DNA here is from genome assembly GCF_057657255.1 of Variovorax sp. Soil_C_19. Lineage (NCBI taxonomy): Bacteria > Pseudomonadati > Pseudomonadota > Betaproteobacteria > Burkholderiales > Comamonadaceae > Variovorax > Variovorax sp. Soil_C_19. The sequence goes on along the minus strand of NZ_JBDGIV010000004.1, from coordinate 300,479 downwards.
CGCGCTCGTGCGGTAGTCCGCCAGAAGAATCTCGATCACACGGGCTCCAGCCGCCGCGGTTCGCCCGCCGGCAGTTCGATGCGGATGGCGTCTGCGGCTCGTACCTCTCCGCCCGAGACGACGATGGACATCACGCCGGCCTTGCGCACCAGCGTGCCGTCTGCGTCGCGCGCCAGCGTGGCCGCCATCAGACCTTTCTGAAAGCGGTCGATCTGGCTGCAGGGATTGCGCAGGCCGGTGAGTTCGACGATCGCTTCGGCGCCGAGGCGCAAGCGCGTGCCCGTGGGCAGTGCCAGCAGATCGATGCCACGTGTCGTGATGTTCTCGCCCAGGTCGCCGGGGAACACCGCGAAGCCCGCGTCGACCAACTCGTCGAAGAGTTCGGCATGCAGCAAATGCACCTGGCGAAGGTTGGGCGCACTGGCGTCGCGCGCGACGCGCGAGCGATGCTGCACGGTGCGGCCCGCGTGGGTGTCGCCCCCCACGCCGAGGCCGGCGAGCAGCCGCACCGACGGTTCGGCGAATTTCGAGAAGCCGTGCACGTCGCTGGCGTGCACCGCCAGCACCTGTGGCGTCGCTGGCGCACTCAAGCCGCCGGCTCCAGCGTGGCGGCGAGCTGTTTCGCGCACGATTCGGCCTGCTTCGCATCGCGCGCCTCGACCATCACACGCACCAGCGGTTCAGTGCCGCTCGCGCGGATCAGCACACGGCCGCTGTCGCCGAGCTCGGCTTCGATGCGCACGGTCTCGCTGCGCAAGGCCGCGTTGTTCGTCCAGTCCTGCCCCGGCGCCAAGCGGACGTTGATCAGCGTCTGCGGGAACAGCGTGACGCCCTCAAGCAACTGGGCCACCGTTTTGCCGCTGCGCACGCAGGCCTGCAATACCTGCAGCGCGCTCACGATGCCGTCGCCCGTGGTGTGGCGGTCGAGCGCCAGCAGATGGCCCGAGCCCTCGCCACCGAGCAGCCAGCCGCGCTGCTCGAGTTCCTCGAGCACATAGCGGTCGCCCACCTTGGCACGCACGAACTCGACGCCCTGCCCGCGCAGCGCGACTTCAACGGCCTTGTTGGTCATGAGGGTGCCCACCACGCCCACCGGCTTGTCGCCGCGTGCAATGCGCTCGGCAACCATGAGGTAGAGCAGTTCGTCGCCGTTGAACAGGCGCCCGCTTGCATCGACGAGTTGCAGCCGGTCGGCGTCGCCGTCGAGCGCGATGCCGTAGTCGGCCTGCTGCGCCGTCACCGCCGCCACGAGCGCGGCGGGATGCGTCGCACCCACACCTTCGTTGATGTTGAGGCCATCGGGCGCGCAGCCGATGCTCGCGACCTCGGCGCCGAGTTCGTGGAACACGTTCGGCGCCACCTGGTAGGCCGCGCCATGCGCGGCATCGACCACGAGCTTCATGCCGCGCAGCGTGAGGTCGCTCGCGAAGGTGCTCTTGCAGAACTCGATGTAGCGCCCGGCCGCATCGTCGAGGCGGCGCGCCTTGCCGAGATCGGCGGAAGTGACCCATGTCGGTGCTTCCTCGAGCGCCGCTTCCACGGCCAGTTCCCACGCGTCGTCGAGCTTGGTGCCCTGCGCGCTGAAGAACTTGATGCCGTTGTCGGGAAACGCGTTGTGGCTCGCGCTGATCACCACGCCGAGGCTCGCGCGCTGCGTACGCGTGAGGTAGGCGACGCCGGGCGTGGGAAGCGGCCCGAGCAGCACCACGTCGACGCCCGCCGAGTTGAAGCCCGATTCGAGCGCGGATTCGAGCATGTAGCCCGAGATGCGCGTGTCCTTGCCGATCAGCACCGTGGGGCGCGCCTCGGTCTTCTTGAGCACGCGGCCCACGGCATGTGCGAGGCGCAGCACGAAATCGGGCGTGATGGGCGATTGGCCGACCGTGCCGCGGATGCCGTCGGTGCCGAAATATTTGCGGGTCATGGAACGCTTCTTGTTGTGGAATTTGTTGATCGAAGACTACCTAACTAGCGGGGCCGGTGTTTCGGCCTTCATGGCGCGCCACACGGCGAGCGCCGTCACGGTATCGCGCACGTCGTGCACGCGCACGACGGCGGCACCGCGGTCGACCGCGAGCACGGCCGCCGCCACGCTCGGCACAAGGCGCTCGGCCGCGACAGGAATGCCGCTGACGGAGCCGATCGACGACTTGCGCGACCAGCCTAGCAGCAGCGGATGCCCCGCTGCCTGGAGTTCGCGCTGCCGCGCCAGCAACGAGAAGTTCTGGGCCACGGTCTTGCCGAAGCCGATGCCCGGGTCGAGCGTGATGCGCGCAGGCGCGATACCGAGCACCCGCAGCAACGCCAGCTGCGCCCGCCAGAACGACAGCACCTCGGGAACGACGTCGCCCTGCATGGGCGCGGCCTGCATCGTCTGCGGATCGCGGTGCATGTGCATCAGGCAGATGCCGCACGAAGGATGCGCAGCGACCGCTTCGCGCGCACCGGGCTGCCGCAGCGCCCACACGTCGTTGACGATGTCGGCGCCCAGGTCGAGCACGGCGCGCATGACCTCGGGCTTGTAGGTGTCGACGGAAAGCGGCACCTGGAGCCGCACGGCCTCGCGCACGACTGGCAGCACCCGCGCCAGTTCGGCCTCGAGCGGCACGGCCGGGCTGCCGGGACGGGTGGATTCGCCGCCGATGTCGAGGATGTCGGCCCCTTCCTTCAGCAGCTGCTCGCAATGCCGCAGCGCGGCTTCGGTGGAGGCGTGGGCGCCACCGTCGGAAAAGGAATCAGGCGTGACGTTGACGATGCCCATCACGCGCGGCTGCGCGAGATCGATCGAGAAGCGGCTGGTCTGCCAGGCCGTCGGCGCCATCGGGGTTGTCATGCGGCGCCTTCTTCATCCGGATCATCGAAAACGGGGCCCACGGCCCCGTTGCTGTCGGATTCCGGAGGCACCTCAGGCGGCGCTCGGCGCGGGATCCGGGTTGACCGCTGGCGTTCCGCCGCTGCCGTCGCTGCCCGAGGGCGGAACGCGTGGCGTCCAGTCCTTGGGCGGGCGCGGTGCGCGGCCGGCCATGATGTCGTCGAGCTGCTCGGTGTCGATGGTTTCCCACTCGAGCAGCGCCTTGGCCATGGCGTGCATCTTGTCGCTGTTCTCTTCGATGAGGCCGCGCGCCAGGGCGTACTGCTCGTCGATGATGCGACGCACTTCGCCGTCGACCTTTTCCATGGTCTGCTCGCTCATGTTGGTGGTCTTGGTCACCGAGCGGCCGAGGAACACTTCGCCTTCGTTCTCGGCGTAGACCATCGGGCCCAACGCGTCGGACATGCCGTAGCGCGTGACCATGTCGCGGGCGATGGAGGTCGCGCGCTCGAAGTCGTTGCTGGCGCCCGTGGTCATCTGGTGCATGAACACTTCTTCGGCGATGCGGCCGCCGAACAGCATGCTGATCTGGTTCAGCATGTATTCGCGGTCGTAGCTGTAGCGGTCTTGCGCCGGCAGGCTCATGGTCACGCCGAGCGCCCGGCCGCGCGGAATGATGGTGACCTTGTGCACCGGATCGCACTTGGGCAGCAGCTTGCCGATGAGCGCGTGGCCCGACTCGTGGTAGGCCGTATTGCGGCGCTCTTCCTCGGGCATGACCATGCTCTTGCGCTCGGGGCCCATGAAGATCTTGTCCTTGGCCTTCTCGAAGTCCTGCATCTCGACGACGCGCGCATTGCGGCGCGCAGCCATGAGCGCCGCTTCGTTGCAGAGGTTGGCCAGGTCGGCGCCCGACATGCCCGGCGTGCCGCGCGCGATCACGCTCGGGTTCACGTCCTGACCCAGCGGCACCTTGCGCATGTGCACGCCGAGGATCTGCTCGCGGCCGCGGATGTCGGGCAGCGTAACGTACACCTGGCGGTCGAAGCGGCCGGGGCGCAGCAGTGCGGCGTCCAGGATGTCGGGGCGGTTGGTGGCCGCGACCACGATCACGCCGAGGTTGGTCTCGAAACCGTCCATCTCGACCAGCATCTGGTTCAGCGTCTGCTCGCGCTCGTCGTTGCCGCCACCGAGGCCGGCGCCGCGCTGGCGGCCCACTGCATCGATTTCGTCGATGAAGATGATGCAGGGTGCGTTCTTCTTGGCGTTCTCGAACATGTCGCGCACGCGGGCCGCGCCGACGCCGACGAACATCTCGACGAAGTCGGAACCCGAGATCGAGAAGAACGGCACCTTGGCTTCGCCAGCGATCGACTTGGCCAGCAGGGTCTTGCCGGTGCCCGGGGGGCCGACCAGCAGCAAGCCACGCGGAATGCGACCGCCGAGCTTCTGGAAGCGCTGCGGGTCCTTCAGGAAGTCGACGACCTCACGGACCTCTTCCTTGGCCTCGTCGCAGCCTGCGACATCGGCGAAGGTGACCGTGTTGTTGTTCTCGTCCATCATGCGGGCCTTGCTCTTGCCGAAGCTGAATGCCCCGCCCTTGCCGCCGCCCTGCATCTGCCGCATGAAGTAGATCCAGACGCCGATCAAGAGCAGCATCGGGCCCCAGCTCACGAGCAGCGTCATGAGCAGCGACCCTTCTTCGCGCGGCTTGACGTCGAACTTGACGTTGTGGTCGATCAGGTCGCCGACCAGGCCGCGGTCGAGGACCGTAGCGACGGTGCGGATCTTGCGGTCGTCGTTGGTGACGGCGACGATTTCGCCGCCGCTCGCGCCCTCAGGGATAACGGCGCTCTTGATCTGATTGTTCCGGACCTGGTCCAGGAACTCCGAATAGCTCACCATTCCCGAGCCGACGCCGCCACGGGTGTCGAACTGCTTGAACACAGTGAACAACACCATGGCAATGACGAGCCAGACGGCAACTTTGGAAAACCACTGATTGTTCAAACGAAGCTCCAGTCAAAAGCGCGTGACAAGATTGTGAAAGGACGCGCTACGGATACGCAATTGCGCTCCATTTTAGGCTTTTCAAGCTGCGAAAAAGCGGCATTTCCCTAAAGCAGCCATAGCCCCGCAAGGGTTGACCGGTAGGAATTGCCCGTATTGCACCGAAATCGGGCCCGCAGCCTCAAGGTATCAAAGCGTTTCCTGCCCCTTGAGACCCATGCCGACCAGAAAGGTTTCGGCAGATTTGTCGCGCGAGGCCTTCGGCTTGAACGGCTTCACAGTCCGGAAATTGGCCTTGAACAGCTTCACGAGTTCGTCGTAGCCGCTGCCGTGGAACAGCTTGGCGACCAGGGCTCCCTCGGGCCTCAGGTGGTGCTGGGCGAAGTCGATGGCCAGCTCGATCAGGTGCGCCACGCGCGCCGCGTCCGCCGAGTGGATGCCCGAGAGGTTGGGCGCCATGTCCGAGACCACCAGATCGGCCTTGCGGCCCGCCAGCACCGTCTGCACCTGCGCCAGCAGGTCGGCCTCGCGGAAGTCGCCCTGCAGGAAGGTCACACCCTCGATCGGATCCATCGGCAGCATGTCCAACGAGATGATGGTGCCGTTGAGCTCGCCCGCGGCGGCGCCCCCGGGCGACATGCGGCGGCGCAGGTACTGGCTCCAGGCGCCGGGCGTGGAGCCGAGGTCGACCACCAAGTGCCCCGGCTTCACGAGGCCGAACGCCTCGTCGATCTCCTTGAGCTTGTAGGCGGCGCGCGCTCGGTAGCCCTCCCGCGTGGCGAGCTTCACGTAGGGGTCGTTGATATGGTCGTGCAGCCACGCCTTGTTGACTTTTTTGCTTTTGGGCTTGGTGCTCATTGGATAGCCTTCGCATTCGCTGCGGTATTCGCCTTGGGGCGGCCCGGCGGCTCATGAATGCATTCGAGAACGTCCGATAATACGGGGATGCCCGCCATTCAACTTACCCCTGCCGAGCGCAAGGTGCACCGCGCCGAAGCTCACCACCTGGATCCGATCGTCATGGTCGGTGGAGACGGGCTGACCCCTGCCGTGAAGAAAGAGGCCGACGCGGCGCTCAAGGCGCACGGCCTGATCAAGATCCGCGTGTTCTCCGACGACCGCCTCGCGCGCGATGCGATGCTGCAAGAGCTGGCCGAAGAGCTCAACGCCGCGCCGATCCAGCACATCGGCAAGCTGCTGGTGCTGTGGCGCCCGAAGCCCGAGAAAGAGCGCGTGGTCGACGAAGACCGCATGCCCGGCCCGCGTGATGTGAAGATCGTCAAGTACAGCAAGCGCGCCGGCCAGCGTCCCGAGATCAAGACCCTGCGGGTGCTCGGCAACCAGCGTCTCACCCCCGGCGGCACCATCAAGCGTGCCAAGGCGAAGCGCCCGTTGTCGGCCAAGAAGCGCAACCAGGCAGACTGAGCTTGGCGCCGGCGAAAGGCGCCGAGCGCCATATCCTCTGCATGAAGTGGGGCACGAAGTACGGCCCCGAGTACGTCAACCGGCTCTACGCGATGGTGCGCCGCCACCTCAGCGGCGATTTCAAGTTCGTGTGCCTGACCGACGATGGCGCCGGCGTCCGGCCCGAGGTCGCCTGCCTGCCGATCCCGCCGCTCAACCTGCACCTGGCGCCCGGCCAGCGCGACGGCGCCTGGAAGAAGCTCACGACCTTCGAGCGCGATCTGCACGGGCTGCGCGGCACCGCCCTCTTCCTCGACCTCGACGTGGTCGTCGTGGGCAGCCTCGACGCCTTCTTCGAGCAGCCGGGCGAATTCCTCATCATCCACGACTACGCTCGGCCCTGGCGGCGCCAGCGCATCACCGGCAATTCGTCGGTCTACCGCTTCGAGCTCGGTGCCCATGCCGACGTGCTGGCGCATTTTCGCGACAACATGGACCAGGTTCAGGCCGAGTACCGCAACGAGCAGACCTATCTTTCGGCCATGATGCACAAGCGGGGCAAGTTGGCCTACTGGCCCGCGGCCTGGTGCCCGAGCTTCAAGTACCACGGCATCCCGACCTGGCCGACCAATTACTGGGAAGCGCCCTTCGTGCCCGAAGGCGCACGGATCATGGTGTTCCACGGCGAATGCAATCCTCCCGATGCGCTTGCCGGCCGGCGCAACCGGGCCTTCCGCTACATCCGGCCCGCGACCTGGGTCGCGAAGTTCTGGAAAGAGTGACTGACGGGTCGGCGGCGGCTCAGGCCGCGGCCGGACGGGCGCTCATGCGCCACAGCAGCGCTCCCGCGCACAGCCACTGCACGAGGTACATGCCGCTTCCCACGGCATGCCACAGCTTCAGGTTGTCGCGCGCCAGGATCCGCGGCGCCACGGCGTACTGCTGCAGCAGCGCAAGCAGGAGCGCCGCAAGGATCAGGAAGATCGCGCCCATCGAGGCCGCATCGATGCGGTCGTCCATCTGGGTCCTGAAATGAACCAGCAGCAACAGCCCGCAGCCGATCGCGATCCAGCTCTGGGCCTCGAACAGCTGGCCTGCGAAGTTGCCGGCCACGGCCGGGTTGCCGAGCTTCGCAAAGAGCATCGGCACCACGAGAAAGCCGATGGTCGTGAGGCTGCCCCACCAGAAAGCGGCCAGCAGCAGGGCAAGACGCGCCTTCATGCGTGCGATCAGAGGTAGCGCACCGCCACGATCTCGTAGCGCTTGAGGCCGCCGGGCGTCTGCACCTCGGCCGTGTCGCCCTCTTCCTTGCCGATCAGCGCGCGGGCGATCGGGCTCGACACATTGATCAGGCCCTGCTTCAGGTCGGCCTCGTCCTCGCCGACGATCTGGTACTGGACGGCGTCGCCGCTGTCCTCTTCCTCGAGGTCGACGGTCGAGCCGAACACGACCTTGCCGCCGGCATCGAGTTCGGACGGATCGATGACCTGCGCGGCCGAGAGCTTGCCTTCGATCTCGATGATGCGGCCCTCGATAAAGCCCTGGCGGTCCTTGGCGGCTTCGTACTCGGCGTTCTCGCTGATGTCGCCCTGGGCCCGCGCCTCGGCGATGGCGCCGATGATCGCGGGACGGTCCTGCGACTTGAGCCTGCGCAGCTCTTCACGCAGCTTCTCCGCGCCGCGCTTGGTGATGGGGATGGTCGCCATATCTAGTTCTCCATAAAGCGAAACCGCCGAACGCTGCCGTTCGGCGGTCGATGGGGACGTCTCTCAAACGAGCGGACGTCCGGTCAGCCGGCTCAGGATGGCGAGCGGGCTCGAATCGGGATTGTATTGCTTTGACGCGGGCAGATGAAGGGTCTGCTCGAGCATGTACTGCCCCGTCATGACCGCGTGCGAGGTCTGGTCCGAAAAGCAGACCCAGACCGAACCGGGCGGAAACTTCGCGGTTTCCTGCGGCGAATCCGCCTGGTAGGCCATGTCCGACTTCATGCCGTCGTGCAGCTGCAGCATCAAATGGTCGTATTCGCTGCGAAAGGACTTGGTCACATGCAGCGCCTGCAGCAGCCTGGCTTGCCAGCGCGCGTAGGGCTTGGCGCGCGGCAGGAAGCGCTTCGCGACATCCTCGAACGGCTCGCCGACGCGCCACACGCGCGGCGCGCCTTCGGGATTGACGTTGGTGAACACGCGCAGGATGCGCTCGCCGTAGTTGGGCCGCGAGGGAAACGCGTCTACATGCAGCCGCCGGTCGTCGGCGCGCCACGATTGCACGCGCGTCTCGACCTGCGCGGGCCGGTAGCTCGTGGGCGCGAGGCGCAGCGCCGGTGTGTAGTGCGGCAGCAGCCCATGGATGAGTTGCGTGGCCTGTGCGCGGAACCGCCCCACCATCGTCGCGGTGGCGCGCTGTACCGGCGCGTCGCCGACGGCGCCCTTGAGCTGGCCCTCGGCATCGAGGCTGATGTTGCGCACGCCGGGCGCGAGCAGCCCCGGCGTCAGCAACGCCCGCTCTTCGGGCAGCAGCTCGAAGCCCAGCCGCGGAAAGTACAGGACCTTGCCCGCCTCCAGTTCCGCGATCCACGCCTCGTTGGGCGTGGCCGCATCCCAGAGCGCGAGGTCGAGTTCGACGAGCTGCGTCTGCATGGCCAGGCTCAGGCGGCCGCGGCGAGCTGCGCGTGCATCTCCTGCACCGAAATCACGCCGAGTTCGTCCATGAAGCCCATTCCCTCGACGGCCGCTTCGGCGCCGAAGATCGTGGTGAACGTGGTCACGCGCGCGAGCAGTGCCGAGGTGCGGATCTGGCGCGAGTCGGTTATCGCATTGCGGCGCTCCTCGACCGTGTTGATGACCAGCGCGATCTCGTTGTTCTTGATCATGTCCACGATGTGCGGACGGCCTTCGGTCACCTTGTTCACCGTGTCGCAGGCGATGCCCGCGGCGGCGATCGCCGCGGCCGTGCCCTTGGTGGCGATCAGCTCGAAGCCGAGCTTGGCAAGGCCGCGTGCCACTTCGACCGCGCGCGCCTTGTCGTTGTTCTTCACCGAGATGAAGACCTTGCCCGACTTCGGCAGGTGCGTGCCGGCGCCGATCTGCGATTTCACGAAGGCTTCGCCGAAGGTCTTGCCCACGCCCATCACCTCGCCGGTCGACTTCATCTCGGGTCCGAGGATCGTGTCCACGCCCGGGAATTTGACGAACGGGAACACGGCTTCCTTGACGCTGAAGTACGGCGGCGTCACTTCCTTCGTGACCCCCTGCGACTTGAGCGATTGCCCGGCCATGCAGCGCGCCGCGACCTTGGCAAGCTGGATGCCCGTGGCCTTGCTCACGTAGGGCACCGTGCGCGACGCGCGCGGGTTCACTTCGAGCACGTAGATGACGTCCTTGCCGTCCTTCTGCTGGATCGCGAACTGCACGTTCATCAGCCCGACCACGTTGAGCGCGGCCGCCATGGCAGCGCTCTGGCGTTTCAGTTCGGCGATGGTCTCGGCGCTCAGGCTGTAGGGCGGCAGCGAACAGGCCGAGTCGCCCGAATGCACGCCGGCCTGCTCGATGTGCTCCATCACGCCGCCGATGAGGGTCTGGCCCTCGGCATCGCGCAGGCAGTCGACGTCGCATTCGACGGCATCGTTGAGGAAGCGGTCGAGCAACACGGGCGAATCGTTGCTGACCTTGACCGCCTCGCGCATGTAGCGCTCGAGGTCGCGCTGTTCGTGCACGATCTCCATTGCGCGGCCGCCAAGCACGTAGCTCGGACGCACCACCAGCGGGTAGCCCAGTTCGGCCGCCTTCTCGAGGGCTTCGGCCTCGGTGCGGGCGGTGGCGTTCGGCGGCTGCAGCAGCTTGAGCTCGTGCAGCAGCTTCTGGAAGCGCTCGCGGTCCTCGGCCGCGTCGATCATGTCGGGCGAGGTGCCGATGATCGGCACGCCATTCGCTTCGAGGTCGAGCGCGAGCTTGAGCGGCGTCTGGCCGCCGTACTGCACGATCACGCCGAGCGGCTTCTCCTTGTCGACGATCTCGAGCACATCTTCGAGGGTGAGCGGCTCGAAGTACAGGCGGTCGCTCGTGTCGTAGTCGGTCGACACGGTCTCGGGATTGCAGTTGACCATGATGGTCTCGTAGCCGTCCTCGCGCATCGCGAGCGCGGCATGCACGCAGCAGTAGTCGAACTCGATGCCCTGGCCGATGCGGTTCGGGCCGCCGCCGAGCACCATGATCTTCTTCCGGTCGGTCGGCTCGGCCTCGCACTCGTCCTCGTAGGTCGAGTACATGTAGGCCGTGTTGGTTGCGAACTCGGCCGCGCAGGTGTCCACGCGCTTGTAGACCGGGCGCACGCCCAGGGCGCGGCGCTTCTCGCGCACGGCCGTGTCGGTGGTCTTGAGCTGCCTGGCGAGGCGGCGGTCGGAGAAGCCCTTCTTCTTGAGCGCGAGCAGCGTGTCGCGGTCGATGTCGTCGAGCGACTTGGTCTCGAGCTCGAGTTCGATCTTCACGATCTCCTCGATCTGCACCAGGAACCACGGATCGATCTTGGTCAGCGCGAACACTTCGTCGACCGACAGGCCCATGGCGAAGGCGTCGCCCACGTACCAGATGCGCTCGGGGCCCGGCTCGCCGAGTTCCTTCTCGAGCACTTCGCGGTCCTGCGTCTTCTCGTTCAGGCCGTCGACGCCCACTTCGAGGCCGCGCAGCGCCTTCTGGAACGACTCCTGGAAGGTGCGGCCCATGGCCATCACCTCGCCGACCGACTTCATCTGCGTGGTGAGCCGCGAATCGGCCTGCGGGAACTTCTCGAAGGCGAAGCGCGGGATCTTGGTGACCACGTAGTCGATCGACGGTTCGAACGACGCCGGCGTGGCGCCGCCGGTGATCTCGTTGCGCAGCTCGTCGAGCGTGTAGCCCACAGCCAGCTTGGCCGCGACCTTGGCAATCGGGAAACCTGTGGCCTTGGAGGCCAGCGCCGAGGAGCGCGACACGCGGGGGTTCATCTCGATGACGACCATGCGGCCGTCCTTCGGGTTGATGGAGAACTGCACGTTGGAGCCGCCAGTGTCGACGCCGATCTCGCGCAGCACTGCCAGCGAGGCGTTGCGCAGGATCTGGTATTCCTTGTCGGACAGCGTTTGCGCGGGTGCCACCGTGATCGAGTCGCCGGTGTGCACGCCCATCGGGTCGAGGTTCTCGATCGAACAGACGATGATGCAGTTGTCGGCCTTGTCCCGCACGACCTCCATCTCGTACTCCTTCCAGCCGAGCAACGACTCCTCGATCAGCAGCTCGTTGGTGGGCGAGGCTTCGATGCCGCGCTTGCAGATGGTCTCGAACTCGTCGGGGTTGTAGGCGATGCCGCCGCCGGTGCCGCCGAGCGTGAAGCTGGGACGAATCACGGTCGGGAAGCCGAGCGTCTTCTGCACCGCCCAGGCCTCTTCCATCGTGTGCGCAATGCCCGAGCGCGCCGAACCGAGACCGATCTTGGTCATCGCGTCCTTGAACTTCAGGCGGTCCTCGGCCTTGTCGATGGCCTCGGGGGTCGCGCCGATCAGTTCGACGGGCTTGTTGGTGGCCGCCCCGGTGTACTTGTCGAGCACGCCGTGGCGCCAGAGGTCGAGCGCACAGTTGAGCGCGGTCTGGCCGCCCATGGTCGGCAGGATCGCGTCGGGACGCTCCTTGGCGATGATCTTCTCGACCGTCTGCCAGGTGATCGGCTCGATGTAGGTGACGTCGGCCGTGGCCGGGTCGGTCATGATCGTCGCGGGGTTGCTGTTGATCAGGATGACCTTGTAGCCCTCCTCGCGCAGCGCCTTGCAGGCCTGGACGCCGGAATAGTCGAACTCGCACGCCTGGCCGATGATGATCGGGCCGGCGCCGATGATGAGAATGGATTGGAGGTCTGAGCGCTTGGGCATCTTTAATTGTCCTTGGTGAATCCGATGCCGCGGCCGCCGTAGGCGCCGGGCTTCGGCTCATCCATCAGTTGGTGGATCGCGGTGAAGACATCGCGAAAGTTCTGGTCGTATTTCTGTTCCAGCGCTGTCAGCCTGCGCTTCAGGTCGGCATGCTCCGACAGCATGCTGCGCAGCTTGACGAAGGTGCGCATGATCTCGATGTTGACCGCCACGGCGCGTTGGCTGCGCAGCACGCTCGAGAGCATCGCCACGCCCTGCTCGGTGAAGGCGACGCTGCGGTAGCGCGCACCACCCGAACCCGGCCTGTCGGCCTTGTTTGAGATCACGATTTGTGATCTCAAACTCGCAAGGTCTTGATTCTCAAGGGAAAAAGCAAAATCCGCGGGAAAGCGGTCGAGGTTGCGGCGCATCGCCTGCAACAGCACCCGGGTCTCGACGCCGTAGAGCTCGGCCAGATCCTGCGCGAGCATGACCTTCAGGCCACGCAGCACATAGATCTTGTTCTCGGCTTCGCGCAATGCCGCGAGCACCGAGACGTCGAGCACCGCGGACGCATCAGCCACGTGCCTGCTCCTCCATGAGCGCGGTGAAGCGGTCGAACAGGTAGCCGATGTCGTGCGGGCCGGGCGAGGCCTCGGGGTGGCCCTGGAAGCAGAACGCCGGCTTGTCGGTGCGCGCAAGGCCCTGCAGCGTATTGTCGAACAGGCTGATGTGGGTGGCGCGCAGGTTGGCCGGCAGCGACTTCTCGTCGACCGCGAAACCGTGGTTCTGGCTCGTGATGCTCACGCGCCCGTTGTCGAGGTCCTTCACCGGATGGTTCGCGCCGTGGTGGCCGAACTTCATCTTGAAGGTCTTCGCGCCCGAGGCCAGCGCCATGATCTGGTGGCCCAGGCAGATGCCGAAGGTGGGGATGCCGGTCTCGATCAGCTCGCGGGTGGCCTCGATGGCGTAGTCGCAGGGCTCCGGGTCGCCGGGGCCGTTGGCCAGGAAGATGCCGTCGGGCTTGAGCTTGAGCACGTCGGCCGCGGGCGTCTGCGCCGGCACCACCGTGATGCGTGCGCCGCGCTGGGCGATCATGCGCAGGATGTTCTTCTTGACGCCGTAGTCGAAGGCCACCACGTGGAAACGCGGCGTGATCTGCACCCCATAGCCCGGCTTGCCGTTCGCGTTCGCGAGCTTCCACTCGGTTTCGGTCCATTCGTAGGTCTGCTGGACCGACACCACCTTGGCCAGGTCGAGGCCGGCCATGCTCGGCGCGGCCTTGGCGGCCGCGATGGCCTTGTCGATCAGCGCCTGCGTGACCGCCTCGCCTTCAGCCAGGCCCAGGATGCAGCCGTTCTGGGCGCCGTGGGTGCGCAGGTGGCGCGTCAGCTTGCGGGTGTCGATGTTGGCAATGGCGACCGTCTTGCCGGCCACCAGGTACTCGTTCAGCGTGGCCGTCTTGCGGAAGTTGGAGGCGACGAGGGGCAGGTCCTTGATGATCAGGCCCGCGGCATGGATCTTGTCGGCTTCGATGTCTTCCTCGTTGACGCCGTAGTTGCCGATGTGCGGATACGTGAGCGTCACGATCTGCTGGCAGTAGCTCGGGTCGGTGAGGATTTCCTGGTAACCGGTCATCGCGGTGTTGAACACCACTTCACCGGTCGTAGAGCCCGTGGCTCCGATCGAATTGCCTTGAAAGACCGTGCCGTCTGCGAGCGCCAGGATGGCGGGCGGGAAACTTCCCTTGAGAGACAAAAGCACTGGGTTCTCCGGATGGTTACGGTCGCCCGGAAGCCCCAGGCGCGTTGCCTGCGGACTGCTGCTTAAGGGGAAGATGGCGTTGAAGGCGGCCGGGCGACGCTGATTTGCGAGTAAGCCCCCGATTGTAGCCCGGACTGCGCTTCTAGCCCGCCTGAAGGGCACTGCTGGCGTGCAGGCAGATGGCGGCGGCGGCGGCCACGTTCAGCGATTCCTCGCCGCCCGGCTGGGCGATGCGAATGTGCCGGGCCGCGCGGGCCTCGAGCGCGAGCGAGACGCCCTGCCCTTCGTGCCCCATGAGCCACGCACACGGATGCGGCAGCCGGGCCTGGTGAAGCCATTCGCCGCGGTGCGAGCTGGTGGCCACCATCGGAATCGTCAAGGCCTCGAGCGCTTCAGGCTCTACCCCTTCGATCAATCGCAGGCCGAAATGCGCGCCCATGCCGGCGCGCAGCACCTTCGGCGCCCACAAGGCTGCGGTGCCCCTGAGCGCGATCACCTGGGTGAACCCGAAGGCGGCCGCGCTGCGCAGGATCGAGCCGGCATTGCCGGCATCCTGGAGCCGGTCGAGCACCACGCTCGGCGCACCGGGCACCAATTCGGGGCGCACCGGCAGATCCAGCACGAAGCCCATCGGCGCGGGCGATTCGAGCCCGCTCACGCCGCGCAGCAGGTCGTCGCCGACGACCACCGTCTTGATGGCACTGCTGCGCCATTCGGCCGGCGCTGCCGCCCAGAACGATTCGGAAAACACCGCCAGGGCTGGCTGCACCCCGCGCGCCAGCGCTGCCCGGCACAGGTGGTCGCCTTCGAGCCACACGCGCCCGAGCTTGCGGTAGGCGCCCGGGTCCTGCGCCAGCTTGCGCAGGTCCTTGAGCAGCGGGTTGTCTCGCGAGCTGATGTGGGTCGGGCCAGCGGGTTCGGTCATGGGCAGATCACGGCGCAGTGCGCAGTTCGGGGTGCGCGGTCTCGGCGGCGCCGATCGGCACTGCAGCCGGTCCCACCGCAATCTCGAACGCCATGGTCGAACCCGCCGTGGTCGCGGTGCGCGCCAGCGCCGCAGCCACCGGACTGAACGTGCGGCGGTGATGCACGCAGGCGCCGTGGCGCAGCAGCGCCTCGAGGTGCTCGGGCGTGCCGTAGCCCTTGTGGCCCGCGAAACCGTAATGCGGAAATTCCAGGTCCAGTTGTTCGCACAGCCGGTCGCGGTGCACCTTGGCGAGGATCGACGCGGCCGAGATCGCCTTGACGCGCGCATCACCCTTGATGATGGCCTCGGCAAGCACATCGAGCGTCGGCAGGCGGTTGCCGTCGACCAGCACCTTGGCGGGCTTGAGCCGCAGCCCCTCGACCGCGCGGCGCATCGCGAGCATCGTGGCCTGCAGGATGTTGTGGGTGTCTATCTCCTCGACGCTGGCCTGCGCTACCGAGCAGCACAGCGCCTTCGCGAGGATCTGGTCGTGCAGGCGCTCGCGCTGCAGCGCCGTGAGCGTCTTGGAGTCGGCCAGGCCCCGGATCGGCCGAAGGTCGTCGAGGATGACGGCCGCGGCCACCACCGGCCCCGCCAGAGGACCGCGGCCCGCCTCGTCGACGCCGGCCACCAGGCCCGGCGCGTCCCATACGAGCGGCGCCTGCTCAGCCTTCAAGAACTTTCTGGATCGCATCGGCGCAAAGTGTCGGCGTATCGCGCTGCAGTTGCACGTGCAGCGCTGAAAATCTTTGTTGCAGCGCCTCGGTCTTCTCGGGCGCATCGAGCCATTCGAGCGTGGCCTGCGCCAGCGCTTCGGGCGTCGCGGCCTCCTGCAGCAGTTCGGGCACCACGAACTCCCCCGACAGGATGTTGGGCAGGCCGACCCAGGGCTGGAGCTGCTTGCGCTGCATCAGCCGCCAGGACAGCGAATTCATGTTGTACGCGATGACCATCGGCCGCTTGAACAGCGCCGCCTCGAGCGTGGCGGTGCCGCTCGCGATCAGGGTCGCGTCGCAGGCAGCCAGCGCGGCATGCGACTGGCCGTCGAGCAGCGTCACCCGCCCCGCCGCACCGCTGGCCTGCAGCAGCGCCTCGACCTCGACGCGCAGCCCCGGCAGGATCGGCGCGACGAAGCGCAGCCCGGGCCTGGCCTTCAGCATCAGCGCGGCGGCAGCGAAGAAGCGTGTGGCAAGGTAGCGCACCTCCGAGCGGCGGCTGCCTGGTAACAGGGCCACGACCTGCGCATCAGGCGGCAGGCCGAGCGCCGCGCGAGCCGCGCCGCGGTCGGGCACCATGGGAATCACGTTGGCGAGCGGATGCCCGACATAGCTGCCCTCGACACCCTGCGCTTCCAGCAGCGCCGGCTCGAACGGGAAGATGCACAGCACATGGTCGGCCGCGGCACGGATCTTCTCGATGCGGTCGGCCCGCCAGGCCCAGATCGAGGGACAGACGAAATGCACGGTCTTCATGCCGCGGCTGCGCAGGCCGGCCTCGAGGTCGAGATTGAAATCCGGCGCATCGACACCGATGAAGAGCTCGGGCCATTCGCGCAGCAGCCGCGCCTTGAGCTGGCGCCGGATGCCGGCGATCTCGGCATAGTGGCGCAGCACCTCGATGTAGCCGCGGACCGCGAGCTTTTCTTGCGGCCACCAGCTCTGGAGGCCATGCGCGAGCATGCGCGGACCCCCGATGCCCACCGTCTCGAGCGAAGGCCAGCGCGCCTGCAGGCCGTCGAGCAACAGGCCGGCCAGCAGGTCGCCGGAGGCTTCGCCTGCGACCAGCGCGAACCGCCGCTGCGCGTCCTTGACCATGGGTGCCGCCGGCCTCAACGCGCGATGCCGCGCGTCGAGCTGGCCAGGAAGCGCTCCATCAGCGCCACGTCCTCGCCCGCCTCGGGCGACTCGGCAGCCAGCGCGGCAATGCCGGCGCGCGCCTCTTCGAGCGTCTTGCCCTGGCGGTACAGCAGGCGGTGCATCTGCTTGACGGCTGCAATGCGCGCCGCGGAGAAGTCGCGCCGCCGCAGGCCCACCACATTGAAGCCGCGCACCGCGAGCGGATTGCCGTCGACCAGCATGAAGGGCGGCACGTCCTGCGACACCGCACTGGCGAAACCAACCATCGCGTGCGCGCCGACCGAGACGAACTGGTGGATGCCCGTGAGCCCGCCGATCGTGACCCAGTCGGCCAGGTGCACATGCCCGGCGAGTGTGGTGTTGTTGGCGAGCGTGGTGTGGTCGTCGACCTGGCAATCGTGCGCGATGTGCGTGTAGGCCATGATCCAGTTGTCGCTGCCCACGCGCGTGACGCCTCCCGCCCCCGGCACGCCGAGGTTGAAGGTGCAGAACTCGCGGATCACGTTGCGGTTACCGATCACCAGTTCGGTCGGCTCGCCGGCGTATTTCTTGTCCTGCGGTATCGCTCCGAGCGACGAGAACTGAAAGATCCGGTTGTCGCGGCCGATGTTGGTGCGGCCTTCGATCACGCAATGCGCGCCGATGGTCGTGCCCGCACCCACGCGCACGTGCGGACCGATGACGGTGTAGGGCCCGACGGAAACGGAGGCGTCGAGTTCTGCCTTCGGGTCGACGAGCGCTGTGGGATGAACCTGCGTCATGCCTTTTCGTTGCTGCGCAGGCTCAGTTGATCTGGCGCATCGCGCACATCAGCGAAGCCTCGCAAGCCAGTTCGCTGCCGACCAGCGCACGGCCCTTGAACTTCGAAATGCCGGCCTTCATGCGTTCGATCTCGACCTCGAGCGTGAGCTGGTCGCCGGGTTCCACCGGACGCTTGAAGCGCGCGCCGTCGATGGCCGCGAAGTAGTAGACCGTGTTGTCGTCGGGCACGATGTCGAGCGAACGGAACGACAGCAGCGCGGCCGCCTGCGCCATGGCCTCGAGCATCAGCACGCCAGGCATGACGGGGCGATGGGGGAAATGGCCGTTGAAGAACGGCTCGTTCATCGTCACGTTCTTGAGCGCCGTGATGCGCTTGCCCTTTTCCATGTCCAGCACGCGATCCACCAGCAGGAACGGGTAGCGGTGGGGCAGCAGCTTGAGGATTTGATGGATATCGAGCGTCGTCGTCATGATTGTCTGTTCCTGCATCTCTTCACTTTTTCTCGGGAGCCTTCTCCAGCGCCTTGAGTCGTTCGCGCAGGCCGTGCAACTGCTTCAGCGTTGCAGCATTCTTTTCCCAGCTGGCATTGTCGTCGATGGGGAACATGCCGGTGTACTGGCCGGGCTTGCGGATCGAGCGCGTGACCACGGTCGCGGCCGACACATGCACCCCGTCCGTCACCGTGAGATGGCCCAGCACAATTGCGCCGCCGCCAAAGGTGCAATGCGCGCCAATGGTCGCGCTGCCCGCCACGCCGACGCAACCGGCCATGGCCGTGTGCCTGCCCACGTGCACGTTGTGACCGATCTGGATCAGGTTGTCGAGCTTGACGCCGTCCTCGATGACAGTGTCGTCGAGCGCACCGCGGTCGATGCAGGTGTTGGCGCCGATCTCGACGTCGTTGCCGATGCGCACCGCGCCCAGTTGCTCGATCTTGACCCATGCACCTTCGTGCGGCGCGAGGCCGAAGCCGTCGGCACCGATCACCACGCCCGGATGCAGCAGGCAGCGTTCGCCGATCACGCAATCCTCGCTGACCGTGACGCGCGACTTGAGCACCGTGCCCGCGCCGATGCGCGCACCCCGCTCCACCACGCACAGCGCGCCGATGCGCGCCGTGGCGTCGACCACGGCTTCAGGATGGACCACCGCCGACGGGTGGATGCGCTCGGCTTCGGGCCGCGCATGACGGGCCTTCCACAACTGGGTGAGCCGTGCGAAATACAGGTAGGGATCGGCCGCGACGATGTACGCGCCGCGCGCCGCAGCGGCCTCGCGCATGGCGGGCGCCACGATGACGCAGGCGGCCTTGGAGACCGCGAGTTCCTGCTGGTACTTGGGATGGCTCAGGAAACTGAGCGCGTCCGGCTGAGCGTTCTGAAGCGGCGCAAGCCGCTCGATCGAGAGCGCCGGGTCGCCGTGAAGCTCACCCCCAAGGGCGCTGACGATGGCTCCGAGCTGCAACGACACGCCGTCTGCGGCGTTACTTGCCGCCCGCTGGCGCGGAAGAAGCGGTCGTGGCGTTCAGCGCCTTGATCACCTTGTCCGTGATGTCGTGCTTCGGATTGATGTAGATCGCTTCCTGCAGGATCGCGTCGTACTTCTCGGCCTCGGCCACCTGCTTGACCACGCGGTTGGCGCGCTCGTAGACCTGCTGCAGCTCTTCGTTCTTGCGTGCGTTGAGGTCTTCCTGGAATTCGCGGCGGCGGCGCTGGAAGTCGCGGTCTTGATCGACGAGCGCGCGCTGGCGCGACGTGCGCTGGCTTTCGGACAGCGTGGGCGCCTCGCGCTCGAACCGTTCGGAAGCGCTCTTCAGTGCCTCGCCCAATGCTGCGAGATCCTTTTCGCGCTTGAGGAACTCGGCCTCGAGCTTGGCTTGCGCATTCTTCGACGGCTGGGCCTCGCGCAGCACGCGGTCCGGGTTCACGAAGCCGATGCGAAAGGTCTCCTGCGCCTGGGCAGGCGCGGCAACCAGCGCAAAAGCGGGGATCAACAACGCGCCAGCGGCGGCGCGAATCAAATGCTTCATTTAGAAAGACGTTCCGATCTGGAATTGCAAGCGCTGGATTCTATCCTTCGGGATCACAACGAAGCCGGTGGCCGGATCCAGCACTTCCTTCTGGGATTTGACGGGGAAGGCGTAGGCGAGGCGCAGCGGGCCCAGCGGCGAGATCCAGCTGATGCCCAGACCCACCGAGGCGCGCAGCTTCTTCTGCGCCTTGTACTGCTCTTCAGACAGGCCGGGAGCGCGCGACCCGAAAACGTTGCCGACGTCGAAGAAGCCGTACAGGCGCAGCGTGCGGTCATTGCCGGCGCCGGGGAACGGGGTGCTGAGTTCGGCATTGAACACGGCCTTCTTGGTGCCGCCGAGCGCGGCGCCTTCGGTCTGGAAGACCAGCGGCACGTCGCGCGGACCGAGCGAGTTCTGCTCGAAGCCGCGCACCGAGCCCAGGCCGCCGGCATAGAAGTTCTTGAAGATCGGGTAGACCGCGCCGCCCAACGGCTTGGCATAGCCGAGGTCGGCGTTGATCGCGAAGGTGTACTGCTTGTTGATTGCGAAGAACTGCTGGTACTGGTAGTTCGTCTTGAAGTACTTCATGTCGCCCGCCACCCCGAGCTCGAGGTTGGCGCGCTGCAGACGTCCGGTGGTCGGGACCAATGCACTGTCGCGGCTGTCACGGCCCCAGCCGATGGTCAGCGGCACACCCCAGACACTCTTCTGGTCGCAGTTGGTCACGAAGAAGCCGGTGGCATCCTTGGAACACTGAAAGTAGCGCAGGTACGACGAAGGGGTGAACAGGCCCGAGAACGAGGTCGTCGAGTTCGGGTCGAAGGCATAGCGCTCGAGGCCGATGCCGAAGAAGACCGTGTCGACCTCGCTGAACGGCACGCCGAAGCGGATGGAGCCGCCCTGGTTCACGAGCTTGTAGTCGCCGTCGATGGTCGTCGAGTACGGACGCGTCGTGGTGTGATAGAGGCTGACCGTGCGCGAGATGCCGTCCTTCGTGAAGTACGGGTCCGTGGTGGTCACCGACAGGGTGCGGTTGTACTTGCTGGTATTGACCTGCACGCCCAGGAAGTTGCCCGAGCCGAACACGTTCTCCTGCGAGATGCCGAAGGTCAGCGCGACCTTTTCTGCGCTCGAGTAGCCGGCGCCCAGCTGCAGGCTGCCGGTGGGCTTTTCGGCCACGTTGATCGTCAGGTCGACCTGGTCGGGCGTGCCGGGGATTTCCTGCGTCTCGACGTTGACTTCGGTGAAGAAGCCGAGGCGGTCCACGCGGTCGCGCGACAGCTTGATCTTGTCGCCGTCGTACCAAGAGGCCTCGAACTGGCGGAACTCGCGGCGGATGACCTCGTCGCGGGTCTTGGTGTTGCCGCCGACGATCACGCGCCGCACATAGACGCGCCGCGACGGCTCGGACTGCAGCGTGAGCGTCACCCGGTTGTTGACGCGGTCGATCTCGGGGCGCGCCTGCACCCGTGCGAACGCATAGCCGAAGGTGCCGAAATAGTCGGTGAACGCCTTGGTGGTCTCGGTGACCTCCTCGCCGTTGTAGGGCTCGCCCGGCCTGATCGTGACGAGTGACTTGAATTCTTCGTCGCGGCCGAGGTAGTTGCCGTCGAGCTTGACCCCCGCCACGACGAACTTCTCGCCTTCGGTGACGTTGACCGTGACCGTCAGGTCCTGGCGATCGGGCGAGATCGCGACCTGCGTCGAATCGATGCGGAACTCGAGGTAGCCGCGCGTGATGTAGTAGGAGCGCAGCGTTTCGAGGTCGGCGTTGAGCTTGGTGCGCGAATAGTGGTTCGACTTGGTGTACCAGCTCATGAAGCCGCCGCTGTCCTGGTCGAACAGGCTCAGCAGCGTCGATTCGCTGAATGCCTTGTTGCCGATGACACGCACTTCGCGGATGCGCGCCGAATCGCCTTCGGTGACGGTGAAGGTCAGGTTGACGCGGTTGCGCTCGATCGGCGTGACGGTGGTCACGACCTGCGCGTTGTAGAGGCTGCGGCTCACGTACTGGCGCTTGAGCTCCTGCTCGGCGCGGTCGGCCAGCGCCTTGTCGTACGGGCGTCCGTCGGCCAGGCCGACTTCGCGCAGCGCCTTCTGGAGCGCGGCCTTGTCGAACTCCTTGGTGCCGACGAAGTCGACGTCGGCGATCGTGGGCCGCTCCTCGACGATCACCACCAGCACATTGCCGTTGACGTCGATGCGCACGTCCTTGAACAATCCCAGGTCGAACAGCGCGCGGATCGCGGCCGATCCACGTTCGTCGCTGTAGGTATCGCCCACGCGCAGCGGCAGGGATGCGAAGATCGTGCCGGGCTCGACGCGCTGCAGGCCTTCGACACGGATGTCGCGCACCGTGAAGGGCTCGACGGCCCAGGCTGCCGTGGCCGCCAGGGCGCTGGCCACCACCGCGGCGACGCTACGCAGGCGAAAGCGACTGAAGTTTTTGTTCATCTGAGAATTGGGCCGGCGCGCAAAGGGCCGGCAGAAAGTTAACCAAAGAGCCGCGTGACGTCGTTGAAGAGTGCGACCGACATCATGACCAGCAGCAAAGCGACACCGCCGCGCTGAAGCCGTTCCATCCAGGCGTCGGAGACACCCTTGCCGGTCAGGCCCTCCCAAAGATAATACATCAGGTGTCCTCCATCGAGGACCGGCAGCGGCATGAGATTGAGCACGCCCAGGCTCACGCTGATCAGGGCCAGGAACACGAGGTACTGCGTGAGTCCGAGGCTTGCGGACTTGCCGGCATAGTCGGCAATCGTGAGCGGCCCGCTGAGATTCTTGAGCGACGCCTCGCCGATCACCATCTTGCCCATCATGCGCACCGTGAGGGCCGACACCTCCCAGGTGCGGACGATGCCGCGCCAGAAGCCCTCGACCGGACCCTGCCGCACCATGATCATCTCGGGCGGGGCACCCACATAGGCACCGATCCGTCCCACCTTCGTGCCGCCTTCGTCGCGCACTTCGGGTGCCACTTCGAGCCGGAGCGCCTGTCCGGCGCGGATCAACTGCCAGGTCTGTGCACGCGGCTGGTCGCCGTCGATCGAACTGCGGATCACCTCGCGCAACTGCTGGCCGTCGACGATGGGCGTGTCCCCGACGACACGCACCACGTCGCCGCTGCGCAGGCCGGCGCGCTCGGCAGCACTGTCTTCCATGACCTGCCCGATCTCGGGAACGGTCAGGGGCGCCAGCAGGCCGATCTTGCGGAACATCTGCGGATCGGCGTCCTTGGCCTCCAATTGGCTCAGGGGCAGCACGATTTCGCGCGCGGGCCGGCCGGCTTCGCCCGCGATCTCGAGCGTGAGGTCGCGGCTGTCGAGCGCGCCGCGCGTCATGCGCCAGCGCAGGTCCTCGAAAGAGTCCACCGGCTCCAGTTCGCCTTCGAAGCCGGCGCGCGTGACATGCTCGCCGCCACGCAGCCCCGCCGCCTCGGCGAGCGAAGCGGCCACGGGGGGCGCGAGCCTGGCGACCGGCTCGTCCACGCCGATCCAGTTGACGGCCGTGTAGAGCACCACCGCGAGCAGCAGGTTGGCGATCGGCCCGGCGGCCACGATAGCCGCGCGGGAGCGCAGCGGCTGCGTGTTGAAGGCGCGATGGCGCTCTTCGGGCGGCACCGGGCCTTCGCGCTCGTCGAGCATCTTGACGTAGCCGCCCAACGGGAAGGCGCCGATGACGAATTCGGTTTCCTGCCCCGGGTGTTGGCGCTTCGGCCGCCAGCGGAAAAGGGTCTTGCCGAAGCCGACCGAGAAGCGCTGCACCTTCACGCCGCAGGCCACGGCGACGCGGTAGTGGCCGTATTCGTGCACGGCAATCAAGAGGCCGAGCGCAACCACAAAAGCAATGACAGTGAGCATCCTGATCCTTGTCGGTCGGCAGGGGCGCGATCAGGCGGCGAAGCGAAGCGCCGCCGCATTGGCCGCCGCCCGGGCGCTGGCATCGAGCGCCAGCAGGTCGGTCAGCGATCCGGGCTTGGAGGGGATGACGGCCTCCAAAGTTTCCATGTTCACCGCATGAATCCGGTCGAACCGCAGGCGCCGGTCGAGAAAGGCCTCGACGGCGACCTCGTTGGCGGCATTGAGCACCGCCGTGGTTCCGGGCGCGGCGCGCAGCGCATGCCAGGCGAGGCCCAGTCCTGGAAACAGCGCCGCGTCGGGCGCGTCGAAGCTCAGCGCGGCCATCTGCCGGAAGTCGAGGCGCCCTGCCCCGCTCTCGATGCGTTCGGGCCAGGCCAGGCCGACCGCGATCGGCACCCGCATGTCGGGGGTTCCAAGCTGGGCAATGACGGATGCGTCGGTGAACTGCACCATCGAATGGACCACGCTCTGCGGATGGATGACCACCTCGATCTGCTCGGGTTCGACGCCGAACAAGTGACGCGCCTCGATGACCTCGAGCGCCTTGTTCATCATGGTGGCCGAATCGACCGAGATCTTGCGGCCCATGACCCAGTTCGGATGCGCGCACGCCTGCTCCGGCGTGACCGAGCCCAGCGTCGCGGGCGCGCGGGTGCGGAAAGGGCCGCCCGAGGCCGTGAGAATGATCTTGTCGATCCGCCGCGCCCAGGTCGATGGATCTTCAGGCAGCGACTGGAAGATCGCCGAATGCTCGCTGTCGATCGGCAGCAGCGTGGCGCCGCCTTCGCGCACGGTGCGCATGAACAGCTCGCCCCCGACCACCAGCGCTTCCTTGTTGGCCAGCAGCAGCCGCTTGCCGGCTCGCGCCGCAGCGAGGCACGGCCCCAGCCCGGCGGCACCGACGATCGCAGCCATCACGGCATCGACTTCTTCGTGGGACGCGATCTCCTCGATCGCGCGCGCGCCGCTCAGCACCTGCGTCGGCAGGCCGTTCTGGTCGATCTTTTCGGCCAGCAGCGCGGCATGCGGCGCACTCGCCATGACGGCGAAGCGAGGCAAAAAGCGTGCGCACTGCGCCAGCATCTCGTCG
Source organism: Variovorax sp. Soil_C_19 (assembly GCF_057657255.1). Classification (NCBI taxonomy): domain Bacteria; kingdom Pseudomonadati; phylum Pseudomonadota; class Betaproteobacteria; order Burkholderiales; family Comamonadaceae; genus Variovorax; species Variovorax sp. Soil_C_19. Next base: position 276,061 of record NZ_JBDGIV010000004.1, on the reverse strand, counting down.
ACCTTGGTCGAGGCGGAGAGCGCGAAGACCTCGAAACGGTCTGGATGGCGTGCAATCACGTCGAGCGTGCTGACACCGACCGAGCCGGTCGAGCCGAGCACCGTGACCCGTTGTTTGGACATGTTCACAAGGAAGCCAGCATCATGGCAATGGGAAGCGCCGGCAAGAGGGCATCCACGCGGTCGAGCACGCCGCCGTGCCCTGGCAGCAGGCTGCTGCTGTCCTTGGCACCGGCGCTGCGCTTGATGAGCGATTCGACGAGGTCGCCGACGACGCTCATCGCCGCGAGAAAGACCACGCCAAGAAGCAGCAGCCACCAGCCGCGCTCGTGCAGCCGGGAGTACAGGCTGGCCACCGTCGCGCCCACGGCGCGGTCGGCCCAGACCCAGGCGAAGGCCAGCACGGCCACACCGACCATGCCGCCCCAGACGCCCTCCCAGCTCTTGCCGGGGCTGATCGCCGGCGCGAGCTTGCTGCGCGTGAACTTTAGGCCGAACGCCCGGCCGGCGAAGTAGGCAAAAACGTCCGCCACCCAGACCAGCACGAAGATCGACAGCAGGAAATTGATGCCGACCATGCGCGCCTGCACAGCCGCCAGCCAGGCCACCCAGAGTGCGAGCAATCCGCCGACCAGACGCAGGCCGCGCGGAATGCGCGGCCAACCCGGCACCGCGACGCGCAGCAAGGCGGCGCCGCCCAGCACCCAGGCCGCACTGGCCACCAGCCAGATCGGCAGCAGGGAACGTTCGAGCAGGCCGAGCCACCACGACAGCGCGCACAGCGCCACGACTTCCAGGCCGAGGAACACCGACAGCCGCTGGCCGTGGCCGTTCAAGCGGCCCCATTCCCAGCCGGCCGCGCCGATCAGCACCAGCATCACGCCGGCAAAGGGGATGTGCGACGGATAGAAGAGCGCCGGCAGCAGGATCGCCAACAGGACGACCGCCGTGATGATGCGTTGTTTGAGCATTCGGCTGAAAGGTGGAGGCCGGCCGCAGCCTCAGGCCAGTTGGCGATCTTGCGGGGACTGGCTGCCGGCCGTGACCTGCGCCGAAGTCTTGCCGAAGCGGCGCTCGCGCACCTGGTACGCAGCAATGCCTGCATCGAGCTCGGCCTCGTCGAATTCAGGCCAGAGCTTGCTGCTGAAGAACAACTCGGCGTAGGCGCTCTGCCACAGCAAAAAGTTCGACAGCCGCTGCTCGCCGCCGGTGCGGATCAGCAGATCCGGGTCGGGCACGTGCGCGAGGGCCATGGCACGGTCGAGGTTGGCCTCGGTGAGCGCCTCGCCCTGCTCGGCCAGGCGCGCAGCGGCGCGGGCAATGTCCCAGCGGCCGCCATAGTTGAAGCAGATGTTGAGGATCAGCTTGGCGTTCTGCGCGGTGTTGGCCTCCGCGTCGACCAGGCCCTGCACCATCTTCTTCGAGAGACCCGCGCGTTCGCCGACGAAATGCAGGCGCACGCCATCGCGCCCGAGCTTGGGCACCTCGCGCGCGAGCGCACCGACCATGATTTCCATCAGCCCCGAGACCTCCTCGGGCGGCCGGTTCCAGTTCTCCGACGAGAACGCGAACACAGTGAGAATGCCCACGCCGCGGTCGACGCACGCCCTCACGCAGCGGCGCAGCGATTCAACGCCCTGCTTGTGGCCTGCCACGCGGGGCAGAAATCGCCGCGTGGCCCACCGACCGTTGCCATCCATGACGATGGCAATATGGTGAGGAATCTGCAGCGAGGGGGAAGCCATGCGCAGCCTCAAACGGCCATGATCTCCGCTTCCTTGGCCGCGATCAGGCGGTCGATTTCCGCGATGTGGCGGTCGGTGACCTTCTGGATCTCGGCTTCGGCGCGCTTCTGCTCGTCCTCGGAGGCGAGCTTTTCCTTCACCAGCTTCTTGACCGACTCGTTCGCGTCGCGGCGCAGGTTGCGCGTCGCGACCTTGGCGCTCTCGCCTTCGTTGCGGACCAGTTTGGTCATCTCGCGGCGGCGCTCCTCGCTCATTGCGGGCAGCGGCACACGGATCAGGTCACCCATCGAGGCGGGGTTCAGCCCCAGGTCGCTTTCGCGGATGGCCTTCTCGATCTTGGCGCCCATGCCCTTTTCCCAGGGCTGGACGCTGATCGTGCGCGAATCGAGCACCGAGACGTTGGCCACCTGGCTCAGGGGCACCTGGGAACCGTAGTACTCGACCTGGATCGAGTCGAGCAGCGCCGAATTCGCGCGGCCGGTGCGGATCTTCGTGAGGTTGTTCTGGAACGCTGCGAGCGACTGATTCATCTTGGCGTCGGTCGCACTGCGGATTTCAGCAATGGTCGGGGTGGTCATCTCAATTTACTCCTCAGGCATGCACCAGCGTGCCCTCGTCCTCGCCCATGACGACACGCTTGAGCGCGCCGTTCTTGAAGATCGAGAACACCTTGATTGGCAGTTTCTGGTCGCGGCACAGCGCAAAGGCCGTGGCGTCCATGATGCCCAGATTTTGCGCGATCGCCTGGTCGAAAGTCAGCGTCGAATAGCGCGTCGCGTCCGGGTGGGTCTTGGGGTCGGCGCTGTAGACGCCGTCGACCTTGGTCGCCTTGAGCACCAGTTCGGCACCGATCTCGGCGCCGCGCAGCGCAGCGGCCGTGTCGGTGGTGAAGAACGGATTGCCCGTGCCGGCGGCAAAGATCACGACCTTGCCCTCTTCGAGGTACTGCAGCGCCTTGGGCCGGACATACGGCTCGACCACCTGCTCGATGGCGATGGCCGACATCACGCGCGCCACCAGGCCCTGCTTGTTCATGGCATCGGCCAGCGCCAGCGAGTTCATCACCGTGGCCAGCATGCCCATGTAATCGGCCGTGGCGCGGTCCATGCCCACGGAGCCTCCCGCGACGCCGCGGAAGATGTTGCCGCCGCCGATCACGACCGCGACCTCGACGCCCATGTTCACGACCTCGGCCACCTCCTCGACCATGCGCACGATGGTGGCACGGTTAATACCAAAGGCATCATCTCCCATCAATGCCTCTCCCGACAGCTTCAACAAGATTCGCTTGTGGGCTGGGCGGGCATCGGACATGGGCATTTTCCTTGGGTTGATTTGGCGGGACGAGTGTAGAACGAGGCGGTGAAAAAGCGACGGCGCACAGGCGCAGGCCGTCGCTTCGGGGCGTAACAGTTTTACGCGCCAGCTTTGGCGGCAGCGACCTGCGCAGCCACTTCGGCCGCGAAGTCGTCGACCTTCTTTTCGATGCCTTCGCCGACCACGTAGAGCGTGAAGCCCTTGATCGAGGTGTTGGCGGCCTTGAGCATCTGTTCGACGGTCTGCTTGTCGTTCTTCACGAAAGCCTGGTTATGCAGCGAGACTTCCTTGAGGTACTTCTGCACGCCGCCTTCGACGCGCTTCGCGACGATGTCGGCAGGCTGCGGCTTCTTGCCTTCGGCTTCGGCCGTCTTGCGGTCTTCCTCGGCCTTGCCTGCAGCCACTGCGCGCTCTTTCTCGATCAGCTCGGCGGGCACGTCTGCGGCCGAGATGGCGACCGGCTTCATGGCAGCGATGTGCATGGCCACGTCCTTGGCCGAGGCGTCGTCGCCTTCGAACTCGACCATCACGCCGATGCGCGTGCCGTGCAGGTACGAAGCCAGCTTGCCGTTGCCCGAGAAGTGCTTGAAGCGGCGGAAGCTCATGTTCTCGCCAATCTTGCCGATCAGGCCCTTGCGCACGTCTTCGAGCGTCGGGCCGAAGCCGTCCTGCTCATAGGGGAGCGCGCCGAGCGCCGCGAGATCTGCCGGATTGTTCTTCGCGACCAGCATCGCAGCGGCATTGGCCATGGCCAGGAAGCTGTCGTTCTTGGTGACGAAATCGGTCTCGCAGTTGATCTCGATCATGCCGCCCTTGTCGCCCTCGACGAATGCGGTGACCACGCCTTCGGCCGTGATGCGGCCCGACGCCTTGCCGGCCTTGTTGCCGAGCTTGATGCGCAGCAGTTCCTCGGCCTTTTCCATGTTGCCGTCGGCCTCCGTCAGGGCCTTCTTGCATTCCATCATGGGCGCATCGGTCTTTGCGCGAAGTTCGCCGACCATGCTTGCGGTGATTGCAGCCATTGTTCTATCTCCGTGTCCAAAAAATCAGATTAAAAAAAAGGGGCACCAAAGCCCCTTCTTCAGGCGCGCGAGGGCCTCGATCAGGCCGAGGCGCCCTCTTCGACTTCAACGAATTCGTCGCTGCCCTCGGCGATGGCCTTGACCACGTCGCCGGTAGCGCTGTTGCGGCCTTCGATGATCGCGTCGGCAATGCCGCGGGCGTAAAGCACCACGGCCTTGGACGAGTCGTCGTTGCCGGGAATCACGTAGTCGATGCCTTCGGGCGAGTGGTTCGAGTCGACCACGCCGATCAGCGGGATGCCGAGCTTCTTGGCTTCGGCCACGGCGATCTTGTGGAAGCCCACGTCGATCACGAAGATGGCGTCGGGCAGCGCGGTCATGTCCTGGATGCCGCCGATGTCCTTCTCGAGCTTCTCGATTTCACGCGAGAAGGTGAGCTGCTCTTTCTTGCTCAGACTGTCCAGACCGGCTTCCTGCTGGGCCTTCATGTCCTTCAGGCGCTTGATCGAGGTCTTGACCGTCTTGAAGTTGGTCAGCATGCCGCCGAGCCAGCGGGTGTCGACGAAGGGCACGCCGGCACGGCGGGCTTCGGCCGCCACGATCTCACGGGCCTGGCGCTTGGTGCCGACCATCAGGATAGTGCCGCGGTTGGCGGTGAGCTGCTTGGCGTACTTCATCGCGTCCTGGAACATCGGGAGCGACTTTTCCAGGTTGATGATGTGGATCTTGTTGCGATGGCCGAAGATGAACGGTGCCATCTTGGGGTTCCAGAAGCGGGTCTGGTGGCCGAAGTGGACACCGGCTTCCAGCATTTCGCGCATGGTGGTCGACATTGAAATTACTCCAAAGGTTGGGTCTAAAATCCAGCCCGCTTTGCTTCTCCAGCCCTCTTTGGGCGGAGCCGCAACACCTTGAATGGGCCGGTTTGCGAATGCGTCTGGCTGCTGTAGCGAAAGTCCGCCACGCGATCAGCGAAACCCAAAGAGTATAGCACGCGCCCCTTGCCGCCTTCCCCGCAACGCCGACCCACCCCCCTCCAGCCCCCATGAACGACCTTCACGCCACCCGCCTGGAACTCCTGGCCGGCGGCACCGATGCACGCACCGAATTGGAGCGTGCCATCGGCATCTCCGAATCGCCGGCCTGCCGCCACGTCTTCACCCGCACCATGTTCGACGAAGCCCGCCGGGAAATCGCCGGCGCAGCGCCGGCGAGCCGCCTTGCCGGCCTCGCCTTCACCGCAAAGGACCTGTTCGACGTCGAGGGACAGCCCACACCGGCCGGTTCGATGGTGCTTGCGCACGCGCCGGCGGCCCAGACCGACGCGGTCGCGGTGGCGCGCCTGCGGGCCGCCGGCGGGGTGCTCACGGGCCGCACCAACATGACGGAGTTTGCGTTCTCGGGGGTCGGGGTCAATCCTCACCACGGCACGCCCGCCAATGCGGCGGAAGCGGCCATGCCGCGCATTCCCGGCGGTTCATCTTCGGGCGCGGCGGTCTCGGTGGCCGCGGGCGCCGCCTTCATCGGCCTGGGCTCGGACACCGGCGGCTCGATCCGCATCCCCGCTGCACTCAATGGCATCGTGGGCTTCAAGAGCACCGCGCGCCTTGTTCCGGCCGATGGCGCGCTCCCGCTGTCGACCACCCTCGACACCGTCTGCGCCATGACGCGCTCTGTGCGTGACGCGATCCTCGCGCACGAAATCCTTTCGGCACGGCGCGTGACGCGCGGTGCCGCGCCCGTGGGTGCGTACCGGCTTGCGGTCGTGAAGAACGTGTTCTTCGACGACATCGAACCGTCGGTCGCCCGCGCCTTCGACCGTGCGTTGCACGTGTTGCGCGGCGCCGGCGCCCGCATCGAGGAAATCACGCTGCCCGAACTCGCCGACCTGCAGGGAATCAATGCCACCGGCGGTTTCTCGGCCGCCGAATCGTATGCCTGGCACCGCTTGCTGCTCGAGCGCAGCGGCGCCGGCTACGATCCGCGGGTCGCCCAGCGCATCCTCAGGGGCGCCGGCATGAAGGCGCACGAGTACATCGACCTGCTGAATGCGCGGCGGACCTGGATCGCGCGCGTCGAAGCGTCGCTTTCGGGCTTCGACGCCTTGCTGTCGCCCACGGTACCGATCACCGCGCCGAGCATCGCAAGCGTGGCGCCTGGCGCCGAGCGCGACGATGCGTTCTTCCGCGTCAATGCGCTGCTGCTGCGCAATCCGTCGATCGTCAACATGCTCGACGGATGCGCGATCTCGCTGCCCTGCCAGGCCGCGGGCGAACTGCCGGCCGGGCTGATGCTCTGGCATGCGGCGATGCACGACGACGCCGTGCTGGCGATTGCCCTTCAGGCGGAAAAGGCGCTGCAGGCACGGTAGGCTCGCCCAGTCGGGCCGACACCCGGCGCGCCATCTTTTCTTACTCCATCACTCAATGAAAATCGCGATCGTGGGCGCCGGCATCATCGGCGTCACCAGCGCCTGGGAACTGGCCTCGGACGGCCACGAAGTGGCCGTGTTCGAACGCCGCGGCGCCGCCGCCGAAGAAGGCAGCTTCGCGAATGCCGGCGTGGTCGCGCCAGGGTACGTCACACCCTGGGCTGCGCCGGGCATGCGCGCCAAGGTGCTGCGCTCGCTGCTTTCGTCGCATGGCGCCATCAAGCTGCGCTGGCCGCTCGGCACGCAAGACCTCGGCTGGATGTCGCGCTGGCAGAGGGCGTGCAAGCTCGAGACCTATCTCGCCAACCGCGCCCGCATGCAGCGCCTGGCGTTCTACAGCCGGACCCGGCTGCACGAGGTGACCGAGGCGCGCGAACTGAGCTACGAACGCAGCGACGGCTACCTGGTGCTGCTGCGCTCCAAGCGCGAGAAGAAACTCATCCAGCCAGGCCTCGAGGTGCTGCGCTCGGCCGGCAGCGTGTTTCGCGAAGTCGACGCCGACGAAGCCCGCCGCATCGAGCCCGCGCTCAACGCCGACACCGCGCTGGCCGGCGCCATCCACCTGCCCGACGACGAGGTGGCCAACTGCCGGCAGTTCGCGCTGCTGCTCAAGTGGGAGGCCGAGGCGCTCGGCGCCCAGTTCCACTTCAACTGCGACATCGCACCGTTGAGCCGCGCCGCGCCCACCGCCGTCGCACTCGCGAGCGGCTCGCCGCCGCTGCACTTCGATGCCGTGGTGGTCTGCGCCGGCCTCGCCTCGGCCACGCTGCTGCGCCCGCTCGGCCTGCGCATTCCGCTGGCGCCGGTGTACGGCCACTCCATCAGCGCGCCGATCCGCGAATCACTCAACGCGCCGCGCAGCGCGGTGATGGACGAACGCTACAAGGTCGCAATCTCGCGCCTCGGGCAGCGGGTGCGCGTGGCCGGCAGCGCCGAGATCGGCGGCTCGCTGAGCCGCATCAACCCCGCAGCGGTGCAGACGCTCTACAAGGTGCTGCACGACTGGTTCCCCGGCGCGGCCACACTGCAGTCGGGCGTGCAGCAATGGAAAGGCGCCCGCCCGATGCTGCCCGACGGTCCGCCGGTGCTCGGCGCGAGCGGCATCCCGGGCGTTTGGCTCAACCTGGGACACGGTTCGAGCGGCTGGGCACTTTCGTGCGGCAGCGCCCGCGTGGTGGCCGACCTGATCGGCGGGCGCGATGCCGGCGTCGATCTCGAAGGCCTCGGGATCGAGCGGCTGCATCTGCACGCCTGAACGACTGGACGCGCGGCGGTCGCGCAGAATCGGCCCATGCAGCGCATCACGCCAGACACTGTCGCAGACCTCTTCGACCGCGCGTCGACACGCCGGATCGAACAGCGCTGGGCCAAGGCGCTACCCGCCCACACGCTGATGCAGCGCGCCGGACTGGCCGCGGCCCGGCTGGCCATGGCGATCGCGCCGCATGCGCGGACCATCTGGATCGCCTGCGGTCCGGGCAACAACGGTGGCGACGGCTTCGAAGCCGCGATGCGGCTGCGCGAGCGCGGCTTCTCGCCGGTCGTCACCTTCGAGGGCGACGAGACCCGCCTACCGTCGGACGCCAGGGTCTCGCTTCGACGTGCGCGCGAGGCCGGCGTCGAGATCACCCCGGCACCGCCGCCTGCGCACGATCTCGCGATCGACGCCCTGCTCGGCATCGGCTCGACGCGCCCGCCCGAAGGCCACGTGGCCGAGTGGCTGCAGCGCATGCATCGAGCGGCGGCGCCTACCTTGAGCATCGATGTGCCGTCCGGCCTGGACGCGGACACCGGCGTGCTGCATCGCGCGGCCCGACAGGCGCCGGACAGCGCTGCCTCGCCGCGCCACTGCCTGAGCCTCTTGACGCTCAAGCCCGGCCTCTTCACAGCGCAGGGCCGCGACGCCTGCGGCAGCATCTGGTTCGATGACCTGGGCTGCGACAGCGTCGACGAGCCGCCGGCAGCCCGGCTCGCGGGTGCGCCCCGGATCCCTCCGCGCCTGCATGCCTCGCACAAGGGCAGCCAGGGCGACGTCGCCGTGGTCGGCGGCGCGCCCGGCATGGCGGGCGCGGCACTGCTGGCCGCCACCGCCGCCTTGCATGCCGGGGCCGGCCGCGTCTACGCCGGCTTGCTCGACCCGGATGCCGCGCCCGTCGCCGCGCTGCAGCCCGAACTGATGCTGCGCGACGCCGCCTCGCTCGATCTTTCAGCCATGGCGGTCGTCTGTGGCTGCGGCGGCGGCACCGCGGTGCGCGCCCTGCTGCCGCGCGTGCTGGCCACCGCGGCCACGCTGGTGCTCGACGCGGACGCGCTCAATGCGCTGGCGACCGACCGCAACCTGCAGGTGCAACTGTCGAGGCGGCGCCACCGTGGCCGCCCCACGGTGCTGACGCCCCATCCGCTCGAGGCAGCGCGGCTGCTCGGATGCACGGCGGGCGAAGTCCAGCGCGACCGACTCGCGGCGGCGCGTGAACTCGCTGCGCGATTCGGCGTTGTGCTGGTACTCAAGGGCTCCGGCACGATCATTGCCGAAGACGGCCCAGCGCCGGTCGTCAATCCGACCGGCAATGCGCGCCTGGCCACTGCCGGTACCGGCGACGTGCTCGCGGGAATGATCGGTGCAGCGCTGGCCTCGGGCCGGCCTGCGTTCGAGGCGGCCTGCGCGTCGGTATGGCACCACGGCCATGCGGCCGACACCTGGCCCGCCGGCGCACCCGCCTTGACGGCGGGCACACTGGCGCGCCAAAGCGTCTAGCCGCGTCCGACAAAGGGCATCTTTGTCGCCATGACGGTGTGGAACAGCACGTTGGCTTCCAGCGGCAGGTTCGCCATGTAGAGCACCGACTGCCCCACGATCTTCACGTCCATCAGCGGCTCGACCGCGAGTTCGCCGTTGGCCTGCGGCACGCCCTTGGCCATGCGCGCGGCCAGCTCCGTCATCGCGTTACCCACATCGATCTGGCCGACCGCGATGTCGTACTTCCGCCCGTCGAGCGAGGCCGTCTTGGTGAGGCCCTCGACGCCATGCTTGGTCGCCGTGTAGGCGGCCGAGTTCGGGCGGGGCGCGGTGGCCGAGATCGACCCGTTGTTGATGACGCGGCCACCGCGCGGCGTCTGCGCCTTCATGGTGCGGAACGCCTGCTGGATGCAGAAGAACATGCCGCTCAGGTTGATGTCGACCACGCCACGCCACTGCTCGGGCGTCCAGTCCTCGAAGGCGCCGGGCGGGTTGCCCACGCCCGCATTGTTGAAGAGCAGGTCCACGCGGCCGAAGCGCTCCACCGTCGCGGCGAACAGCGCCTGCACCGAATCGGCGTTGGCCACGTCGGTCGGCACCGCGAAGGCGCGCGCGCCCGCACCCGATTCCTCGGCCACCTGCTCGAGCGGCTCAAGGCGGCGCCCCGCGAGCGCCACGCTCCAGCCGTCGCCCAGCAGTGCCAGCGCCGCCGCGCGGCCGATGCCCGTGCCGGCACCCGTGACGATCGCGATGCGGCCCTTGTTGTTCTCGACGCTCATGCTCTGTGTCTCCTTTTCAGCTTTGTCTGTTCGGTAGCTCGTTGATATCGTCAGGGGCGGCGCGGCTTGCGCCCTTTCATCTTGTTCGCGGCCTTCTTGACCGCGGACTTGAACGCCTGCATGGCCGACTGCGGCTCCACCGCCGCCGCAGAGACGGCGACCCGCTCGGCGCGCGGCTCGACCGCGGCGGCTTCGGCCTTGTGGCGCGAACTGCGCTTGGACGATGCCTTGACCGGCACGCCCGCTGAACCCACACCCTTGTCCTTCATCGCGCGCGCCGTGAGGTCCTCGCCCTCGCGCACGAGGCGGAAGTCGATCTTGCGTCCATCGAGATCGACACGGCTCACCTGCACGCGCACGCGGGTGCCGATGGCGTAGCGGATGCCGGTGCGCTCGCCGCGCAGTTCCTGGCGCATCTCGTCGAACTTGAAGTACTCGCCGCCGAGCTCGGTGATGTGCACCAGCCCCTCGACATACATCGCATCGAGCGTCACGAAGATGCCGAAGGTCGTGGCCGACGTGACCACGCCGCCGTACTCCTCGCCCAGGTGCTCGCGCATGTACTTGCACTTGAGCCAGGCTTCGACGTCGCGGCTCGCTTCGTCGGCGCGGCGCTCGTTGGCGCTGCAATGCAGGCCCGCGGCTTCCCACGCGAGCACTTCCTTGGTCGGTGCGATCGTGGCCTTCTGCGGCTTGGTCGTGGGCGCCTTGACGCGTGACGCGAGGCGCTTGGCCAGCTTGGCGTGCGCTTCGCCGGGTGTCGGCAGCATCGGCAACTGGTAGCGCGCGTTGCCGAGGATGGCCTTGATCACGCGGTGCACGAGCAGGTCGGGATAGCGCCGGATCGGGCTGGTGAAGTGCGTGTAGGCCTCGTAGGCCAACCCGAAGTGGCCGCTGTTGAACGGTGTGTAGATGGCCTGCTGCATCGAGCGCAGCAGCATGGTGTGGATCTGCTGCGCGTCGGGCCGGTCCTTCGTGGCCTGGGCGATCGCCTGGAATTCGCCCGGTCTCGGGTCGTCGGTGATGCTGAGGCCGACGCCCATGGCCTTCAGGTAGCCGCGCAGGATCTCCTTCTTCTCGGTCGTCGGCCCTTCGTGCACGCGGTACAGGCCCGGGTGCTTGCCCTGGGCGATGAAGTCGGCGCTGCACACATTGGCAGCGAGCATGGCCTCTTCGATCAGGCGGTGTGCCTCGTTGCGTGTGCGTGGCACGATCTTCTCGATGCGGCCTGCGTCGTCGCAGATGATCTGCGTCTCGGTGGTCTCGAAGTCGACCGCACCGCGCTTGCTGCGCTGCTTCAGCAGGGCCTTGTAGACGTCGGCCAGGTTCAGCAGGTCCTTCACGCGGTCCTTGCGCTTGGCCGCCTCGGGGCCGCGCGTATTGCCGAGGATCGCCGCCACCTCCGTGTATGTGAAGCGCGCGTGGCTGAACATCACCGCCGGATAGAACTGGTAGGCGTAGATCTCGCCATCCGCCGCCACGAGCATGTCGCACACCATGCACAGGCGCTCGACTTCGGGGTTCAGCGAGCAGAGGCCGTTCGAGAGCTTCTCGGGCAGCATCGGAATGACGCGGCGCGGAAAGTACACGCTGGTCGCGCGGTCGTAGGCGTCGATGTCGATCGCCGAGCCGGTTTGCACATACGCACTGACATCGGCGATGGCGACCAGCAGCCGCCAGCCCTTGCCGCGACCGACCTTGGCGGGCTCGCAGTACACCGCATCGTCGAAGTCGCGTGCGTCTTCGCCGTCGATGGTGACGAGCGGCACGTCGGTCAGGTCGACGCGGCCCTTCTTGTCCGCAGGCCGCACTTTCTCGGGCAGCGCCTTGGCGTCGGCCAGACAGGCTTCGGAGAACTCGTGCGGCACGCCGTACTTGCGCACCGCGATCTCGATCTCCATGCCGGGATCGTCGATCTCGCCGAGCACCTCCTTCACGCGGCCCACGGGCTGCCCGAACAGGGCGGGCGGCTCGGTGAGCTGCACCACCACCACCTGCCCGACCTTGGCAGGCCCGGTCGCTCCCTTGGGGATCAGGACGTCCTGGCCATAGCGCTTGTCTTCGGGCGCGACGAGCCAGACGCCGCCTTCATGCAGCAGGCGGCCGATGATCGGCTGCTCGGGACGCTCGACGATCTCAACCACGCGCCCCTCGGGGCGGCCGCGGCGGTCCTGGCGCACCACGCGCGCCTTGACGCGGTCCTTGTGCAGCACCGCGCGCATCTCGTTGGGGGGTAGATAGATATCGGCTTCGCCGTCGTCGCGCTGCACGAAACCGTGACCGTCGCGATGCCCTTGAACGGTTCCTTCAAATTCGTCCAGCAGACCGCTGGAGTGGCCATTATTTTTGATATGATTCTCTCTTTCCTGAAATTCAAAACATAACTGCTTCGGCAGTTATGTGGGCCCAGATGGCGGAATTGGTAGACGCACTAGTTTCAGGTACTAGCGAGTAACATCGTGGAGGTTCGAGTCCTCTTCTGGGCACCACCCCTACCAAGCTGAAACCCCTGTGAATCGTAGATTCGCAGGGGTTTTTTCTTTGCCCTGGGAACATGATCGAGGGATGGTTTCCCTCACGAATGCCGATCAGCGCCGATGCCGGGCCGAACGACGTCAGGCTTGTGCACTCGCGCAGCCCATCGCGCCCTTCGAAAGGGCCATCCTGCGAAACGCTTGTCGACGACACGGATTCGAACAAATGGGCTGGTAAGAGTGCGGCGTTCAACCCGCGGCAGGGATCACGGACGGATCTGCGTGTTGGCCTTGAAGCCGAGACGCACCTTACCACGCGTAGACGACTGTCAACTATGTCCATCGTCCAAAGCATCCGCCAATGGGCGTGACGATCAAGCGCGACGCCGTCACGCTCTGGTTCGCTTGCCGCCACCCTGGCACCCCCTGGTTCGCAAAGCTGATTGCCGCTTTCGTCGTGGTGGATGAAAGAACGCGGTGCGAGACCGCGAAGCGTCGTCGGCGCGGTGCTGTTGGTGGCGGCCTGGGCCGCCCTTTGCGCCGGGTTGCGGCTCTGATTCGCTGCCGTGCGGTGACGGCGCATGGCCCAAGGTGTGGCGAAAGTCACACTTTCGGCTAAAAATGCGTCAAAAAGTAACGTCAAAACTACACATAAGGTTACGTTTGGTTCGAAAATCTAGCCATCAAACCAAACGGAAACTATCGTGATCGCAGCATTCACCTTGTTGATCGGCATGTTCCTCGGCGCGTTGTTCATGAGCCTTCTGGTCATCTCGCGCTCGGATGACTGAGCACTTGCCCGGCCCTGGCAGCCTGCACCCCGCCAATTGAAAAGCCCGCTCGCGCGGGCTTTTCTCTTTGAGGGCCCCGCACGCGTCAGATCGGCAGCGCGACCAGGTCGTGCCCTTCGACACCGACGATGCGTGCCCGGGTGAATTCACCGACCTTGAGCGTCTTGCTGATCTTCTCCGGCGGCAGCAGCCGCACCGTGCCGTCGATCTCCGGCGCGTCGGCGTAGCTGCGGCCAACCCCGCCCTTGCGGCCCATGGCCGGTGCCGAGTCCACGAGCACCTGCATGGTGGCGCCCACGCGCTGGCGCAGCTTGGCGATCGAGACTGCCTCGGCCACTTCCATGAAGCGCGCGCGGCGCGCCTCGCGCTCCTCGGTCGGCAACATGCCCGGAATGTCGTTGGCGGTGGCACCCTGGACCGGGCTGTAGGCAAAGCAGCCCGCCCGGTCGATCTGTGCCTCGCGAATGAAATCGAGCAGGTGTTCGAACTCCTGTTCGGTTTCGCCGGGAAATCCCGCGATGAAGGTACTGCGGATCACCAGCTGGGGGCAGACCTCCCGCCAGCGCGCGATGCGCTCGAGGTTCTTTTCGCCGCTTGCCGGCCGCTTCATGCGCCTGAGCACATCGGGATGGCTGTGCTGCAGCGGCACGTCGAGGTACGGCAACACCTGTCCGCTGGCCATCAGCGGAATGATCTCGTCGACGCTCGGGTACGGATAGACGTAGTGCAGCCGCACCCAGGCGCCGTACGGCTCGGCAATTTCGCCGAGCGTGCGCACCAGTTCGAGCATGCGTGTCTTGACCGGTTTGCCGTCCCAGAAGCCGGTGCGGTACTTGACGTCGACACCGTAGGCCGAGGTGTCCTGACTGATCACCAGCAGCTCCTTCACGCCGCCCTCGAACAGCGCCTTCGCTTCGCTGAGCACGTCGCCGACGGGCCGCGACACCAGGTCGCCGCGCATCGAAGGAATGATGCAGAAGGTGCAGCGGTGATTGCAGCCCTCGCTGATCTTCAGGTAGGCGTAGTGCCGCGGCGTGAGCTTGAGGCCCGCCACGCCGAAGCTGTTGGGCACCAGGTCGATGAACGGATCGTGGGGCTTCGGCAGGTTGGCGTGGACGGCGTCCATCACTTCCTGCGTGGCATGCGGGCCGGTCACGGCGAGCACGCTGGGATGCATCTGCCGCACCAGGTTGCCGCCTTGGTCGCCCGTCTTGGCGCCGAGGCAGCCGGTGACGATCACGCGGCCGTTCTCGGCCAGGGCCTCGCCGATCGTGTCGAGGCTCTCCCGGACCGCGTCGTCGATGAAGCCGCAGGTGTTGACGATCACCAGATCGGCGCCCTCGAAGCTCTTGGCGGTCTGGTAGCCCTCGGCGCTCAGCCGGGTCAGGATCAGTTCGGAGTCGGTAAGGGCTTTGGGGCAGCCAAGGCTCACGAAGCCGACCTTGGGGGCGGCTTTCGTGGCAGTTCGTTCGTGGGAGGCAACTTCGCTCATATTGCCCGTATTGTCCCAGCTATCGGCCGGGGCGGGGATTCAGGGGCGTTTGATGCCGAAGGCGCCCAGCACCTGCTCGGTGTTCTTCTGCATCTGCTCCTGCATCTGCAGGAAGACGTTCTTGGACTGCTCGACGTAGTTGCCCATGAGCCCCTGCAGCATTGGCGACTGCATGCTCATGAAGCGCGACCACATCTCCGGCGTCAGGCCTTCGGCCTTCTCGGCGAGTTGCGCCTGGACTTCGGTCATGGCCTGGATGTTCTTCTCGAGATAAGGGCCCATGTAGCCCTGCATCGCCTGCCCATAGAACCGGATGATGTTGGCCAGCACCTGCTCGGTGAACATCGGCGCGCCCCCCGCTTCCTCTTCGAGAATGATCTGCAGCAGGATGCTGCGCGTGAGGTCGTCGCCGGACTTGGCGTCGCGCACCACGAACTGTGCATTCTGTACCACCAACTGTTTCACCTCGGTGAGCGTGATGTAGGTGGACGTCTCGGTGTCGTAGAGCCTTCGGTTGGGGTACTTCTTGATGACACGTTGCAC
The DNA here is from genome assembly GCF_057657255.1 of Variovorax sp. Soil_C_19. NCBI lineage: Bacteria > Pseudomonadati > Pseudomonadota > Betaproteobacteria > Burkholderiales > Comamonadaceae > Variovorax > Variovorax sp. Soil_C_19. The sequence goes on along the minus strand of NZ_JBDGIV010000004.1, from coordinate 260,731 downwards.
CGGCTTGACCCCGGACTTCTTGCTCTGCACTGCGCACTCCTCTACATGGAAGTCCATGTCATGCGAACGATTCTAGGTAGCGGTTTTGCTGCATCGCGACAAGGTTTACCCTGACCGCGCGCGGAGTGGCTCAATCGACGGTGGTCGCGTACTCGGCGCCGCATGCGTTGCAGGCGGCGGTCTCGGGACGTTCATCGCTGGCTTGCCGGAACCGCAGTGGATTCTTGTGGCCGTAGACCACCCAGCAACGCGGGCAGTGCTCGTGGCCGGCCGTCGGCAGGTAGGCGCGAGCGCGCTGTTCGGCACGCTCCTGCGTCACCGGCACGCCCTGGCGAAGTGCCCTTGCGATCTCGCGTGCGGCCATGGTCTCGGTGCGGCCGCTCGCATGGTCGTTGATACCGTAGACCGCACGCGCAAATTCCACCGGGGCCTGTTTGAGCAATGCGGCCAGACGTCGCTCGTCAGCGGCCCGATCGACGTATGTCGATCGCATTTTCATCAGATCGCTTGTCAAGAAAATCGAAAAGAAATGGCAGAACGGCCAAGGTAGCACAACAACATGGCCATGGTCTTTGTCTGCTTCAGCGGGTGGAATGCTGGAGGGAAGGAATTCTTCCCTGAATTTCCCCGAGAGCCTGAAGACTGGTCTTCTTCAGAGGGGAAACTTGGTAGGCGCGATTGGACTCGAACCAACGACCCCCACCATGTCAAGGTGGTGCTCTAACCAGCTGAGCTACGCGCCTAAGGATGTGTCCGAGAAGCCGCTATTGTAGCAGGAGAAAACACTGTTTTTCAGCGGCGGCGTGCAGATCGCACGCCGGCCACTGCCGTCACTGCCCCGAGCACCTGTGCAAGCCGGGCCGCGTCGGTGATCTCGACGGTGAACGTCATCCATGCCGTGCCCTTGACCGATTGCGTCTGCACGCCGATCACATTCATCTTCTCGCGCGCGAACACATCGGAGATGTCGCGCAGCAGGCCCTGCCGGTCCGACGCTTCCACCGCCACGTCGACGGCATACATCGGGGACTCGCCGCCCTTCGTGGCGCCCCACTCGACGTCGATCACGCGCCCGATGTCGCGCGAGGCCATCATGCGAAAGTTGCTGCAGTCGCTGCGGTGCACGCTCACGCCGTGGCCACGCGTCACGAAGCCGCTGATGGCATCGGGGGGTGCCGGCTTGCAGCACTTTGCAAGCTGCGTCATCAGCGACGAAACACCGACCACCAGCACACCGCCCTTGCCCGACTTTTCGCTGGCGCGCGGCTTCTTGAAGTGCACGCCGTCGTCGGGGTTGGGCGCAGGCTCGGGCGGACGCAGCAGCATCTCGATGTTGCGCAGCGAGAACTCGTCCTTGCCCACCACTTCGAACAGCTGGTCCGCCGACTTGAATCCGAGCTGCGACGCGAGGTCTTCGAGCCGCGTCGCGGTCTTGCCTTCGCGCTGCAGCAGCTTCTCGACCGCCTCGCGTCCGCGCGCCACGGTCTCGTGCGTGATCTGCGCATTGAACCAGGCGCGCACCTTGGCGCGCGCTCGGTGGCTGGCGAGATAGCCCAATTCGGCATTCAGCCAGTCGCGCGAAGGGCCGCCTTCCTTGGCCGCGATGATCTCGACCGTCTGGCCGTTCGACAGCGGCGTGTTGAGCGGCACCATCGCGCCGTCCACGCGCGCACCGCGGCACCGGTGCCCGAGCGAGGTGTGCACGGTGTAGGCAAAGTCGACCGCCGTAGCGCCCTGCGGCAACTCGACGATGGCCGCATCGGGCGTGAGCACGTAGATCCGGTCGTCGAAAAGCCCCTGCCCCTGCAGCCCGCCCGAGAGATCGCGCTCCCAGGCCAGCAACTGCCGCAGCACGGCGATCTTCGCGTCGTACTCGCCGCTGGCCCACACGCCCGCATAGCCCTTGTGGCCCGCTTCCTTGTAGGCCCAGTGCGCGGCGACGCCGTGCTCGGCATGGTCGTGCATTTCCTCGGTGCGGATCTGGATCTCGATCGGCTTGCCGGGCTTGCCGTCGACGAGTTCGCGCACCACGGTGTGCAGCGACTGGTAGCCGTTGGGCTTGGGCCGCGCGATGTAGTCGTCGAACTCCTCGTCGATCGGCTCGAAATGCGAATGCACCCAGGCCAGCGCGGCGTAGCAGTCCTTGACGTCGGGCACCACCACGCGCAGCGCGAGGATGTCGAACACCTGCCCAAAGTCGAGCGACTTGCCGCGCATCTTCTTGACGATGCTGTAGATGTTCTTCGGCCGGCCCTGCACGGCGGCGCGCACACCTTCGGCCTGCAGTTCGTTTTCGAGCTGCGAGCGCAGCTGCTCGACGTGGCCCTCGCGCTCGACGCGCTTCTCGTCGAGCAGGCGCGCGATCAGCTTGTAGGTCTCGGGCTCGAGAAAGCGGAACGAGAGGTCTTCGAGCTCCCACTTGACCTGCCAGATGCCGAGGCGGTTGGCGAGCGGCGCGAACACCTGCAGCGACTCGCGCGCCACGCTCTCGGGCGCCGGCCGCTTGCTGGCCGCCGCATGCCGCAGCGTCTGCAGCCGCGACGCCAGGCGCAGCATCACCACCCGCAGGTCGCGCGAGAACGCCAGCAGCATCTTGCGCACGTTCTCGGTCTGCGCGGCACCGGCGCCTTCGCCCAGGTGCTGCCCCTGCGAAGCCGAGCGCGCCTGCTCCTGCACCCGCACCAGCTTGGTGGTCTCGACGGCCAGCGCCGCGAAGTTTTCGCCGAACACCTTGGCGATCACTTCCTGCGGGCGGTTGAGGTGCGGGCAGGCATACACCAGGTAGCTCGCTGCCTGCATGGCCTCGGAGCCGCCCATCTTCGCGACGATCGCCGCCACCGCGTCGGCATGGGAGAGCGTGTTCTCGCCGGTGTCGAGGGTTTCGTCGGCGATCAGCGGCTCGGCAAATGCGCGCGCGCGCGCCAGCATGTTCGCCATCACCGGCGTGCGGTCGGCCGTGGCGGCGGACAACGGATAGTCGACCACGGCCAGCTCGGGCGTGGTGGCCGTTTGGAGGCTCGAGGACTCTCGCTTCACCTGGGACTCACTCGAACAGAAAGGAAATAACGGCGGACACCTGCGCGGCATCGACAAAGGTGGGCGCATGGCCCACGCCCTCGAACTCGACCAGCGCCGCGCGCGGTCCGCGCTGCGTCATGGCCTGCGCCGTGGCGCGCGACAGCAGATCGGAGTCGGCGCCGCGCGTCACGAGCGTGCGTGCCTCGATGGCGTCGTAGAGGCTCCACATCACGGCGCCACCATGCGCCGCAGCCTCCGGCGTGATGGCACGCAGTGCGATGGCGATGGCCGGGTCGTAGTGAAGCACGCGGGGGCCGGCCTCGCCGTCGTCGCCCGCACCATCGAGCTTCGCCTTGCCATCGGCCGTACGCCGGGACGCCGGCACCACCATGTGCCGCGAGAGCGCCAGCCACTCTTCACGCGTGTGCGGACCGAAGCTGGTAGAGATTGCCCACATCGCATCGGCGGCGGCCTCGAGGCTGTCATAACGGCCGCCCTGCCCCACGTAGGCCGCGATGCGCTGGAGTGCGGCGGCTTCGATCGTCGGGCCGACGTCGTTCACCACGAAGCGGCGTATCGGCCGCACGAGCGGCAGCTCGCGATGGCCTGCGAGCACGAAGCCGATCAGCCCACCCATGCTGGTGCCGACGTAGTCGAGCGTCTCGACCGGCTGTTCGCGGTGCAGCTGCGCGACCAGCGCGAGCATGTCGGCCGCATACACCGGCACCTGGTAGAGCGCGGGATCGCGCAGCCAGTCGCTGCGGCCGCGGCCAGCAACGTCGGGGCAGACCACGCGCACATCGCCGCCGGCCTGCGCCACGATGGCCCGGGCCAGCACGTCGAAGTCGCGCCCCTGCCGCGTCAGGCCATGCACGCAGACCACCACGCGCGGACTGCGCGCGTCGCCCCACTGCCAATAAGCCATGCGATGGCCGCCCTGGGCGTCATCGCACGCCACGTCACGAAGCGTCGGGTCGGTCATGAAAACGAAATCGTTCTGGTGCGGATAATGGTCTCGTCGCATCCTAATTCATCCGGAGATCCATCTTTATGCTTAAAGGCAAAACCGCGCTTGTCACGGGGTCCACCAGCGGGATCGGCCTCGCCATCGCGAAGACGCTGGCCCAGCAAGGCGCCCAGATCGTGCTCAACGGCTTCGGCGATTTCCTGGCGCCGAAGGCCCAGGTCGAAGCGCTCGGCGTGCGCGCCGAATACCACGGCGCCGACATGAGCAAGCCCGCCGAGATCGAGGACATGATGAAGTTCGCCGCCTCGGCATTCGGGCGTATCGACATCCTCGTCAACAACGCCGGCATCCAGCATGTCGCGAAAGTGGAAGACTTCCCGCCCGAGCGCTGGGACGCGATCATCGCGATCAATCTCACCAGCGCGTTCCACACGACGCGGCTCGCGGTGCCTGCGATGCGTGAAGCCAATTGGGGACGCATCATCAATGTCGCGTCGGCCCATGGGCTCGTCGCCTCGGCCCAGAAGTCGGCCTACGTCGCGGCCAAGCACGGCATCGTGGGGCTCACCAAGTCGGTGGCGCTCGAGACCGCCACCACCGGCATCACCTGCAATGCCATCTGTCCCGGCTGGGTGCTGACCGCGTTGGTGCAAAAGCAGATCGACGATCGCGCGGAACGCGAAGGCATGACGGTGGAACAGGCCAAGAACGAACTGCTCGGCGAGAAGCAACCTTCGCTGCAGTTCACCACCGTCGAGCAGCTCGGCGGCCTCGCGGCGTTCCTGTGCTCGCCGGCGGCCGACCAGGTGCGCGGCGTCGCCTGGCAGATGGACGGCGGCTGGACCGCCCAATAGCGGGCGACCAACGGGCGACCGGTCGCAGGCTACTTGAGTTGCACCGAGCCCGAGACGTTCACGATCACGCTGGTCTTGCCCGCTTCGACCGGCACCGGCGCATCGGCGTAGGACTTGGCAGCGGCGGCGGCCATCATGCGCGGGCGAATCGGGCCGCTGTCGTTCGCGTTCACCGATACCTCGCGCAGCGTATAGCCACTGAAGCCAAAACCCTTGGCGAGCTCGGTCGCCTTCTGCTTGAAGTTGTCGATCGCGATCGTCTGGGCCTCGGTCTCGCTCTTGGCGCGCTGCTCCCGGCTCAGCGCGAAGCCCACATTGCCGACGTTGAGCGTCGTGATTCGGCCCGCCGTCTGCGTGATGCGCGGGAAATCGCGGCCCTCGAGCACCATTTCGGCCGTGCCCTGCCAGCCATTGATCTTGCCCTCGCGCGTGTAGCGCGGCGAGAGGCTGAAGTTGCCGGTGCGCACGTCGAGCTGGCCGGGCTGGACGTTCTTCTTCGCTTCCGCCAGCGCGGCATCGACGGCCGTCTTGAGCTGCGACTGGACCGTTGCGGCATCGGCGGCGTCTCGCGTGGTGGTGAGCGTCATGCTCAGCAGATCCTGCTGCACTTCGACGGTACCCGTGGCCGTGAGCTGCAGCACGTTCTGCGGCGGCGCGGCCAGGTTCTGTGCCGTGGCGCTTCCGGCGGCTGCGACCAGTGCAATGACGGCCACGACGGATGTGAGTTTGTTCAAGGCAAGATGCTCCCTGCGATAGGTTGTTGGATGAAGATCACCGGCGGCCGCGCCGCTTCAGCGGCGCTGGCTGCGGGGCAAGGTCAAGGCGCGGGCGGCGGACATCGGCGGTTCCGGTGCGAGCCGCTCGGCCGCCTGCGATTCGGCCGAATGCATGGGCGCCGGGGTGCCCGGCGGGATCCATTGTGCCCGCACCTGCTGGCGCAACTCCTGGAGCTCGGCCGCCGTCAGCCGCCTGCCGGCCGCGGCTTCCTCACGCCGGATCTCGTCGCGCTGCGCGGCGCGGTGGGCGGCCACTGCCTCGCGCACCTCGCTGCGACGCGAATCGCCCACCCGGAGAAACTCACCCCCGCCGGCAACGGCCCAGGCAGGACAGCAAGTACATGCAACGACGATCGGCAGCGCGGGAATAAAGGTTCTCATTGAGCAAAGATCAGCAGACAGACCGACTTTGCCACTGCTGAGCTAACGTCGGATGACTAGACAGCGAGCGTCCGCAAGTTTTGTAACTTAGTGTCAAACCATAAGTAAAACCGGCTCAACCGGTCCCCAACGCCTTCAGAATCGGCGCTGTTACAAATTCATCGTTGTAGAAATGACTCAAGTTCCCGCTCGCACCGACAAGATCGTGATCGTCGACGACGACGCCCGCATCCGTGATCTGCTCCGCCGCTACCTGACCCAGGAAGGCTTCGAAGTGATCGTGGCCGAGGACGGCAAGGCGCTCAACCGCATCCTGTTGCGCGACACGGTCGACCTGATCGTGCTTGACCTGATGATGCCCGGCGAGGACGGCCTGTCCGTCTGCCGCCGCCTGCGCGCCGCCAACGATCGCACGCCGATCATCATGCTCACCGCCAAGGGCGAAGACGTCGACCGCATCGTCGGCCTCGAGGTCGGCGCCGACGACTACCTGGGCAAGCCGTTCAACCCGCGCGAGCTGCTGGCGCGCGTGCATGCGGTGCTGCGCCGCCGTCCGCCGCTCGAGGCGCCCGGAGCCCCGTCGACCGAGAACGAGACCGTGACCTTCGGGCCCTTCACCTTCGACCTCGGCTCGCGCACGCTCAAGAAGGACGGCGAGGAACTCTCGCTGACCACCGGCGAGTTTGCGATGCTGAAGGCACTGGTGCGCCATCCGCGCCAGCCGCTGTCGCGCGAGAAGCTGGCCCAGCTCGCGCGCGGCCGCGAGTTCGAGCCCTTCGACCGCAGCCTCGACGTGCAGATCTCGCGCCTGCGCAAGCTGGTCGAGGCCGATGCCGCGGCACCGCGCTACATCCAGACCGTGTGGGGCGTGGGCTACGTGTTCGTGCCGGACGGCACCGCCTGACCAAAACGAGGTGGTGGCCATCGGCCTGCAATCGGAAAGACACGACCCAGCCCAGGAAGACGGCGCCCAGGTCACGATGCCGAGCCCGCTCGAGGGCAGCGGGCAGCGTGGGCGCCGCCGGGGGCTGAAGCTCGGCTTCAGCCTTTTCTGGCGCACCTTCTTCCTGCTCGCGCTGCTGCTGATCGGCTGCACCGTGGCCTGGCTGCAGACTTTCCGTTCCCTCGAATACGAACCGCGCGCCATCCAGACCGCGCACCAGATCGCTTCGCTCGTGAACCTCACGCGCGCGGCGCTGGTGTACTCGGACGCGATCACGCGCGTGTCGCTGATCAAGACGCTGGCCGACCAGGAAGGCGTGCGCATCCTGCCGCGCGAACCCAACGACCGCTTCCAGCCCTACACCAGCGGCGCGCTCGACCAGCGCGTGACCGAAGAGCTCATGGAGCGGCTCGGCGACGGCACCACCGTGGCGAGCCGCGTCAACGACGAGGCCGGCCTGTGGATCGGCTTCACGATCGAGAGCGATGCCTATTGGCTGCTGCTCGACCCGACGCGCTTCAGCCGCGTGGGCGGCCGCACCTGGCTGGTGTGGCTCAGCACGGCCATGGCGCTGTCGCTGGCCGGCGCGGCGCTGATCACGCGCCTGATCAACCTGCCGCTCAAGCAGCTGTCGCGCGCCACCCTGCAGGTGCGCGAGGGCGAATACGAAGCCCATCGCCTCGACGAGAGCGCGCGCACCAACGAGATCCGCGCGGTCAACATCGGCTTCAACCGCATGGCCGACCAGCTCGCCAAGATCGAGCAGGACCGCGCCATCATGCTGGCCGGCATCTCGCACGACCTGCGCACGCCGCTCGCGCGGCTGCGTCTCGAGACCGAGATGAGCGTGCAGGACGAGGACGCGCGCGACCACATGGCCGCCGACATCGCGCAGCTCGACGCGATCATCGACAAGTTCCTCGACTACGCGCGCCCCGACCACGTGGTGCCGCGACCGGTGCTGCTGCGCGACGTGGTCGACGCCTGCACCTACGCCGTGCAGGACTACGAGGAGATGAACATCCGCGTCGACGTGGCGCCCGATCTGCGCGTGCTCGGCGACGAGGTCGAGCTCACGCGGGTGATCTCCAACCTGGTGGAGAACGCGCGGCGCTACGGCAAGACGCCCTCCACCGGCGTGGCCGACGTGGTCATCCAGGCGCAGGCCAACAACGATGCGGTGCTGATCAAGGTGCGCGACCATGGGGCCGGCGTCGATCCGGTGCTGCTGACCCAACTGACCAAGCCCTTCTTCCGTGGCGATGTGGCACGCACATCGGCCGCGGGCGCCGGTCTCGGGCTGTCCATCGTGGCAAAGAACATCGAGCGCATGGGCGGCACCTTCGCGCTCACTAGCACGCCGGGCCGCGGCCTGGCGGCGCACATCCGCATGCCGCGCGCGATGCCGGACGCGTAGGCGTCGGCGGCCCCGATGCTCAGCGGGCGCGGTGCAACAGCACCACCGCGCGCGCCTCCATCGCGCGGCCCTCGCCGACGGGCCCCAGCTTCTCGGCCGTCTTGGCCTTCACGTTGACCTGGCCGGGCACGAGCCCCAGCACCTGGGCAATGCGCTGGCACATGGCGCCGATATGCGGCGCGAGCTTGGGGGCCTGCGCGATCACGGTACTGTCGACGTTGCCGATCTCCCAGCCCTCGGCCCGCACCCGGCGCGCCGCCTCGGCGAGCAGCACGGCCGAATCCGCGCCGCGGAACTGCGCGTCGGTGTCGGGAAAATGCCGCCCGATGTCGCCCAGGCCCGCCGCGCCGAGCAGCGCATCGGTGATCGCGTGCAGCAGCACGTCGGCGTCCGAATGGCCCAGGAGCCCGGTGGTGTGCGGCACCTCGATGCCGCCCAGGATCAGCTTGCGCCCGGACACGAGCTGGTGCACGTCCCAGCCCTCGCCCACGCGGATGTCGAACGGTGCCGTCATGCCACGCCCTTCTTGCGCCCGAGCAGCACCGCTTCGGCGAGCGCGAAGTCTTCCGGAAAGGTGACCTTGAAGTTCTGCGCGCTGCCCGGCACCAGCAGCGGCGCGAGCCCGAGCGCCTCGATCGCGCCGGCTTCGTCGGTCACCGCGTCGCCGGCACGCTCGAGCGCATCGAGCAGCATGCCGATGCGAAACATCTGCGGCGTCTGGGCCAGCCATTTGTCGGCCCGCGGCAGGGTCTGCGACACCCGGCTGTCGGGCGACGACACCTTCAGCGTGTCGGCCAGCCGCTGCGCCAGCAGCCCGCCCACCGCGTCGTGCTCGCAGGCGGCGATCAGCGCCTCGACCTGGCTCGACGTGACGAGGCAGCGCGCCGCGTCATGCACCAGCACCCAGTCGTGCGCGCCGGCGCCCTTCTGCCGCAACGCCACCAGGCCGTTGCGCACCGTGGCCGCGCGCGTCACGCCCCCGACCTGCAACAGGTATTCGCCTTCGGCCGGAAAGCGCGGCAGCGCTGCCTGCAGGTCGCGGTCGTCCGGCGACACGACCACCGCCAGTCCCGCGAAGCGGCCCGCGAGCGCGCGAAAGGCCGCCACGGTATGGGCCACCATCGATGCCCCCGCAATCCGCTGGTATTGCTTGGGCTCGGCGCCGCCCGCGCGGTGGCCGGTGCCGGCGCAGGGAATCAACACGAAAAATCGGGACGACGAAGACATGGGGGCGGAACGCCAGCGGGTGCCGGCAAGCGGACAAGGGGCCGCCATTCTAGAATTGGCGGCTTCACACACCCCTCGCCACCCGGCGCGGGGTGTTGTGCATTCCAGTAAGCCATCCATGGACCTCCCCCACCTCACGGCGGGCAAGCGTTTCACGCTGCCGCGTCCCCCGATGTCGGCCGATGCGCTGCTGCTCGCGCAGCTCGGCATGCGCGAGAAGGCCGCCGGTCGCGCCACCGCGATGTTCACCGCCGACGCCAACGACGCGCAGCGGCTCATCGACGAGATCGCCTTCTTCGCGCCCGATCTGCGCTGCGCGCTCTTTCCCGACTGGGAAACGCTGCCGTACGACAGCTTCTCGCCGCACCAGGACCTGATCAGCGAGCGGCTCGCCACGCTCTGGCGCATCAGCCAGAAGGAAGCCGACGTGGTGCTGGTGCCCGCCACCACCGCCCTATACCGGCTGGCGCCGCCCGCCTTTCTGGCCGGCTACACCTTCCATTTCAAGGCGCGGCAGAAGCTCGAGGAATCGAAGCTCAAGGCCCAGCTCACGCTGGCCGGCTACAGCCATGTGACACAGGTGGTGAGCCCGGGCGAGTACGCGGTGCGCGGCGGCCTGATCGACCTGTTCCCGATGGGCTCGCTGGTGCCGTTCCGCGTCGACCTGTTCGACGACGAGATCGACTCGATCCGCACCTTCGACCCCGACACCCAGCGCAGCCTCTACCCCGTGCCCGAGGTGCGCCTGCTGCCGGGCCGCGAGTTCCCGATGGACGACGATGCCCGCGCGCGCTTTCGCAGCCGCTGGCGCGAGCTGCTCGAAGGCGACCCGACCAAGAGCCGCATCTACAAGGACATGGGCAACGGCGTGGCGACCGCGGGCATCGAGTACTACCTGCCGCTCTTTTTCGACGAGACGGCCACGGTGTTCGACTACCTCGGGCCCGACGCCACCGTGGTGCTGCATGGCGAGCTCGAACCCGCGTTCCAGCATTTCTGGCAGGACACGAACGAGCGCTACCGGCTCGTGCAGGGCGACCCCGAACGCCCGGCCCTGCCGCCCGAGGCGCTGTTCCTGAGCGCCGAGCAGTTCTACCAGCGCGCCAAGCCGCATGCGCAACTCGCCATCCGCGGCGACGTGCCCACCGAGACGCCCTATGCCGAGTTCGACCGGCTCCCGCCTTTCGCGGTGGTCCGCGGCGCCGAGGATCCGCTGGTCGGGCTGAAGGCCCACATCGCGGCCACGGCGCACCGCGTGCTGGTGATCGCCGAGAGCGACGGGCGGCGCGAGAGCCTGCTCGACTTCCTGCGCGCGAGCGGCGTGAGCCCACCGGCCTTCGACACGCTGGCCGAGTTCGAGGCCTCGGGCGACGAGAAGATCGGCATCGCGACCGCCGCGGTGGCCGCCGGCTTTGCCTGGCGCGAACAGGGCATCGACTTCGTCACCGAGACCGAGCTCTTCGCCACCGCGCCGACCACGCGCCGGCGCAACAAGAAGCAGGAGCAGGTCAGCGACGTCGAGGCGCTGATCAAGGACCTGTCCGAACTCAACGTCGGCGACCCGGTGGTCCACTCGGCGCACGGCATCGGCCGCTACCGCGGGCTGATCCACATGGACCTCGGCCAGGGCGTCGATGCCCAGGGCAAGCCGCTGCTGCAGGAAATGCTGCACCTCGAATATGCCGACAAGGCCACGCTCTACGTGCCCGTGTCACAGCTGCACCTGGTGAGCCGCTATACCGGCGTCAGCGCCGACGAGGCGCCGCTGCACAAGCTGGGTTCCGGCCAGTGGGACAAGGCCAAGCGCAAGGCCGCCGAGCAGGTGCGCGACTCCGCCGCCGAGCTGCTCAACATCTACGCACGCCGTGCGGCGCGCGAGGGCCATGCGTTCCGCTTTTCGGCCGCCGACTACGAGGTGTTCTCCAACGACTTCGGCTTCCAGGAAACCGCCGACCAGAAGGCCGCCATCCACGCCGTGGTGCAGGACATGATTTCGCCCCAGCCGATGGACCGGCTGGTCTGCGGCGACGTCGGCTTCGGCAAGACCGAGGTGGCACTGCGTGCCGCCTTCATCGCGGTCACCGGCGGCAAGCAGGTTGCATTCCTGGCGCCCACCACGCTGCTGGCCGAGCAGCACTACCAGACCCTGGTCGACCGCTTCGCCAAGTGGCCGGTCAAGGTGGCCGAGATGAGCCGCTTCCGCTCGGCCAAGGAGATCACCACTGCCGCCAAGGGCCTGGCCGAAGGCACGGTCGACATCGTGGTCGGCACGCACAAGCTGCTCTCGCAGTCGGTCAAGTTCAAGAACCTGGGGCTGCTCATCATCGACGAGGAACACCGCTTCGGCGTGCGCCACAAGGAGGCCATGAAGGCGATGCGCGCCGAGGTCGACGTGCTCACGCTCACGGCCACGCCGATCCCGCGCACCCTGGGCATGGCGCTCGAAGGCCTGCGCGACCTCAGCGTGATCGCCACCGCGCCGCAGCGCCGGCTGGCCATCAAGACCTTCGTGCGCAACGAGGGCACGGGCGTGATCCGCGAGGCGGTGCTGCGCGAACTCAAGCGCGGCGGACAGGTCTATTTCCTGCACAACGAGGTCGAGACCATTCAGAACCGGCGCCAGAAGCTCGAAGAGATTCTTCCCGAAGCGCGCATCGCCGTGGCCCATGGCCAGATGCCCGAACGCGAGCTCGAGCGCGTGATGCGCGACTTCGTGGCGCAGCGCTACAACCTGCTGCTGTGCTCGACCATTATCGAAACCGGCATCGACGTGCCCACGGCCAACACCATCGTGATGAGCCGCGCCGACAAGTTCGGCCTGGCGCAGCTGCACCAGCTGCGCGGCCGCGTCGGGCGTTCGCACCATCAGGCCTATGCCTACCTGATGGTGCCCGACACCGAGGGCCTTACCAAGCAGGCGGCGCAGCGGCTCGATGCGATCCAGCAGATGGAGGAGCTGGGCTCGGGCTTCTACCTCGCGATGCACGACCTCGAGATCCGCGGCACCGGCGAGGTGCTGGGCGAGAACCAGAGCGGCAACATGATGGAGATCGGCTTCCAGCTCTACAACGAGATGCTCAGCGAAGCGGTTCGCTCGCTCAAGGCCGGCCAGGAGCCCGACCTGCTCTCGCCGCTGTCGGTCACGACCGAGATCAACCTGCACGCCCCCGCCCTGCTGCCCGACGACTACTGCGGCGACGTGCACCTGCGGCTGTCGTTCTACAAGAAGCTCGCCACCGCCAAGACGCCCGACCAGATCGACACGCTGCTCGAGGAGATCGTCGACCGCTTCGGCAAGCTGCCGCCGCAGGCGCAGACGCTGATCGACACGCACCGGCTGCGCGTGCTGGCCCGACCCTATGGCGTGGTCAAGGTCGATGCGGCGCCGGGCATCATCCACATCACGTTCAAGAAGGATCCGCCGGTCGACTCGATGGCGATCATCCAGCTGATCCAGAAGAACAAGCACATCAAGCTCGCCGGCAACGAGAAGCTGCGCATCGAGCGCGAACTGAAAGAGCCGAAGGACCGTGCGCAGATGGTGCGCGATGTGCTGCGCAGCCTCGGACAACCCCTCGTCAAGGAAACCGCCCCCGCATGAGCGCTACAGAAATTTCGCCCGGCCTCGTCCTCCAGCGCGTGAAGCCGCCGCTGGCTCTCGCCGATTTCAAGCTGATCGCCTTCGACATGGATTCGACGCTGATCAACATCGAGTGCATCGACGAGATCGCCGACGCCGTGGGCAAGAAGGCCGAGGTCGCGGCCATCACCGAGGCCACCATGCGCGGCGAGATCAAGGACTTCAAGGAGAGCTTGCGCCGGCGCGTGGCACTGCTCGAGGGCGTGCCGGTCGCGGCGCTGCAGCAGGTCTACGACGAGCGGCTCCAACTCAACCCCGGCGCGGCCGAGCTGGTCGCGGCCTGCAAGAAGGCCGGGCTCAAGGTGCTGCTGGTGTCGGGCGGTTTCACCTTTTTTGCCAACCGCGTGAAAGACCGTCTCGGCATCGACTTCGCGCGCTCGAACCTGCTCGACGAAGCCGATGGCAAGCTCACCGGCCGCGTGGTGCAGCAGAGCTGGGGCGACATCTGCGACGGCGCCGAGAAGCGCCGCACGCTGCTCGAAGTGGCATCGCTCCTGGGCATTTCGCCGCAAGAGACCATTGCCGTCGGCGACGGCGCGAACGACCTGCCGATGATGGGCGAAGCCGGGCTGTCGGTGGCGTACCGCGCAAAGCCCAAGGTCCGCGAACAGGCCATGGTGGCCATCAACGAGGGCGGCCTCGACCGCCTGCTGGAGATCCTGCAATGAGCGGCACCGCCAACCCAACCACCCCGCCCACCCCGCCCGCCCCGCTCTACCGCGCCGATGCGCTGCGCGACTACGCCAGCGCCCTGCTGCAAAAGGCCGGCCTCGCCGCGTCGATGGCCGACAGCATCGCGCGCACGCTGGTCGAAGGCGACCTGCTGGGCCACGACACACACGGCCTCGCGCTGCTGGCGGGCTATGTGAAGGAGGTCGAATCGGGCGGCATGACGCCCGACGGCGCCCCCGAGGTGTTGTCCGATCGACCCGCCGCTGTGCTCTGGGACGGCAAGCGCCTGCCCGGCCCCTGGCTCATGGACCAGGGCATGGACCTGTTGATTCCGCGCGCGCGCGAGCTCGGCACCGCCTCGCTCGTGATCCGCCGCAGCCATCACATCGCCTGCCTCGCGGTGTACATGCTGCGCGCGCTGCAGGAAGACATGCTGATGCTGCTCGCCTGCTCCGACCCCAACACCGCCAGCGTCGCGCCCTTCGGCGGCACGCAGGCGGTGTTCACGCCGAATCCGCTGGCGATGGGATTCCCGCTCTCGCAAGGTGGCGTGATGGTCGACATCTCGGCTTCGATCACCACCAACGGCATGAGCAACCGCAAGCGCGCGGCCGGCGAGACCTTCGCGGAAGACTGGCTGATCGACGCCACGGGCCGGCCGACGAACGATCCGCAGGTGCTGTTCGACCAGCCACCCGGCACGCTGCTGCCGGTCGGCGGCCTGAGCCACGGCCACAAGGGCTACGGCATGGCACTGCTGGTCGAGACGCTGACGGCCGGTCTCGCAGGCCATGGTCGCGCCGATCCGCCCGAGGGCTGGGGTGCGACAGTCCACATCACGCTGCACGATCTGCAGGCCTTCGGCGGCAAGGAAGCGTTCCTGCGCCAGATGGACCACGTGGCGGCGCAGTGCCGCGGCAATGTGCCGATTGATCCCGCGAAGCCCGTGCGGCTGCCGGGTGAAGGCGGGCTGAAGCGGCGCGAGGCGCAAGCCGAAAACGGTGTGCGGCTGCATCCGTCGATCGCGCGTTCGCTGCAGGAGGCCGAGCAGCGGCACGGGCTGCAGCTGGCACAGGCGCTGCTCTGAGCGGGTATCAGTCCTCTTCGGCCGGCGGCTCGGCCGCATCGTCCCCCGCCGCGCGCGGCTGCCGCTTCCCCGCCTTGGCCAGGATCTCGACGTAGAACTGCGTGCCGCCCTCCTTCACGATGCCGTCGATGAGCCCCGTGATGGCCGACAGATGGACGGGTTCCGCGGATTCCTGCGCCGCGCCGAACCGGCAGTCGAAGTCCCAGAAGTCCGAGCCTTCGGGCAAGTCGCGCCGGCGCTCGCGCTTGATGTACTTGCGGATCTCGTGTTTGATGGCTTCGAGGAGCCGGTCGGGGTGCTTGCCCTCGACCTGAAGCTGAAAGGTTTTTCTCATGGTCGATCCTAACCCGCTGTGTACAGTCGGCGATTCAACGGAAAGCAGGTGAAGACATGGCGCGCGCGAACGACTGGGCAAGCAAGGTGATGGCATTGGTGAACGGCGGCAACGCACCTGCGGCCATCGCGCAGATCAAGGTCGCGCCCTCGGTCAAGGACCTGAAGGCGCTGCAGACCATCATGACGCTATCGAAAATGAAAGGCCGCTATCCGAACGTGGATGCGGCCATTGCCGACAACCTCGCGCTGCTGGCCGCGCCCCGCCTCCACCGCTCGCCCTGACGGACGAGGGCCTTCCTACAGGGCCTGGCCCAGGCGCTTCACGCCCTCTTCGATCTTCGCCAAGTCGGCCGTCGCGAAGCTCAGCCGCAGCGTCGCCACGTCGGGCTTCTCGGCAAAGAACGGCGCGCCGGGCACGAAGGCCACCAGCTTCTCGATCGCGCGCTTGGCCAGTTCGTTCGCGTCGGCCAGCTTGCCGTTGGCGCCGGTAAGGCGGGCCCAGAAGAACAGGCCGCCGTTCGGCTGCGTGAAGCTCACCGCCTCGCCGAGCTCGCGTTTCAGCGCCTGGCCCATGGCCTGCGCGCGCTGGCCGTACACCTCGCGCACATGGGCCAGCGTGGCCGGCATGCGGCCGCTCTTCAGGTACTGCGCGGCCGTGGCCTGGGCGAAGGTGCTGGTGTGGGCGTCGCTGAACTGCTTGCACATCGTCGCCTTGGCCAGCAGTTCGGCCGGCGCGATCATCCAGCCCACGCGCAGGCCCGGGCTCAGCACCTTGCTGAGGCTGCCGCAGTGCGCCATCAGTTCGCGGCTGCCGGGCACGTCCTTGGCGAGCGCCATGATCGACGGCGGCGGCGCTTCGCCGAAGTAGAGGTCGCCATACGGATCGTCTTCGACCATCAGCGTCTGGTACTTCACGGCCAGTTCGAGCACCTTCTTGCGGCGTTCGAGGCTCAGCGTCGCGCCGCTCGGATTGCCGAAGGTCGGGATCAGGTAGACGAACTTCGGCTTGTGCTCGGCGATGAGTTTCTCGAGCGCATCGGTGTCCACGCCGTTGGCGTCGATCGGTGCGCTGACGAGCTGCGCGCCATAGAGGCGAAAGCACTGGATGGTGGCCAGGAAAGTCGGCCCCTCGACAATCACCTTGTCGCCGGGCGAGATCATGGTCTTGCCGAGCAGGTCGAGCGCCTGCTGGCTGCCGGTGGTGACGATCAGGCCGCTCGGATCGACCTCGACACCCTTGGTGCCCATGAACGCGGAGAGCTGCGTGCGCAGCGGTTCGTAGCCTTCGGTGGCGCCGTACTGCAGCGCGCCGCCGGGTTCCTCCGCCAGCGCCTTCTGGCTCGCCTCCTTCAGGCCCTCCACGTCGAACATCGCGCTGTCGGGAAAGCCCCCCGCAAAGCTGATGATGCCGGGCTTGCCGAGCAGCTTGAATAGTTCGCGGATGGCGGAGGTTTCGACGTTGTCGAGGCGGGAAGCGAATTGCATGGGAGGTCTCACTTTCTGGGCGCTATTGTCACCAATGCCTGGCGCAACAATCCTGCGAAGTTTTATCGCCCTTCAGCGATATATTGACAATATCGTCTGAAGCCGATAAATTGCATTTACCACCCCTAGGCGGTAAATATGCACTCCATCATCCATTCGCCCGCACAACTCTCGACGCATCTCAAGTCGCTACGGAAGTCCCGCGGATTGACGCAGGCCCAGTTGGGTGCGCTGATCGGCGTCAAGCAGACGCGGATGGCCGACATCGAAAAGAACCCTGGCGCCATCAACGTCGCGCAATTGATGCAGGTGCTGCATGCGCTCGACATGCGGCTGATCCTGGCCTCGGCCGAGGCCGCATTCCCGGGGCCCGAAGACGCCGCGGACTGGTAACCGGAGCAGCCAAGACATGGCCCGACGCGCGCTCGATATCTGGATGAACGGTGAATACGTCGGCGTCTGGTACTGGACGCGCACCGGCGTGCCGGCCCTGCAATACGACGAAGGATGGTTGCGCTCGCGGAATGTGCGCGCGCTCTCGCTGTCGCTTCCGATACCTCTCGGCGAGAAGGAAGTGCGCGGTCCCGCAGTCGAAAACTACTTCGACAACCTGCTGCCGGACAGCGATCGCATTCGCGAACGGCTGCGTCGGCGCTTCCGCGCCGCCGGCACCGGCGCGGCCGATCTTCTGGCGGCGATCGGCCGCGATTGTGTGGGCGCCGTCCAGCTGCTTCCCGAGGGGCAGGCGCCGCCCGCCTTCGACCGCATCGACAGCGAGGCGCTGTCGGAGGAAAAGATCGCCCAGGTGCTGCGCAACGTCACAAGCGATCCGTTGCCTGGCCAGGCGGAAGGCGCAGACGACGATCTGCGCATATCGATTGCCGGCGCGCAGGAAAAGACCGCGTTGCTGCGGATCGGCGCGCAATGGCACCGCCCCCATGGCGCGACACCCACGACCCATATCCTCAAGCTGCCGCTCGGCCTGGTCGGCAACATGCGGGCGAACATGAACGAGTCCGTCGAGAACGAATGGCTGTGCGCCCGGCTGATGGCGGCTTTCGGCTTCGAGGTAGCGCCCGCGACCATCGGGCGCTTCGGCGACCAAAAGGTGCTCGTCGTCGAGCGTTTCGACCGGCGCTGGATGGACGGCGGTGGATGGATCGCCCGCCTGCCCCAGGAGGACTTCTGCCAGGCCACCGGCACGCCTGCCGCCCTCAAGTACGAGAGCGATGGTGGACCTGGCGTTCGAGGCATCCTCTCCCTGCTCTCCGGCAGCAGCAACGCGCAGGTCGACAAGGCCGGTTTCGCACGCGCGCAGCTTGCCTTCTGGCTGCTGGCTGCGACCGACGGACATGCGAAGAACTATTCGATCTTTCTGCGCCGGGGCGGTGAATACCGGATGACACCGCTTTACGACATGCTGTCGATGTGGCCCATCATTGGCAACGGGCCCAATCTGGTGTCGCCTTTCAAAGCGCGCCTCGCCCTCGCCTTGCGCGGGAAGAACCCGCACTACCAGCTCTCCACCATCCAGACACGCCACTGGCGTGCGCTGGCGCTGCAGACGGGCGTCGCCGACGCGTTCGACGGCATGCTGGCACTCGTCGGCGGGGCGCCGGCCGCGTTGCAGCGTGTCGAGCGGGAACTGCCGGTGGATTTCCCCGAGCCGCTATGGCGCGCCGTCAGGACCGGCGTGCTCGCCCAATGCGAGCGTTTTGAAGCCGGCCTTGCTCAAGAGAACAACACAGCCCCATGAAAAAAGACCACATCGCCCCCTTCTTCGCCACGCTCCAGGCCGCCAACCCCACGCCGGAAACCGAGCTCGAATACGCCACGCCGTTCGAGCTGCTGGCCGCCGTGCTGCTGTCGGCCCAGGCGACCGACGTGGGCGTGAACAAGGCCACGCGCAAGCTCTTCCCGGTCGCGAACACGCCGCAGGCGATGCTGCGGCTCGGCGTCGAGGGCCTCGAGGAGTACATCAAGACCATCGGCCTCTACCGCAGCAAGGCGAAGCACCTGATCGAGACCTGCCGCATGCTGGTCGAGCACGGCGGCGAGGTGCCGCGCACGCGCGCCGAGCTAGAAGCTCTACCGGGCGTGGGCCGCAAGACCGCCAACGTGGTGCTCAACGTGGCCTTCGGCGAGGCGACGATCGCGGTCGACACGCACATCTTCCGCGTCAGCAACCGCACCGGTCTCGCGCCGGGCAAGACGCCGCTCGAAGTGGAGCTCAAGCTCGAGAAGCGCGTGCCCTTCGAGTTCCGGCTGCATGCACACCATTGGCTGATCCTGCACGGACGCTACATCTGCGTGGCGCGCAAGCCGCGCTGCTGGGAATGCGCGGTGACGCAGTATTGCGACTACAAGCCGAAGACGGCGGCCCCGCAGTAGTCCGCCTGAATCCGCGCCGGGCCTAGAGTTCAAACGCCTCGACCTGCCGCCCGTCGACATCGACAAAGCCGTATTCCCGCGCCAGGTCGGCCACGCGGTGCACGCCGCCGCTCTTTTCGATCACCTGCGCATCGCCCGCCAGCGCCGCGACCGCGCGCCCCAGGTAGCGCGGCGATTCGGTCCGCGCAAGCGCCGGGCGCTCCTGCCAGTGCGCCTCGTCGGTCTGGTGGCCGGCGAGCACGAACTCGGTGCGCATCCAGCCCGGCGACACCGCGAGCGAAGCGACGCCGTGCGGGCGCAGTTCCTCGGCCATGCCGAATGCGAGCCGGTTCATCGCGGACTTGGCAAGGTCGTAGAACAGGTTGCCGCGCAGGTACTTGCCTTGGTCCCAGAAGGTCGTGGTCACGATCAGGCCGCGCTTCTGCGCCACCATCACGGGCGCTGCGAAGCGGCTGGCGAGCAGGTGGTTGCGCACGCCGCGGTCGAACATCGAGTCCCAGTGCGAAAGCGGGTGCTCCCAGAACGGTGCCTCGAAAATGCCGTCGAAGCTCTCGTGCCCGCCCCAGGCGTTGTTAACCAGCACATCCATGCGGCCCTGCTCGCGATGCACCTGCGCGAAGAGCCTGGCCACCTCGGCTTCGTCGGCGTGGTCGCAGCGCACCGCGATGCCCTGCCCGCCCATGCGCGTGACCTCGTCGGCCGTGTCGTCGATGCTGCCCGGCAGCGCCTTGAGTTGAGACATCGCCAGAATGCCGCCATAGCTTTCGGCCGGCTGGGCCCGCGTGCTGCGGCCGGTCACGTACACGGTGGCGCCCGCGGCACCGAGTTCCACCGCAATGCCGCGCCCCGCGCCGCGGCTCGCGCCGGTCACCACCGCCACCCTGCCCGCCAGTGGCTTCTTTGTCTGTTCGTCTTGCATCGATGCTTTCCTTTGTTCGCTCGGTCAAAGCGACGAAGGTATCGCCGCCTCAAGCCGCCGTCTTGGAAGAACCCGAAACCGCGCGGCCGACGAATTCCGTCGGCGTGAGGCCGCAGAGCGCCTTGAACTCGTTGACGAGATGCGACTGGTCGTAGAAGCCGGCGTCGAGCGCCAGTTCCGCCCAGGCCGGCATGGGCAGCAGCGCAGGCTGCCGCAGCGCGCGCAGACACGCATGCAGCCGTGCCAGGCGAGCCCAGGCCCGCGGCGACAGGCCCACCTGCTGCCGGAACAGCTGTTGCAGGCGCCGTTCTCCGACACCGACCGCCGCCGCCACGTCGCGCAGCGAGCGCCGGCCGCCCGATGCCGCGATCAGCTGCGCGGCACGCATTGCGGCCGGATGCGCCGCATCCCGGCTTTCGCCCAGCCGCTCTCGCAGCACCTCGCAGAGCAGCGCGACGCGCGCAGCATCATCGGGCTGGCTGGCCATGCGCTCGCGCAATTCGGCACCTTGGCCGCGCCAGAGCAGGTCGAGGTCGACGGCCGTGCCCGCGATCTCGCTGGCCGGCACGCCGAGCAGCGCCGCGGCCGCACCGGGGCGCAGCGTGACTGACAGCCCTTCGACCCGGCCGCGCAGGCGCACCAGCGCCGGCGCGGCCGAGGCTCCCACCGCCTCGACGGGCAGGCCCGCGCCTTCGCCCGCCGAAGGCGCATCGCCGAGGTTGAAGACCAGCCGCACCGCGCCGTCGGGCAGAACGCGCTCGCGCAGTTCGCGGCCCTCGGGCACCGTCTCGCGGTAGCGCAGGATGTGCGCCACATGCAGGCTCAGCGGCGCCGGGACTGCAAAGGCCTGCAGCGAACCCGCGGGCATCGCGGCTTCGGGCCCGTGCAAGGGGTCCTCGTCGAGGCGGACATAGAGGCGCTCGGGCGCGGGCGATGGGGACATGGCGCGGTCGGTGATGTCGGCGCGGACGGGGCCGCGCCTCAACCGCATTCGATCAGCAGGCAGGCCCCGTAGTCAATCGGCGCCGACGGCCATTGCGCGGCATCGTCCACGCGCCGCACGCCCTGCTGCAGCAGCTGCACCGCGCGCATCACGCCGGCATGCGTGATCCACACCGTCTCCTCCTGCCCCGACGCGCGCCATTCGTCGAAAGCCGCGCCGACCCGCCGCATGAACCGATCGGTGCTTTCGCCATGCCCGCCAGGCAACCCTGCGGCAAAGTTGCCGGTCCAGGCCTCGAACTCGGCGCGTGCGATGGACGACCACGGCCGGCCTTCCCAGGCGCCGAAGTCCATCTCGGCCAAACGCGCATCGGCCCGCACCGCGAGCCCGGGGCGCAGCGCGGCGATCGCTTCTGCCAGTTCGGCGCAGCGCCGCAGCGGCGAGTGGTCCAGTAACACCACGCCGTCGGGCAGGCGCGCCGCCACCGCCTGCGCCACCGTCAGCGTGGCCTCGCGCGGCACGCACACATCGGTCGCGCCATAGCATTGGCCGGGGGAGGCCTCGGTCTGCGCATGCCGCACGAGCCAGAGCTTCATGCCTGCCACGCCAGCGCGAGGTAGATCGCGAGTTCGCACACCTGCTGGGTCGCGCCGAGCCCGTCGCCGGTGAAGCCCTGCAGCCGGCGCTTGAACAGCCGCGCCATCGCCAGCGCCGCGAGCGCGCAGGCCAGCGCCACGGCCAGCGTGCGCGCGGGGCCTTGCGCCCACAGCAGCAGCGCGATGGCGGGCAGCGACCAGAGCACGCCGACCAACAAGGCGCCGCCGCCGATCGCATCGGCGAGCGGCTTGGCCTTGCTCGCGCCGGCCTCACCCACGTAGGGCAGCCACCGGATCAGGAACAGCGGCGCGAGCCGCGACAGCACATGCGCTGCGGCCACGGCCACCGCGATGGCGACCAGCGAGGCGCCCGGTGCGGCCAGCGCGGCGAGCAGCGCGGCCTTGAGCCCGAGCGCGAGCACCAGCGCGATGGCACCGAAGGCACCGATGCGCGAGTCCTTCATGATCTCGAGCGCGCGCGCCCGGTCGGCCGAGCCGCCGAGCCCGTCGGCCACGTCGGCGAGGCCGTCTTCATGGAAGGCGCCGGTGAGCAGCACCGTCGCCACCATGCTCAGGAGTGCCGCCGCGAGCGCAGGCAGGCCCTGCAGCGCCAGCACGAACACGCCCGCAGCCGCGGCGCCAACGAGCCAGCCCACGCCCGGAAAATGCGCCGCGCTCGCCCGCAGCATCTGCGGGCTGAATCCGACCCACTGGGCCAGGCGCCCGGTCACGGGCACGCGCGTGAAGAACTGCAGGGCCAGTAGAAAGTGACGAACGCCGTTCACGGGTTCTCAGGCCTCTTTCTGCGACACACCGGCCGACGCGAAGCTCGCCATCTCGCGGAGGATGCGGCAAGCCGATTCGAGCAGTGGCCACGCCAGCGCCGCGCCCGAGCCTTCGCCCAGGCGCAGGCCCAGGTCGAGCAGCGGCTCGAGGCCCAGTTGCCGCAGCATCGCCGCGTGGCCCGGCTCGGCCGAGCTGTGCGCCGCCACGCAGCGCTGCGCGACATGCGGCGCGAGCGCCTGCGCCACGAGCACCGCAGCGCTCGCGATGAAACCGTCGACCACGATCACGCGCCGCTCGTGCGCGGCCTGCAGCACGGCACCCACCAGCGTCGCGATCTCGAAGCCGCCGAAAGCCGCCAATGCGTCGAGCGGCGCGACGGCCGAGGCATGCAGCGCCAGCACCTCGCGCAGCACCGAGCGCTTGCGCGCCAGGCCCGCGGCATCGAGGCCGGTGCCCGCACCGGTGCAGCCATCGATGTCGAGGTTGGCAAGCCGCGCGAGCAGCAGCGCCGCGGCCGAGCTGTTGCCGATGCCCATCTCGCCAAGCAGCAGCACGTTGCCCGGCAAGGCGTGCACCACCTCGCGTCCGTTGGCGATGGCCTCGCGGCATTGCGCGGGCGTCATCGCGGGCCCGGTCGAGGCGTCGGCCGTGCCCGCCGCAATGCGCCGCTGCACCAGGCCCGGCCGCGGCTGGAAGTCGCGCCGCACGCCGCAGTCGACGACGGTGAGCGTGAGCCCGTGCTGGCGTGCGAGCACGCTCACGGCCGCGCCGCCCGAGAGAAAGTTCTCGACCATCTGCCAGGTCACGTCACTCGGAAACGCCGAGACGCCGCGCGCAGCGAGACCGTGGTCGGCCGCGCACACGAGCATCTGCGGCGCTTCGAGCGCCGGCGCTTCGCTGCCGAGGATGAGCCCGAGCCGCAGCGCCAGGCTTTCGAGCCGGCCGAGCGCGCCGAGCGGCTTGGTCTTGTTGTCGAGCAGCGCCTGCAGCCGCGCCGCGAGCGCGGGGTCATGCAGGTCGGGAAGGGTCGGAATGATGTCGTCGGAAGTCATGCGATCGAGAGTCATGCGATGAGGCCCAGCAGCATGCCGGCCTCGAAGTGGTTGTCGATGAAGTCGGCCAGGCCGTCGAAGGTGGTGTCGAGCGTCGGCGCGGCGGCGCCGAACAGCGCCTGCAGCGCGGCGGGGTCCTCGAACAGGCCATGCAGGTACAGCCCCAGCACGTTGCCGCGCGTGTTCTGCCAGGCCAGGCCCCCGGCCATCGCCTCGCGGCCGTCGTGGGCCAGCTGCGGATGGATGGCGGTGCGGCCGTGGTGGATCTCGTAGCCCGCGATGCGCACGTTCGACAGTGCGGCCCATGGCCCAGCCAGCGCGCCGAAGGTGGCGCTGCGGTGGCGCACTGTCTTCTCGCGCTCGAACACAGTCGCGAGCGGCAGCAGGCCCAGGCCGGGCGCATTGCCGTCGATGCCGTGCGGATCGATCAGCGCCTCGCCGAGCATCTGCAGGCCGCCGCAGATGCCCAGCACCGCGCCACCGGCCGCGGCATGCGCCGCCACCGCGCGGTCGAGGCCCTGCGAACGCAGCCAGGCCAGGTCGCTGCTCGTGTGCTTGGAGCCGGGCAGCACGATCCAGTCGGCGCCGGCCACCTCCGCCGGCGTGCGCGCCCAGACCAGGCGAACGCCTGGCACGTTCTTGAGCGGCTGGAACTCGTCGAGGTTGCTGATGCGCGGACAGGCGATGACGGCGACGGTGCGGGTGACCACGCCGGTCGAGTGGCTGCTGCCGTCGAACACGCCGTCTTCCTCGGGCAGGCCGTGCTGCCACCACATCGGCAGCGTCGCGACGGTGGGAATGCCGGTCAACGCCCGCAACTGCTCGGGCGCGGGGGCGAGCAGCGCCGCATCGCCGCGGAACTTGTTGAGCACGAAGCCGCGGACCAGCGCGCGGTCGGCCTCGGGCAGCAGCGCCCAGGTGCCGTAGAGGTGCGCGAAGGCGCCGCCGCGGTCGATGTCGGTCACGAGCAGGCAGCGCGCATCGGCATGGCGCGCCACGCGCAGGTTGACGATGTCGTTGGCCATCAGGTTGATCTCGGCCGGCGAGCCGGCGCCCTCGATCACGACCACGTCGTTCTCGGCCCGCAGCGCGTCGAGCGCCTCGGCGATCTGCGGCCAGACGCGCTCGCTGCGCCCGCGCCAGGGCAAGGCCGTGAGCGCTTCGCTCACCTGGCCCAGCAGCACCACCTGGCTGTGCGTGTCGCGCTCGGGCTTGAGCAGCAGCGGGTTCATGCGCACCTCGGGCACGGCGCGCGCGGCCAGCGCCTGGAAGTACTGCGCGCTGCCGATCTCGCCGCCGTCGACCACGCGCGCGTTGTTACTCATGTTCTGCGCCTTGAACGGCGCGACCTTGAGCCCCTGGCGCGCATACCAGCGGCACAGCGCCGTCGCCAGCCAGCTCTTGCCGGCACCGCTGGTCGTGCCCAGAACCATCACGCATCGAGATCTCATGCGGCGATTGTCCGTTGCCCGCGTGCCCGCCCGGGCACCACCAAGGAAAAAGGGGCTTGCGCCCCCTTGCCTCCGTGTGTCTGCCTGCGAATCAGCGCGCCGCGGTCTGCACCGCCGCGGCAGGCGCCTTCGCCAGCGCGGGCGGCACCTCCCATCCGCCGCCGATCGCGCGGATCAGCCCGACCGCCGCCTGGTATTGCGCGGCCTTCACCTGCAGCGCCTGGCGCCGGTTGCGCAATTCGCTGCGGCGTGCGTCGAGCAGATCGAGCTGGCTCACGTAGCCATTGCGGTAGCGCGTGTCCGACAGGCTGGTCGCGCGCTGCGCCGACGTGACGGCCTGCGCCTGCACCACCGACTGCTCCTGCAGGATGCGGATCGCGGCGAGCTGGTCCTCGACCTCCTGGAAGGCCACGAGCACCTGGCTGCGGTAGTTGGCGAGTGCGCCGTCGAGTTGCGCGTTCGCGCCCTGGACGCCGGCCTCGCGGCGGCCGCCGTCGAAGATCGGCAGCGAGAGCAGCGCACCCACGCCCCACGACCGCGCCGACCACTTGAACAGGTCGCCGATCTCGGGCGATGCGTAGCCCGCCGCACCGGTCAGCGAGATGTCGGGGAACCACGCGGCCTGGGCCACGCCCACGCGCGCCTGGGCCGCAAGCACCGCCTGCTGCGCCGCCGAGACGTCCGGGCGGCGCGTCAGCACCGTGGCCGGCACGCCGGGCGGCACCGAGGGCAGCGCGGTGTTCCACTCGGCCATGCCGAGCCCGAAGCTTGAAGCCGAATCGCCGACCAGCACCGCGAGCGCATGCTCGACCTGGGCGCGCTGGCGGTCGAGCGCGAGCGCCTCCGACTCGGTCGACGACACCTCGGTCTGCACGCGCGCCACGTCGAGCTCGGCGATGTCGCCGGCCGCCTGGCGGCGCTGCGACAGGCGCAGCGTGTCGCGGTAGGCCTCGACCTGCTCGCGCACCAGCGCACGTTCGGCGTCGAGCGCGCGAAGCTGCAGGTAGGCCTGCGCCACCTCGGCCTGCACCGCGAGCCGCGTGCTCTGCAGCAGCGCCTCGCGGCTCTGCGCATCGAGCCGCGCCGCGTCGCGCGCGCCCGAGAGCCGGCCGAACAGGTCGAGCTCGTACGAGAAGGTGGCGCCGATGTTGGTCATCGTGGCCGGCCGCGTGCTGGCCATGGCCCTGTCGAGCCCTGCGCCGCGGCTGGCGCCGGCACCGAGTCCGATCTGCGGCAGCCGGTCGGCCTGGGCGCTGCGCGCGAGCGCACGGGCTTCGGCGAGCCGCGCCGCGGCGGCCTGGATGTTGTTGTTGTTCACGTCGGCCTTCTCGACCAGCGCATTGAGCACCGGATCGTTGAAGGCCAGCCACCAGGCGCCGCGCGCCGCGGCCTCGGACGGCAGGGCGTGCGTCCAGCCCGCGGGTGGCGTGGCGCCCTGCTCCTTGAACTGGGCGGTGGTCGGGACTTCGGGCACGCCCGAAGGCACGCTCGCGCAGCCGGCCAAGGCCAGCGCAGCCACCAGCGGCAGCACGGCCGCACGCAGCGGCGTGGCGAGACGGGATGAGAGCTTGAAGTTCATGATGAGCTTCCTTCTTTGTTCGTTTGTTCTGTTCTTCTTGTTCAGTCGTGCGAGGGCCGTGGCGAAGCGGGCACCGGGTGCAGCCCGCCGCCACCGCCCGCGCCGCCATGCGGCGCCGGTCCGGCAGGATGCGTCGCCGAGACGAAGTCCTCGCCATGCGGCACTTCGCCATGCAGCTTGAGCGCGCGGTTGCCCGCCAGGCGGCGCAGCAGCACATAGAACACCGGCGTCAGGAACAGGCCGAAGGCCGTCACGCCGATCATCCCGGCGAACACCGCCACGCCCATGGCCTTGCGCATCTCCGAGCCCGCGCCGGTCGACAGCACGAGGGGCAGCACACCCATCACGAAGGCCAGCGAGGTCATCAGGATCGGGCGCAGGCGCAGGCGGCTGGCTTCGATCGCAGCTTGTATGGGCGTTCTGCCGGCAAACTCGAGCTCGCGCGCGAACTCCACGATCAGGATCGCGTTCTTCGCACTCAGCCCCACCAGCACGATCAGCCCGATCTGCGTGAAGACGTTGTTGTCACCTCCCGATATCCACACGCCCGCCATCGCGGCCATGATGCCCATCGGCACGATCAAGATGATCGCGATCGGCAACGTCAGGCTCTCGTACTGCGCGGCCAGCACCAGGAACACCAGCAGGATGGCCAGCGGGAACACCAGGAAGGCGGAGTTGCCGGCCAGGATTTCCTGGTAGGTCAGCTCGGTCCACTCGAAGCTCACGCCCTTGGGCAGCGTCTCGGCCGCGATCTTGGTGATCGCGTCCTGCGCCTGGCCCGACGAATAGCCCGGGGCCGGGCCGCCGTTGATGTCCGCTGCCAGGTAGCCGTTGTAGCGCATGGCGCGTTCCGGCCCGAAGGTCGAGTTGACCTTCATCAGCGCGGACAGCGGCACCATCTCGCCCGTGGTCGAGCGCACCTTCAGCATGCCCACGTCTTCGGCGCGGGCGCGGTACGGCGCATCGGCCTGCACGCGCACGCTGTAGGTGCGGCCGAACTTGTTGAAGTCGTTCGCATACAGGCTGCCGAGGTAGATCTGCATCGTGTCGAAGATGTCCGTCACCGGCACGCCGAGTTGGCGCGCCTTGGTGCGGTCGATGTCGGCATACAGCTGCGGCACGTTGACCTGCCAGCTCGTGAACATGCCCGTGAGCTCCGGCGTGGCATAGGCCTTGGCCATGAAGGCCTTCACCGCCGCGTCCATCTGGTCGTAGCCGAGCGAGGCGCGGTCTTCGATCTGCAGCTTGAAGCCGCCCGTGGTTCCCAGGCCCGCCACCGGCGGCGGCGGGAACATCACGATGAACGCGTCCTGGATGCTGGAGAAGGCGCCGTTGAGCTGCCCGGCCACCGCACCGCCGCTCTGGTCGGCACGCTTGCGCTGGTCGAAGGGCTTCAGCGTGGCGAACACGATGCCCGAGTTCGAGCTGTTGGTGAAGCCGTTGATCGACAGGCCCGGGAAGGCGATGGCGTCTTCGACGTTCGGGTTCTTCTTCATGATCTCGCCCATGCGCTGGATCACTTCGTCGGTGCGGTCCAGCGTGGCGCCGTCGGGCAACTGGGCAAAGCCGATCAGGTACTGCTTGTCCTGCGCCGGCACGAAGCCGCTCGGCACGGCCTTGAACAGGCCGAAGGTCACCGCCACGAGCGCGAGGTAGATCACCAGCATCAGCGTCTTGCGCGAGATCACGCTCTTGACGCCGCCGCTGTAGGCTTCCGCGCCGCGGCTGAAGAGCTTGTTGAAGCCGCGGAACAGCCAGCCGAAGGCCCGGTCCATGCCGCGCGTCAGTGCGTCCTTCGGCTGGTCATGGCCGCGCAGCAGCAAGGCGGCGAGCGCGGGCGACAGCGTGAGCGAGTTGATCGCGGAAATCACCGTCGAGATCGCGATGGTCACCGCGAACTGCTTGTAGAACTGGCCCGTGAGGCCGCTGATGAAGGCCAGCGGCACGAACACGGCCACCAGCACGAGCGCGATCGCGATGATCGGGCCCGACACCTCGCGCATGGCACGGTAGGTCGCGTCGCGCGGCGAGAGTCCGGCCTCGATGTTGCGCTCGACGTTCTCCACCACCACGATGGCGTCGTCCACCACGATGCCGATCGCCAGCACCAGCCCGAACAGGCTCAGCGCATTGATCGAGAAGCCAAGGACGTGCAGCACCGCGAAGGTGCCGATCACCGACACCGGTACGGCCAGCAGCGGAATGATGGAAGCGCGCCAGGTCTGCAGGAACAGGATCACGACCAGCACCACCAGCAGGATGGCTTCGAGCAGCGTGTGGATCACCGATTCGATCGATGCGCGCACGAACTGCGTCGGGTCGTAGGCGATGCGGTATTCCAGCCCTTCGGGCATGTTCTTGTTGAGCTCGGCCATCGTCTTGCGCACGTTGGACGAGATGTCGAGCGCGTTGGAGCCCGGCGCCTGGAACACGCCCATGCCGACGGCCGGGTCGTTGTTGAGCAGCGAACGCAGCGAGTAGTCGGCGGCGCCCATCTCGAGGCGGCCGATGTCGCGCAGGCGGGTCACGGCGCCGTCGGTGCCGCTCTTGACGATGATGTCGCCGAACTCTTCCTCGCTCTGCAGGCGCCCTTGCGCATTGATCGAGAGCTGCATGTCCACGCCCGACAGGCCCGGCGATGCGCCGACCACACCGGCTGCGGCCTGCACGTTCTGGCCGCGGATCGCAGCCACCACGTCGCTCGCCGACAGGCCGCGCTGCGCGACCTTCTGCGGGTCGAGCCAGACGCGCATCGAGTAGTCGCCGCCGCCGAAGATCTGCACCTGGCCCACGCCTTCGATGCGCGCGAGCGGGTCCTTCACATTCAGCACCGCGTAGTTGCGCAGGTAGTTGATGTCGTAGCGGTCGTTCGGCGAGACGAGGTGGACCACCATCGTCAGGTCGGGCGCGCTCTTGACGGTCGTGATGCCGAGGCGGCGCACTTCTTCCGGCAGGCGCGGCTCGGCTTGCGAGACGCGGTTCTGCACCAGCTGCTGGGCCTTGTCGGGATCGGTGCCGAGGCGGAAGGTAACCGTGAGCGTCATCACGCCGTCGGTGGTGGCCTGGCTGCCCATGTAGAGCATGCCTTCGACGCCGTTGATCTGCTCTTCGAGCGGCGTGGCCACGGTTTCGGCGATCACCTTCGGGTTGGCGCCCGGGTACTGGGCACGCACCACCACCGAGGGCGGCGCGACTTCGGGGTACTCCGAGATCGGCAGCCCGCGCAGCGCGATAAGGCCGGCTATCAGTATCAATAGCGACAGCACGCCGGCAAAGATCGGCCGGTCGATGAAGAATTTAGAGAGATTCATGTTGTTTCTCCGGCGAGCGCAAAAGCGCTCCCCTCCGAGTTCAGGACTTCGCGGCTTCCGCGACGCGTTCCGCTTGCTGTTGCTTGGTGTCGGCCTTGGCGTCCATGGTCACGCTCTGCGGCACCACCAGCGCACCGGGGCGGATGTGCTGCAGGCCATTGACCACCACGCGGTCGCCGGCTTTCAGGCCGTTGCTCACGACACGCAGCCCGTTGATCGAGGCGCCGAGCGTCACTTCGCGGTAGGCCGCCTTGTTGTCGTCGCCCACGACCATCACGAACTTCTTGTTCTGGTCGGTACCGATCGCACGCTCACTCACGAGCAGCGCGGTGTCGTTGCGCGCCTGGCCCATGCGGATGCGGGCGAACTGGCCGGGGATGAGCGTGCCGTCCTTGTTGTCGAAGGCGGCGCGCACGCGCACCGTGCCGCTGCGGGCATCGACCTGGTTGTCGATCAGCTGCAGCTTGCCGGTGAAGGGCGTGCCCTCGAGGCCGGCGGTGCCCATCTGCACCGGGATCGAATCGATCTGGCCGCGTGCGCCGGCGCCGCTCGGCAGGTCCTTCAGCGCCCGCGTGATCACCTGCTCGTCGGCATCGAAGCTCGCGTAGATCGGGCTCACCGACACCAGCGTGGTCAGCACCGGGGCGCCGGGGCCCGCGGCCACCAGGTTGCCGACGGTGACTTCGAGCCGGCCGATGCGACCCGCCACCGGCGCGCGCACCTGGGTGTAGCCCAGGTTCAGCCGCGCCGACTGCAGCGAGGCCTGCGCCGCGCGCAGGTTGGCGTCGGCCTCTCGGCTGGCGTTCACGCGCTCGTCATATTCGCGCTGGGCAATGGCCTGCTCGTCCCACAGGCGCTTGGCGCGTTCCTGCTCGCTGCGGGCAAAGGCCTGGCGGGCCTGTGCCGATGCGACCTGCGCTGCGGCGCGCTCCACTTCGGAGGCATAGGGTGCGGGGTCGATGGTGATCAGCAGGTCGCCCTTCTTCACCAGCGCACCTTCGCGAAAGTGCACCGCCTGCACGGCGCCGGCCACGCGGGAACGCACGTCCACGCGCTCCACCGCTTCGAGCCGACCCGAGAACTCGTCCCAGGCATTGACCTCGCTCGACTTCACGGTCGCCACCGACACCGGCGTGCCCTGCGGCGCGGCCGCCGGCGCGGTGGCCTCGGCCTTGAAGCTGTGCATGCCCAGCACTGCGGCGGCGACTGCGAGCACAGCGGTCAGCCCTGTCACGGCGGGCCAGAGCCCCTTGCGGGCGGCGGAAGACAGACTTGGCTTGTTGTTCGACATGATGTTTCGTCCTTCTCGATGACTTTTTGGGATGCGACAGGCCATCCCGGCGCTTTTGGCACCAAGAGGCGGATTTCAGGAAAAAAGAGGCCCACGTCGCGCGCCTCGGACGAGGCGGCGGCTTCTCTGGCGGTGGGCGGCGCTCGCGCGCCTAGCTGGGCTCAGGCGCCGCGGGCGGCGGCGTGGTGGCGCTGAAGAACTCGCGGAAGTGCTGCTGCACGCTGGCCTCGCAGGCCTTGCAGCCCGAGGGCTCGGGGTCGTACAGCGCCTTGGGCCAGTCCGCGGCGCTGGGCAGCACGCTGCTCGTCACCTCGATGCCCGCTGCGCGCAGGCGGCCCGCGAAGGTCATCGCCTCGTCGCGCATCGCGTCGTCCTCGCCCACCAGCACCAGCGCAGGTGCCAGTGCCGACAGGCGCAGCGACCCGCTCGGCACGGCATACGGGTGCATCGCGTTCGAGGGGCAGCTCAGGTATTTCTCCCAGCCCTTGGCCCAGCGGCATTCGGCCGCGTCGTTCGTGGCCTGGCGCAGCGAGGCCGTGCCAGCGCAGGGGTCGAGCATCGGCGACAGCAGGATCTGCCCCGCGATCGGCGGATGCGCGCGGTCGCGGGCGATCAGCGCCACCGCGGCCGCGAGGTTGCCGCCCGCCTCTTCGCCCGCCAGGTACACCTGGGCGCCCTTGCCGCCGAGCTTGGTACGCTGCTTGTAGAGCCATTCGAGGGCGGCGTAGCCCACCTCGATGGGCTCCGGGAACGGCGATTCGGGCGCCAGCGGATAGGCCAGAGACACCACCACCGCGCCGGCACCAGCCAGCAGGCGCGCCACGTTGCGGCCGTTGTCCAGCGTGCCGCACACGAAGGTGCCGCCATGGAAATGCAGCACCAGCGGCACGGTTTCACCGCGGAGGCGCTGGCCGTAGACCCGCGCGCCCACGGGGTCGCGGCCGGGCAGCTCGATCGAGAGATCGGCTTCCACGCCATCGGCTGCTGCAAGCGCAGCGGCGTCGGCGGAGCGGGACGATGGACGGGGTGACATGGGCAGCCTCAGGGGGATTGGCGATAGGTGAAATATAAGGCGGCCGGCGTGGCGTTAAACAGGCAAGCCGCCCCTACTCTGTTTCCAAACGGCGAACAATCCGTATTGCACTGGGGATTTGCTTGCTTGTGTGAGAATCCGCCTCCCTCGGCAGGGGCCGAGTCCCAGGAACAAGTTCATCCATGGATCAAATCCAGGCAATGCGGATATTCGTCCGCGTGGTGGAAGCCGGCACCTTCACGCGCGCAGCGGATTCGCTCGCCCTGCCCAAGGGAACGGTCACCAAGCAGATTCAGGCGCTCGAATCGCGCCTGCGCGTGAAACTGCTCAACCGCACCACGCGGCGCGTGACCGTCACCCCCGACGGCGCCGCCTACTACGAGCGTGCGGCCCGGCTTTTGAACGACTTCGACGACATCGAGGCCAGCATGACCAATGCGCAGGCCAACCCCACCGGGCGATTGCGGATCGACGTCGGCACCTCTGTGGCCCGCCTGATCATCCTGCCCGAGCTCGCGAGCTTCTGCGACCGCTACCCCGAGATCCAGGTCGACCTCGGCGTGAGCGACCGCGCCGTCGACCTCATCAGCGACAACGTCGATTGCGTGATCCGCGCCGGAGAGCTCAGCGACCAGTCGCTGGTGGCGCGGCGCATCGGCACGCTGCACTTCGTGACCGTGGCCTCGCCCGCCTACGTCAAGCGCTACGGCCAGCCGCAGCATCCGAACGACATCGAAAAGCGCCACCACGTGGTGAGCTATTTCTCGGGCAGCACGCGGCGCATCTACCCGCACGAGTTCAAGAAGGGCGACGAGTACGTCGAACTCAACGGGCCGTACCGCGTGTCGGTCAACGAGAGCAACGCCCATCTCGCCGCCGTGCTCGGCGGCTTCGGCATCTCGCAGGTGATCAGCTTCCAGGCCGAACCGCTGCTGGAGAGCGGCGAGCTGGTCGAGCTCCTGCCCGACTGGCACCGCGACCCGCTGCCGATCCACGTGGTCTACCCGCCCAACCGCCACCTGAGCGCGAAAGTGCGCGCGTTCGTGGACTGGGCGGCGGAGTTGTTTGCGAAGAATCCGCGGTTGCAGCGACGCTGAGGGGACAGGGGCTGCAAGCGCCTCAGCTCAAAAGAACCCGCCCGACAGCTTGATCAACAACGGCACCAGCAATGCCGTCGCAATCCCGTTCAGCCCCAGCGCCAGCGCCGAAAACGCCCCCGCCGTCTCGTTCACCTGGATCGCACGCGCGGTGCCGATGCCGTGCGCCGCCATGCCGACCGCGAAGCCGCGCACCGCGGGCTCCTCGATGCGCAACAGGTTCAAAAGGCCGGTCGCCATGATGGCGCCCGAGATGCCCGCCACGGCCGCCGCCACGGCGGCCAGCGATGCGAGGCCGCCGATCTTTTCGGCCACGCCCATGGCGATCGGCATGGTGGCCGACTTGGGGGCGAGCGACATCAGCAGTTCGTGCGAACCGCCGAGCGCCCAGGCGATGCCGACGGCCGAGACGATCGCGGCGACCGAACCCACGATGAGCGCCACGCCGATCGGCAGCCAGAGCCGCCGCAACCGCGCAATCTGTCCGTAGAGCGGCACGGCCAGCGCGACGGTGGCGGGGCCGATGAGGAAGTGCACGAACTGAGCGCCCTCGAAATACGTGTCGTACGGCGTGCGCGTGGCGAGCAGCACCGCGACGATGACGACCACCGACACCAGCACCGGGTTGACCACTGGGTTGCGCCCGCTCTTGGCATGCAGCCACAGCGCACCGAGGTAGGCCAGGAGCGTCAGCGACAGCCACAGCAGCGGCGACTGGGCCAGGAAGGTCCAGACCTCGAACAGCTTGGCGGGCGGGTTCATTCCGCGTCCTTTCCGGTGATGCGGATCATCCAGCGCAGCGTGAGCGCGGTCACGGTCATGGTGAATGCGGCGCCGACTATGCCCGCTGCAAGGAACGGCAGCCACTCGCGTCCCACGCGCTCGAAGTGCAGCATGACGCCCGCCACCGCCGGAATGAACAACAGCATCAGGTTGCGCAGCAGATGGCCCGACGTGGCCTCGAGCGCTTCGGGCACGTGGCCGCGCACGAGCAGCCCGACGAACAGCAGCAGCATGCCGATCAGCGGACCGGGGATCGGCAGGGCCAGCCACTGCACGAGCAGTTCGCCCGCGAGCTGGCAGAGAAAGAGCGTGGTGATGGCGATCAGCATGGCATCGGTCTTCGGTTCGGTCGGTTCGGTCAGTGCGGAATGCGGATGGTCGCACGGGTCCAGGCTTCCTTCAGCGCCTGCTGGCTCGCGGGCGGCAGCACGCCGAGCCGCACCAGGCCCGGCAGCCCGAAAGACGCGCAGTCGCGCAGTTTGATGCCTTTGGCGCGCAACGCGACGGCGAACGGCGGGTAAGGCACATCGGGGCGCGCGCAGAAGAAATTGGCGTCGCTCGGCCAACACTGCCAGCCCAGCGATTCGCACACCGCGCGCTGCTGCGCCTTCCAGCTGCGCAAGGTGTGCAGGCTGCCGGCGAGCCAGGCCTGTGCGTCTTCGCCGGTCCAGCAGGCGAGCAGCGCCACGCCGTGGGCGCCGACCGGCCACGAAGGCGCGAGCCGCGCCAGGTGCCGCACCATCGCGCGCGCGGCATCACCTTCGGGCGCAATGGCGTAGGCGGCGCGCACGCCCGTCAGGCCCATGGCCTTGTTCGGCGTCCACATTTCCCAGGCGCCGTGCCGCGCCGGCGCGTCGAGCGACGGCGCGCCTTCGAGGCGCAACGGCGCATAGGCCATGTCGACCACGCAGAGGCCCGCTGCCGCGGCATGCCGTCCGAGGGTGGGCTCCGACTGGCCAAGCGGGCTCGAAGGCTCGCAGCACCAGCGCAGCGCCATGCCGTCGGGCGCCTCGGCGGCGGCGGCCGGCCGCACCTGCAGGCCCCAGGCCGATGCCGCGCGCGCGTAGTCGCCATAGCCGTGCGCGGGCAGCAGCACCTGCCGGCCGCCGATCTGCGCGAAGGCCGCGCTGATTCGGTGGATGAACTCGCTCGCGCTCGCCGCGATCACGATGCGCTCGGCCGGCACGCCATGAAAGCGCGCCAGGTCGCTGCGCAGCGCGGTGTAGGCCGGATCGGGATAGTGGCGCGCGTCGGCATCGCGCAGCGCGGACACGGCCGCGGGACACGGGCCGGCGGCATTGCCGTTGGTCGAGAAATCGTGCGCGGCCGCACCGCCTGCGTCGGGGCCGCCGTGTTGCGGAGTTTGAAAAGCAGCGGGTTCGCCTGCCATCGCCTAGACCATTGTCGGAAAAAGAAAGAGCCCCAGCGATGCGCAAGCCGCCATCGCCAGCACGGCCCGGCCACCCCACTGCGCAGCCCGGTGCGTGTCTGCCGTGTCGGCAGGCAGCCCTTCGGCATTCAGCGCATAGACGCCCGGCTTCGCAAGCCGAACGCCCAGCAGCAAGGCCATCGCCGCCATCGGCCAGCCGCTGTTGGGCGACGGCGTGCGGCGCGCCTCGCGGGCCACGCCCCGCGGCCACCGCCTCGCCACCAGCGCGAGCAACAGCATGGTGAGCCGCGCGGGCACCCATGACAGCACATCGTCGGCGCGTGCCGCCCACTTGCCGAACCAGGTCCAGTCGCGTCCCTGGCGCTCGCCGCGGTAGCCCCACATCGCATCGGCCGTGTTGGCGAAGCGATAGACCGCCGCGCCCGGCAGCCCCAGCAGCACGAACCAGAACAGCGGCGCCACGAGCGAATCGTTGAGGTTCTCGGCCAGCGATTCGATCGCGCTCTCGCGCACTTCGTGCTCGTCGAGCGTGTTGACGTCGCGGCTCACGAGCTGCGCGAGCTGCGCGCGCCCCGCCGCGAGCGACAGGCCGAGCGCCGCCTCGACCGCCAGCACTTCGCCGCGCAGCATGCACCACGCGAAAAGCGGCTTGAGCGCCACGGCGAGCACCAGCGCGGTGGCCCAGGCGGGCAGCCATCGAAAGCTGGCTTGCTGCAAAGCCATCGCCACCGTACAGACGCCGATCGCGCCCGCGAGCCAGGCGAGTGCGCCCCACGCAAAGAGCGTGGCACGAGCCGAGGTGCACGCTGCTTCAGCGCGCGGCGCGAGGCGCGCACCGATCCAACCCAGGTACCGCCCCATCCACACCACCGGATGCCAGCGCGCGGCCGGCTCGCCGAGCCAGCGGTCGATGGCGAGCGCGAGCCACAGCGCGACGACAAGGACCAACTCGGGCACAAGCGGCTCCGACATTCGTCAGCCGCTCAGAATTGTGGCGCGGCAGAACCGCGAGCACCCGCGGAACCGGCTTTGCCGGGCCGCTGGGTGCGCCCCCCAGTGGGGGGAGGCGCCGCAGGCGCTTCGGGGGGCGTCGTCATGACTAGTCTTCGATGCCGCGCTGCGCCGGAATGCCGGCCTTGAACGCATGCTTCACCATCGTCATGTCGGTCACGGTGTCGGCCAGCTCGACGATCTCCGGCGGGCAGCGCCGGCCGGTGAGCACCACGTGCACATGCGTGGGCCGTGTGCGCAGCGTGTCGAGCACGCCCTCGAGCGGCAGCCAGCCGTAGATCAGCGGATAGGTGATCTCGTCGAGCACGACCATGAAGTGCTCGCCCGAGAGGATCGCCGCCCTCGCCTTCTCCCAGCCGTCGCGCGCGAGCTGCGCCGAGCGCTCGAGGTCCTGGCTCTTCCAGCTGAAGCCGTCGCCGAGGCCTTCGATCGGGATGCCGATCTGCTCGAACATGCGGTGCTCGCCGAAGCGCG
The DNA here is from genome assembly GCF_057657255.1 of Variovorax sp. Soil_C_19. Taxonomy (NCBI): domain Bacteria; kingdom Pseudomonadati; phylum Pseudomonadota; class Betaproteobacteria; order Burkholderiales; family Comamonadaceae; genus Variovorax; species Variovorax sp. Soil_C_19. Next base: position 223,818 of record NZ_JBDGIV010000004.1, on the reverse strand, counting down.
CCGAGGGCACCTTCATGAACTGGTAGATCTTCACCGCCTTGCCACGGCCGTGGGCACGCAGCGCCAGCCCGAAGGCCGCGGTGCTCTTGCCCTTGCCGTCGCCGGTGTTGACGATGACGATGCCGCGGCGCTCGCCTTCGGGCTTGTCGTAGGGCTTGTCGGTGGGAGGCGTTTCGATTTGCATGGTGCGGCTTGTGTTGGTTGGGGGGTCAGTTGGGCAGCGCGATCCACTGGTCCGCCACGCGGTGGACGCGGATGCGGTGGTCGAACACCTGTTCGAGCGCGGCGCGCGTCGCCGGGTCGCCGCTGGCGCCGTGGTGCACCACGCGGCCCTGGTCCATGACGACGAGCGCGTCAGCCGCCAGCGCCATGGGCAGTTCGTGCAGCACGCTGACGACCGTTCGGCCCTCGGCGACCAGCGCGCGCACGGCCTGCATCCAGTCGGCCTGGTGCGGCGGATCGAGGTTGGCGAGCGGCTCGTCCATCAGCAGCAGCTCGGCCTCGACAGCGAGCGCGCGCGCGAGCAGCACGCGCTGGCGCTCGCCGCCCGACAGCTGGCCGAGCGGGCGGTCGCGCCAGTCCCAGGCCTGGGTGCTGCGCAGCGCGCGCTCCACGGCCTGGCGGTCGGCGTCGCTCGGTGCGGCCAGCCAGCGTTGGTGCGGCAGGCGGCCGAGCATCGCGATGTCGTAGACCATCAGGTCGTCGGCGCTGCCCTCGCCCGCGGCACCGCTCTGGCCGAGCCAGGAGACCCGCTGCGCACGCAGGCGGTGCGGCAGCTTGGCCGCCAGTTCGCCGAAGAGCAGCACCTCGCCGCCATGCGCGAGCAGGCCCGCAAGCACCCGCAGCAGCGTCGACTTGCCGGCGCCGTTCGGGCCGACCACGCTGGTCCAGCGTGCGCGGCCGATCGCCAGGTCGATGCCATGCAGCACTTCGGCGTTGCCGAGCCGGGCGCGCACGCCGCGTGCCTCGAGCACCGGCGCGTTCACGCCATGCCTCCGCGCAGGCCGCGCCGGTGCATGAGCCACAGCAGGTAGCTGCCGCCGAGCACCGCGGTGAGCACGCCCACGGGAAGCTCCTGCGGTGCGATCAGCCAGCGCGCCAGCAGGTCGGCCGCCATCAGCAGCAGCCCGCCCATCAGCGCGGAGAGCACGATCAGCCGCGCATGCGTGGTCTTGACGACCGAGCGCACGAGGTGCGGCGAGGCCAGCCCCACGAACGCGATCAGGCCGGTCTGCGCCACGGCCGCGCCGGTGGCCAGCGCGAGCACCACCACCAGCGCGGCGCGCATGCCGCCGAGCGGAAGGCCCAGGCTGCGTGCCGTGGCTTCGCCGAGCGCGAGCCCGTCGAGCACCGGCGCGAGCGCCCAGGCCAGCAGCAGGCATGCGGCGCCGACGACCGCCATCACCGCGCACGCGCTCCAGCCGACCAGGCCGGTACTGCCGAGCACGAAGCCCTGCAGCGCCTGCAGCACGTCGGCCGAGGCAATGGTGATCAGGTCTTTGGCCGCGCCGAGCACCACGCCGACGATCACGCCGGCCAGCAGCAACCTGAGCGTCTGCTGCACGCCGCGCGCCAGCGTGAGCGTGAGCATCACGGCGCAGACCGCGCCGAGGAAGGCCGCGCCGGTGAGCCCGAGGCGCAGCGCCCATTGCGCGCTCGCGGCCGAGCCGCCGAAGAGCATCAGCGCCACCGCCACGCCGAACGACGCGCCCGACGCACTGCCGAGCAGGTAGGGATCGGCCAGCGGGTTGCGAAACAGCCCCTGCGCCACCGCGCCCGCCAGCCCGAGCAGCGCGCCAGCGAGCCAGGCGCCGAGCGTGCGCGGCAGCCGGATGTCCCAGATGATCTGCAGCGCCACCGGATCGCGCCCGGCCGCCAGCAGGCTCTCGAACCCGGTGCTGCCGATGCCGAGGCCCAGCACCGCGAACAGGCCACCGAGGCCGACCAGCACGATGCCGATCCACCGGACGCGGCGCTGGTGCCGCAGGTGCATGGCGCCCTCGCCCATTCAGCTGCCCTTCTCGGCGAGGCAACGCGCCATCAGCCGCGCGGCCTCGTCCATGCGCGGCCCCGGGCGCACGAGGATGTCGGACTGCGCGGGGTCGAAGCGGCAGATGCGGCCTTCGCGCACCGCGCGGATGCCGCTCCAGCCCGGGCGTTGCTCGAGGCCCTGGGCGCTGCGCATGCTGACCATGATCAGGTCGGGATCGGCGCGCACCACGTATTCGGGGTTGAGCTTGGGAAAGGGCCCGAGCGCGGCGGGCACGATGTTGCGCGCGCCGAGCCGCGACAGGGTTTCGCCGATGAACGAGGATTCGCCGGCCGCATAGGGCGCGTTGTTGACTTCGAAATACACGCGCAGGCCTCGCGCCGCCGCCGGCACCGATTGCGCCGCGGCCGACACGCTGGCGTCGATCGCGCGCCAGACCGCCGGCGCTTCGCGCGTGCCGAGCACCTGGTCGAGCGTGCCGAGCACGCGCTGCACGTCGGCATGGCGCTGGGGTTCGAGCACCAGCACCTTGAGGCCCAGGGCCTCGAGCCGTTGCGTCACGCGCGACGATTTCGCGAGCAGCACGGCATCGGGGCGCAGGGCGACGATCGCCTCGACGTTCGGGTCGAGCCCGCCGCCGAGTTGCGGCAGGCCACGCACCGCGGCCGGCGAGTTGGAGTAGTTGTCGACGCCAACCAGGCGCGAACATGCGCCCAGTGCGCAGACGCCTTCGGTCAACGAGGGCAGCAGCGAGACGATGCGCTGCGGCGGCTGCGGCAGGTTCACCTTCACGCCGCGCTCGTCGGTCACTTCGAGCGCCTGCGCGCACAGCGCGGCCAGGCCGAGCACGGCCGCGAGCGGGAATGCGCGCCACCGCCGCGGCCTCGGTTTCGTGTTCATCTTCTTTGTCTTCATGCAGGGGCCTTCAGTGTCAGCGGCAGGCCCGCGGCCATCAGCGTGACGCGCCCGCAGGCGGCGGCCACGTCCTGGTTGAGTCGGCCGAGCGCATCGACGAAGGCCCGGGTCTCGCCGCCGAGCGGGATCACGCCCAGGCCGATCTCGTTGCCGACCAGCACCACCGGCCCGCGCGCGTCGCGCAGCGCCGCGAGCAGCATGCCGGCATGCAGTGCGGGCGTGCGCGTGACGGGCCGCGCCTGTGCCGAGCGCAGCGGCATCAGCAGGTTGGTGAGCCAGAGCGTAAGGCAGTCGACCACCACCAGCGTGTCGGCCGTACTGTGGCTGACGATCGCACGGGCCAGCTCGACCGGCTCCTCCACCGCGGCCATGGCCGGCACGCGTGCGGCGCGGTCGGCCTGGTGGCGCGCGATGCGCACGCGCATCTCGTCGTCGTGGGCCTGCGCGGTCGCGATCAGCACGGCGTGCCGCACCGCGGGGGCCTCGGCCAGCCAGTCGATGGCGCGCTGCTCGGCGCGCCGCGACTTGCCGCTCTTCTGGCCGCCCAGGATGAATTCGTGCCGAAAGGTCATGGGCATGTCGCGGTGTGGCGTGCTTGGCGTGCTTGGCTTTGGCGCGCCTACCGCGGCGTCCACTTGAGGCCGAGGTAGGCGTTGCGCCCGCCCGTGGCATAGCCGCGCGCGAGCATGTAGTCCTTGTCGCCCGCATTGTCGATGCGTGCGACCAGACCGATGTCGCGCGTGAGCTGCGTGCTGGCCACGAGGTTCAGCACGGCGTAGCCGCGGAGCTCGCGGGTGTTGGCCGCGTCGTCGAAGCGCTTGCTCGACGCCTGTACCTCGGCGCCCAGTGTCCAGCCGCCGACGCGCCAGTCGGCGCCCAGGGTGGCGTGGCGGCGCGCGCGGCGTGCGAGCAGGTTGTCGGTGTCGAGGTCGCGCGGGTCCTGGAAGTCGGCCGAGGCGCGCAGCGTGACGTCGCCGATGCGGTGGCCGCCCGAGAGCGTCACGCCGCGGTAGCGCGCGCGCGCAGTGCTCGCATAGCAGCCGAAGTCCGAACTGCAGCCGGTTGCCGTGCCGTCGAAGACGATCAGGTTGCTGACCCGGTTCTGGTAGACCACGATGCCCGCGTGCGTGTCGCCGTCGGTGTACTGCAGGCCCAGTTCGACGTTGCGGGCCGACTCGGGCTTGAGCGCCGCGTTGCCGTACTCGCTGAAGCGCTGGTACAGCGTCGGCGCGCGGAACGCCGTGCCGGCCGACACCGTGGCGCGCAGCTTCGGCGTGATGGCATAGCCGTAGGCCGCGCTGCCGGTGGTCTTGCCGCCGAACTCGCTGTCGTTGTCGTGCCGCACGTGCAGCTGCAGCGAATGCGGGCCCTGCACGAAACCGTAGCCGAGCGACACCGCATCCTGCGAGCGGTCGCGCGAGAACAGGCCGCTGCTGGTGGTGGGCGCGTTCTCGAGCACATCCTCGCGGCGTTCGAGCGTCGCGGTCACGAGGTGCGCGCCGAAGCGGAACTCGTTCTGGAACAGGTAGCCGCGCAGCCGGGTGTCGGTGCCGTAGAACGATGGCTGCGTGCGGTAGACCGACTGCGAATCGGTCACCTGCACGCGCGTGCTGTAGATGTCGTTCCAGCGGGCCGACCACGAAAGGCCCGCGGTCTGCAGCGTGCTGCTCGACACGTCGTCTTTGAAGCGGATCGGTGGCCGGGTCCTGAAGCTGACGGGCGCGTCGTAGCCGGCGTCGCTGTCGCTGTAGAGCAGCGTGGCCTCGAGCCGCTGGCCGGGCGCCAATTCATAGCCCAGGCGCAGGTTGCCGGCACTGGTGCGGTAGCCGTCGCGGTCGGGGCTGGTGAAGCCGTCGCGCGAGGGTGTGCGCTTGTCCATCGGGAGCACGTTGAAGCCCTTGCTTTCTTCGTGCGACACGCCGAGCGAGTAGTCGAAGGCTCCCGACTTGCCGCTCACGCCTGCCTCGGCCCGGCGCAGGCCGTGGCTGCCGAAGCCGATGCCCGCGTAGGGCGCCACGCCCTCTTCGCCGCGCCGCGTGAAGAGCTGGATCACGCCGCCCACTGCGTCCGAACCGTACACCGCAGCGGCAGGCCCGCGCAGCACCTCGATGCGATCGATCTGCGCCAGCGGAATGCTTTCCCAGGCGGCGCCACCGGTCGATTGCGAATCGACGCGCACGCCGTCGATGTACACCGCCGTGAAGCGCGTCTCGGCGCCGCGGATGAACAGACTCGTGGTGTTGGCCACGCCGCCGCTGCGCGAAATCTCGATGCCGGGCAGGCGTGCGAGCACGTCGGCCACACCGGTGGCGCCGCTGCGTTCGATGGTCTCGCGGTCGACGACCGACACGTCGCCCACAAGATCGGAAAGCCGCTGCGGCGTGCGGTTGGCCGTGACCACCGTCTCGCCGAGCGAGGCGACAAGCTCCGGCTGGGCATGCGCGGCAAGAGGCAGCTGCAGCAGCGCGGTGCCGCCGAAAGTGGATACGAGTGCGAGCGGAAGGCAGGCAAGGCGAAGGCGGCGCGCAGGCGCACGGCCAATGGATACTGGAAGGCAGGAAGTCATGGATGAAACGAACGAACGTCTGATGCCCGTCGCCGGCTTCCCCGCCGGCGGTTGGGCGCAATGGCTGCTGCACGCACCCTTCGAAGATCGTCGGGTCCATGCGGCAGCCGCCTCGTTGGCCGGTATCCGGGCTGGCAGTGCGACCCCACCGCCTTCCCAGGCACCTGTTTCAGGGCGCCCAGTGGCTGGATGGATGGGGTTGACGCGCGAGGCGTCGACTGCTTGACCGTTGCGGGGGCAGCGCAGGCGGCTTCGGCCCGGTCTTCGTTTCCGAAAAAGGGCCTCCACTCCTGCTTCCCGTTGAACCGCGGCGCGTGAACCAAGCCGCAGGCACCAACAAGCGGGATTCTAGGGCAGGCTCCAGCTTGGTTAACGCTATCATCGCCAACCATGCCCGCCTCCAGCCCCATCGACCAGATCGCCGAGCGTGTGGACCGCCTGCTCGTGCGTCATGAAGAGGTGCAGCGCACCAATGCGCTGCTGCAGGAGCAGCTCGAGGCACTCACGCGCGAGCGTGACGCCCTGAAGTCGCGGCTCGCCGCGGCCCGCACGCGGCTCGACGCCCTGCTCGAGCGGCTGCCCGTCGAACCACCCCCCGAAGATTCCTCCGCATGAAGCAGATCGAAGTTCAGATCATGGGCCAGAGCTATCTGCTCGGCTGTCCCGAAGACGGCGAGGCGCAGCTGCGCGACGCCGTCGAGCGCGTCGATGCGGCCATGTGCAAGATCCGCGATGCAGGCAAGGTCAAGGCGCGCGACCGCATCGCGGTGCTGGCCTCGCTGAACCTGGCTTTCGACCTGGCCTCGCAGCAGGTCGCTGCGGCGGCCGCGCCTGCCGCCATGGACGAACCGTCCGCAGCTGTTTCGAGCGACGTCGAAACCGATGCCAAGGCCGCCCAGATCATTCAGAAACTCGATCAAGCCCTCGCGGGCGATGACCATTTACTCTGAGTGCAGGCACCCGGCGCCAGCCGGGCGTAAAATCGGCACTGTCTGCGGTGCGCGTCGGGCTTAATATTTCCTTGTTCCAATGCTCTCCGGAGCCGGGCTTGGTACATCGCTCGACGGGTGTGATCATCTCGCGTCAGATGAACCCGAAGTCTTGCTGCCCTCGCCCACCTGAACCCTGGTTCAGGATGCGGGTTCGGCGCCCACTCGCAGACACCTTTTTTTCGTTCTTGCGGCCCCTGCATTCACTGCACGGGGCCGTTGCTTTTTCTCGAGGCTCTGCTGCGCGTGAATTCCCTGCTCGACCCCATCCTGATCGCCGAACTGGCCGCACTCGGCCTTGGCACCGGTTTCCTTGCAGGCCTGCTCGGCATCGGCGGCGGGATGCTCATGGTGCCGTTCATCACGATCATCGTGGGGCACCGCGGCGTACCGGGTGATCTGGCCGTGAAGATGGCGATCGCCACCTCGATGGCCACGATCATCTTCACCTCGATCTCGAGCGTGCGCGCGCACCACAAGCGCGGCGCGGTGCGCTGGGACATCGTGCGGCGCCTCGCGCCCGGCATCATCATCGGCAGCCTGATCGGCAGCATGGGCGTGTTCGCGCTGCTCAAGGGCACGGTGCTCGCGATCGTGTTCGCGCTGTTCGTGGGCTTCTCGGCCACGCAGATGTTCCTCGACCGCAAGCCCAAGCCCACGCGCCAGATGCCCGGCACCGCAGGGCAGCTGTCGGCGGGCGGCGCGATCGGCTTCATCTCGGGCCTGGTCGGCGCGGGCGGCGGCTTCGTCAGCGTGCCGTTCATGACCTGGTGCAACATCTCGATCCACAACGCCGTGGCCACCAGCGCCGCGCTCGGCTTTCCGATCGCGGTGGCCAACGTGGCGGGCTACGTCATCAGTGGGCAATCGGTCCAGGGGCTGCCGGCCGGCTCGTTCGGCTACATCTGGCTGCCGGCGCTCGCGGTGATCGCACTGGCCAGCGTGCTCACGGCGCCGCTCGGCGCCAAGGCGGCGCACAGCCTACCGGTCAAGAAGCTCAAACGCGTGTTCGCGAGCATCCTGTACGTGCTCGCTGCCTACATGCTCTGGAAGGGGCTGACGGGCTAAAGCCCTTCCGATGCCGGGTTGATCGGTTGCGGTGCGCGGGGCCGGGCCGTATAACGGCCGGATGAAAATCCTTATCGCAGTCGACGGCAGCCCGTACACCCAGAAGGCCCTCAACTACCTGCTGGCCAACCGGTCGATGTTCGTGGACGGCCACGAGCTCGTCGTGGTCCACGTGGTCACCGGCATCTCGGGCCATGTCACGCGCCACCTCAGCAAGGAAGTGCTCGACGAGTACTACACCGAGGAGAGCACCAAGGTGCTCGATCCGGTCGTCGCCCTGCTCGCCAAGGAAGGCGTGAGCAGCTATACGGTCGACAAGCGCCACGGCCATGCTGCCGAGGAGATCCTCAAGGCCGCCACCGCGTCGAAGGCACAGCTCATCGTGCTCGGCACCCATGGCCACGGCATCCTCGGCCGCGCGCTGATGGGCTCGGTCGCCACCAAGGTGATCTCGGAAACCGACACCTCGGTGCTGCTGGTGCAGTAGCAGCAGGCTGCCCGGTTACAGTGGGGAGGCTTCCCCAACGACCGGATCAACCATGGCTTCCATCAACTTCATTGGCGGCGAGAAAGGCGGGGTCGGCAAGTCGGTCACCGCGCGCGTGCTGGCGCAGTACTTCATCGACCACAGCCGGCCCTTCACCGGCTTCGACACCGACCGCTCGCACAGCTCGTTCACGCGCTTCTACGAAGGCTTTGCCTCGCCCGTCGTGGTCGACAGCTTCGAAGGGCTCGACACCGTGGTCAACGGCTTCGAGACCAACCCGCAGCAAAGCGTGATCGTCGACCTCGCGGCGCAGACGCTTGCGCCGCTCGCGCGGTGGATCAAGGAGTCGGACCTGTTCGACGTGTTCGACGAGCTCGGCGTGGCCGTCAACTTCTGGCACGTGCTCGACGATGGCAAGGATTCGAGCGACCTGCTCGGCACGCTGATCGACACCTTCGGCAAGCGGCCCAACTACATCGTGGTGCAGAACTACGGCCGCGGCAGCGACTTCGGCATGCTGCTCGCGTCGCAGTCGCTCTCGAAAGCCACGGCCGCCGGCGCGCGCGTGATCGCACTGCCGCGCCTGCACGAGGCCAGCATGCGCAAGATCGATGCGCAGAGCACCAGCTTCTGGAAGGCGGTGAACGACCGCGAAAGCCCGCAGGCACTCGGCCTGCTGGAGCGCCAGCGCGTCAAGTCGTGGCTCGCGACCGCTTACGCAGCCTTCGACACGCTGCCTCTCTAGCAATCAGCCCCTCGGGCGGCGAAACAGCAGCACCAGCAGCAGCACCGAGAGCACCGCGAAGGCCACGAACGACCAGTTCGCGAGCGTCAGGCCGAACAGCGACCAGTCGATCTTCGAGCAGTCGCCGCCACCGCGGAAGATCATCGGCAGCGCGCGCTTGAGCGGGAAGGTCTCGATCATTCCGTACAGGTCGCGACCGCAGGAAACGACCTCGGGCGGATACCACTGCAGCCAGCTCTGCGCGGCCGCGGTGTAGGCCCCGCCGATGGCCGAGACCAGCGCCAGCGCCGTACCCGCGCGCTGCAGGCCGCGCTGGCGGAACAGCGCCGCCAGACCCGAGAAGATCGCCACCAGCATCAGCGCATAGCGCTGCACGATGCACATGGGACAGGGCTCGAGCCCCACGACATGCTGCAGGTAGAGCCCGAATGCGAGCATCAGCACGCAGGCGAGGCAGATCAGGGCAAGCGCGCGGCGCGGCGCGCCGAAATACCAAGCGATCAAGGGGAAACCCAATCTTCTTCGACGAACACCCTGGCCTTGCGCGGCGTGGCGACCACGGTGTCGCCCTCGTTCAAGCCCAGGTCGCGGAACTGTTGCGCAGGGATTTGCGCCTCGATGATGGTTCCGGAGCCCGGATTATCTGGATTCGTTTCGGTGGGCTCAAGTTCCAGCCGTGCGATCGGCCCGACCACGATGGCGCGCGACAGCGTGGCCACGATGCCGGTCGCGCCGGCGGTGTAGCGCTCCACGCTCAGGTCGTGCGGCCGCACATAGGCCATGGCTTTGGCGCCGCGCGCGCCGCTGTGTTCGGGCGAATCGAGGCGCATGCCGTCGAGCTGCACCGTGCCGGCATCGGCCCGGCCATGGAACAGGTTCACGTCGCCGAGGAAGCCGTAGACGAACGGGCTCGCGGGCTGGTCCCACACCTCCTGCGGCGAGCCGACCTGCTCGATGCGGCCCTTGTTGATGACGACCACGCGGTCGGCCACCTCGAGCGCCTCTTCCTGGTCGTGCGTGACGAAGATCGAGGTCACGTGCAGCTCGTCGTGCAGCCGACGCAGCCAGCGGCGCAGTTCCTTGCGCACCTTGGCGTCGAGCGCGCCGAAGGGCTCGTCGAGCAGCAGCACCTTGGGCTCGACCGCCAGCGCGCGCGCCAGGGCGATGCGCTGGCGCTGCCCGCCCGAGAGTTGCGACGGGTAGCGGTCGGCCAGCCAGTCGAGCTGCACCAGCTTGAGCAGGTCGGTCACCTTGGCCTTGATCTGCGCCTCGCTCGGGCGCTCGCGGCGCGGCTTCACGCGCAGGCCGAAGGCCACGTTCTCGAACACTGTCATGTGGCGGAACAGCGCGTAGTGCTGGAACACGAAGCCCACCTGCCGCTCGCGCACGTGCACGTCGGTGGTGTCCTCGCCCGCGAACAGGATGCTGCCGGTGTCGGCCGTCTCCAGCCCCGCGATGATGCGCAGCAGCGTGGTCTTGCCGCAGCCCGAGGGGCCGAGCAGTGCGACCAGTTCGCCCGAGCCCACGTCGAGGTTGACGTCGGCCAGCGCGCGGAAGTCGCCGAACTGCTTGCTGATGTTGCGGATTTCGATGCTCATGTCTTGTTGTTCCTTCTCACTCAGGCCGCCGTGGCGCCGGCAGGCCGCTCGGGCGGCAGCTCGGCGATGGCCTTCATCTCGCGCTCGTGGCGCCACTCGATCACGGTCTTGATCACGAGCGTGACCAGCGCGAGGATCGCCAGCAGCGAAGCGACGGCAAAGGCCGCGACCGACTGGTATTCGTTGTAGAGCACTTCGACGTGCAGCGGCATGGTGTTGGTCTGGCCGCGAATGTGACCCGACACCACCGACACCGCGCCGAACTCGCCCATGGCGCGCGCGTTGCACAGGATCACGCCGTACAGCAGGCCCCACTTGATGTTGGGCAGCGTCACACGCCAGAAGGTCTGCCAGCCGGTCGCGCCGAGCACGATGGCCGCCTGCTCCTCGTCGGTGCCCTGCGCCTGCATCAACGGGATGAGTTCGCGCGCGATGAAAGGAAAGGTCACGAACACGGTCGCCAGCACGATGCCGGGCACCGCGAAGATGATCTTGATGTCGTGCTCGGCCAGCCAGGGCCCGAACCAGCCCTGCGCGCCGAACACCAGCACGTAGATCAGGCCCGCGACCACCGGCGACACCGCGAAAGGCAGGTCGACCAGCGTGGTCAGGAAGGCCTTGCCGCGGAACTCGAACTTGGCGATGGCCCAGGCGGCGGCCACGCCGAACACGAGGTTCATCGGCACCGAGATGGCGGCGACGATCAGCGTCAGGCGGATCGCGCTCCAGGCGTCGGGCTCCTTCAGCGCCTCGACGTAGGCGTCGACGCCCTTGCGCAGCGCCTCGGTCGCCACCGCGGCGAGCGGCAGCACCAGGAACAGGAACATGAACGCCAGCGCGATGCCGATCAAGAGCCAGCGCACCCATGCGGATTCGGTGGTGCCGGCCTGCGTGCGGCGGATGACTTTGGAGGGTGCTCCCATGTCAGGCTCCCGCCCTGTGGCGCTGCCACGCTTGCAGGCCGTTGATGACGAGCAGCAGCAGGAACGAAATGACCAGCATCACCAGCGCGACCGCCGTGGCGCCCGCGAAGTCGTACTGCTCGAGCTTGCCGATGATGATCAGCGGCGTGATCTCCGAGATCATCGGCATGTTGCCCGCGATGAAGATCACCGAGCCGTATTCGCCGATCGCACGCGCGAAGGCCATGGCAAAGCCGGTGAGCAGCGCCGGCGCGATCGAGGGGAAGATCACCTTGGTGAAGGTCTGCAGGCGTGTGGCGCCGAGCGAGGTGGCGGCCTCTTCGAGCTCTTTCTCGGCGTCTTCGAGCACCGGCTGCACCGTGCGCACCACGAACGGCAGCCCGATGAAGATCAGTGCCACCACCACGCCGGCCGGCGTGAAGGCGAGCTTGATGCCGTGCGGCTCGAGCCATTGCCCGATCCAGCCGTTACCCGCGAGCAGCGCGGTGAGCGAAATGCCCGCCACCGCCGTCGGCAGCGCGAAAGGCAGGTCGACCAGCGCATCGACGATGCGCTTGCCCGGAAACTTGTAGCGCACCAGCACCCAGGCCACGAGCAGCCCGAACACGGCATTCACCATGGCCGCGAGCAGCGAGGCGCCGAAGGTCAGCCGGTACGAGGCCATCACGCGCGGGGCGGTCACGGCCTCCCAGAACTGCTCCCAGGTCAGCGCGAAGGTCTTGAACACCAGCGCCGACAGCGGGATCAGCACGATCAGGCAGAGATAGAAGATCGAGAAGCCGAGCGTGATGTGGAAGCCCGGCAGCACGCGCTTGCTGGCCCCTGCCCTGTTCCCACGCGAAAGCGGCGCTCCCGCGGACGGGAGCGCCGAAGAGACAGCGCCGCTCATTTACTTTCCGCCGGGGGTGTAGAGCTTGTCGAACTGGCCGCCGTCGTTGAAGTGCACCTTCTGCGCCTCGCCGAGGCTGCCGAAGAGTTCCTGCACCGTGAAGAGCTGCAGCGGCTTGAAAGTGGCGGCGTGCTTCTTGAGTACCGCCTGCGAGCGCGGGCGCAGCGCATGCTTGGCCGCGATTTCCTGCGCCTCTTCGGAATAGAGCCAGTCGAGGTAGGCCTTGGCCAGTTCGCCGGTGCCCTTCTTCTTGACCGTGCGCTCGACGATGGCAACCGGGTTCTCGGCCACGATGCTGATCGACGGATAGACGGAGTCGACCTTGCCCGTGCCGAAGTCGCGGTCGATGGAGACCACTTCCGACTCGAAGGTGATCAGCGCGTCGCCGATGTTGCGCTGCAGGAAGGCGGTGGTCGCGTCGCGCCCGCCGCGTGCCAGCACCGGCACGTTCTTGAACAGCTTGCCGACGAACTCCGCCGCCTGCGCGTCGGTGCCGCCCTTCTTCTTGATGTAGCCCCAGGCCGCAAGGTACGCATAGCGGCCGTTGCCGCCGGTCTTCGGGTTGACGACCACCACCTGGACGCCCGGCTTGACCAGGTCGTCCCAGTCCTTGATGCCCTTGGGATTGCCCTTGCGCACGAGCAGCAGCATGGTCGAGGTGGTCGGTGCGGCGTTCTCGGGGAACTTCTTGTTCCAGTCTTTCGCAACCACGCCCGTGCTGGCGAGGAAGTCGATGTCGGTGGTGGTGTTCATGGTGACCACGTCGGCATCGAGGCCGTCGGCCACGGAGCGGGCCTGTGCGCTCGAGCCGCCATGCGACTGGTCGATCTTCACGTCCTTGCCGGTGGTCTTCTTGTAATGGGCCACGAAGGCGGCGTTGTAGTCCTTGTAGAACTCGCGCGCCACGTCGTACGACGCGTTGAGCAGCGTACTGGACTGCGCCAGGGCGCTGCCCCCCCCGAGAGCGGAAGATGCCAGCACGAGCACGGCGGTGAAGGTCTTGAATCTGGATTTCATGGTGTTGCGAAGGTCTTCTGGAAATGTCGCGGTCCGCATTCTGCCTGCAGTCCCGCCGCGACCCGGCTTGCACGGGTGCGGCAATCAATCTGGTCTGTGTGTCCTTGTGCCTGGTGGCGCCTGCGATTGTGCGAACGGCGGCGTCGATCCCAAACGAATATCTGCTTGTTTGGTTATGGCGTTTTCAACATAAGGCTAGTACATCGTGGTCGCCCCGCCGCTCAGGTGCTCGACCAGAAAGTCGATCAGCCGGCGCACCGCCGGCACCATCGCCCGCCGCGCCGGGAACACGATGTGCGCAATGACGGGCGCCGGCCCCCAGTCGGGCAGCACCCGCGCGAGGCGGCCGGCCTCGAGGTCGGCGCGGCACATGTAGTCGGGCAGCAGCGCCGCACCCACGCCCTCGAGCGCCGCGGCCTGGAGCGTGGCGAGGTCGTCCGCCACGTAGCGCGGCGTGTGCAGGTGCACGTGGCTCTCGCCGTTCGGGCCCTCGAGCCGCCATTCGCTGCGGCCTTCGCCGTTGGCGGACATGGCGGCGGTCGGCAGTCGCGCAAGGTCGGCCGGCGAGGCGACCGGCCCCAGCCGCTGCAGCAGGTCGGGGCGGGCCACCAGCACGCCTCGGCTGGTGCCCAGCACCTTGGCGACCAACGTGGTGCTGTCTTCGATCTCGGGGCGCACGCGAAGCGCGATGTCGATGCCCTCCTCGATCAGGTCGACTGGCCGGTTCATCACGCGCATGTCGACGCGCACCGCTGGGTAAAGCGCCATGAAGCGCGGCAGCAATTGCGCGAGCCCGCTGTGGGCGATGGTGATCGGGCACGCCAGGCGGACCGTGCCGCACGGTTCGGTGTGCACCTGCGCCACCGCTTCGGTCGCGGCCTGCGCCGCGTCACGCACCGCGGCTGCATGGCGCAGAAAGATTTCGCCGGCCGGCGTGAGCGACAGCCGGCGCGTACTGCGCTGCATCAACTGCACGCCGAGCCGCGCTTCGAGCTCGGCCACGCGGCGCGACAGGCGCGATTTGGGAATGCCGAGCGCCCGGCTGGCCGCGGCAAAGCCGCCGCGCTCGGCCACCTCGGCGAAGAAAACCATGTCGTTGAGATCCTGCATGGGTCGAATTGTCCTGCAATTGGAACGATGTAGTCAAAAAATGGCTACTTATCACCCACTCGCACCAAAAATAGAATTACTCATCGCCGGTCACGTTTCGAGCACCGGCCCCTCACACACAAGAAAGATTGATCATGAAGTTGCTCCACGTCGACGCCAGCGTTCTGGCCGCCGGTTCGGTTTCGCGCTTGCTCACGGCCGAGACCGTGGCCGCCTGGAAGGCCGCGCATCCTGATACCACGGTCGAGTACCTCGATCTCGCCGCCGACGCACCGCCGCACTTCGGCGCCGATGCGCTGGGCGCGAAGATCGGCATGCAGGCCCAGCCCACCGAAGCCCAGCTGCGCGAGAACGCCCTGTCCGAAAAGCTGGTGAGCCAGTTTCTCGCCGCCGATGTGGTGGTGATCGGTGCGCCGCTCTACAACTTCTCGATCCCGACCCAGCTCAAGGCCTGGATCGATCGCCTGGCCCAGCCCGGCCGCACCTTCAAGTACACCGAGACCGGCCCCGTAGGCCTGGCCGGCGGCAAGACGGTCATCGTGGCCTCGAGCCGCGGCGGCGTCTACTCGACCACCGAGGGCGGCCAGGCCACGGAGCACCAGGAAAGCTACCTCAAGGTGATCTTCGGCTTCTTCGGCATCACCGACGTGCGCTTCGTGCGCGCCGAAGGCGTGGCGATGGGCGATGCGCCCAAGGCTGCGGCGCTGGCCGCGGCGCGCAGCGACATCCTCGCGGCCACGGCCGAGGCCGCGAACCAGAAGAACGTCGCCCAGGCGGCCTGAACCACGACACCCGGCGGCTTCAGGCCGCCGAGTGGGCCTTGACCCAGGCCACGTACTTGTCCATCCAGCCCTGCAGGAATTTCTTTGTTCCTTCGTTGCCGATGTGTCCGCGGTCGTCGAACAGGTCGTCCTTGGCCTGCAGAAACACCTCGGGCGCACCGAGCGTGGGCGCGTCGAGGTAGGCCAACACGTTGCGCAGGTGCTGCTGCGCCAGCGCGGTGCCGGTGGCGCCCACCGACACGCCGAGCACGCCGGCCGGCTTGCCGCCCCACGCGCTCTGTCCGTAGGGCCGCGAGGCGTGGTCGATCGCGTTCTTCAGCACCCCCGGGAACGAGCGGTTGTACTCGGGCGTCACGAACAGCAGGCCCTGCGCCGCCGCGATCTCGCTCTTGAGCCGCCTCACCGAAGGCGCCTGGTTGCCGTCGTCGTCCTGGTTGTACAGCGGCAGGTCGTCGATGCGCACATGCTCGAAGGTGAAGTCCGAGGGCGCCAGGTGTGCCAGCGCGAGCGCCAGCTTCTGGTTGAACGAATCCTTGCGCAGGCTGCCGACGACGACAGCGATCCGGGTCTGGCTCATGGATGAGTCTCCTAGAAAGGGGGGATAAAAAGAAAAGGGCCGGTCCGCAAGATTATGCGAAGCCCCAAGACCTTTTCGATGAAAGCGCTTCGCCCGGGCTGGCTTTGTGCCACGCCCAGCAGGCACGCGCGATCGAAGGCATCATGGCCCGGGTCTATTCCTTGATGCTGGAGCGAATCGCATGAGATTTCTGATGGTGGGCGCCGGCGCGCTCGGCGGCTATTTCGGTGGACGGCTGCTCGAGGCCGGCCGCGACGTCACCTTCCTGCTGCGGCCCCGCCGCGCTGCGCAGATCGCCCGCACCGGGCTGGTGGTGCAGAGCCCGTTCGGCAACCTGAACCTCCCCTCGCCGCGGCATGTACTCGCCGAGGACATCGAGGCGCCCTACGACGTGATCGTGGTCGGCAGCAAGGCCTACGACCTCGACGCGACGATGGATTCCTTCGCGCCCGCGGTCGGGACCGAGACCGTGATCCTTCCGCTGCTGAACGGGATGGGCCATGTCGATCGGCTGGCCGAGCGCTTCGGCGGCGAGCGCGTGCTTGGCGGCCTCTGCATGATCTCGGCCACGCTCGACGACGAAGGCCGCGTGCTGCACCTGAACGACCTGCACGGCCTGCGCTTCGGCGAGCGCGCGGGCGGGCGCTCGGCGCGGGTCGACGCGATCGCCGCCCAGTTCGCCGGCGCCGGCTTCGACGCCAGCCTGAGCGAGGACATTTCGCAGGACATGTGGGAGAAGTGGGTCTTCATCGCCTCGGCCGCGGGCCTCACGAGTCTGATGCGCGCCAGCATCGGCGACGTCGTGGCCGCGGGCGGCCGCGACGTGGCGCTCGCGATCTTCGATGAATGCTGCGCCATCGCGGCGCACAACGGCTTTGCGCCGCGCCCCGCCGCCATCGAGCGCGGCCGCGCCATGCTGACCACCGCCGGTTCGCCGATGACCGCCTCGATGTACAAGGACATCGTGCGCGGGGCGCCGGTGGAAGCCGACCACATCGTCGGCGACCTGCTCGGCCGGGCGGCGCCTGCCGGCGCCTCGTCTGCGCCCTCGGTGCTGCGCACCGCCTACGTCCACCTCAAGGCCTACGAAGCGCGCCGCGCGAACGCGTCCGCCTGAAGCCTGAAACGCCCACGCGAACGCAACCGCAAGCGCCGATGACCGGCCGCATCGCATTCCTTCACACCGCGCAGGTGCATGTGCCGAGCTTCGAGCGCCTGGTGCGCGAACTCGCGCCCGAGGTGGAGGCCGGGCACCTGGTGCGCGAAGACCTGCTGCACGAGGCCCGTACCGCCGGCACCGACCACCCCGCCCTGCCCGCCAAGGTGCAGGACGCCATGCGCGAGGCCGCCGCTGCCGATGGTGCGGCGGTGGTCGTGTGCACCTGTTCCACCCTCGGCGACATCGCCGAAAGAACCGCCACCGGCGGCGCCTTTGCGGCCCAGCGCATCGACCGCGCGATGGCCGACCGCGCGGTGCGCGCGGGCCCGCGCGTGTTGGTCGCCGCCGCGCTCGAGAGCACGCTCGAACCGACCCGCGCGCTGGTGCTGTCGGCAGCCGCACAGGCCGGCGTGGGCGTGCGGCCGAGCCCGTTGCTGGTCGCGGGTGCATGGGCCCATTTCGAGGCCGGCGACACCGCGCGCTACATCGAGGTGCTGGTCGACGCGATCCGCGACGCCGCCACGGCAGCCGACGTCGTGGTGCTGGCCCAGGCCTCGATGGCGCCCGTCGCCGACGAACTTGCCGACCTCGGCATCGAGGTGCTCAGCAGCCCGCGGCTCGGCGTGGCGCATGCGCTGGCCACGCTGCGCGCCGCGCACCGGGCGTGGGATGCCGACCCGGTCGGCGGCGCCCTCAATCTGCCTTGAGGATCGTCTCGCCCCTGAGCGCGCCCATGTCGCGGATGTTGAGGCGGTGCCGCTTCCAGCCGTCCCAGGTGCGGCGCATGTGCGTGATCGAGATGAAGTAGTAGAGGACCTTGAACATGCCGAGCGCGCGCCAGATCGGCGTGCCGCGGTAGATGTCGCCGGCCAGCAGCGACATCAGCGCCTCCTTCACGCGGAACGGGTTGCCCGGATGCATGAACATGTCGCGGATCGTGGGGTTCGTCACGCGGTAGATGAACCACGAGTATTCGCGCGGGCCCTTGCGCATCATGGTCTCGAAGTCGCGTCGCGCGGCGGCCAGCGCGGCGGGACGGTCGAGCGCCGTCGCCACCAGTTCGGCGCCGTCGAAGGCGCTGTGCATCGCCAGGTACACGCCCGACGAGAACATCGGGTCGATGAAGGTGAAGGCATCGCCGAGCAGCAGATAGCGATCGCCCGTGGCGTGCGTGCTCGAATACGAAAAGTTCCCCGTGGCGTGCACCGCGTCGTCCACCAGCCTCGCGTTCTTGAGCCGGTCCGCGAGCACCGGGCACAGCGCGATGGTGTCGTAGAAGAAATCCTTCAGCGGCTTGTCGCGCGTCTTCAGGTAGTACGGCCAGCAGACCGCGCCCACACTCGTGGTGCCGTCGGCGAGCGGAATGAACCAGAACCATCCGTGCGCGAACCAGCAGATGCTGATGTTGCCTTCCTTCTTGCCTTCGAGCCGCTCGGCGTTGGTGAAATGGCCGAACAGCGCGGTGCTGTTGTGGTCGGGGTTCTTTTCCTTGCAGCGGAATTTGTTGGCCAGCAGCGTGTCGCGGCCCGTCGCGTCGACCACGAAGCGCGCACGCCAGCTGCGCTTGGCGCCGTCGTCCATCACGGCCTGGACCGTGGCGCCCTCGGCGTCGAAAGCCACGTCGCGCACTTTGCAGCCTTCGATGGTTTCAGCGCCACGCGTCGCGGCATGGCGGAACAGCAGTTCGTCCAGCTCCGAGCGCCGCACCTGCCAGGCCGAGTCGAGCGACCTGTCCCAGCCCTCGGCAAAGTCCACATAGCTGCGGTGCTCGTGGTCGGGCGACACGAACTCGATCCCGAACTTCGGCATGCCGATCTTCTCGACCTGGTCGCGCACGCCGAGCTTGTCGAACAGCTCGACGTTCGCGGGCAACAGCGATTCGCCGATGTGGAAGCGCGGGTGATGCTCCTTTTCGATCAGCACCACCTGGCGGCCCTGCTGGGCAAGCAGCGCCGCAATCGTGGACCCGGCGGGGCCGCCGCCGACGACGAGAACGTCGCAGGAATCAGCAGGGTCGGAGGGCAGCTGGGCGGAAGCTGGAGGTTGGGACATGCGAGGACAGGCTAGGTGGTCAAGGACCGCAAAGCATAGCCTGCACCGCCGGCACTCCGCAAAGTCGGCTAAGCGGCCGGCGCACCGAGGCGGCACACTCCGCCAATGACAGCGCCCCGAGCCGAACATGAATACCGCGAACGCGTGGCACGCGTCGTCGCCGCCATCGTCGCCGATCCGATGGCCGAGCACCATCTCGAGGATCTAGCGCGCCTCGCGCACTTCTCGCCTTTTCACTTTCACCGCGTCTACCGGTCGGTGGCAGGCGAAACCGTGGCGGCGACCGTGCGGCGGGTCCGCCTGGCGCTCGCCACCCAGCTGCTGACGCGCGGCGGCCATAGCATCACGGACGTGGCGCTGAGCGTGGGCTATGAAAGCCCGCAGGCCTTCACGCGCGCCTTCGGCCAGTTCGCCGGGCAATCGCCGCGCGCATTCCAGCAGCAGATGCACGCCGTGGTCCTCAGCCCCGCCCTAACCGCCTCCGAGGTCGGGCCGGTGCCGGAGGTGCGAATCGTCGAGCGCCGCGCGCAGCCGGTGCGTGCGCTGCGCCATCAGGGCCCGTTCTCCACCATTCCCCACACGCACCGCCAGCTGCATGCACATGTCGGAACGCGCAGGGTGTCGGACTGGTTCGGCATCTCGAGCGGCGATCCGGAAGCGCAGCCCGAGTTTCTCTACTACGTGGCAGCGGCCTCGGCAGATCCGTGGCCACTCGGCGACACCGCGCTCGAATCGCTCGACGTTCCCGGCGGCCTCTACGCGGTGCATACCCTTGCGGGCCCCTACACCCGCATCAATTCCGCTGTCTACGCGCTCTACGCGCGCTGGCTGCCGGGCAGCGGCTACGAGCCGGACGACCGCCCGACGCTGGAACGCTACCTGAACTCACCGCACGAGGTCGCACCGGCCGCGCTGCGCACCGAACTGCTGATTCCCATACGGCCCGCTCGCTGACACGTAATCAAGCCTTATCCAGAACACGGAACATTTCATGCCGCTCTTTTTTCTGCGCTCCTTGCTGACATTCGTCTGCCTCGCCGCGCCCATGGCACAGGCCGCGGGCTTCGACACGTTCGAGATACCGGCCAGCGCGGAAGGCCCGGCACTTCGCTCGGCGGTCTGGACGCCGTGCGCCAAACCGGCTGCTGAGTTCCAGCTTGGCCCCTACGCCCTTCGAGGCGTGCGCAACTGCCCGGTTGCGACCGAGTCACGGGCGTTGCCGCTGGTCGTGCTGTCGCACGGCTACGGCGGCTCTTTCCTCGGCCACCACGACACGGCCGAAGCGCTGGCGAATGCAGGATTCGTCGTCGCTGCCATCAACCACTCCGGCGACAACTACCAGGTGCGCGGCGGACCGGCCGACAGCATTGCAGCGCTCGCGACCCGCACGACAGACATCCGGCGCCTCATCGACCACATGCTCCGGCAGTGGCCCGGGCATGCCGTGCTCGACGAGCAACGAGTCGGCTTCTTCGGCTTTTCCAGGGGCGGCTACACAGGCCTCGTGCTGATCGGCGCACAACCGGATTTCTCTCGGCTGTTGTCGCTTGCTCCATCCCTCTGCGCGTCGGCCTCGAAGGCTCCAGCTTGCACGTCGATGCAGCAACGCTACAACGAACTGCTTGCCACACCGCTGGTGCGCGACGCCCGCATCAAGGCCGCCGTCATCGCCGATCCGCTCAGCATGGTGTTCGATGCCGCGGGCTTGAAGAACGTCAAGACCCCCGTGCAGCTCTGGGCCTCCGAGTACGGCGGCGACGGCGTAACGCCCGAAAGCGCGATGGCTGTCCGACACAACCTGCCCGTTATGCCCGATTGGCACCGAGCGGACAAGGCCGGGCATTTCGGCTTTCTCGCACCGTGCACGCCAGCGCTGCTCGCCTCGGCGCCCGAGATCTGCCGTGACGGACCAGGTTTCGACCGCGCGGCTTTCCACGCCGGCTTCAACGCCGAAGTCGCCGCCTTCTTTCGGCGCCACCTCGCCGCGGAGCGCACGAGTTCGCCCCCGTAGCGCTCATCAGGCGGCGGCACCTCTGGGCGCGTTCTGCAGCGTCGCCTGCGTCACGCTCGCCCCCGCCGGCACGTCCTCGGTAACCCAGACGTTGCCGCCGATCACCGCGCCCTTGCCGAGCGTCACGCGTCCGAGGATCGTGGCGCCGGCATAGACCACCACATCGTCCTCCACCACCGGGTGCCGCGGCAAGCCCTTCTGCAGGTTGCCTTGGGCATCTGTCGGAAAGCGCTTGGCGCCGAGCGTCACCGCCTGGTAGAGCCGCACGCCCTTACCGATGACGGCGGTCTCGCCGATGACGATACCCGTGCCATGGTCCATGAAGAAGCCGGCATCGATCTGCGCGCCGGGGTGGATGTCGATTCCGGTCTGCGCATGCGCGAGTTCGGCCACGATGCGCGCGAGCAGCGGCAGGCCGAGCTTGTAGAGCTCGTGCGCGAGCCGGTGGTGGATCATCGCGAGCACGCCCGGATAGCACAGCAGGACCTCGTCCACGCTGCGCGCGGCCGGGTCGCCGTTGTAGGCCGCGAGCACGTCGCTGTCGAGCAGGCGGCGCAGCCTCGGCAGTTCGCGCGCGAACTGCAGCACGGCCGCAGCAGCAACCTCGTCGATCTCGACCGCCGAGCGCGGTTCGTGGCGCGCGTTGAAGTTGAGTTCGAGCCGCGCCTGTACCAAAAGTGTCTGCAGCGCAGTGTTCAGCGTGTGGCCGACGTAGAAGTCCTCGCTCTCGTGGCGTAGCTCGGGCGGTCCGAGCCGCATCGGGAACAGCGCGCCCTTGAGCGATTCGACGACCTGCGCCAGCGCATCGCGCGACGGAAACTCGCGCGCGCCGGGCTCGCGCGAGCGACGCTGCGAATCGCGCCATTCGTTGCGTGCGTCATGCAGCGCGTGGACGATGCCGCTCAGTTCGAATTGAGCCATGTGTTCCTTGCTCCCGTGTGTTTCGAGTTGCGTCCGGTCCGGTCCCGCGCAGGCGACTGGATGGACCTGGCCACCACCACTATAGGAGGGTCGCGGCGACCGTGCATCGTCGCCAAGGCGTCTACGGCCGGCAGTGTGTCATTCGGGTTTCACTGCCGCACCGGACGATGGGGCGACGATCCACTTTCCCCCATGCATTCATGAAGCTTCGAATCGCCGCCCTCGGTGCAGTGGCGGGCCTGCTGGCCAGCCCGGCCTTCGCACTCAACATCTTGGTCGTCAACGACGACGGCCTGACCAGCAACCTCAAGGCGCTCTACGAAGCGCTGAAGGCCGACGGCCACGATGTCATCGTCTCGGTCCCCTGCACCGGCCAGAGCGGCCGCGGCGCCGGCATCGTCATGTACAGCACCGTCACCATCGTGCCGGACGATGATGCAACCCAGGTCAACAAGGAAGGCGGCTGCCACAACGGCGCGGCCAAGACGGGCGAGCCGGCGGTCGGCCCCTTTACCAAGGCCGGCTACACGAACGGCGACTACTTCTACGCGCACGGGACGCCGGTGATGGCCACCATGTACGGCCTCGACGTGCCTGCCAAGGCGCGCTGGTCGAAGGCACCCGACCTCGTGCTGTCGGGCCCCAACGAAGGCCAGAACGTCGGGGGCATCATCAACAGCTCGGGCACGGTCAGCAATGTGCAGTTCGCGCTCGGCCGCGGCATTCCGGCCATCGCCCTGAGCGCCGGCGCCGACACCACCGACAACGCCGGGCTGGCCAACGCCTACTCCCAGGTGGTTGCCGCGCACACGGTCAAGCTGGTGAAGACGCTGCAGGCCAAGGCCGGCAATGGCCCGCTGCTGGCCGGCGGTGTGGCGCTCAACGTGAACTTCCCGAACGCCCCCACCCCCGCGATGACCTGGGCGTTCTCGCGCATCGGCACCTACAACCTGTACAACCTGGCCTTCCGCAACAGCCCGCCGTACGGCCTGGGCGGGCTGGCCGGCAGCGGCACGCCGACGCCCGAGCAGGCAGAGGACGAGTCGCTTGTCATCCAGTCGAAGATCGCGGTCTCGGCGATGCAGTTCGGCTTTGAGCACCGGCCGGCCGGACAGCAGTGGCTGCGCCTGCGCCTGCGCGACCTGTTTGCCGAATGAGGTCCGCCGCATGAAGCGACTCTCACTCTGTGGCGCGGCCACGGCGGCCCTCCTCGTCCTCTGCGCATGTGGAGGCGGCGGCGGCGGTGCATCCGCGGTGTTCCCGCCGGTCGCGCTGCCCACGCAGCCGGAAGCACCCGGTGCTGCCGAAGGGCCTCGGGTGTCGGTAGACGAACTGGGCAGCGGCACGTATGCCGTGAGCATCGGCGACGCCGATGCGCCGACCGTCGGCAAGTACTACGCTGCGGCCGACGGGACGCGGCTGCTGGTGCTCGGTGGCCATGACGACATCGCCAACCAGTCCTACCGCCGCGCGGCCGAACCCGCGGCACGCTGGATCGCCGTGCCGGCGCCGGACCAGGACGTGGCCGTCACGCTGCTCCAGCACCACACGCTGAACACGGCCGAACTTGCCGCGGCGACACTGGCCGGGCGCTATGTGTCGCAGGTCGCAGCCGGGGAAGCCACGGCCTTCAGCATCGCGGCCGACGGCCGGCTGTCGGCGGAACCGGGTTCCGACTGCAAGCTCAGCGGGAGCCTCGCGGCAGGCGTGCTGCCGGGCACGCTCCTGCTCGACCTGCACACGCACGGCTGCGCCGCGCTGCCGGCCTCGGCCAAGGGCGTGCTGGTGGCCGACGCCGACTACGCGCCGGCGCGCTTCCGACTCCTGGCGGACAACGGCGAGCGGCTGATCGACATCTGGGCCTACGCCGAGTAGGAGAACGGCGCCTCGTGCACACCACACCGGGCTCGTCGAGGCGCCTCCTGTCCTGCTTGCCTACTTCTGCTTCGCGGTATAGATCTGGTCGAACGAGCCACCGTCGGCGAAGTGCGCCTTGTCGGCCTTGGCCCAGCCGCCGAACGCCTGGTCGATGCTGACCAGCGTGAGCGTCGGAAACTGCTTGTCGTATTTGGCCCTGGCCTTCTCCGACGTGGGCCGGTAGAAGTTGCGGCCCGCGATGTCCTGGCCTTCGTCCGAATAGAGATAGTTGAGGTATTCCTCGGCCACCGCGCGGGTGCCCTTCTTGTCGACCACCTTGTCGACCACCGCCACCGTGGGCTCGGCCAGGATCGAGAGCGGAGGCACCACGATCTCGAACTTCTCGGTGCCGAACTCCTTCAGCGCCAGGAAGGCCTCGTTCTCCCAGGCCAGCAGCACGTCGCCCACGCCGCGCTGCACGAAGGTGATGGTCGAGCCGCGCGCGCCGGCGTCGAGCACGGGCACGTTGCGGAACAGGTTGCCGACGTATTCCCTGGCCTTGTCGTCGCTGCCGTACTTGCGCCGCGCGAACTCCCAGGCGGCCAGGTAGTTCCAGCGCGCGCCGCCTGAGGTCTTGGGGTTCGGCGTGATCACCTGCACGCCGGGCTTGGCCAGGTCGTCCCAGTCCTTCAGGCCCTTGGGGTTGCCCTTCTTCACGAGGAACACGATGGTCGAGGTGTAGGGCGCCGAGTTGTGCGGCAGGCGCTTCTGCCAGTCGGACTTGACCACGCCGCCATGGGTGACGAGCGCATCGATGTCGCCGCCGAGCGCGAGCGTCGCCACGTCGGCGTCGATGCCGTCGATGATCGAGCGCGCCTGCTTGCCCGAGCCGCCGTGCGACTGCTTGACCGTCACGTCCTGGCCGGTCTTGGCCTTCCAGTATTTGGCGAACGCACGGTTGTAGTCGACATAGAGCTCGCGCGTCGGGTCGTACGACACGTTGAGCAGCGTCACCGGGCCGGCGCCCTGCTGCTTCTGCGCGAACGACGGCAACGCCGTCAGGGCCATGGCGCCGGCCAGGCCGGCACCGAGGGAAAGCTTGATAAAGTCGCGGCGGAGGCGCATGGTGTCTTGCTCAAAAAGGCATATCGATGAAGCCACGTATTCTCAATAAGGCATATGGAAACGGGAACGACCGAGTTCTCAGTTCTAAATAGCCAAATCAACTAAGGCCTGTCAGCAGGCCTTGGCAACCACTTTCCCCACCAAAGGCAATTCAAAAATGGCACGCATGGTTCAGTGCATCAAGCTCGGCAAGGAAGCCGAAGGGCTCGACTTCCCGCCCTATCCCGGAGAACTGGGCAAGCGCCTGTGGGAAAACGTCAGCAAGGAAGCCTGGGCTGCCTGGCTCAAGCAGCAGACGATGCTCGTCAACGAGAACCGGCTGAACCTTGCCGACCTCCGCGCACGCCAATACCTGGCCCGGCAGATGGAGAAGCATTTCTTCGGCGAAGGCGCCGACGTGGCACAGGGCTACGTGCCGCCGCCGTCGAACTGAGCCTGCCTTGGCCGCCGAGCCCGTCGCCTGGCGCGCCGACGGCCTGCCGTTCAGCGAACGCTTCGGCAACCTCTATCACACCGAAACCGGGGCACTGGCGCACGCGCGCCATGTGTTCCTCGACGGCTGCCGCCTGCCACAGGCGTGGACGGGGCGACCGCAATGGCGGGTTCTCGAAACCGGCTTCGGGCTGGGCCTCAATTTCCTGACAACCTGGCAGGCCTGGCGTGCGGACGCCGGCAGGCCCGGGATGCTGCACTTCGTCTCGGTCGAGGCCCATCCCGTCGCTGCCGACGACCTGCGTCGCGCCGCCCGGGCCTACCCCGAACTCGCGCCCCTGGCCGCCACATTGGCCGGCCAGTGGCATGGCCTGCTGCCGGGCTTTCATCGGCTGGCATTCGACGACGGCCGCGTGCTGCTCACGCTCTGCATCGGCGACGTGCAGCCGATGCTGCGCGTCCAGCGCTTCGAGGCCGACAGCATCTTCCTCGACGGCTTCAGCCCGCAGAAGAACCCGGCGATGTGGTCGCCCGAGACGCTGAAGGCCGTGTCGCGCTTTGCCCGCCAGGGCACCGGCCTCGCCACCTCGACCTCTTCGCGCGCAGTGCGCGATGCGCTCGCGCAGAACGGCTTCCAGATCGAAACACGCCCGGGCCTTTGCTCCGAACGCGACGGCCTTGCCGCCGAGTTCGCACCCGCCTGGACCGTGCGGCGCCGCGACCCGCCGCCGGCGCAGGCCGAACCGGGCCGCTGCGCCGTGGTGGGCGCTGGCCTGGCGGGGGCCGCCGTGGCCGCGAGCCTGGCGCGGCGCGGCTGGCAGGTCACGGTGCTCGATGCGGCCGACCGGCCCGCGGCGGGCGCTTCCGCTCTTCCAGTGGGTTTGATGGCGCCACATGTGTCGCCCGACGACGCGCTGCTCTCGCGGCTCACGCGCGCGGGCATTCGCGCCACCTGGGCCGAACTCGAACGCCTGCTGCCCGAGGGAAGTGACTGGCGCGCCAGCGGCGTGCTCGAGCGCCGGCCCGACGGCGACCTTCGCCTGCCGCCCGGCTGGCGCGAGGACGGCCTGAACGAGTCGTGGCGCGCGAGCGCCGCGCGATGCGCCGAAGCGGCGCTGCCGGCCGACGCGCCCGCGCTACGGCATGCGCGCGCGGGCTGGGTGCGCCCGGGCCGATTGGTCGAGGCCTGGCTGCGCACACCGGGCGTTGCTTTTTGCGGCCGGTCGGCCGTGGCGCAGTTGGTCCGCGGTGGCACCGGCTGGCAATTGCTGGACGCGGCGGGCACGCTGCTGGCCGAAGCCGATCGCGTGGTGATTGCGGCCGGGCATGGATCGCATCTGTTCGCCCCGGCGCTGCCGCTGCAGCCGGTGCGTGGCCAAGTCGCCTGGGGCCTTGTTTCCGGTGCGCCCGTGGCAGGCGCCCTGCCCGCCGTGCCGCTCAATGGCGACGGCCACCTGATCGCCAGCGTGCCCGAGCCCGACGGTGCCCAGCTCTGGCTCGCGGGCGCCACCTACGACCGCGACCGCACCGACCTGGCGCCCGACCCGGCCGATGCTGCGGCCAACCGGGCGCGGCTCGAACGCCTTGCGCCCGCCGCCGCGGCCGCGCTGGCGCCGGCCTTCGAAGGCAATGAGGCCAGGGCCTGGGTCGGCATTCGTTGCGCCTCGGGCGACCGCCGGCCGCTGGCCGGTCCGCTCGGCGAGCCCGGTCTCTGGACCTGCACCGCCCTGGGCTCGCGCGGCCTGAGCTTTGCGGCGCTGTGCGCCGAATTGATCGCGGCGCGCTGGCACGGCGAGCCGCTGCCGCTGCCCGCCAGGATGGCCGAGGCGCTGTGCACTTCGCGCACGCAGGGGCCCGCCATCGATTCCGCAACATAAGTCCGGCCACACGGGTCCCGCGCACCGACAAGGCCGCAGAATGCGTCGCATGGCCATCCACTACGACATCATCCACACCACCGTCTACCGCTACAAGAAGCCCGTGAGCTTCGGGTTGCACCGCGTGATGTTCCGCCCGCGCGACAGCCACGACCTGCGCGTGCTGGCCACCGACCTGCAAGTGAGCCCCGATGCGATCACACGGCTCATCCAGGACCCGCATTCCAATTCGGTGGCCATGGTGCAGCCGCTCGGCGATGCGACCGAGCTGCGCATCGTCTGCGCCTTCACGATCGAGCATGTGCCCGCGCAGCAGGACCATCTCGCGCTCGATCCGTCGGCCGAATACCTGCCGTTCGCGTACTCGGTGCAGGAGCGGCTCGACCTCGAGCATTACCTGCGCCCGCACCACGACGACGACGATGCCGGCACGCTGATCCGGTGGGCCCACCAGTTCCTGCATACCGACCAGCCCAACAGCACGCGCGAAGTGCTCACGCGCATGAATGCGCACATCGGCGGCAGCTTCAAGTACATGGCGCGCGACGCCGAAGGCACCCAGACGCCGCTGCAGACGCTGGCGCTCGGCAGCGGCAGCTGCCGCGACTACGCGCTGCTGATGATGGAAGCCGCGCGCCGGCTGGGCATTGCGACACGCTTCGTCTCGGGCTACATCTACGACGCCGCGCTCGACACCGCCGCACGCGCGCACGGCGAATCGATGACCGGCGCCGGCACCACGCATGCCTGGCTGCATGCCTACCTGCCGGGCGCCGGCTGGCTCGCCTTCGATCCCACCAACAACCTGATGGGCAGCGGCCAGCTGATCCGCGTCGCGGTCTCGCGCGACCCGGCGCAGGCCGCGCCGATCTCGGGCAGCTGGTATGGCGAGCCCGATGCGTTCGAGAGCCTCGAGGCCACGGTGGTCGTGACCAAGCGCGACGCCTGAGCGCGCGCCGGTTTGCGCCGGCTGTCGCACAGGAGATAGCAGGTACGGGAAAGCCCGGGCCGGGCAGCGGGCCGACGCCTCTACGCTGCCCCGCCGGTCCAGCGAAATAGCACGGTCGTTCTCGACGGAACGCCAGGCTGCGCTGCGCCGGGCATCTTCTTCTCAGCACCCAAGAACGGAGACAGACACCCCATGCATTCCGCGCGCCTGACACTTCTTGCCCTTGCAGCCAGCCTTGCCGTCGCATCTTGCGGCGGGGGCGGCGGAGGCGGCAACGGCTTTGCCTTCCTGCCCGTGCCACCGCCCGCGCCGGCGCCCGAACCGCCGGCACCGCCTCCGCCGCTGCCCGAAGAGACGCGCCTGCAGGACAGCCGCAACGCCTTCGCCCCTGCCGACCCGTCGGCCACGACTTTCGCGGCGCTCGCCGCCGATGCGAGCGATACGGTGGACAACAGCACCACCAGCCGCTGGGCCGGGATGATCGGCGGCGCGCAGTACCGCGTCGAGGTGCCCGCCAACTGGAACGGCAAGCTCGTGATGTACGCGCACGGCTACGCCGGCGAAGTCAATGTGCTGTCGGTGAGCAATCCCTCGATCCGCCGCCACCTGATCCAGAACGGCTATGCCTGGGCGGCATCGAGCTACAGCAAGAACTTCTACGACGTGCGCGTCGGCGTCGAAGACACCAACGCGCTGGCGCTGGCCTTCAACGACATCGCCAAGACCAACGGCCGCGAGCTGGCAGCCCCTTCGAAGGTCTTCATCACCGGCCACTCGATGGGCGGCCACATCACGGCCGCCGCCATCGAGGACGAGACCTACGCCACCGCCAACCACAAGATGAAGTACCACGGCGCGGTGCCTATGTGCGGCGTGATGGGCGACACGGAGCTGTTCGACTATTTCGCGGGTGCGCAGGTTGCAGCGCAGGCACTGGCCGGGCTGCCCAGGTACCCCACCGTCAACTGGTCGGACATCGCGCCGCAGGTCACGCAAGCGCTCTACACCACCTTTCCGAGCGCGCCCACGCCCACGGGGTTCAAGTTCGGTTCCGTGGTGAAGAACCTGACCGGCGGTGAACGCCCGATGTTCGACCTGGGCTTCACCGCGGGCGGCTCGTTCGGTGCGGTGTGGGGCACGTTCGGCAGCGACGGCACGGTCAACGGCATCCTCAACAAGAGCACGCTCGACACGAATCGCTTCACGTACGCCATCGACGGCGACGAGCCCGGTACCCTCGCGCTGAACAATGCGGTGCTCAAGCTCACCGCGGCGCCCGACGCCAACCGCCTGCGCACGGATGGCCTGCGCTGGATTCCGAAGGCGAACGGTGAGTTCAGCGTGCCGGTGGTCTCGTTGCACACGCTCGGCGACCTCTACGTGCCCTTCAGCATGCAGCAGATCTACCACCAGCGCGCGGCCGCCAAGGGCAATAGCGGCTGGCTGGTGCAGCGCGCCATCCGCGGCATCTCCCACTGCGACTTCACCATCGCCGAACAGGTCGAGGCTTTCGACGCGATGGTGAACTGGGAAGCCGACCCGGCCCAGAAGCCGGCCGGCGACGACGTGATGACCGCCGCCACGGTGGCCGCGCCGACCTACGGCTGCACCTTCACCCGGCCGCTTGGCGCGGTGGACGAAAGCGGCACCAGCAAGGCCACGCGCCCGAACGCGGCCGCGGCGCGCCCCTGCTGATCGGCGCGTGACCCGGCGCGGGCGGCATCGCCGCCGTCCGCGCCCCATCGATCGCTGCTCAGCTTGCGCCGCGCACGCAAAATGGCGGCAATGAGAAAAGACATTCCGAACCTGGGCGCGCTGCAGGCCTTCGAAGCCTCGGCGCGGCTCGGGAGCTTCACGCGCGCGGCGGCCGAGCTGGCGCTCACGCAAAGCGCCGTCGGCCGGCAGGTGGCCATGCTCGAGCAGCGGCTGGGCGTTGCGCTGTTCTCGCGCGTGCGGCAGCGCCTCACGCTGACCGACACCGGGCGCGAATACGCGGCGCGCATCCGCCGCCACCTCGACCAGATCCGGCGCGACACGCTCGAGATCAGTGCCGGCCACGACATGGGCTACGTGCTCGAGATCGCGGTAGTGCCCACCTTCGCGACCCAGTGGCTGATCCCGCGGCTGCCCGACTTCGGCCACGAGCACCCGAACATCACCGTGAACCTGTCGGTGCGCACGCAGCCCTTCTCGTTCGAGGACAACGCCTACGACGCCGCCATCTACTTCGGCGAGCAGTCCTGGCCCGGCACGCAGGGCGGGCTGATCTTTACGGAGGGCGAGATGGTGCCGGTGTGCAGCCCCGCCTTCCGCGACGCCAACGCCCCTTGGGACGAAGCCACCTTCGCGCGCTGCCGCCACGTGCACCTGGGCACGCGCGCGCAGGCCTGGCGCGACTGGTATGCGCAGCAAGGGTGGGACTACACCGTGCAGGCCTCGCGCGGGCCGCGCTACGAGCTCTTCACCATGGTCACCGCCGCGGCCGCAGCGGGCATGGGCATCGGCCTCGCGCCGCGCATCCTGGTCGAGCGCGAGCTGCGCACCGGCGAACTCGTGGTTCCGATCGACCGGCACCTCGACGTGCGCCAGGGCTACTACTTCGCGCATCCCGAAGACGGCCCACCATCGGAGGCGCTCGCGCACTTCAAGCACTGGGTGCTCGCGCGGCGCGACAGCGCCAGCTGATCCGGACAGGCATTTCATGGAGCCGCCTCGCGCGCCCTCGTCTCCTTCTCGCCGTGGCCGGTGGCTCGGACTGGCCCTGTGCGCCGCGCTCGCCGCAGGCGTGTGGGCCGTCGCGAGCGGCAAGGTCGAAATTCCCGAGCGCTTCAACCCCTGGGCGCCGCTCGATGTCGCGGCCGCGCCCGACTGGCTCACCGACTTCAAGCTCGCCCGCGCCCGGCGCGACCCCGCGCGCTGCCTCGCGGCTCTGGCCCAGACCGGCATGCAATACGACCAACTGCCCGACCGCGTCACCGGCCCCGGCTGCGGCTTCGAGAACGCTGTGCGGCTGCGCGGCGCGGGCGTGCGCCTGGGCACCGTGCCCTCGTTGAGCTGCCCGATGGCGCTCTCCTTCTTCATGTGGGAGAAGCATGCGCTGCAGCCGGCCGCCCGCCAGCACTTCGGGCAATCGGTGGTGGCCATCGACCACCTCGGCAGCTATGCCTGCCGCAACATCAACCGCGGCGAAGGCGCCGTGCCGGGCGCTTCGCGCAGCCGCCATGCGACGGCCGATGCGCTCGACGTTGCCGGGCTCACGCTTGCGAACGGCCGACGCATCAGCGTTCAGCGCGACTGGACGACGGCCGGTTCGAGCAATGCGGGCACGCCTGCCGCGCTGCTGCTGCGCGATGCGCACCAGGGCGGCTGCCGCTTCTTCGATGGCGTGCTCGGGCCTGAGTACAACGCGGCGCACCGCGACCATCTTCACTTTGAAACGGGTGGGTTCTCGATGTGCCGCTAGTGGCGTGCGGCACTGGTGGCGACCGAGTGGGTTGCCGCAGCCGCCGCTTGTGCCTAGCATGCAAGCGTGCATCCCCAACCCGTGCCTGCCAGGAGAAAGCCGTCATGCAGCTACGCACCGCGCGCATTTTTGTTCGAGACCTGCCGGGCGCATCGCGCTTCTACGAAGAGGTGCTCGGCCTGCCGCTCAGGGCCGGGCAAGCGCAGCAAGGCTATTGCGTGTTCGACGCCGGCCCCTTGAGCCTGGTCGTCGAGCACGTGGACGCGGATGCCCCCGCGGAGGACCAGGTTCTCGTCGGGCGTTTCACCGGCTTGTCTTTCGACGTGGCTGACGTGCAGTCGACCTACCAGTCGCTGTCCTCGCGCGGCGTCGCGTTCTCGGGACTCCCGGAGCGCCAGGACTGGGGCGGCATCCTTGCGACGCTGCGCGATCCTGCCGGAAACGAACTGCAGCTGGTGCAGCAGCCCGCGCGATAGCGAGCACGGCACGCGGGCGCCTCAGTCAATCGCGTCGCGCCACAAGCCCGTATCGGTGATCTGCTGCAGCCCTGAAAACCGCGTCCCGTCGTATTCCCAGAAATGCGCAAACGGAGCGTTCAGTACTTTGCCGGTTTCCCTGGCAGTGCCGCTGTAGGTGCCTCGGACGATCAGCATTTCGCCTGCATCGAAGAACTGGTCGACCTTCACATCGAGCTGGAACAGCTGGTCGACCAGCGCCCATGCCTCGCCCATCATTGCGTGCAGACCGCTGTAGCTCTTCCCCAGGCCTCGTGGCAGGCCGGGAGATAAACGGCCCCTGAAGTCGTCGCTAAGCAATCGTTGCAGCGCATCGGCATCTCCGCTGTTCAGCGCCGCGTACAGATCGTTGCCATTGGTCAAGATGTTGATCATGAACAGACTTTTCCGGTCAGCATTTCACCCTTCATCGCACCACCCGCCGCAGCGCGATGTACAGCGGCAATGTGAAGGCGAGGCCGATTCCGAATGTCAGCACGACATAGACCCACGGCCGACGAACACCCGCGGCGGGTGCATCTTGCAGCACCCATACCGAGAACGCCGCAGCCGCCAGGTAGACGTCCCAGGTGATGCCTGCGACCAGCTTGTTGGCCGACACGGCGGCGATGAAAGACGCCGGCGCGAAGCTGCCGCCGCTCAGGAGGAACCCGATATTGAAATACCAGGGAACCACCAAGCCGAAGAGTGCAAGGATGAAGAAGGCAAGGTTTCGGTTCGTCAGCGACATCCAGGCATCCTATGAACCCTGCGCTGCGGCCGATAGGAAAAATCCGACATCGGCCTGTACGCTACTGTCACTGCGCCGTACCTACCGCAAGCGCCCAATTTTCCGAGTCACGCTGGCGAGCGCTTTCAACCAGTGAGCGCAGCGAAGCGCCGGCCAACATGCGCAGGTCGCGTGCCATGTGCGATTGGTCATAGTAGCCATGCTGCAATGCGAGCCCTGCGCCTGTCGCGCCTGTGGCAAGGGCGTCGCGCAGCAATCCTTCCGCGCGGGCTACGCGCTGGAACAGCTTCGGCGTCAGGCCGAAGGTCCCGGCGAACACTCGCTCGAACTGCCTCGCGGAGAGGCCCACGGCATCGTGAGGAGACCCTCCCCGCAGGGCCGCCTGCTGCAGTCGCGCCGCTCGACGCGCCCGCTGGCAATGCACTTCCTCGCGGAGGCGCTGGCGTGCGAACGCCAACAACGATGCCAAGCGCCTCTGTGGGATTGTTTCTGCCCTGATGCATTCGACCAGCCGCGGCCAGGCGTAGCCGAAAACGTCAGCCGCATCGGCAAACTGGTGCGGAAGGGACAGCGGGCTCGCTTGCAGCAGCCCCAGCGTCCCCGGCGGCTGCAACCGCAGCCCGGCATAGCACAGCCGAGGCGTGCGATAGAGCGTGAGCGGCACTGCGCGAGCGGTGCCCACGAACCCGGCAGGAAGCGGAACAAACGCACCCGACGGCGCCTGGACGAAGAACTGGCCCTCGAGAACCAGAACCAGCCCCCCCTCGACCAGCGCGGGAAAGTGGCAGGGTACCGGTTGCGTGCCCGGGGTGTTGAAGCAAAGGTGCACCGCCATCGAAACCCAGGCGCTCACCTCGGGATACGGCCGCGCGACATGGAGTTCCATCGGCGAATTATCGGACTCGCGCGCCCTCGGGGAAGTGCATCGGTTGAACCCTCTGCCGTCCATCCGTTTGCACTCTTTCGACCCAAAATGACAAAAAGTTTTCTTTTTTGTCTTATATTTGAAAAGAAGTTTTCACGAACACCCGGTACGGGTTCACCATCCACGCATGAACGGCACCAACGTCGACTCCAACGGCACCACCGTGGCCCAGCGCATCGCGCAAGCGCTGCCGCGCCTGACGCGCTCGCACCGGCAGGTGGCCGACTACGTGCTCGAGCATCCGCTGCAGGTGGCCACGTTGCCTATCGACGAGCTGGCTGCGGCCGTGGGCGTGTCGATTGCCACGGCCAACCGCTTTGCGCGCGCGCTGGATTTCGACGGCTACGCCAGCTTTCGTGCCGAGCTGGTGCGGGGGTTCGAATCGCTGGTGGCGCCGGTGGAGCGCTTGCGCGGCAACCTCGAGCGGCCCACCACGGTGGCCGAAGTGTTCGCCACGGCGCTCGACGAGAGCCGCCGCAACATCGAGGCCACGCGGCAGTCGCTGGACCACGCGGCGTGCGAGGCCGCGGTGGCGCGCATCGGCCAGGCCCGCTCGATCTACATCGCGGGCTTCGGCGCCAGTGCGTGGCTCGCCGGGCTGCTGCAGCACGGGCTCGACGGCAGTTGCAACGACGTGCGGCTGCTCTCGAGCGTGAGCGGCGTCACGCACGCCGCGCGCACGCTGATGCATGCGGGCCCGCAGGACCTGTTCATCGCCCTGACCTTTCCGCGCTACCTGACCGACACGGTGGCGCTGGCGCAGATCGCGCAGCGCCAGGGCTGCGCGGTGCTGGCGCTGACCGACCGCCCCAGCTCGCCGCTCGCGCCGCTGGCCGACGTGGTGCTCTATTGCCAGACCGAAACCAGCTACCGCCCGAACTGCGAGACCAGCGTGCTGGCGCTGATCGAGGCGCTGACCAGCGCGGTGGCACTGCGCGCGCCCGGCGCGGTGCAGTCGGCGAGCCGAATCTTGCAGGCGGTGCGGCCGTGGCTGCACGGCGGGCAGGGGCTGGCCCGGGGCGCGGTGGCGCCCCGGCAACCCGCCGAAGCTGCCGCGCCCTCCGCACCGAAGCGCCGCAGCAGCACGAAGCAGAAAAAGAAAGCCAAACCATGACGAATCGAACGCCCGTCATCGCCATCCACGGCGGTGCGGGCACCATCAGCGCAGCCACGACCGGCCCGGGCCAGGCACAGGCGTATCTCGACGCGCTGGACGGCATCGTGCGTGCCGCGCAAGCCTTGCTGTTGAAGGGTGCCCCGGCACTCGATGCGGCCTGCCTCGCGGTGGAGCTGCTCGAGGAATGCCCGCTCTTCAACGCGGGCCACGGCGCGGTGTTCACGCACGACGAAACGCACGAGCTCGACGCGGCCGTGATGGACGGCGCGACGCTCGCCGCGGGCGCGGTGGCCGGTGTGTGCCACATCCGTCGGCCGGTGCGCGCCGCGCGCGCGGTGCTCAACGACGGCGCGCACGTGCTGCTGGCCGGCGCGGGCGCCGAAGCCTTTGCGCGGCAGCACGGGCTCGAGATGGTGGAACCCTCGTTCTTCTCGACCGAGGCGCGCCGCCAGCAGCTGCATCGCGTGCGCGACACGGGCCGCGTGGTGGTCGACCACGAAGGTGCCGCGATGGCCGCGGCCACGCCGCTCGACGAAGACCGCAAGTTCGGCACCGTGGGCGCAGTGGCGCTCGACGTGCACGGCCACCTCGCCGCGGCCACCTCGACCGGCGGCATGACCAACAAGCGCGTGGGCCGCATCGGCGAT
Source organism: Variovorax sp. Soil_C_19 (assembly GCF_057657255.1). Lineage (NCBI taxonomy): Bacteria > Pseudomonadati > Pseudomonadota > Betaproteobacteria > Burkholderiales > Comamonadaceae > Variovorax > Variovorax sp. Soil_C_19. The sequence continues at coordinate 188,382 of NZ_JBDGIV010000004.1, read as the reverse complement.
TCGCCGCTGATCGGCGCGGGCACCTATGCCGACGACCGCACCGCGGCCGTGTCGTGCACCGGCAGCGGCGAAATGTTCATCCGCGTGGCGGCCGCCTACGACGTGTGCGCGCGCATGGCCTACGGCGGTGCAACCCTGGCGGCGGCAACGCACGCGGTGGTGCAGCAATCGCTGCCGGCCATCGGCGGCACGGGCGGGCTGATCGCGCTCGACCGCCACGGCAACCTGAGCCTCGCCTTCAACACCGAGGGCATGTACCGCGGCCATGCGCGCGGCGGCGAAACGCCGGTCACCGCCATCTTCGCCTGACCCCCACGCCCCACTTTCATTCCGCTTCGCCCATGTCTTCACCTGCCCTCAATCTGCCGGACGGCCGCGTTCTCGCCGTCGACGACCTCACCGTGCGCTTCTCCACGTCGGAACGCACGGTCGATGCGGTCAAGAAGCTCTCGTTCCACGTCGACCACGGCGAAACGCTCGCGGTAGTGGGCGAATCGGGCTCGGGCAAGTCGGTCACCTCGCTGGCGCTGATGCGCCTGGTGGAGCATGGCGGCGGCCGCATCCTCGACGGGCGCATGGCGTTCCGGCGCCGCAACGGCGAAGTGCTCGACCTGGCCCAGGCGCGCGACACCGAGATGCGCAACATCCGCGGTGCCGACATCGCGATGATCTTCCAGGAGCCGATGACCTCGCTGAACCCGGTGTTCACCGCGGGCGACCAGATCGCCGAGGCCATCCGCATTCACCAGGGCAAGTCGAATGCGGCGGCGCGCGCCGAGGCGCTGCGCATGCTGGAGCTGGTGCGCATTCCCGAGGCGCGCAACGTGCTCGACCGCTTTCCGCACCAGCTCTCGGGCGGCATGCGCCAGCGCGTGATGATCGCGATGGCGCTGTCGTGCAAGCCGCAGTTGCTGATCGCCGACGAGCCCACCACGGCGCTCGACGTGACGATCCAGGCGCAGATCCTGCAGCTGATCCGCGAACTGCAGAAGGAGATGCGCATGGGCGTGCTCTTCATCACGCACGACATGGGCGTGGTGGCCGAGATCGCCGATCGCGTGCTGGTGATGTACCGCGGCGACAAGGTCGAGGCCGGCACTGCCGACGCGGTGTTCGCAGCACCGCAGCATCCCTACACGCGCGCCCTGCTCTCGGCCGTTCCGAAGCTCGGCGCCATGCAGGGCACCGACCTGCCGGCCAAGTTCGAGCTGCTGCGCAACACCGAGACCGGCGCGCAGGCGGTGCCGCCGGCTGACGCGGCAGTACCGCACGACACCGTGCGCCAGAACACCGGCCCGATCCTGCGCGTGCGCGACCTGGTCACGCGCTTCGACGTGCGCAGCGGCATCTTCGGCCGCGTGAAGCGCCGCGTGCATGCGGTCGAGAAGATCAGCTTCGACCTCTATCCCGGCGAGACGCTCGCGCTGGTGGGCGAATCGGGCTGCGGCAAGTCGACCACGGGCCGCTCGCTGCTGCGCCTAGTCGAAAGCCAGAGCGGCGCGATCGAGTTCGGCGGTCAGAACATCCGCGAGCTGCCCACGCGCGAGCTGCAGGCGCTGCGCCGCAACATCCAATTCATCTTCCAGGACCCGTTCGCCTCGCTCGATCCGCGCGTGACGGTGGGCTTCTCGATCATGGAGCCGCTGCTGATCCACGGCATCGCCAAGGGTGCCGAGGCGCAGCAGCGCGTCGACTGGCTGCTGCAGAAGGTGGGCCTGCCGCCCGAAGTGGCGCAGCGCTATCCGCACGAGTTCTCGGGCGGCCAGCGCCAGCGCATCGCCATTGCGCGCGCACTGGCACTGAACCCGAAGGTGGTGGTGGCCGACGAGTCGGTCTCGGCGCTCGACGTGTCGATCCAGGCGCAGATCGTGAACCTCATGCTCGACCTGCAGCGCGAGCTGGGCGTGGCGTTTCTCTTCATCTCGCACGACATGGCCGTGGTCGAGCGCGTCAGCCACCGCGTGGCCGTGATGTACCTCGGCCAGATCGTCGAGATCGGTCCGCGCCGCGCGGTCTTCGAGGCACCGCAGCACGCCTACACCCGCAAGCTGATGGCGGCGGTGCCGGTGGCCGACCCGGCGCGCCGGCACAAGCCGCACGCGCTGCTCGAAGGCGAGATCCCGAGCCCGATCCGCGCCGTGGGCGACGAGCCCGAGGTGCCGCCGCTGGTGCAGGTGGCGCCGGGGCACTTCGTCGCACGCCACGCCATCGGCGGCGCGTTCTGAGTACGCGCCTTTCCTTTTCTCAACCCGCGGGAGACATCCTGCTTTTTTCCACCCCGACTGGAGTTCTTCCATGACGCAATCTTCCTCCTCCCTGCGATGGGCTTCCGCACTGCTGGGCCTGGCCGCGCTGGCCGCCTCGGGCTCCGCACTGGCCGCGAAAGACGTGGTGCTGTCGATCGGCTACCAGCCGGAAACGCTCGACCCCTACAACACCAACACCACCATCACCACCGCGGTGACCAAGACCTTCTACGAAGGCCTGTTCCAGTTCGACAAGGACCTGAAGGTGCAGAACGTGCTCGCCGAGGGCTACGAGGTGTCGAAGGACGGCCTGGTCTACACGATCAAGCTGCGCTCGGGCGTCAAGTTCCACGACGGCACCGACTTCAACGCCGAAGCCGTGAAGTTCACGCTAGACCGCGTGCTGAACCAGGACAACAAGCTGCTGCGCTACAACCAGTTCAACCGCGTGGGCAAGGTCGAGGCGGTCAACCCGACCACGGTGCGCATCACGCTGAAGGAGCCCTTCGGCCCCTTCATCAACTCGCTGGCTCACGCATCGGCCGCGATGATCTCGCCCACCGCGCTCAAGAAGTGGGGCAACAAGGACATCGCCTTCCACCCCGTGGGCACCGGCCCGTTCGAGTTCGTCGAGTGGAAGCAGACCGACGCGGTCAAGGCCAAGAAGTTCGATGGCTACTGGAAGAAGGGCTACCCGAAGGTCGACACGGTGCAGTGGAAGCCGGTGCTCGAGAACAACACGCGCGCTGCCATGCTGCAGACCGGCGAAGCCGACTTCGCCTTTCCCATTCCCTACGAGCAGGCCGAGCTGCTGAAGAAGAGCGACAAGCTCGAAGTGGTGGCGACGCCGTCGATCATCGTGCGCTTCCTGGCCTTCAACATGCAGCACAAGCCGTATGACAACCCGAAGGTGCGCGAAGCCATCGGCTACGCGATCAACAAGGAAGCACTGGCCAAGGTCGCGTTCGGCGGCTATGCCTTCCCGGCGCAGGGCGTGGTGCCGCAAGGCGTGAAGTACGCCGTGAAGATGGACCCGATTCCCTACGACCTGAAGAAGGCCAAGGAACTGATGAAGGAAGCCGGCTACCCGAACGGCTTCGAGTCGGTGCTGTGGAGCGCCTACAACAACACGACGAGCCAGAAGACGATCCAGTTCGTGCAGCAGCAACTCGCGCAGATCGGCATCAAGCTGCAGGTGCAGGCCCTCGAAGTGGGCCAGCGCGCGGAAATGGTCGACTCGTGGCCTGATCCCAAGACGGCCAAGGTCCGCATGTACTACACGGGCTGGTCGTCGTCGACCGGCGAAGCCGACTGGGCGCTGCGTCCGCTGTTCGCCTCGGAAGCCTGGGCCCCGAAGCTCAACAACATGTCGTTCTACAAGAACGAGGTGGTCGACAACGCCATCGCCAAGGCGCTGGTGACGGTGGACGACGCCGAGAAGGCCGCGCTCTACAAGACAGCGCAGGAACAGATCCGCAAGGACCTGCCGCGCGTGCCGCTGGTCACCGAGCAGAACCTGTCGGCGCATGCCAAGCGCCTCTCGGGCGTGCATGTGATGCCTGACGGCAACATCAACATCGACGCCATCGAAGTCCGTTGATCATCCCCGAGGCGGCTCAACTCGTGTAGCCGCCTCCCCCGCAAGGGGCTCTTTGCCTGTATGCCATGCTGAACTACTTTCTCAAACGACTGCTGGGCCTGATCCCCACACTGCTCATCGTGGCGGTGCTGGTGTTCCTGTTCGTGCACATGCTGCCCGGCGACCCGGCGCGTCTCGCCGCCGGACAGGACGCCGACGACCAGACGGTGGCCATGGTCCGCGCCGAGCTCGGGCTCGACAAGCCATTGCCGCAGCAGTTCGCGAGCTTCTTCACCCAGATGTTGCAGGGCGACTTCGGCACCTCGATCCGCACGCGGCGGCCGGTGTCCACCGAGATCGCCGAGCGCTTCTTCCCGACGGTGATGCTCACGATCACCAGCATGGTGTGGGCGGTGATCTTCGGCATGGGCATCGGCATCGTCTCTGCGGTGTTCCGCAACCAATGGCCCGACCGCCTCGGCATGACGCTGGCGGTGTCGGGCATCTCCTTTCCTGCATTTGCACTCGGCATGCTGCTGATGCAGATCTTCTCGGTCCAGCTCGGCTGGCTGCCCACGGTGGGCGCCAGCACTTGGCAGCACTACATCCTGCCCTCGATCACGCTCGGCGCCGCGGTGGCCGCGGTGATGGCACGCTTCACGCGCGCATCGTTCGTCGAGGTCATCCAGGAAGACTTCGTGCGCACGGCGCGCGCCAAGGGCGTGCGCGAGCGCACGGTCATCATCAAGCACTGCCTGCGCAATGCGCTGATCCCGGTCGTGACGATGATGGGCCTGCAGTTCGGCTTTCTGCTGGGCGGCTCGATCCTCGTCGAGGCGGTGTTCAACTGGCCCGGCCTCGGCCGCCTGCTGGTCGACGCGGTGCAGATGCGCGACTATCCCGTCATCCAGACGCTGGTGTTGCTGTTCTCGCTCGAATTCATCCTGATCAACCTCGTGGTCGATGTGCTGTACGGCTTCATCAACCCGACCATCCGCTACAAGTGAGCCCCGAGCCATGACGCAAGCGACCGGCGCTCCTGCCGAAACCATCGTCCCCGCCACCGAACCCGTGGCGCCCCTCCAGGCCGCGGGCAAGGTCCGCACGCCCTGGGGCGAATGCTGGCGGCGCTTCAAGAACCAGCCGGTCGGCCTGGTGGCAGCGGCCTTCGTGCTGCTGCTGGTGCTCGTCGCGGTGTTCGCGCCGTGGATCTCGCCCTACGACGCCGAGAATTTCTTCGACTACGACATGCTGAACACCGGCCCCTCGGCCGCGCACTGGTTCGGCGTCGACCCGCTCGGGCGCGACATCTTCAGCCGCATCCTCGCGGGCACGCGCATCTCGCTGATGGCGGGCTTCCTGTCGGTGCTGGTCGGCGGGTTCATCGGCACCGCCTTCGGCCTGCTTGCGGGCTACTACGAAGGCTGGTGGGACCGCATCGTGATGCGCATCTCCGACGTGCTGTTCGCGTTTCCGGGCATCCTGCTCGCGCTCGGCGTGGTCGCGATCCTCGGCAGCAGCATGACCAACGTGGTGGTGGCCGTGTCGGTGTTCAGCGTGCCGGCGTTCGCGCGGCTGGTGCGCGGCAACACGCTGGTGCTCAAGCAGCAGACCTACATCGAGGCCGAGCGCAGCATCGGCGCGTCCGACTGGACCATCATCGTGCGGCACATCCTGCCGGGCACGATCTCGTCGATCGTGGTGTATTTCTCGATGCGCGTGGGCACCTCGATCATCACGGCCGCGAGCCTGTCGTTCCTCGGCATGGGCGCGCAGCCGCCCACGCCCGAATGGGGCGCGATGCTCAACGAGGCGCGCGCCGACATGGTCACCTCGCCCCACGTGGCGCTCTTCCCGAGCCTGGCGATCTTCTTCACGGTGCTGGCGTTCAACCTGCTGGGCGATGCGCTGCGCGACGCGCTCGACCCGAAAATCGACCGCCAGTAACCACCACCGGGATGGCTTCGAACACAACACCAGGCGCCCTGCCCTTCATCGGCCGCTTGCCAGCCGGCCCGCGCGACGCGATCAGCGACGTGCCGGGCGTCACGGTCGGCCACCGCACGCTGGACGACGGCCCGGTGCAGACCGGCGTGACGGTCATCCGGCCGCACGCGGGCGATCCGTTCCGCGACAAGGTACCGGCCGCGGCCGTGGTGCTCAACGGCTTCGGCAAGAGCGTCGGCCTGGTGCAGGTCGAGGAGCTCGGCCTGCTCGAGACACCGATCGCGCTGACCAACACTTTTTCGGTCGGCACCGTCGCCACCGCGCAGATCCGCCACTGCATCGCGAACAACCCCGAGACCGGCCGCGCGCTGCCGACGGTGAATCCGCTGGTGTTCGAATGCAACGACGGTTTCCTCAACGACGTGCAGCGCATGGCCGTGACCGAGGCCGACTACCTGCAGGCGCTGCAAGGCGCCACTGCCGACTTTGAACAGGGCTCGGTGGGCGCGGGGCGCGGCATGTCGAGCTTCGGGCTCAAGGGCGGCATCGGCAGTGCCTCGCGCTGCGTGCCCGCGCAGGATGGTGTTTCTTCCCACACGGTGGGCACGCTGGTGCTTGCGAACTACGGCCGCCAGCCGCAACTTCTGCTTGCGGGCCAGGCGGTGGGCGACCGGCTCGCCGCGCTGCAGGCCGCACGCGATGCGGCGGCATCGCCTTCCGACGAGCCCGAGAAGGGCTCGATCATCATCGTCATCGCCACCGATGCGCCGCTCGACGCGCGCCAGCTGCGCCGCCTCGCGCTGCGCGCGGGCGCGGGCCTCGCACGCACCGGCTCGGTCTTCGGCCATGGCAGCGGCGACATCGTGCTGGCGTTTTCCACCGCCTACACCGTGCCAGGCCAGCCCGACCGTCCGATGCCGGCCGTGGCGATGCTGCACGACGCATGCCTCGATCCACTGTTCCAGGCCGCGGCCGACAGCACCGAGCAGGCGATCGTGCATGCGCTGTGGCGCGCCACCGCCGTGACCGGCCGCGACGGCCACCGCCGCGATGCGCTGGCCGACCTGCTGCCCGCCGCCGCCCTTCTTTCAAATAGATAGGTCGATTGACATGAAAGTCCTGATCTCCACCGACATCGAAGGCGTCGCCGGCGTCTACCACCCGGAGCAGGTTCGGCCGGGCAACCCCGAGTTCGAGCGCGCACGCCTGCTGATGGCGCAGGAGGCCAACGCCGCCATCTCCGGCGCCTTCGATGCGGGCGCGACCGAGGTGCTGGTGAACGATTCGCACGGCGGCTTCCGCAACATGCCGCCCGACTTGCTCGACGCCCGCGCCCAGGTGGTGCAGGGCAAGCCGCGCTACCTGAGCATGGTGGCGGGCGTGGAGCACGGCGGCGTGGACGCGCTCTGCATGGTGGGCTATCACTCGCGGGCGCAGGGGCGCGGCATCCTCGCGCACACGATCAACAGCTTCGCCTTCGCCAGCGTGTCGCTCGGCGAGCAGGAACTCGGCGAGGCCGGGCTCTATGGCGCGCTGGCCGGCGAATACGGCGTGCCGGTGGTGATGGCGAGCGGCGACGACGTGTTCATCGACGAGAACCGCACGCTGTTCCCGCAGGCGGTGTTCGTCGAGACCAAGAAGGCGACGGGCAACACCAGCGGCGTGTCGCTCTCGCCCGAGCGCGCGCGGCTCGCGATCCGCGCGGGGGTGAAGCAGGCGCTCGAAGCGGCTTCGCGCGAAGCGGTGCGGCCGCTGGTGTTCGCGGGTCCGCAGGTCGTCACGCTGCGGGCCCAGTCGCCGGCGCTTGCGGATCTGTTCTGCCAGTGGCCGGCGTTCGAGCGCCTTGACGGGGTGACGCTGCGCTTCACGGCAGCCTCGGTCGAAGCGGCGGTGCGGATGCTGAACTGCTGTTCGGCGATGTCGTCGATGCTGCGCTGAGCTCTGGCTTCTTTTCAAGGGCGGAGGCCGGGTCTCGCCCCGGCGGGCGAGCTACTGTCTGCGACCCCTTCGCTGCGCTACGGGGCAACCTGCGGTGCTCGCGTTTCGCGGGGTCTCGCAGAACTCGCTTCGCTCAAACAGCTGCGAGCCCTGATCCGCGAAACACTCCGCTCCTCGGCGCAGCCAGAGGGGATTTGGGAACCATGCAGGCCATCGCTGCGCTCGGCCCTCTTTTTCCCTCTCCCTCCGGGAGAGGGTCAGGGTGAGGGCCGACGGCCTTGGGAGAAGCGCGCCATATCCACCGCCGCAGCCCTCACCCCCGCCCTCTCCCGGAGGGAGAGGGAGCAATACAGCCGAGCGAAGCGATGGCCCGCGGGGCTCCCACCCCCTTCTGGCTGTGCCGAGGAGCGCAGGCGGAGGCGGGATCAGGGCCGCAGCTGTTTGAGCGAAGCGAGTTCTGCGGACCCCCGCCGCAGCCGAGCACCGCAGGTTGCCCGTAGCGAAGCGGAGGGACACAGACAGCAGGGTCGCCTTTTCTTTGCTTACTTTCTTTTGGCGAAGCAAAAGAAAGTGGGTCGCCCGCCGGGGCGAGACCCGGCCCCGAAAAGTAAACAACCCCAAAAAAATCAACCAAGCGCGAGCTTCTTCCGATCACTCATCCGCTTGGCCACCCGCGGCAACACCAGCACCGCCACGATGATGACCACCAGCGCGATGGACATCGGCCGCTGGAGGAACACCGCAGCGCTCCCCTCCCCGATCGACAGCGCATTGCGCATCTGCGCCTCGGCGAGCGGCCCGAGGATCATGCCCACCACGACCGGCGCGGTCGGAAAGTCGAAACGCCGCATCACCACGCCCAGCAGGCCGATGCCGTACAGCAGGAACAGGTCGAACGCGCTCTGGCGCATGCCGTAGGCGCCGACCGTGGCGAAGATCAGGATGCCCGCATAGAGCTGCGGCTTCGGGATCTTGAGCAGCTTCACCCAGAGCCCGACCATCGGCAGGTTCAGCACCAGCAGCATCACGTTGCCGATGTAGAGCGAGGCGATCAGCGCCCACACCAGCGCGGCCGAGGTGGTGAACAGCTGCGGGCCGGGCTGGATGCCGTAGTTCTGGAACGCGCCGAGCAAAATGGCGGTGGTGTTCGACGTGGGAATGCCGAGCGTGAGCAGCGGGATCAGCGCAGCCGTCACGGTGGCGTTGTTCGCGGCTTCGGGGCCGGCCACGCCTTCGATCGCGCCCTTGGTGCCGAACTCGGCCTTGGCCTCCGCGTCCTTTGCGAGCTTCTTTTCCGTGGCGTAGCTCAGGAAGGTCGGAATCTCGGTGCCCCCGGCCGGGATGCAGCCGAAAGGCGCACCGATGGCCGTGCCGCGCAGCCATGCGGGGATCGAGCGCTTCCAGTCGCGCGCGGTCATGTGCACGCGGCTGAGCTTGTTCTGGCCTTCGACCACGCGGCCTTCATAAAGCACCGCGTACAGCACCTCGGCCACAGCGAACAGGCCGACCGCCACCAGCACGATCTCGATGCCGTCGAGCAGTTCGGGAATGCCGCCGATATAGCGGCCCTGGCCCGAGATCTGGTCGAGCCCGATGCAGCCGGCCGCCAAGCCGACGAACAGCGCCGTCATGCCGCGCAGCGTGCTCTTGCCGAGCACCGCGCTCACGGTGGTGAAGGCCAGCATCATCAGCAGGAAGTACTCGGGCGGACCCAGCTTGACCGCGAACTCGGCCACGAAGGGCGCGAACAGCGTGACGAGCACGGTGGCGATGGTGCCCGCCACGAACGAACCGATGGCGGCGGTGGCGAGCGCGGCGCCCGCGCGCCCGCTCTTGGCCATCTTGTTGCCTTCCATCGCGGTGACCATGCTCGCGGTCTCGCCGGGCGTGTTGAGCAGGATCGACGTGGTCGAGCCGCCGTACATCGCGCCGTAGTAGATGCCCGAGAAGAAGATCATCGAGGCCGTGATGTCGACCTTGCCGGTGATCGGCAGCAGCATCGCCACGGCCACCGCGGGGCCGATGCCCGGCAGCACGCCCACGGCGGTGCCCAGGGCGCAGCCCACGAGGCACCAGAGGAGGTTGGCGGGGGTGATTGCGGCGCCGAAGCCCGCCATGAGTGCGTCGAAGATTTCCATGTCAGAGCCACCCGGTGGCCGTCAGGCCCGGCAGGTTGATCGCCAGGAACTTGGTGAACGTCCAGAACACCGGCGCCGAGATCAGAAGGCCGGTCAGGACGTCGACCGCCCAGGTGCGCGGCCGGTTCGCCGCCGGCTGGCCGCCCGCACGGCGCAGGCCCTGCACGGCCAGCAGGTAGCACAAGGTGCAGCTCACGATGAAGCCGAGCGTGGTGATCAGCGCCGCATTCAGCAGCAGCCCTGCCGACACCCACACGAAGCCGGGCCAGTAGGCATGTTCGGCGCCCGAGGGCGCATCGAGTTCGCGGAAGCCGCCGGTGCGCGCTTCCCAGAGGATCCACGCACCGCAGAGCGTGAGCGCGACCGACACCAGCCAGGGCAGGAAGTTGGGGCCGACGCCGCCGTATCCGGCTTCGGAAGAAATGCCGATGGCGCCGAAACCCAGCGCCAGGCCGGTCAGCAGCACGCCGATACCGACCACAGTTTGCGGCCAGGGGGCCGCGGGCTGCGGCGAGGAATCCCGAGTTGTCATTTTTTCTTGCTCCCGCAGTCAGGAAAGGGCAGGTCGCCTCCTGCCCCCTTCCAGAAACACCGCGGAACCGGCTTTGCCGGGCCGCTGGTGTTGCCCCCGGTAGGGGGAGGGAGAAGCGACACGAAGTGCGCGTAGCCGGGGGGCGAGCCGAGGCTAGATCATTCCCGACTTGGTCATGATCGCGCGCAGGCTCGCGAAGTCGTCGTCGACGAACTTGGCGAAAGCCTCGCCCGAGATCACGGCCGGGGTCCAGTCGTTCTTCTTGAGTGCCTCGTTCCACGACGGGCTCTTGAGCACGGCCAGCACCATGTCGGTCAGTGCCTTGCGCTGCTCGGCGCTGATGCCGGGCGCGCCGTACACGCCGCGCCAGTTGCCGATTTCCACGTCGATGCCCTGCTCCTTGAGCGTGGGCACGTTGATGCCCGGCAGGCGCTCGGCGGAGGTGACGGCGATCGCCTTCATCTTGCCCGCGGCGATGTACTCGGCAAATTCGCTGTAGCCGCTGCCGCCGATCGTGACGTTGCCGCCCAGGATGGCCGCGGTGGCCTCGCCGCCGCCGCGGAAGGCCACGTAGTTGATCTTGGAGGGATCGGCGCCGACCTTCTGCGCGATCATGGCTGCGGCGATGTGCTCGGTAGAGCCGCGCGAACCGCCGCCCCACTTGACGCTGCCGGGGTCCTTCTTGAGCTGGTCGACCACGTCCTTCATGGTCTTGAAGGGCGAGTTGGCGGGCAGCACGAACACGTTGTATTCGGTGGTCATGCGGGCGATGGGCGTGGCCTGCGAAAGGTTCACCGGCGGCTTGCCGGTGATGATGCCGCCGAGCATCACCGAGCCCATGACCATGAGCGCGTTCGGATCGCCCTTGGAGCCGTTCACGAACTGGGCCAGGCCCAGCGCGCCCGCGGCGCCGCCCTTGTTGTCGTAGGTGACGGTGTCGGCCAGCTTGGCGTCGGTCAGGGCCTTGCCCAGCGCGCGGCCGGTGGTGTCCCAGCCACCGCCCGGGTTGGCCGGAATCATCATCTTGACGTTGGCGGCGGCGCGTGCCGACAGCGGCAGTGCACCGACGGCGGCCAGCGCGGCCAATGACTTCAGAAAGGTATCGCGACGCATCGTTGTTGTCTCCTGGGAACGAAAGAAACCCTGGCTCGGGTCCGAGCCGCTATCATGCGCCGCCCCGCTGTCAGTTGGCTGTCCAACAAACTGGGGAAAACACCGAACCGCCTGCGCGCCCCGCTCCCCCATGAAGCTGTTGCTGATCGAAGACGATCCCTCGATGCAGGTCACGCTGCAACGTGCCCTTGCGCGCAGCCGGATCGACGTGCGCATCTGCGGCGACGGCGCGCTGGCGCTCGAACAGTGGCGCGCGCTCGAGCCCGACGTGGTGGCGCTCGACCTGAGCCTGCCCAACCTCGACGGCCTCCAGGTGCTGGCCCAGGCGCGCGCAAGCGGGCTGCGCACACCCGTGCTGCTGCTCACCGCGCGCGGCACCGTCGGCGATCGCATCCTCGGCCTGAATGCAGGCGCCGACGACTACCTGCCCAAGCCCTTCGACCTCGACGAGTTGGAGGCGCGCATCCGTGCGCTGCGCCGGCGCCATCAGAACGCCGACCCCGACCCGGCCCTGAATCCGCAGGAGGTCGGCGGCCTGCGCTACGAGCCCGATAGCGGCGCCATCTACCACCGCGGCGACGTGCTCGAGCTCACGCCGCGCGAGCTGTCGCTGCTCAAGGCGCTGATGATGAAACCCGGCCATGCCGTCACCAAGGAGCGGCTCTTCGAACTCGTGTTCCCCGGCGAGGCCGACGTGCACTACGAGGCGATCGAAGTGGTGGTGTATCGGCTGCGCAAGAAGCTCGCGGGCACCGGCACCGCGCTGATGACGTTGCGCGGGCTCGGCTACCTGCTGCGGGCGGAAACCACGGCATGAAGAAGGCGCTGTCGCTGCGCGCGCGGCTGCTCTTCGGCATCCTCGCGCCGGTGGCGCTGTTCATCGTGATCAACAGCGTGAGCCTGTATCGCCAGAGCCTGGCGGCGGCCACCACGGCCTACGACCGCACGCTGCTCGCATCGGCCAAGACCATCGGCGAGCAGCTCGACGTCGAGGGCTACGACGAGGGCGCGCGGTTGCGCGCGATCGTGCCCTACTCGGCGCTCGAGGCCTTCGAGGCCGACAACCAGAGCCGGCTCTTCTACCGCGTCTCGGCGCTCGACGGAGAGATGGTCTCCGGCTTCGCCGAGCTGCCGTTCTGGCGCGGCCGCATTCCCGACCGCGGCGCCTATGCGGCGCTGGTCGACTTCTACGACGCGCGCTTTCGCGACCAGCCGGTGCGCGTGGCAGTGCTGCTGCAGCCCGTGGCGAGCGCACGCGGACGCGGCATGGCCGTGGTGCAGGTGGCCGAGACCCTGGAGCTGCGCGAGACACTGGTGCGCAAGCTGCTCGTCGACATGCTCTGGCGCCAGTTGCTGCTGCTGGGCGTGATCGCCTTCGTGACGGTGCTCGTGGTGCAGCGCGCCACGCGGCCCGTGCGGCAGCTCGGCGAGGCCATCGAGAAGCGCGCCGCCGACGACCTCTCACCGATCGACGCGCCCGATGCGCCACGCGAGCTGCGCCCGCTCATCGACGCCACCACCGAGGTGATGGGACGGCTGCAGCGCCTGCTCGATCACCAGAAGCGCTTCGTGCGCGACAGCGCCCACCAGCTTCGCACGCCGCTCGCGGTGCTCAAGGCCCAGGTGCAGTCCGCGCGCCGCGGCGACGTGCCGCCCGAGCAGGCTCTCGGCGAGATCAGCCAGACCGTCGAGCGCGCCACCACGCTCGCCAACCAGATGCTGTCGCTCGCCAAGGTCGAGCAGTTGCGCCAGCAGCCCGAATCGGTGCCGCTCGAGCTCGGCGAGGTGGCGCGGCAGATCGCGCTCGACCTCTCGCCGCTGATCGCGGACAAGACGCTCGACTTCGAGCTGGCGATCGATGCGCGGCCGGTCGTGGTGCGCGCGCACCGCTGGATGCTGCAGGAGCTCACGCGCAACCTGCTGCACAACGCCATCAAGCAGAGCCCGCCCGGCGGTGCGCTGTCGGTCAGCGTGCGTGCGGAGGGCGCCGAGGCGGTGCTGGCCGTGCGCGACGAAGGACCGGGCATTTCACCCGAACTGCGCCAGCGGCTGTTCGCGCCCTTCTCCACCGGCGACAGCGCCACCGGCTCGGGCCTCGGCCTCGCGATCTGCCGCGAGATCGTGCTGGCGCTCGGCGGGCGCATCGACCTGGACAACCGCCGCCCGCAGGACAATGCCGCACAAGGGGTCGGGCTGGACGCTGTCGTGCGCCTGCCTTTGCACCCCCACAATTCCTGACGCTATGGATCGCCTGCGCATCGACAAATGGCTCTGGGCCGCCCGCTTCTTCAAGACGCGCTCGCTGGCCGCGGACGAAATCGGCAAGAACCGGGTGCAGGTGAACGGCGACGTCGCCAAGGCCTCGCGCGAGGTCAAGGTGGGCGACACCGTGGCCCTGCGCATGGGGCCGCTCACGCGCAGCGTGGTGGTGCGCGGGCTGAGCGGCCAGCGCGGGCCGGCCCCGGTCGCTCAGCAGTTGTACGAAGAAACCCCGGAAAGCATCGCCGCCCTGGCGCAGATGCGCGAGCAGCGCCGCATGGGCAGCGAACCGGCGCTGGCCATTGCGCAGGGCCGGCCGACCAAGCGCGACCGGCGCGATCTCGACGGCGCCGCTCGGCATGCCGAGTGGGACAGCCGCTGGAGCGCCTCGATCGACCCGGACGACGGCGGGCGCTGAACGGGTGCCCGCGCGGCCGGCGGCCGGCCGACCACCCGATCGCTTACGCTCCTTTCCTTTTCCCACACGGAGCCGGCCCCATGCCCAGCCTGAAGAAATTCCGCGTCGACGACGGCAACTTCCGACTTTCGAGCGTAGACCCCGGCGACGCGCCGTTCCTCGAAGGCGACGAGGCGGCCCAGCGCGCGGAGATCGACGCGTTGGCCGTCGAGCTCGACGAGATGCAGAACCTGCTGCATGCCGAAGGCCGCCGCAAGCTGCTGCTGGTGCTGCAGGGCATGGACACCAGCGGCAAGGACGGCACCGTGCGCTGGGTGTTCTCGCGCACCTCGCCGCTCGGCGTGCGCGTCTGCGCCTTCAAGGCGCCCAGCGAGGACGAGCGCGCACGCGACTACCTTTGGCGCTGCCATGCGGTGGTGCCGCGCAACGGCGAGATCGCGGTCTGGAACCGCAGCCACTACGAAGACGTGCTCGTGCCCGTGGTCGAGGGCTGGATCGACAAGGCCGAGGCCCGCCGGCGCTATGCCCAGATCAACGACTTCGAGCGCCTGCTCGTCGAAACCGGCACCGTGGTCGTCAAGTGCATGCTGCACATCGGCAAGGACGAGCAGCGCGAGCGGCTGCAGGCGCGCATCGACACGCCCGGCAAGCAATGGAAGTTCAGCATGGGCGACCTCGACGTGCGCACCAAGTGGGACGCCTACCAGCAGGCCTACGAACGCGCACTGCGCGCCACTTCAACGGCTCATGCGCCCTGGTACGTGGTGCCCGCCAACAGCAAGCGGCACCGCAACCTGATGATCGCCCGGCTCCTGATGAAGACACTGCGGCAGATGAAGCTCGAAACGCCGCCCGCCGACCCCGCGCTGCAGGGCCTGGTCATCCAGTGAGCGGAATGCCGGGCCGCAGGCTCAGGAGCGCCGCACCGGCGACTGCCCGAGCACGCGGCAGTTGCCGAATTCGCAGCGCACCGCCCAGGTGGCGCCGTTCGAGCACGGCACGCTGTAGGCCTCGTAGCCGGGGCCCTTGGCCGTCAGCTCGGCGCGCGGCTGGACGCTGCAGCGCCCGGCCTTCGCGACCACTTCAGCGTTGTAGGTGTCGACGCCCGTGCGGCGCGGGGCGAGCACCAGTTCAGGCGTGAAGGCATGGCCGTAGAAGGAGTCGCGCACGTGCGGATCGAGGTTGCGGTAACCGCGCTTGGCCATGCAGTGCACGATCGCCGTCTGCTGGTGCTCGGCGATCACCGCAGCGTTCGGGCGGTACGACATGTCGATCACCGCGGCCGAGATGCCCGTGTACGAGGCCGCGGCCACGATGCCCTGGCCATGCACCGTGATCAGGCCCAGGCCCAGCGCGAGCCACATGGCGTCGCCCGATTCGCTGCGTGCCGCGATCCGCGTCGCGGCGCCGCGGCAGTCGGCCACGTCGCTGTCATAGCGGGCGCCGTCGACGCCTTCCATCGCCACCTTGGGCACATACGACAGGCCGGACCCGGTGCCGGGTTCGGTGGGCGTCGGCGGCGCGCTGGCGCACCCTGCCAACGCGACCACGGCGCACACCATGCTCAACAGCAGCTTCATGGAATCCCTCGTCCTCTTCGCGATTGTTGGGGGCAATTTAACCATACACCTCGTTACCTTTACCCATGTTTTGTCGCAAAGTCGCGACGGTAGCGAGATAGGTTCCATTTGATGACACTTGCTACCAGCCCATGGACGACGAGGCGCGGCATGCCGCGTCGCGCTGAGCGCCTTCGCCACACACGCTCTCTGAACCGCCGATCACACGTGCCGTGACAGTCGGCGCGAGTTGGTCGGGTCGCGGAACACCAGCGGATGCTCGACCGGCGCGGCCGGGTCGCGCGCCGCCGCGCGTTCCACGGCCTCCGCCACGCGGTGGTGCTCGGGACTCTTGGCGCACACCGGGTCGGCGGCCGCCGGGTCCTGCGCCAGCAGGAAGGCCTGGCAGCGGCAGCCGCCAAGGTCCTGCCCGCGCTGGTCGCAGCTCGCGCAGGGCTCCTTCATCCAGCCGGTGCCGCGGTAGCGGTTGAAGCCTTCCGAATCGAACCAGATCTCGCGCAGGCCATGCGCCTTGACGTTCGGGAACTCGAGGCCCGGCAGCATCGACGCGGTGTGGCACGGCAGCGCCGTGCCGTCGGGCGCCACGGTGAGGAACATGCTGCCCCAGCCGTTGACGCATTTCTTGGGCTTGCCCTCGTGGTAGTCGGGGGCGACGAAGAAGATGCGCATGCGCTCGCCGAGCCGTGCGCGCCAGGCGTCGGTCACCTGCTCGGCATGGCGCAGCTGTTCGTGCGTGGGCAGCAGCTGGTCGCGGTTGAGAAAAGCCCACGAGTAGTACTGCGTGTTGGCGAGCTCGAGGTATTCGGCGCCCATCTCGTGCGCCATCTCGATGATGCGGTCGATGTGGTCGATGTTCATGCGGTGGATCACCACGTTGAGCACCATCGGCCAGCCCTGGTCCTTGATGGTCTTCGCGACCCGGTTCTTGAGTTCGAAGGTCTTGGTGTGCGAGAGGAAATCGTTCATCTCGCGGGTCGAATCCTGGAACGAGAGCTGCACATGGTCGAGCCCCGCCTGCTTCAGCGCCGCGGCCCGCTGCGGCGTCAGGCCCACGCCCGAGGTCAGCAGGTTGGTGTAGTAGCCCAGGCGGTGCGCCTCGGCCACGATGAGCTCCAGGTCGTCGCGCAGCAGCGGCTCGCCGCCCGAGAGGCCGCACTGCACCGCACCGAGCTCGCGGCCCTGGCGCAGCACGCGCAGCCAGTCGTCGGTCGACAGTTCGTCCGCGCGCGCGGCGAAGTCGACCGGATTGAAGCAGAACACGCAGTGCAGCGGACAGCGGTAGGTCAGCTCGGCCAGCAGCCAGAGCGGCGGGCCGGGCCGGGCCGGCTGCGAGGTGCCTGCGCCCGCGGTCATGGCGTATCCCGGCACGTATCCCGGCACGCATCCCAGCGCAGCCAGTTCTGCTGCGCCGCCATCTCGACGAATCCGCGCACCTGCGGCTCGAGGCCGGTGGTGCCGAAGGCGCCTTCGAGCTCGGCCACGATGGCCGCGAGGCTGCGCTCGCCGTCGCAGCGCTTCATGATCTCGCCGGCGCTGCCATTGAGCTTGACCATGCCCTCGGGATAGAGCAGCACGTGGCAGTCCTGGGCCGGCTCCCATTGCAAGCGAAAGCCCGGACCCACGCGCGGCCGGCTCTCGAGCGTGAGCTGCTTGATGTCCGGCGCGGCGCTCATTGCGCACCCACCCCGTAGCGCGTCGCCATCGCGTCGTTCATGGCCCAGAGGATGTCGAGCTTGAACTGCAGCACCTCGAGCGCGCGCTCCTGCAGCGCACGCGTGTCGAAGTGGTCGAGCGTGATCGCGAGGCCCTGTTCCACGTCGCGGCGCGCCTGGCTCACGCGGTTGCGAAAGTAGCCGAGCCCCTCGGGTTCGATCCACGCGTAGTGCTCGGGCCAGGTCGCGAGGCGCTGCTTGTGGATCTCGGGCGCGAAGAGTTCGGTCAGCGAGGAGCACACCGCCTCCTGCCAGGGCGCACGGCGCGCGAAGTTGACATACGCATCGACCGCGAAGCGCACCGCCGGCACCACATGCCGCAGGTCGCGCACCTCGTCGCGCGAGAGGCCCACGGCCTCGGCCAGGCGCAGCCAGGCCTCGATGCCGCCTTCATCGCGGATGCCGCCGAGCTCGAAGCCGTCGTGGTCGAGGATGCGCTGCACCCAGCCGCGCCGCACCGCCTGGTCGGGGCAGTTCGACAGCACCGCGGCGTCCTTGATCGGGATCGCGATCTGGTAATAGAAGCGGTTCGCCACCCAGCCGCGGATCTGCTCGGGCGAAGCGCGCCCGCTGTTGAGCATCACGTTGAACGGATGGTGGATGTGGTAGCTGCGGCCGCGCTCGCGCAGCCGGGCCTCGAAGTCCTCGCGCGACCAGGCGGGTGCGCTTTCCGCGCCGTGGTGGGTGGTCGGGCGGGACGGGTCCTGGATCCTGTCGGCGTGCATGGAGGTGGGCTTCCGGTTTCAGAGCTGGATCTGCATGCCGTCTTCGCAGGCTTCGATCCCTGCGCGCCGCAGCGCGGCATGCGCGGCCGAGTCCTCGTCGAGGATCGGATTGGTGTTGTTGATGTGGATCAGCATGCGCCGCGCGGTGGTGGCCGGCAGGCGCGAGAGCCATTCGATCATTCCGCCCTCGCCCGACTGCGGCAGGTGCCCGATCTCGCGCGCGCGCTTGCCGCTGACGCCGAGGCGGACCATCTCGTCGTCGGTCCAGAAGGTGCCATCCACCATCACCGCATCGGCGTTCGACATCGCATCGAACACCGGCGGCGTGATCGCGCCCAGGCCCGGCGCATAGAACAGGCTGCGCCCGCTCTGCCGGTCGAGGATGGTCACGCCGATGTTGTCGCCGGCCACCGGATGATCGCGGTGCGGCGAATACGGCGCGGCCTTTCCCGTGAGCGCGATCGCGCGGAACGACAGCCCCGGCACACCGGGCACTTCGAACGCATTGCCGTCGAGCGGCACCGCATGGCGCTCCACCCCGCAGTAGTGCGACAGCACGTTCAGCACCGGGTTGCCCCGGCCCAGGTCCTCGGCCACCGGATCGGTGCACCACAGCGGCAGCGGCGTGCCGCGCTCGCGCAGCATGAACAGCCCCGTCGCATGGTCGACCTGCCCGTCGATCAGCACCACGCCCGCGATCGCCGTGTCGCGCAGCGCACGCGCCGGCTGCAGCACCGGACTGCTGCGGATCTGCTCGAGGATGTCGGGCGATGCATTGAACAGCACCCCGTCCGCGCCCCCATCGGGCCGTACGAAGATCGACGACTGCGTGCGCGCCTTGGCCCGCACCGTGCCCGCACGCACACCCGCGCAATTGGGGCAGTTGCAGTTCCACTGCGGAAAGCCGCCACCCGCGGCCGAACCCAGGACGGTGATGCGCATCGGTAGAAAGAAAAGAGGAGGAATCGAATCCCGAACAACCCACCCTGAAAAACAGGGCGGGTCGACAAAAAGGGCACACCCCAAAAACCCCCACGGCCCAACCCAGTGCACCCGTGGAACCGGCTCCGCCGGGCCACCGGGTGCGCCCCCCAGTGGGGGGAGGCGCCGCAGGCGCTTCGGGGGGCGTCCTTACCTAGCGTTGACGTACATCGTGATCTCGAAGCCGAAGCGGAAATCGGTGGCCGTCGGTGTTTCCCATTTCATGCGGTGTCTCCTTCTGAAGTGGCGCAGCAGCGCCGGACGGCGGCTGCGGGAATCGCGTGGTTCCACGTCCCATAGTGAACCGATGAGCGCGCCGGACCCAGCCGTGAAATCATGATTCGCAGTTCATGATTTTCATGAAAGCGTGCACATTGCACATACCGGCGCCGCCGGCATGGCCGCAGCGCCCGGAAACCCAGGGTTTCCCCTGTAGGCTCCGCGCCTGCTGCGCGGCACGCGGCAGCGTCTTTGAACAATTCGAAATCCCCGAACGTGCACACCGCCTCCCTGCTCCTCACCATCCTCTGCGCCGGCCTCGCGAGCCAGTGGCTGGCCGCCCAGATCCGCCTTCCCGCGATCGTCGTGCTCATCGCCGTCGGCCTCGTGCTCGGCCCGATCGCCGGCGTGGTCCGGCCCAGCATCGAAGGCGAGCAACTGAGCGAACTGATCGGCCTGGGCGTCGCGATCATCCTGTTCGAAGGCGGCATGGACCTGAAGATCAGCGAGTTCAAGCGCGTGGGCCATGGCATCGGCCGGCTCACGGTCGTTGCGCCGCCGCTGGCGTGGCTGTTCGGCGGCGTGGCCGCGCACTACATCGGCGGCCTGAGCTGGCCGGTGGCGATCGTGCTGGCCGCGATCCTGGTCGTGACCGGACCCACGGTGATCCTGCCGCTGCTGCGCCAGGCGCGTCTCAACAAGGAATCGGCCGCGCTGCTCAAGTGGGAGGGCATCGTCAACGACCCGATCGGCGTGTTGATGGCGGTGCTGGCTTTTCAGTACTTCACGGTGTCGGGCGGCGGCCTGTCGACCACGCTGCTGGCGCTCGGTGCCGCGGTGGCGGTGGCCCTGGTACTGGGCGGACTGGGCGGCTGGCTCATCGGCTGGCTGTACCGCCGTGGCGGCGCGCCCGAGCACCTGAAGGCGCCCATCCTCATGGTGCTGGTGCTGGCTGCCTACTGGGCCAGCAACCTCGTGCAGCACGAGGCGGGACTGCTGACCGTGACCGTCATGGGCCTGGTGATCGGCAACATGGAACTGGTCGAGCGCGAGTCGCTTCAGCACTTCAAGGAAAACCTCACGGTGGTGCTGCTGTCGGTGCTGTTCATCGTGATCCCGAGCCAGCTCGAGCCGGGGCAGCTCGCACTGATCGACTGGCGCATGGTGGCCTTCGTGCTCGCCGTGCTGTTCGTGGTGCGCCCGCTCGCGATCGGCCTCTCGACGCTGGGTGCGCCGATGCGCAGGCAGGACCGCCTGCTGCTGGCCTGGATCGCGCCGCGCGGCATCGTGGCCGTGGCCACCGCAGGCATCTTCGGGCCCGCCCTCGTCAAGGCCGGCTATGCCGACGCCGCGAAGCTGCTGCCGACCACCTTTCTGATCGTGATGGCGACGGTGCTCTGCCATGGCCTGAGCCTCGGGCGCATCGCGCGCCGCCTCGGGCTGGCCGCGCGCGGCGACTCGGGCCTGCTGATCGTCGGCGCCTCGCCCTGGACCTGCGCGCTGGCGCAGACGCTGCAGCGCCTGCAGATCGAGGTGCTGGTGGTCGACCGCCATTACGAAGCCCTCAAGCTCGCGCGCATGCGCGGCATCGAGGTGTTCTATGGCGAATTCCTGTCGGAGCAGGCCGAAGAGGCGCTCGAGGTGCAGCACCTGAGCTACCTCCTTTGCGCCACCGAGAACGACTCGTATAACGCGCTGGTGTGCAAGGCGCAGGGCCATCGGATGGGCCACCACCGCACCTTCCAGCTCGCAGTCGGCCGCGGACAGGGACAGGCCGCGGGTGCGCTGTCGCTGCAGCAGCGCGGCTACCTCGCCTTTCATGAGGGCGCCACCTACGCGGCGCTCGAGGCGCGGCTGCAAGAGGGCTGGACCATCCAGGCGACGAACCTCACCAAGGCCTACGGCTGGGCCGCGTTCAGCGAGCGCATGGGCAAACCCGGCAAGGACTGGTGGCTCGTGGGCGGCGTGTCGCCAGCCGGCGCGTTCCGGATCTATTCGAGCGAGCAGCCCTTCAAGGTCGATGCAGGCTGGACCGCCGTCTGCTTCGCGCCGCCGGGCCGGCAGGACACGGCCGCACCGCCGTCCGCATAGCCACGCACGCGACGTTTCCCGTACCATGCCCCGGTGTTTCCCACCGGCCTGTACAACGAAACTCCGCCCTGGCGCACCCACGCATTCCCGGTGTCGCACGGCCATGTGCTGCATGTCGAGCAAAGCGGCGATCCGGCAGGTCTTTGCGCCGTGGTGCTGCATGGCGGACCGGGCTCGGGCAGCTCGCCGGTGCTGCGGCGCTTCTTCGATCCCTCGCGCTTCCATGTGATCACCATCGACCAGCGCGGCGCCGGCCGCAGCCGGCCGCGCGGCACGACCGCGTACAACCGGACGGCCGACCTGCTCGACGACCTGCGCAGCGTGCGCGCGCAGCTCGGCGTGCCGCGCTGGCTCGTGGTGGGCGGCTCGTGGGGCGCGACGCTGGCGCTCGCCCATGCACTGGCCGAGCCCGAGGCCGTGGCCGCGCTGCTGCTGCGCGCGGTGTTCCTGCCGCGCGCCGGCGACATCGACAACTTCTTCCAGGACACGGCGCGCCGCGCGCCCGACCCATGGGAACGCTTCGCCGCCGAGGCGCCGCCCGACCAGCGCGGCGACATGCTGGGCTTCCTGGCGCGCGGACTCGCGGCCGATGGCGATGCCGACACGGCGCGCCGGCTCGCGCTCGCATGGTGGCGCTGGGAGCGTGCGCTCGCGGGCGATCAACAGCAGGCCGCGTCCGACGACCCGGCGCCCGAACGCACCGTGCTCGACGCGCTCGTGGACCGCTATCGCGTGCAGAGCCATTTTCTGCTGCACCGCTGCTGGCTCGACGATGCGCCGCCGCTGCTCGAACGCCTGCATGCGCTGCCCCACGTGCCCACGCTGTTGCTGCACTCGCAGGGCGACCGCGTGTGCCCGCCGCAAAACGCACGGGCGGTGCACGAACGCATCGCGCACAGCCGGTTGCAGTGGGTCGACGCGGCTGCCGGTCACGATCCCGCGCACCCGGCCATGGTGCAGGCGATGGTCGCCGCACTCGACGGCTATGCACGGCACGGACGCTTCGGCGACGCGAGTGCGTCATGACGCTGCGCCTGAAGATCAACCTCATCGTCAGCCTGCTGGCGCTGCTTTCGCTCGCGGCCATGCTCGCGCTGCAGCTGCGCAGCATGCGCGAGTCGATCCAGGAAGAAGTGGTGGCCGCCAACCGCGTGGCCGCCCAGTTGCTGAACCGCACCGCATGGCTCTATGCGGCGCAGGGCACGCCCGCCATGCTGGCCTTTCTGCAGGGCGTGGGCCGGGTGCGCTCGAACGACATCACGCTGCTCGACGCCGAGGCGCGCGTGCTCTACAGCTCGCCTGACTCGCCGTACAAGGCGGGCCGCGATGCGCCAAGCTGGTTCGCCAGGCTGGTGTCGCCTTCGCCCAAGCAGATGTCGATCGCCTTTCCCGACGGCAAGCTGGTGGTGCGCTCCAACGCCTCGCGCGCGGTGCTCGACGCCTGGGACGATGCGGTGCTGCTGCTGCTCAGCGCGCTCGGGCTGCTGGCGGTGGTCAATGCGGCCGTGTTCTGGGTGGTGGGGCGCGCGACGCGTCCGTTCGCCGACATCGTCGATGCGCTCAACCAGCTCGAGAGCGGGCGCTTCGACGTGGCACTGCGCGCCCTGCCCGGCACCGAGGCCGCGGCGATCGGCGCCGCCTTCAACCGCATGGTCGGCATGCTGCAGCAGCACATCGAGACCGAGCGCCGCGCGGTGCGCGCCGAGAGCCGCCTGCTCGAAAGCCGCGAACTGGGCCGCTGGGTCGACCAGAAGATCGAGGAAGAACGCCGCCTGATCGCGCGCGAGCTGCACGACGAACTCGGCCAGTCGGTCACCGCGATGCGCAGCATGGCGCTGTCGATCGCGCAGCGCATGCAGTCGCTCGATCCGCAGGCCGAGCAGGCGGCACGGCTCATCGCCGACGAATCGGCGCGGCTCTACACCGCGATGCACGGCATGATCCCGCGCCTCACGCCGCTGGTGCTCGACCGCTTCGGCCTGGTGGCCGCCCTCGAAGACCTGGTGGAGCGCACGCGCAACAGCCACGCGGGAGTGGAGGTCGAATGGCAACTCGGCCTCGACCTCGGCCGCACCCCGCTCGGCACCGACACCGCGCTCGTGCTCTACCGCGCCGCGCAGGAAGGCATCACCAACGCACTGCGGCACGGCGAGGCACGCCGGATCGTGCTCGCACTCGCAGGCACCGAAAGCGCCGTGACGCTCACGCTCAGCGACGACGGCCGCGGCCTCGGTGCCGCCGACGCGGCCCAGGAGACCAGCGGCGGACACTACGGCCTGCGCTGGCTCGCCGAGCGCATCGACAGCCTCGGCGGCGAGCTGCGCCTCGAACCCGCCGTGCCGCGCGGCGCCCAACTGACGGTGCGCCTGCCGCTGGCGGGCGCCGCCCCGGAGAACCCATGACATCGACGACCGAGCCTCTTATCCGCGTGATGCTGGTGGACGACCATGCGCTGGTGCGCATGGGCTTTCGCATGCTGCTGGCCGACGCGCAGATCGAGGTGGCGGCCGAGGCCGATACCGGCGAGCAGGCCTGCCAGGACTATCCGCAGGTGCAGCCCGACCTCGTCGTGATGGACCTCTCGATGCCCGGCATGGGCGGGCTCGAGGCCGTGCGGCGCCTGCTGGCGCACGACCCGAAGGCGCGCGTGCTGGCCCTGTCGGCGCACGAGGACACGATCCATCCGCGCCGCGTGCTGCGCGCCGGCGCGCTCGGCTATCTCGCCAAGCGCAGCGCGCCCGACGCGCTGATCGCCGCGGTCCGGGCGGTGGCGCGCGGCGAGCGCTACATCGACGCCAGCACCGCGCAGGCACTCGCCACCGCGCAGATCGAGGGCGAAGCCAATCCGGCCGACCTGCTGAGCGAGCGCGAGTTCTCGGTCTTCATCCAGCTCGCGCGCGGCATGACGGTGGCGCAGATCGCGGGCACGCTGAACCTGTCGCTGAGCACCGTGGGCTCGCACCTCTACCGCATCAAGCAGAAGCTCGGCGCCGCCAACCAGGCGGAGCTGACGTGGGTGGCGCTGCGGTGGGGGTTGATCCAGGTGTAGGGGCCAGCGGGAGACGCGGCGGCTTCAGGCTGCCGAAGGTTCCCGAAAGCGCGCACCGGCATCCGATGCCGGCGCGGCGTCGGGCGGAACCAGCTGCGCCGGCAGCACGCCGCGCAACGCGTTGCACACCACGAGCTTCTGCGCCGCGCGCAGGTCGTCGAGCGAGAGGCTGCGTTCCTCGGCGAGCCAGATCGAGTCGTCCATCAGCACGCCGCGCATCACGCCCGGCAAGGCGCCGTCGGCGACGGGCGGCGTGCACCAGCGTCCGTCGATGCGCGCGAACAGCGTGCTGCGCCCGCCTTCGGCGAGCCGGCCGTCGGCCGTGAAGAACAGGCTGTCGAAGGCACCGGCACGCTCGGCGGCGCGCACGCCGGCATCGTAGTGCTGGCGCCAGGTGGTTTTGTGCGCGGCCAGCGGGTTCGCATCGGGCAGCCGCGCTTCGGCGATCACGAGCTTCACCGCGCCGGGCGGCAGCGGCAGCGGCGGCAGTGGTGAATGCGTGATGCCGATGCGCCCGCCGTGCGCGAGCGCCAAGCGCAGCCGCGACGGCTGGCCCGGCGCGAGCGCGGGCAGTGCGTCGCGCAGCGCCTGCAGCGCGGCCGCCCGGTCAAACGCGAAGCCGAGCGCCTGGGCGCTGCGCGCGAGCCGCGCGAGATGCCGCTCGAGGTAGCGGATGCCCTCGCCCGGCGTGGCCAGCATGGTCTCGAACAGTTCGAAGCCGGGGTCGAGTGCGGTGAGGAAGCGGGCCTTGAGGCGGCATTCCTCGAACTCGTCGGCCGCGCGGCTGTCGTGCACGATGCCCGCGCCGACACCGAGCCGCAGCGGCCGCAGGCCCCGCTCGGACGCGCCGAGCGTGAGCGTGCGGATCGCCACCGAGAGGCAGAAATCGCCGACCGCCTCGCCTTCGGCCGACGCATCGACCCAGCCGATGGCGCCGCAGTAGAGGCCGCGCGGCGTGCCTTCGAGCTCGGCGATCCAGTCCATGGTGCGGTGCTTCGGCGCGCCGGTGATCGAGCCGCAGGGAAACGCGGCGCGCAGCAACTCGGGCATGCCGACGCCGGGGCGCAGCAGCGCCTCGACGGTGGAGGTCATCTGGAACACCGTGGCATAGGGCTCGACCGCGAACAGCGTGGGCACCTTCACCGAGCCGATGCATGCCACGCGGCCGATGTCGTTGCGCAGCAGGTCGACGATCATCACGTTCTCGGCGCGGTTCTTGGCGTCGGCCGCGAGCCGGCGCGCCGTTTCGCTGTCGGCCTCGGGGACATCGGCGCGCGCGGCGGTGCCCTTCATCGGGCGCGCGGTGAGCACGCCGCGCGCGTGGCGCAGGAACAGCTCGGGCGAGCAAGAGAGCACGTGCGTGATCTCGCCGCCCTCGGGCAGCGCGATCAGCGCGCCGTAGGCCACCGGCTGCCGCTCGCGCAGGCGGCGGTACAGCGCCACGGGCGAGCCGTAGGCCTGGCCGTTCAGCCGGTAGGTGAAGTTGACCTGGTAGGTTTCGCCGGCGGCAATGGCGGCATGGATGCGCGCGATGGCGGCGGTGAATTCCGCTTCACCGATACCGGGCTGCAGGTCCATCACGCCCGCGGACTGCGCGGCGGCGGCGCTGTCGGGCTCGCATCGTTCGAGCCAGGCGCCGGCCTCGCCGGCCGAAAGCCGCGCGCAGTCGCGGAACATCAGCACGCGCAGCGCCGCGCTGTCGCCGGGCGCAAGCCGCCGCTCGCCCGCCTGCAGCAGCCTGGCGCCCCATTCGTAGTCAGCCAGCAGCACCGCATGCAGCCCCTGGCGCAGGTCGGCATCCACGCGCGCCCATGCGGCGTCGAGGTCGGCCGCGTCGACAGCGCGATGCGCGCGCACGAAGCGGGTGTACAGCCGGCTCGTGGGGCGGTCCGGCGTCGAGCCGCAGTCGTCGAGCAGTGCGAAGGAAGAATCCACGGTCAACTCCAGTGAACCCTGGATTCTCACCGGCAGACGATGAGCTCATCCTTGGCGGCTCTCGCGCGCAAGCCCGGGGCGGGCGTGCGCACTCGGCCTCAGAAGCCGTGCCGGCTCTGTGCCTCGTAGGGCTCGGCCATCTCGCTGAGCTGGTAGCCCTGCCCCCAGATCGCCTGCAGGCAAGGGCCCTTGGAGCGGGCATGCAGCCCGAGCTTGCGGCGCAGACCCGACACGCTGACGTCCAGCGATCGCGAGACCGGATGATCGTTGTCGTTTCGGCCCCATACATGCCTGAAGAGCCATTCGCGCGACAGTGGGCGGTTGATGTTGCGGAAGAAGGCCACGGCCAGGTCGAACTCGAGCGGGCGCAGCTTGATGACATCGCCGGCCCGCTCCGCCTTGTCCTGATGCAGGACGAAGCGGTAGTCGCCCCACTGCATGACGCGCTCGGCGATCGGCACCTTGCGGCGCTGCAGGTAGGCCTCGAGCGTGCGGTAGCTGTCCTCGAACGAAGATGGCGCATGAACCACCGTGGACGCCGAATCGGTATGAAGTACCGAAATCACCCGGAACTGGCTCTTGCAGGCACTGAGAACCAGCGGGAAATGCCGACCCAGGCTTTCACGGGCTTGTGCAATGAGCGGCTGGAATACGGCTGGGTCTCTGGGACAAGCCAATAGCAGGGCTTCGAATTGAGCCGCAACCGCGCTTTGCTTTTGCAGCTCTTCCACACTGGTAAAAATTATTGGCGTGTGCCCCAGCCTGCAAATGGCACGGCGGGCAATTTCTCTGGAACGAAGCAACGGATCTAGTACGGCAATTTGCAAAACGACCACCCCCTCACACTGATCAATGGACCGGTCGCTCCTTCGAGCGATCGTGGTTCGGTCAAATCCGCCGCGTGCCACCTGTCATGAATTCAAGCGTTAACGGATTTTGCCCTTGAGGGGGAATCTAAAGAAACACATCGCCGCAGTCCGCAAAAAATGCGCACCTCGCATGTGGAAATCGTGCACCTGGTTACGAAATCGTGCGAAAGCGAGAATTAGTACCGCTCAATAGCGATTGGCGATTTTCAATTCGCTTGCCAAGTTGATTTGGCAAAATAGATCGACCGTTCGAAATTTAATTTCCGAGGCGCTCCGGCGATCTCGGCGCAGCGGGATCAGAGGCAGGAAGAACGGAAGAACAAATGAAAAACGCCCCGTGAGGGGCGTTTTTGCTAGCTGGCGGAACCGGAGGGATTCGAACCCTCGATGAGGCTCTACACCCCATACTCCCTTAGCAGGGGAGCACCTTCGGCCACTCGGTCACAGTTCCTGAAAGAAGCCGAGATTATGCCACCATCAGGCGGCCGGTTGATCGAGATCGAAGGCTTTATGCAGCGCGCGGACTGCAAGTTCCATGTATTTCTCGTCGATCACGACCGAGGTCTTGATCTCGCTGGTCGAGATCATCTGGATGTTGATGCCCTCTTCGCTCAGCACGCGGAACATCTTGCTGGCCACGCCGACGTGGCTTCGCATGCCGATGCCCACGATGCTGACCTTGCAGATCTTGGTGTCGCCGACGATCTCGGTGGCACCCAGCGAGGGCATGACCTTGGCCTGCAGCAGGTCGATGGTCTTCGCGTAGTCGTTGCGATGCACGGTGAAGCTGAAGTCGGTGCGGCCATCCTTGCTCAGGTTCTGGATGATCACGTCGACCTCGATGTTGGCATCGGCCACGGCCCCGAGGATGTGGTACGCGATGCCCGGCTTGTCGGGCACGCCGAGCACCGAGATCTTGGCTTCGTCGCGGTTGAAAGCGATGCCGGATACAACGGCTTGTTCCATGTTTTCGTCTTCCTCGAAAGTGATCAGCGTGCCTGACTTGGCTTCTTCATTGATGTCGATGTCCCAGGGCGTGAAGCTCGAAAGCACGCGCAGCGGGACCTTGTACTTGCCGGCGAACTCCACCGAGCGGATCTGCAGAACCTTGGAGCCCAGGCTCGCCATCTCGAGCATCTCCTCGAAGCTCACGGTCGTGAGGCGGCGCGCATCGGGCTCGACGCGCGGATCGGTGGTGTAGACGCCGTCCACGTCGGTGTAGATCAGGCACTCGTGTGCCTTCATGGCGGCGGCCACGGCCACGGCCGAGGTGTCGCTGCCGCCGCGGCCCAGCGTGGTGATGTTGCCCGCGTCGTCCACGCCCTGGAAGCCGGTGATGACGACGACCTTGCCGGCATCGAGGTCGGCGCGCACGCGTGCGTCGTCGATGCTTTCGATGCGGGCCTTGGTGTACGAGTTGTCGGTGCGCACCGACACCTGCCAGCCCGCATAGCTCACGGCCTCGACGCCCTCGGCCTGCAGTGCGATGGCCAGCAGCGCGGACGAGGCCTGCTCGCCGGTGGCGGCGAGCATGTCGAGCTCGCGGCCATGGGCCGCGCCCGGCTTGCTCGGGGCCAGTTCCTTGGCCAGGCCGAGCAGGCGATTGGTTTCGCCGCTCATGGCACTCGGGACCACGATCATCTGGTGGCCGGCGCGCGCCCACTTGGCGACGCGCTTGGCGACATTCTTGATGCGCTCGGTCGAGCCCATCGACGTACCGCCGTATTTGTGAACGATCAATGCCATGGGTGAATTCAGAGAAAAGAAAGAAGCCGCCCCACCCGACCCTTGCCGGTGTGCGGGCGCGCGCCCTGCAAGCCGTCAGCGCGAAGCCTCGGGCGAGGGCCGGAAATTGTACCAATGCAGCCGATCGTCCCGCCGCTCGATGAAGCCCGTGCCCACCTTGAGATGGATCCGGTGGCCGCGCGTGGTGCATGCGCGAACCTGGTCGAGCAACTGCTCGAGCTGCGCGGCGCTCGGCGTGGCGCCATGCGCCTGCAGCAGCCAGTGCCGCAGCAGGTTGGCCTGGCGCGCGCGCGGCAGTGCCTGCAGGCCCGCGATGCGGGGTGGGTCTCCCGCCGCGGCCAGGTCCTGCGCGGCCAGGTCGCCGAGCAGCTGTTGCGCCTGCGCTGCGTGGCCGATGCTGCGCGCGAAGGTGCTGCGGAACTGCGGAAAGGCCCGTTCGAGCGCCGGCAGCAGCACGGCGCGGATGCGGTTGCGCGTGTAGCGCTCGTCGCCATTGGTCGGGTCCTCGATCCAGGGCAGATTGACGCCCCGGAGCCACGCTCGAATGTCCGTGCCGGGCACGGACAGCAGCGGCCGGTAGATCTCGAGGCCGTGGCGCTGCGCGCGTGCAGGCATTGCTGCCAGGCCCGGAAGCCCCGCGCCTCGCGACAGCGCGAGCAGCAGGGTCTCGACCTGGTCGTCGGCATGGTGGCCAAGCGCCAGCGCGCGGACCGGGCCCGGTGCCGCCACCTCGCGGGCGATGGCCGCGAAGGCCGCGTAGCGGGCACGGCGTGCGCTGTCTTCGGGGCTGTCGCCGCTCGCATGCCGCGCATCGACGCGGCGCACCACGAGCGGCACGCCGAGGCGTTCGCAAATGGCTGCGCAATGCCGCTCGAATTCATCGGCGGCGGCTTGCAGCCCGTGGTGCACGTGAAAGGCGACCACCTGGCCCGGCCAGGCGGAGGCACAGGCCGCGAGCAGCGCCGTCGAATCGGCGCCGCCGCTGAAGCCCACCGCCAGCGGCAGGTGCGCCGGCTCGAACGCGGCCATGGCGCGTTCGAAGGCTTCGTTCATGGGGCGGAGGGTGGCCGGGGGCTTTTACCTGCCGGCGTCGGCCTTGGTGTCGTTGTAGCGCCCGTAGCTTTGCAGGCGCTCGTAGCGGCGGTCGAGCAGTTCCTTGGGCTTCAGGTCGCTGACCTGGCGGAACGCATCGTTGAGCGCGCGCTTCAGGAAGGCGGCCATCTGGCGGTGGTCGCGGTGCGCCCCGCCGACTGGCTCGTTCACGATCTTGTCGACGAGGCCGAGGGCCTTGAGCCGGTGCGCCGTGATGCCGAGCGCATCGGCGGCTTCCTGGGCCTTGTCGCTGGTCTTCCAGAGGATCGATGCGCAGCCTTCGGGGCTGATCACCGAATAGACCGAGTACTGCAGCATCAGGACCTGGTCGCCCACCGAGATGGCGAGCGCACCGCCCGAGCCGCCTTCGCCGATGATGGTGACGATGATCGGCACTTCGAGCTGCGCCATCTCGTAGATGTTGCGACCGATCGCTTCGGACTGGCCGCGCTCCTCGGCATCGATGCCGGGGTAGGCGCCGGGCGTGTCGACGAAGGTGAAGACCGGCAGCTTGAATTTCTCGGCCGTCTTCATGAGGCGCAGCGCCTTGCGGTAGCCCTCGGGCTTGCTCATGCCGAAGTTGCGCGCCGTGCGCTCCTTGGTGTCGCGGCCCTTCTGGTGGCCGAGCACCATGCAGGGCGTGCCGTTGAAGCGCGCGAGCCCGCCCACGATCGACAGGTCGTCGGAGAAGTGCCTGTCGCCGTGCAGTTCGACGAAGTCGGTGAAGATCTCGTTGACGTAGTCGAGCGTGTAGGGCCGCTCCTGATGCCGTGCGATCTTGGTGATCTGCCAGGGCGTCAGGTCGCTGTAGATGTCCTTGGTGAGTTGCTGGCTCTTCTTGCCGAGCTGGTCGATCTCTTCGGAGATATCGACCGCGGATTCGGTCTGTACATAGCGCAGTTCTTCGATCTTGGTTTCGAGCTCCGCGATGGGCTGCTCGAAGTCGAGGAAGGTTCGTTTTGCCAACGTCTTCTCCTGTTGTTCAATACGCGACTGGCACGGGATCCAGCGATCGCCAAATATACCAAGTCGCCACGCTGCAAAAAGGCGCCCAGGCCACGGCGACGTCGCGGGCGTCGCTGCGGCTCACGGGATCGCCCGAGAAGTAGTTCACGCTGATGCCGTTGAGCAGGCCCAGGTCGTCCACCGGCAGCACGTTGGGGCGCATCAGGTGGAAGATAAGGAACATCTCGGCGGTCCAGCGGCTGATGCCGCGGATCGCCACGAGCTCGTCGACGATGAGCTCGTCCGACATGTCCTTCCACGCGTCGACGTGCACCGCGCCCGAATCGAAGTGGATCGCGAGGTCGACCAGGTATTCGATCTTGCGCGCCGAGAGCCCCGCCGCGCGCATGTCGTCGACCTTGACCTTGAGCACGTTGGCCGGGGTCAGCTTGCGCGGCAATGCGGCAAAGCGATCCCAGACCGACTGCGCGGACTTCACCGAGATCTGCTGGCCGACGATGCTGCGCGCGAGCGTGGTGAACGCATCGCCGCGCGACTCGAGGCAGGCGTCGCCGAACTTCGGTATCAGGCGCTTCATCACCCGGTCCTTCTTGGCCAGGTGCTTGCAGGCCTCTTCCCAGTAGTCGGGCGTGTAGATCTGTACCACTGCCGACTTCCTGGACGCAGGCATGGGGTTGGTGGTCCCGTTCACTGCGCGGCGGCCCAGGTGGTGCCGGTCGGCGAATCCTTGAGCACGATGCCCTGCGCGAGAAGGTCGCTGCGGATGCGGTCGGCCTCGGCGAAGTTCTTCGCGGCCTTGGCGGCGGCGCGTGCGTCGATCAGCGACTGGATGGTGGCTTCGTCGAGCGTGGTGCCTGCCTGGAGAAATGCCTTCGGATCGCCTTGCAGCAGCCCCAATGTGCCGGCCAGCGCCTTGAGGAGGCCCGCGGACTCGGCGGACTTCGTGCGGTTGACTTCGCCGGCCAGCTCGAACAGCACGGCGATGGCCTCGGGCGTGCCGAAATCCTCGTCCATCGCCGCCTTGAAGCGCGCTGCATGGGGTTGCGCCCAGTCGATGGACACGGTGGCAGGCGCCACCAGATCGAGGGCGGTGTACAGCCGCTTGAGCGAGTTGCGCGCATCGTCCAGATGCGCATCGCTGTAGTTGAGCGCGCTGCGGTAGTGCGTGCGCACGAGGAAGAAGCGCAGGCTTTCCGCGTCGTACTTCTGCAGCACTTCGCGGATCGTGAAGAAGTTGCCCAGGCTCTTGGACATCTTCTCGTTGTCTACGCGAACAAAGCCGTTGTGCACCCAGAAGCGCGCAAGCGGCTTGCCGTTGGCACCTTCGCTCTGCGCGATTTCGTTCTCGTGGTGCGGAAACTGCAGGTCTGCCCCGCCGCCGTGGATGTCGAAGGTCTCGCCGAGCGTGGCGCAGCTCATGGCCGAGCATTCGATGTGCCAACCCGGGCGGCCCATGCCAAAAGGGCTTTCCCACTTGGCATCGTCGGGCTCGTTCGGCTTGGCGGACTTCCACAACACGAAATCGAGCGGATCCTGCTTGCCGTCGAGCACCGCCACGCGTTCGCCCGCGTGCAGTTCGTCGAGCGACTTGCCCGAGAGCTTGCCGTAGCCCGGGAACTTGCGCACCGCGTAGTTCACGTCGCCGTTGTCGGAACGGTAGGCGAGGCCCTTCTGCTCCAACGTTTCGATGATGCCGACCATCTGCGGCACGTATTCGGTGGCGCGCGGCTCGATGGTGGGCGGTTCGATGCGAAGCGCGCCGATGTCTTCGTGCATGGCCGCGACCACCTCGTCGGTCAGCGCGCGGATGGAGATGCCACGCTGGACCGCACGGGCAATGATCTTGTCGTCGATGTCGGTGATGTTGCGCACATAGGTCACGGCATAGTCGCTCGCGCGCAGCCAGCGCTGCACCACGTCGAACGCCATCATCATGCGGGCGTGTCCGATGTGGCAGAGGTCATAGACCGTCATGCCGCACACGTACATGCGCACCTGGCCCGGTTGCAATGGGGAGAACTCCTCCAGTTCACGCGAGAGCGTGTTGTAGATGCGCAGACTCATGAGGTTCGAAAAGCGTCGCTTCGCGCACGTACGGCACGGGCGAACGACGGGGTATTTCAGGGGTGGCGGGGCAGTGGCTGCGAGGGGATGGAGATGGCCCCTCGGCTACAATCATCGCAGTATAAACGGCTGCCTGCCGTGTGCATGCCGGGTGTTTTCGAGGCCCGCGTTCCCCAACCCTGCCCCGAGGCTTCATGAAGCACGTCGCGTTCTCCAGACTCACCGCCATCGCCTTCGCATTGCTCATCGGGCTGTGCAGCGTTGCCGCGCACGCCAACGACTACGACGAAGTGAATCAGCTGCTGCGGCAGGGCAAGTCGAGCGAGGCGCTGGCCAAGGCCGACGCCTACATTGCCGGCAAGCCGCGCGATCCGCAGATGCGCTTCTTGCGCGGCGTGATCCTCACCGAGCAGAAGAAGCAGAACGAGGCGATCACCGCGTTCACGCAGCTCACGCAAGATTTCCCCGAACTGCCCGAGCCCTACAACAACCTCGCTGCGCTCTATGCCGCGCAGAGCAAGTTCGACCAGGCACGCGCCGCACTCGAGCAGGCGCTCAGGCTCAACCCCAATTACGCCACGGCGCACGAGAACCTCGGCGACGTCTATGCGCGCCTTGCAGCGCAGGAGTACATCCGCGCGCAGCAGTTCGCGAGCACCACCACCAGCGTCGCGCCGAAGCTGGCGCTGATCCGCCAGATCTTCACGCCCAAGGCCGAAGCCGAGGCCGCAGCGCTGCCGGCTGCGCCGCCCGAAGCCCGCAAGCCGGTTGGCCGCGTGAGCAAGTAGCCTGCAGCCGTGCCGATTGCACCGCGACAGCGTCGCTGATCCCGATTCGCGCCCCCATCTTTTGTCCATGGAGCCTTCCTTGAACGTCCAAGCCTTTTCCCTGTCCGTTCGCTTCAGCCGCCGCGGCGCCCTTGTGCTCGCCGCAGCGATGGCCTTCGCCGGTGCCGCTCACGCGCAGCAGGCTGCTCCGCGCGTGAAGCTCGCCACCACGGCCGGCGACATCGTGCTCGAAATCGATCCGGCCAAGTCGCCCAAGACCGTCGAGAACTTCCTGCAGTACGTCAAGGACAAGCATTACGACGGCACCGTGTTCCATCGCGTGATCGACGGCTTCATGATCCAGGGCGGCGGCTTTACGCCCGATATGCAACAAAAGCCAACACGCGCGTCGATCCCGCTCGAGGCCTCCAACGGCCTGAAGAACGACCGCTACACCATCGCGATGGCGCGCACCGGCAACCCCAATTCGGCCACCTCGCAGTTCTTCATCAACGTGAAGAACAACGACTCGCTCAATGCTCCCAATCCCGACGGCCATGGCTACGCCGTGTTCGGCAAGGTGGTGAGCGGCACCGACGTGGTCGACAAGATCCGCACCGTACAAACCGGTAACAAGGGCGGCATGCAGAACGTGCCGCTCGAACCGATCATCATCAAGTCGGCCACGCTGCTGGCGAAGTAATTTCCAAGCATCCGAAGAAAGAAGGAATCCCCATGACCAATCCCAAAGTCGAACTGCACATCAAGAACCATGGCGTGATCACGCTCGAACTCGACAGCGCCAAGGCGCCGAAGTCGGCCGAGAACTTCGTCAACTACGTGAAGAACGGCCACTACGACAACACGGTGTTCCACCGCGTGATTCCCGGCTTCATGGTGCAAGGCGGCGGCTTCGAGCCCGGCATGAAGCAAAAGCCCACGGGCGCCGAGATCGAGAACGAAGCCAACAACGGCCTCAAGAACGACAACTACACGGTGGCCATGGCCCGCACGAGCGCGCCGCACTCGGCCACCGCCCAGTTCTTCATCAACATCGCCGACAACGGTTTCCTGAACCACACCGCACCGTCCGCCCAGGGCTGGGGTTATGCGGTGTTCGGCAAGGTCACCGGCGGTACCGACGTGGTCGACAAGATCAAGGCCGTGAAGACGGGCCGCAAGGGCTTCCACGACGACGTGCCCCTCGAGGACGTGGTGATCGAGAAGGCCGTGCTCGTTTCGGAATAACGCAAAACAAGCGGGCACACGGCATGGGCATGGCGGCGAAACCGGCGTTCAAGGAGCTCATCGCCCCGCCCGCCTGGCGCACTGTCGACCTGCTCTCCGACCTGCACCTGCAGGCCGGCGAGCCCGCCACCTTCGAAGCCTGGCGCGGCTACCTCGAGACCACGCCGGCCGATGCGCTGATCATCCTCGGCGACCTGTTCGAGGTGTGGGTCGGCGACGACTGCGCCGCCCTGCCCGGCTTCGAGGCCGATTGCGCCGAGCTGCTGCGCCGCACGGCCGAGCGGCTGCCGGTGTATGTGATGCACGGCAATCGCGACTTCCTCATCGGTCCGGCGCTCGCCGCTCAGTGCGGCTTCACGCTGCTCGATGATCCGACAGTGCTGGTGCTGCACGGCGAGCGATGGCTGCTGAGCCATGGCGATGCGCTGTGCCTCGACGACACCGACTACCTGCGCTTTCGCGCCCAGGTGCGCACGCCCGAATGGCAGGCCGCGTTCCTTGCGCGGCCACTGGCCGAGCGGCGGGCGCTCGCACGGTCGATGCGCGCGCAAAGCGAGGACCGCAAGCGCGATCCCGCGGCACTCTGGGCCGACGTGGACGCGGGTGCTGCGCGCGAATGGCTGCAGCAGGCCCGCGCGCGCACGCTGGTGCATGGTCACACGCACCAGCCGGCCGATCATGATCTGGGCGAGGGCCTGCGACGCATGGTGCTCAGCGACTGGGACGTCGCGGCGCATCCCCCGCGCGCGCAGCTGCTTTGCCTTTCGGCCGCGGGCGCACAACGCGTCGACCTGCGCTAGCCGATGTTCAAGTGGCTGCGCCGGCTGCGCGCCCTGCCCCCGATCCCCGATGCCGCTTGGCAGGCCACGCTCGCGCGCTATGCGTTTCTGCGCGAACTGCCTGCGGCCGACCAGGAGCGGCTGCGCGCCTTCACGGCCGAGTTCCTGCGCGACAAGGAATTCCATGGCACGCAAGGTTTCGTGATCACCGACGAGGTGGCACTCGCAATTGCCGCGCAGGCGGTGCTGCCGGTACTTCACCTCAAGGGGGGGCTCGACTGGTATGCCGATTTCGTCGGCATCGTGGTTCACCCGTCGGAGGTGGTCGCGCGCCGCAAGGTGGTCGACGAAGCGCAGGTGGTGCACGAGTACGACGAGGTGGTCGCCGGCGAGGCCATGGACCGCGGGCCGGTGATGCTGAGCTGGCAGGACGTGCTGGCCAGCGGCATCACGCGCGACGGCGGCTACAACGTCGTGATCCACGAGTTCGCGCACAAGATCGACATGCGCGGCGGCGACGCCGACGGCTGCCCGCCGCTGCCGCCCGGCTTCGGCGGCAAGCGCAACGCGCGCGAGGCCCGCGCCGCCTGGCTCGCCGTGCTGCAGCCGGCCTACGAGGATTTTCGCGAGAAGACCATCCTGGCCGAACGCTTCGGCGCCGAGCCGCCGTGGCTCGACGACTATGCGGCCACCTCGATCAGCGAGTTCTTCGCGGTGGCGTGCGAAGCCTACTTCGTGAACCGCGCCAATTTCGGCCGCGACTTTCCAACGGTGCTCGCGCTGTTCGACGCGTTTTTCGGCCGCCGCAGCACCTGATCGCCCTGCATCGCGCAAAAGAAAAAGCGCCCGTCGCGGGCGCTTTTTCTCGTCAGCCTTCAGGCTCGGCGCGGCCTACTTCCGCAACAGTGCCTTGAGCGCATTCTGCAGCCGGCGCGCGGTCGCCGGATCGTGCGGCGCGGCCAGCACCTTGCCGGCGTCCTGGCCCCAGGTCTGTGCCGGCGTGGGATCGCCGCGCTTGGTCAGCAGCTTGAGCTGAAGCGCGCGGCGCGCGTCGATCTGCTCGGCGGGCGTCGGCACTTCGGCCGCCATCTCGAGGCGCAACAGCGCTTCAGACGCTTCGTCGGCTGCCGCCTTGGGCGGCGAGCCCACGGCCTGCGACCAGCCGCTGCGCACCGCCGGCGACACCGCGCGTCCGAGTTCCTGGACGTTCGGCAGCCGCGAGGCGTCGCGCTGCTCCCAGGCGCCGAGCACTTGCGTCAGCGCTTCGCCGTGGGCCTGCGCCGCGAGCTTGCGCAGCGACAGTTCGGCGCGCTCTAGCGCTTCGCGCTGGGCGCGGAACGCTGCATCGCCGAGCCGCGGTCCTCGGTCTTCGAAGCGGGGCGGACGGTCGCCGAAGCGTCCGCCCGGCGCGCCGCGGTCGCCGCGGGCATCGCCGCGCGGCGGTGCGCCGCGGTCGCCCGGGCGGCCTGGACCACCAGGACCCGGCCGGCCGCCATCGCGACGGTCGCCAAACCGGCCGCCGGCGCCGCGACCCGCGGGCGCGGCCGCCTCGTTCCTGCGGCTGCCGGGACGGTCGTCGCCGCGCATCGCCACGACCGGCTTGGGCGCCGGCTTCGGTGGCGCCTTGGCTTCTTCGGAACCGGCGGGCTCGGCACCTTCTTCGCGCGCTTCGCTGTCGGCGCGCGCGGAACTGTCGGCACCTTCGGCCGGTGCAACAAGATCGCCGCCGGCGGTCGGCGCGGCTGCCGCCGGCGTGCCCGGCTGGGCCTCGGCATCGCTGGGTGCGGGCGCCTGCTCGGCGCTTTCGCCGAATTCGGCCGCGGCCTGGCCGGGCGCGACCTGTTCGGTGGCGCCGACCGACGGACCGTCGGCGGACGCTGCGGCCGCGGGCTTCGCAGCCGGTGCCGGCGCGGGGGCCGGCGGTGGCGCCTCACCGCGCAGCGCGGCTTCGAGACGCGCGATGGCCGCGCGGATCTTCTGGGCGTCGCCCTCGGCATTGGCGGCGTCGAGCGCCTTGGAAGCCTCGAGCACGTGGCGGTCGTGCTCGCTCATCGCGGCGGAGGCCTTTTCGCGCTCGGCGGTCTTGCGGTTGAAGGCGTCGTCGATCGGCGCGCGGAACGCATCCCAGAGCTTCTGCTCGTGGCGGCGGTCGAGCGGCACGCTTTGGGCTTCCGCCTGCCAGCGCTGCTGCAGCGCCTTGACGGCATCGATGCGCAGCATGGGCTGGGCACCGAGCTCGGTGGCCTCGGCGATCATGGCCTGGCGCCGGTCGATGCTGGCCTTCTGCGCCGCCTCGATCGGCGCACGCGCCGCACCGAAGGCCTCGTTCCACTGCGGCTGCAGTTCGGCGAAGACCTTCTCGCCGACATGCCCGCCATCGCGCCAGCGGTCGGCGAACTGATGCAGCGCGCGGTTGTGCGCCTTCAGGTCTGTGGGTTCGGCATTGGCTGCCGCCCAGGCACGCACCTCCTCGATCAGGGCAACGCGGTGGGCACGATGTTCGGCCGCATCGGCGCGCACCTTTTCGAGCCAGGCTTCGACCACCTTGTGGGCTTCGTTGCACGCTTCGTCGAAGCGCTTCCAGAGCGCATGGTTCGGTACGCCGCCTTGGTCGGCCTGCTTCCACTGGTCGCGCAGCGAGCGCAGCGTTTCCTGCATCTTGCGGCCGCCGAGCGCCTGGCCTTCGGGGCGCTTGAGCAGGCCTTCGGCCTTGGCGACAAGGTCTTCGCGCACCTTGTCGGCGCTCCAGCGCTGCCAGCCTTCGAGTTCGCCGGCCGCCACCAGCGCCGCATGCACGCGCGCTTCGAGCGGCGCATCGACCAGCTTGCCGTGCTCCTTGAGCACCGCACGCAGTGCGGCGGCAGCGCCGGCGCTGGCCTTGCCGTGGCCTTCGGCCGTTTCCTGCTCCAGCTTGACGAGCGCAGCCTGCACGGCCTCCTGGGCGGCGGCACGCACGGCCGGATCGACCTTGGGTGCCGCGGGCTTGGCAGGCGCCGCCTTCGGCGCCACCACCTCGCCGCGGGCGGCGCGAAGTTCGTCGGCCCACACGGGCACCGGCGGCAGCGGCGCTGCTGCATCTCCGGCCGCGGCCTGCGCCTGCGCCAGTGCCGCGTGGAACGCGTCGGACACCACGAGCAACTGGGCCTTCGACGATTCGAGCTGCGGCGCAAAGCGCGCGTCGAGACTGTTCCAGTTGGGGTCGGCCGTGATCTCGCCGGCCTGCTGCTGCCAATGGGCCACGTCGTTGCGCAGCGACTCCTCGGCGGCCTGGGCGTCCTGCCAGCCCTTGGTCGACAGCACCTCGAAGCGCTGGGCGAGCAGCACTGCGGCCTCGCGATGCACCTGCGCGCGATGCTGCAGGTCTTCGATGCCCTTCACACGGTCGGCCAGTTGCACCTTGAACCCGGCGAGCGGTTCGCGCGACAGGGGTGCGCCGGCCTTGGCGGCATCGCGCTGCCAGGCCAGTGCATCGGCGATGTTGAGCTTGGGCTGGGCCAGCAGCGCTTCTGCTTTTTGCGCCCATTCGGCCGCGATGGCCTCCTGGCCCTTGGCGCGCTTGAGCTCGTCGAGCTTTTCGCGCAGCAGGCGGGCCGCGCCCTTGTCGCGGCCGCTCAGCTCCTTGAAGACCTCCTGCATCTGCTCGGGCGCGGGATTGCCCGCGAGCCATTCGCGGATGCGCGCAGCGCGCTCGCCGGAAGTCGGCGCGGTGAAGGCGCCGCCGGTGAGCGTGTCGAGGGCTTGGAGGTCGTTGGGCTTGGAAGAAGTAGAGGTCACTTGCGCGAGTCGTTGTCTGAAGAGAGAAAGCGAAGGCGCCGGCAAAGGCCGGCGCACGCGACATTTTCACCCACTTGGGGGCGCGGCGTTGAATTCCACGGCGCAACTGAAGCTAAAAGACGCTGGAATCGTGGCGCGCTGCCCGCATATGGGCTGGCTGCGACCGAAACCCTCGGCCGGCCAGCGTTGCACTGTTTCTACCTCATGGCCAGATCGAGTTCAGCGCCGGGCTTCCAATCGGCGCCACTCGCCTTGGTCTTGACGGCGCCCAGGAACAGCCGCTCGCTCGCAAGCTTCTGTGCCAGCAGGTAGTCGCGCACGACGGCGCCGCGCTCCACGGCGAGTTGCCGGATCGACTCCTCGTCGACCGGGATGCTCGCGAGCAGCAGGTCTTCCATCTCCTTGACCGGCAGGTCCCGGGTCAGGCCGACCATGTTGCGCGGCTTGGTGATGTCGGCACGCTTGTAGACGGCCGCCAGCAGTTCGGGGTATTCGGCGTCGGTGACGGGCGGCACTTCGGTGCCCGCCTGCCCGCCGCGCACCGCGATGCGTCGCTTCTCGGCCTGCGCGAGCTGGCGCAGGCGCTGGCGCTGGTAGGCATCGCGTTCGCGCTCCAGGCTCGCGGTGCCGA
The DNA here is from genome assembly GCF_057657255.1 of Variovorax sp. Soil_C_19. Classification (NCBI taxonomy): domain Bacteria; kingdom Pseudomonadati; phylum Pseudomonadota; class Betaproteobacteria; order Burkholderiales; family Comamonadaceae; genus Variovorax; species Variovorax sp. Soil_C_19. Next base: position 147,984 of record NZ_JBDGIV010000004.1, on the reverse strand, counting down.
CCACCGTCATCTGCAGCGTGGGACGCTCGGTCAGCGCCTTGGCGACCTTGTCGAGGCTCTGTCTGGCGCTGTCGCCGAGCACCGCGCTGCCGGGCTCGAAGGCAATGGTGCTCGATTCGCCGCTGCCGCCGCCGAGCCCGCCGGTCAGCAGGCTGAACGGCGAAGTCACCGCCTTGACGATGAGGTTGACCACTGCCTTGAAGATCAGCGGGCCGATGCTGAACTGCGGATCGTTGAGCGAGCCGCTGAGCGGCAAGTCGACGTCGATCACGCCGTTGCGGTCGGCCAGCAGGGCCACCGCGAGCCGCACCGGCAGGCTGTTCGGCGCGCCTTCGACGGCGTCGCCGAACTGCAGCTGATTGAGCACCAGCTTGTTGCTGGCCGTGAGCTGCCCGTCGGGCGCCACCTTGTAGTTGACGTCCATGCTCATCTTGCCTCGATTGATCCCATGGCCGGCGTAGCGCACCGCGTACGGTGACAGCGGCGCCAGGTCGAGATCGCGCATCTTGGCGGTGATGTCGAGTTCGAGCGGCTTGGCGAGCGGGTTGAGCTTGCCGGTGATCTCGAGCGCGGCGGTCTGCTGCGCCTTGCCGCGCAGTTCGAGGGCGGCGAGCGCGGGGCGTCCGCCCTCGCCCTTCGGCGGGTCGGACGAAAAGGCGCTGAGCCGGCCGGTCAGCTCGCTCAGGTCGGCCGAGTAATTGGGCTTGACGAACAGGTCGGTGAAGTCGATCTTGCCATTCACCAGGCTCATCGGGCCGAAGTTGATGACCGGCTTGGGCCCGGTGTCGGCCTCGGCCTGCGCAACGGCAGCGGGCGGCGCTGCCGGCGCGGGCGTGGGGCTGCCGCCCACCATGGCTTCGGCCGACAGCGGCGCGCCGCCCGCACGCGGCTGCTGCGGCTGGGGCTGCGTGGGGCCGCGCGTCGTGGTCGTGGTGCCGCCCAGGCTGCGACGGGTTTCGGCCGCGGCCGCGGTCGCGGCGTTCGCCTCGGCCTCGCCCTTCTTGGTGAGGCTCAACAGGTTCAGCTGGCCGTTCGGATCGACGATCACACGGGCGAAGAAGTCGGTGAGCGTGGTCTCGCGCACATCCACCGTGGGTGCGGCCTTGGGCGCCAGGCCCACCTGCAAGCCGCGCAAGCTCAAGGTCTTCCAGCTCAGCAGCTGGTTGTTGTTGCGGTCGAACCCCGGCGACTGTGTGAGCGAGGTGCTGTTGGCGCGGAAATCGTCGAGGGCCGTGTCGCCGGCCAGCTTGAGGCTCATGCCGGCAGGCGCGCTCGAATAGCTCACAGTGCCACGGTAGCTCAGGAAGGCCCGGCGGATATCGACGTTCAGCGCGTCGGCGTAGTACGCCTTGAACGCATGCGCCGGGAACGAACCCACTTCGAGCCGGCCTTCGGCGGCCAGCGGCTTGAGCACGACGTGGCCCTTGTAGTCGAAGCGGCCCGGATCGGCCCGGCGTCCCGAACCGATGCGCCCCGACACCTGGAGCGGCGACTTGACGGCCGTCTCGGGCGCGAGCTTCTGCGCCTGCAGCTTGAAGGCGGTGATCTCGACCGCAACTGGCGTGGCGCTGGCCTTGTCGGCATAGGAGAGCGTGCCGTTGTCGACCGCCAGGGTGCCGATGGTCAGCGCCCAGGGCTTGGTGTTGGCGCCTGCCGGCGCCGCGCCGGGGCCGCTGCCGGCCGGCTTGGGCGCAGCCACCTTGGCCGGCGCGCCAGCGGCGCCGCCCGCGGGCGCCTTGAGCCAGCGCTCGAACATCCAGCGGCTTTCGCTGTCGCGCTCGACGCGAACCTTGGGATTGGTGGCCGTGAACGAGGCGATGTTCAGCGTGTGCCGGGTCATGTCGACCTCGGCGTCGACCAGCTCGAAGCGGCCGACGCTCGCGAGCGCGGTCTTCTGCTGTGTGAGCGCCAGGCCATCTGCCGCCAGGCGCCGCGCCTTGAACTTGAGTTCGGGCGCGGCCCATGCCACGTCGATCTGGCCACTGAGCTTGCCGTCGAGCGTGGGCTCCAGGCTTTGCGCGAGGTACGGCGCCGCGAGCGACAGCGGCAAGGCCTCGACCTCGGTCTGGACATTCGCGGCCTTGTCGGTCGCATCGCCCTTGAACCGGAGCGTGGCGCCGGCCACCGCCGTGCTGCCGCTGAACTGGGCCGGCTTTTCCATCGGCCATGTGATGCCGGCAAGCTCGATGCCGAGCGCCGTGGCCTGGATCGCCGCCGCAGGCTGCACCGTCTCGTCGCGCCAGCCGATCCGGCCGCCGCTCAATGCCACCTTGTCGACCTGGACCCGGAGCTTCGGCTTCGGGGGTGCCTTGCCGTCCGGCGCGCTCGCCGCCGGGGCCGGCACAGCCGCCACCTTCTCGGGCGCACCGCCCGCGGGATCGGTCGCGAGCAGGTTGAGCCGGCCCTGTGCGTCGCGGGCCACCGCGAGCTGCGGCCCCGCCAGCGCGACTTCGCTCAGGTGGAACACCGATTCGAGCGGACGCACATCGGCCAGCGCGAGCTTGAGCGAATCGAAAGCCAGCAGGTCGCGCCCCCGCGCATCGCCGAGCTTCGCGCCATGCGCTTCGACCGTGCCCGTGATCTTGAGTCCGGCCGTCTCGGCGCGCGCGAAATCGATCTTCAGGTCCGCGTCGAGGGTGCCCGCCTGCAGTTGCACCGGCACGCCGGCCGGGATGTAGCCCAGGTACGGCACCAGGTCGAGCCCCTTGAACTGCACGTGCGCGTCGGTCTTGCGGCTTTCGGCGAACGGCGTGGTGAGTGCGGCCGAATCGAACTGGCTGCCGTTGAGCGAGAAAGCGAGCTTGGGTTCGGTGTCGACGTCGCGCTGGGAGGCCAGGTTGCTCAGGAACGGCACCTTGAGAACGAAATCGCGCAACTCATGCTTGCGCTTGACCGTCTGGTCGTCGAAGTCCACCGCACCGTCGGTGATCGAGATGTTGTAGATCGCGAAGCGCGCGGGCTCCGCGTCAGGGTCCGGCTGCGGGCCGGCGGCGAGCTTCTGGAGGATGTCGTCGATGTCATACCGGCCATCCGCCAGATGCGTGAGCAGGATGGCCGGGGCCTCGACCGTGACGGCGTCAATCACCGGCGCCAGGCGGATGATCGATTGCAGCTCCGCGTCGGCATAGATGCGCTTGATCGCCACCTGCGGCCGGCTGCCGTCCGCCGTGGCGATGCGCAGGTCGTTCAGCGTGACTTCGAGCGTCCAGGGCTTGAAGTCGATCTTGCCGACGGTGACCTGGCGCCCCAGCTCCTCGCTCGCGATCTTCTGCAACTGGCTCTTGGCGATCGGCGGCACCGCGAGCCAGGCAACGGCCCAGAGCCCCAGCACAACCAGCAAGGCGACGATCCCGCGTCGCAACCATTTGTTTTGTTTGAGCGAAGCTGCATCCATCGCGGGAGTGTGCCGCAAAGAAGCGCTGGACCAGAAGCAAGAAAGCCCGGCAACGCGACGTTATGTCTTGTTACCGGGCTTGATGGCGGGCATAAGACCCATGCCATCTTTTCGCGCAACAGGAAGACAAATGGTTCCTGCCGAGCTGGCAGCAAGAGATTGCCGCCTTGGATCCTCCGTCGTTCGAGCCCAACTTGCACAGGGCCGTTCGACTTCGGAAAGCCGCCTGACAAATCAGGCAGGTCCAGATTAGGCGCCTCGCGCCGGCAATGCAACGCCTCTTTATCAGGGTTTTCCCCAAGGCATTGTTTAAACTTGTAATGGCATAAGAATGCAAGTTCATATGCTTGACCGGGTATTTAGCCACGATAGAATCCCGCCTGCTCCTGGCTGTCCATCCAGCAGGAGGTCCCTGGATCCGCCGCCGAATTCCCCCGGCTTGATCAGGCCGCCGCGCTCCCACCCACATCTTCCCTCCTCGCGCGGAGCCTGGTTCGTACCAATCAAGCGCCGCCGCCTCCTTCCATCGCCTCGGCGCTGAGAACAGGTGCCGCATAGAAAGGAAGAGCGATGAACAAGGCGTTTGATGCCACAGCCCGCGGGCTACGGACTTTTCTGTCCGACGTGGCAGACGGCTTTTTTGAAATCACCCACAACGGGTTCGCACTGGTCGGGCTGGCCATCGTGTTCGCGGTGCTCGCGCTCGCGGCACGACCCGACCTGCGCCAGACCGGCGAGGAGCAGCTCATGGGCTGGCTGCAGTCACGCAAGCCACCGCCCGAAGCCACCGACCTCGACGCCTCCGCGATCGTGCGCACCACGGCGGCGAGTCCGGATGACCTGCCCAAGCAGCAGGCAGCGGTAGCCTTCTGGCTCAGCAAGAAGTACCGCGTCGCACCGGAGCCGCTGAGCGTGCTGGTCGCCGAGGCCTATCACCTCGGCAGCCGCACCAAGCTCGACCCGACGCTGATCCTCGCCATCATGGCGATCGAATCGAGCTTCAATCCCTTTGCCCAGAGCCATGTGGGCGCGCAGGGGCTGATGCAGGTCATGACACGCGTGCACGGCGAAAAGTACGAGAGCGCGGGCGGCACGCTCACCGCCTTCGACCCCGTGACCAACATGCGCGTGGGCGTGAAGGTGCTGCAGGAGTGCATTGCGCGCGCCGGTTCCGTCGAAGGCGGCCTGCGCCATTACGTCGGTGCCGCCAACCTCGACGACGACGGCGGCTATGCCAGCAAGGTGCTCGCCGAGCGCGACCGGCTGCTGCAGGTGGCCAATGGCCGCGGCCTCCCGACCATCGTCGTCCCGCCGGTCGTGCGGGCGCAGGCCATCCCGGTTGCGGCGCCGCCCAAGACCGAACAGCCCGCCGATCCTGCGGCAGCGGACGGCCAGAAGGTCGCGCTGCTCTTCGGCGTTTCCTGAGTCCTTCGGCATCGGCAAAAACGCCGGGTGCGCTACACTTGGCGCCGTACGCGACTGGCGATAGGCGCAGCATCCTCACCGGTGCCCCGCGCTGACGTGGAATACCACTGGGAAGCGTGCCGCCTGGCATCCGATACAGGCGTTCAGCCGTTCGCCTGGGCAGCCCTTGTTTGGTTGAAGAACAAGGACCTCGTCTTCAAAGGACTGCCATGTACCAACGCAACATTCTGGTCGAACAGACCGATCCCGAGATCTGGGCCGCCATCCAGGCCGAGACCGCGCGCCAAGAACACCACATCGAGCTGATCGCAAGCGAGAACTACGCTTCGCCGGCCGTCATGGCCGCCCAGGGCTCGCAGCTCACCAACAAATACGCCGAAGGCTACCCGGGCAAGCGCTACTACGGCGGCTGCGAGCACGTCGACGTGGCCGAGCAACTGGCCATCGACCGCATCAAGCAGATCTTCGGTGCCGACGCCGCCAACGTGCAGCCGCATTGCGGCGCCTCGGCCAACGAGGCCGTGATGCTCGCCTTCCTGAAGCCCGGCGACACCATCATGGGCATGAGCCTGGCCGAAGGCGGCCACCTCACCCACGGCATGCCGCTGAACATGAGCGGCAAGTGGTTCAACGTGGTGAGCTACGGCCTGAACGACAAGGAAGAAATCGACTACGACGCGATGGAGCGCAAGGCGCACGAGCACATGCCCAAGCTCATCATCGCGGGTGCCTCGGCCTATTCGCTGCGCATCGACTTCGAGCGCTTCGCGAAGGTGGCCAAGGACGTCGGCGCGATCTTCATGGTCGACATCGCCCACTATGCAGGCCTCGTGGCTGCGGGCGTGTACCCCAACCCGGTGCCCCATGCCGACGTGGTGACCTCCACCACCCACAAGAGCCTGCGCGGCCCGCGCGGCGGCATCATTTTGATGAAGGCGCAGCACGAAAAGGCCATCAACAGCGCCATCTTCCCCGGCCTGCAGGGCGGCCCGCTCATGCACGTGATCGCCGCCAAGGCGGTGGCGTTCAAGGAAGCGATGGCGCCGGAGTTCAAGGCGTACCAGCAGCAGGTGGTCACCAACGCGCGCATCGTGGCCGAAACGCTCACCGCGCGCGGCCTGCGCATCGTGAGCGGCCGCACCGAGAGCCACGTGATGCTCGTCGACCTGCGCGCCAAGGGCATCACCGGCAAGGAAGCCGAAGCCGTGCTGGGCGCCGCCCACATGACGATCAACAAGAACGCGATCCCCAACGACCCCGAGAAGCCGATGGTGACGAGCGGCGTGCGCATCGGCACCCCGGCCATGACCACGCGCGGCTTCAAGGACGAGGAGGCCCGCCTCACCGCGAACCTGGTGGCCGACGTGCTCGAGAACCCCCGCGACACCGCCCACATCGACGCGGTGCGTGCCAAGGTGCACGCGCTAACGAGCCGCTTCCCTGTCTACCGCTGAACGTCATCGGCAAGCGGTGGCCGCATGAAATGCCCTTTTTGCGGTCATCTGGAAACGCAGGTCGTCGAGACCCGCGTCTCGGAAGACGCCGACTTCGTCCGCAGGCGCCGCCAATGCAGTGCCTGCGACAAGCGCTTCACCACCTACGAGCGACCGGACGTCAACTTTCCGGTCGTCGTCAAGAAAGACGGCAGCCGCGCCGATTTCGATTCGTCCAAGGTGCGGGCCTCGATGATGCTCGCGCTGCGCAAGCGGCCGGTGAGCATCGAGCAGATCGACAACGCTCTCCTGCGCATCGAACAGAAGCTGCTCGCGAGCGGCCTGCGGGAAATCGACTCGACCAAGGTCGGCGAACTCGTGATGCGCGAACTCAAGAAGCTCGACAAGGTCGCCTACGTGCGATTTGCATCGGTGTACCGCAGCTTCGAGGACGTGGACGAGTTCAGGCAGCTGCTGCGGGATATCTGAGAGGCTGAGGCTGGCCCGCGGAGGGCGGTGCCAGCCCGCGTTGCCGCATCAGCGGTTCCAGCACGACTGCACCACATCGCTCGAGGCATCGGTGCTGTCGTTGGCCAGCTTCACGCCTTGTTGGTTGACGGTGAGCGTGCCGCATTCGTCGTTGGCCGAGACGCCCTGCGGAACGGCCCGCAGCGTGTAGGTGGTGGCGGTTCTGCCGTCGACATAGCCGATGCTGTAGCTCGCAGTGCCCGACGAAGGGGACTGTGCCAAGCCCGCAGGCAGGTCCACGTCAACGGGCGGATATCGGCCATTGGCCGACATGTAGCGTTCGGTCCATTGCGCCGCCTGCAGCAGTTGCTGCTTCGCATCGGCGCGCTTGGCGCGCAGCACGTAGCGTGAATAGCTCGGGTAGGCGATGGCCGCGAGGATGGCGATCACCGCCACGACGATCATGAGTTCGATGAGGGTGAAACCCCGCGAGCAGGAGTTCGCAAGGATCCAATGCCTGGTCTTCTTGTTCATGGGCAGATCCACGCTCATCAATATGACGAGAACAGGCTGCGCCAGCCGAAGCGGCGTACTGCGTCTGGCCGCTTCACGTCCGTGCAATCTCCTGCTGCGTTGCAGATCACGTCCGCGTTCTTCCCGTCGCCGGGCGGCATGAAGCTGAGATCGTCCCGACCCGAGTAGTTTCGGTACCCGAGATAGAGGCCAGCCGCAGCAGAATCGGCATAGACGATGCCGTCAGGCGCCGAGCCACTGAAGAAGTCGATCAGTAAGGTCCAGCCGTCGTCAGGGGTGCCAGGCGTGCAATCGACGCGGTCAGCAGCAGTGCCTGGGATCGTTGTGGAGAACAATCCAACGCTGTTGCTCAGCACGTCGCCCGGATAGACGATCCGCTCCTTGCTGGTTGGCAATTCGAGATACCAGCCGCGCTTGCCGCTTTCTTCCCGATAGCGCACGCTGTTGTTTGAAACGGTGCGGAACTCGGTGCCGAACCTAGCCTCCCCCGCTTCAGTGCTCAGATCCGTGACCGTCTCGGTGTCGATGGTCTGTTGCACAAGGTCGGTCAGCGCCACAGTATCTGAAGCCGCGCCCGCCCGATCCCATATGCCGTAGAGATATTGAGCGCTGATCGTGCTTTCATCGCCCTCGGCAAACAGTTGACCCGTGCCGAATACCACCATGTAGCCGCCCATAGGATGGTCGACGACCATTGGTGCGGCTGTGATCGGTTGCGTGACGCCAGCTGCGAACAGCGGCAACTTTTTGGGGCCCGAGGCGGTCGCACTCGACTCCATCGCTTTCCAGCTGCTGCTCTCGGCCCCGCTGAGATCGAACTTCCAGAGATTGCCGAGCAGGTCACCTGCATAGACAAGGTCGATCTTGCCATCGCCATTGCGGTCCATCGGCCGCGGAGCGGACAGGCCGTTGGCGGCGCCCGCTACCTGACTGGCCGGCGCTGGAATCTTGAGGATCGATTTGTCTCCGTCGAGGTACTGAATCCAGAGAATCGCTTTCTCGTTCTTGCTGTTGTAGCCGTTGCCCAGGATCAAAGCTCTGCGGCCATTGTTCAATGATGCGACCTGCACTGCTCGTCGCGAGAAGGAGTCGAGCGCGGGTTGCTGGAACTGATAGCCCAAATCGTCGTCCGCGAGGACCGTTGTATCGGCAAGAACGACGCCGGTCGCATTGCGCTCCAGAACATTCTCCGGATTGGTGACGTCAAGCACGAAGTAGCCCCTGCCTCCCGCCCCGAGGGTTCCGACGAGCACCGACTTCCAGAAGTTCTCTTTCAGCTTGCTGTCGTCGGAACCCATGTAGATATCTGCCACGAACGGGCTTCCGTCGACGTAGTACTGATGCGAATACGCTTGCTCGCTGAGCCGCTTGAGAACAGGCGCGTCCGCAGTGCCGTAGAGGCCTGCAGGCACATAAGCGAATGCCTCGATGCCGTCCTCTGCATTGAAGGCGTGCATCATGCCGTCATTCGCCCCGACATAGACCATCGCCTTGCGAGGCTTCGCAGCGAAGGAGGCATACGCGTCGCGAGTGAAGCCGCTGCTCGGCTGCCCGGCATACCACAGGCTGGAGCCGACGATATCGCCCAGCACATGGTCGCGCTCTCTGAAGTCATCTCCGCCGGGTCCCTCCTTGCTGCGGTCGCCGCGTAGAAAGTCGAGCACCCCTTGTCCATGCGTTTTCTTCTTCTCGTCGGCCGCAGCATTTGCCACGCCTGCAAGCGCATCCTGCTGTGCACCGCTAAGGCTGTCCCAGAGGAATGGAATGCCGGAACCGCCCGCTTCGGTGCTCGAGAAACTCAGCACCTCCCGAGTGGCGTGCGCACCCGTCTCAGCCATGCGTTCGTCGAGCAAAACGCGCGCATCCCAGATGGTCTCGTTATGGAGTCGCGCTTTCTCGCCGAACTTGGTGGCCGTAAGCATGCCTGACCAGTCTCCCGTGTCGTACCCTGCTCGATAGGCCGTGGTGCTGGTCGAAATCTTGGAAGCATTGGCCGAGATAGAGGTACGCGACTTGCTGGGTTCAGAGCCGAGCGGGGCGAGGATCGATTCGAATGCGTCATTGAGCGCACCCGCATTGGCAGCCGGCAGAAAGCGACCCCGACCATTGATTGCGGCATGCCAGAGGTCCATCCGCACGATGGAGGGATTGAACGCGTCGTAGTCGAAACCAAAGCTGAATCCGGCTTCGTCCCAACGCAGCCGCGCGTCGTTTTTCGGCCTTGTCCCGTCCAACGGATTGGGCCAAGCGAGGGTGCCCGCGGCCAAGGCCGCGAAATCTTTGCTGTACGTGGGTTGCGATGCCTTGTTGTCGAATGCGGGCCTTCCCGTCCACGACGACGCAGAGCCAAAGCCGATCGTGTGCGTCCTCAGGTGCTGCCAGTTGGCAGGGTCGTTACGCGGGTTCCAATATTCGGAGTTGCTGGCCAGGTACTTCGGCTCATCAAGCTTGTTCACGTTGTCAGGCACCTGCGGCTGCAGATCGATGGCCCAATAGTGGAACGCCAGGTCGGCGAGCGTGGGCCGATACTCTTCGGTCGGCCTCCACACGCCATCCTCGCCCTTTGTCCAGGGGTGCGCCTCAATCTTGGCTCCTGCGTAATCGGCATAAGGAGCGCGCGGCTCGTATCTGATGCCGCCCGGCAAGTCGCGCCGGGTGCCATCTGCGTTGCCGATGTCGGGTATGCCAAATGTCTCGGGGTCGTTTTGAAAGCCGAACAGCGTGTATTCGCCATCGGTCATGAAAATGTGGAACGACTTGCGGCAGCTCGACTGGCTGGCGCCTTCCACGCCCGGATCGTCGGAATAGGGACTCAGCCTTCCCGTGGTCTTCATGTATTCGCCAGCACGCACCATCATCGCGTGCATGGGGGTGCCACCGTCGGCGTGCAGCGCGTCAACCCAGGTCATGAAGTTCTTCCGATGGGCACCCTTGAATGGGCGGAGCAGGTTTGCGTTTGCGGTGCCATCGACGACACAACTGCTCGCTCGGTAGTCAGCGGCCGCTTTTTCATCGGGGGCAAAGCCCACGCAGCTCTCGGTCGTCGTGTGATTCATCGCCTGCCAGGCGAGGCGAATGCGACGATCAGGGATCTTGCTCTCCGAGAAATTGGACTTCAATGCCTTTTTCAGCGCAGCCAGGCGAGTGGGTACGCCGCTCGGAGGGTACCTGCTGCCGTCCGACGCACGCGACGACCACCGCATGCTGTACGAGTTGTCGACTGACACGATCACGTTCGGCGCTGGTTGCTCGACGCTGGCATCGCGCGGCTCCTGGGCCAGCGAGAAAGCGGCTGCATGACCGAGTGTCTGTACCAGCACCTGGATCAGCACGCATCCGAAGACGCGACCTGAAAACCTGTTGATATTCATATTGCTTGTTTCCACAGCGCTCAGTTCAAGGTCTTCACGGGATCCGGATCCAGGGAGATCTGCAGCATCACCTCGGTGCCGCCGGCCGCGCTTGCGGCGCGGGCGCCCGCGGCCATCGCGGTGATCCGGTACAACGGGTATTTGCTGTTCGGACGGTCGATCACCTCGATCCAATACCGCGCGCTGGACAGCGCCGGACTGTCAGCGGTGGGTGCAGCAGTGAATTGCCCGTACTTGGCGTACTTTTCTGCGTAGTTCTTCTTGGTCCAGAAGCGATAAGCCTCGCTGTCCTTCGCAGCCATGCCGGATTCGGGCGCAGCGAAATAGCAGATGCCGTCCGTACAGCTGTTGCTCTCGGTTAGCACGTAGGCTGTCACCCAGCCGGTGTCCCGGTCGGGAAAGACGCGGTTGCGCTCTGGCGTGCGACAGGGCGCATCCATGACGGCCGAACAATGGACGTAGGTCTTGGTCGCGGTGTCGAAGACCTTCTGTCGAATGTCGTGCTCCGCATCGAGCAGCGCCGCCTCGGCCGCCTCGAACGCTCGTTGATGGTCGCGCTCGTTGCCCGCCATCGATTCGAGCAGTTGGGCGATGCGAGCGCCTCCGATGACCAGCAACCCCGAAATCAGCAGCATGATCACGACGATGAACAAGGAAAACCCGCACTGGCGGAACCCGGCGCGGCGAACGCCGGCAGCGCGCATCGGCCGTGGAGAGATGCAGATGAGGGAGCTCATTGATTTCTCAGAGCGAACACGGCCGTGTGAACGCGCCGCAGCCTCCCGTCCGTGCTGGCCTGCGCTTTTCCGTCGCAATCCATGTAGCTGCCGTCCGGGTTGTTGCGCGACCTTCCCACGAGCTGCAGGCATACACGTACCGTACGGACCCGTCCGAAATCGGGCACGCCGGCAGCCGTCACATAGCGCCCCGCCTGCTCACCTCCGCCCTCCGCTGCGATGCCATACATCACGTCGAAGCGCTCCACGCCGTCGATGATCGGCTGGGCGCCGTTGCCGCCGCTGCCTGCGCAGCGCAAGGTACCCTTCACTACCGAGAACTCGCTGGTGATCAGGCGAGGGTTGAATGGGTCAGCGGGGTTGGCAGGGTCGTAGTCGGCTCTCGCATCGCTCTCCGCCCGCTGATTGAGGCAGTCCCTGAAATAGTCAGGGGCTGGCGCATAGCCAACCGCCAGCGTGTCATTCACAGAACCGCTCGATGCCTCCTGTCCATTGAGGGCGAAGAAATCGCGGTCACCTCGAAGGTTGGTCGCCAGATTGACGTTGAAGTAGTAGAGCGGCCCCGTCGGGTCGATCGGGATGTAGCCGGCTTGCCGAATCTGCTGTCCCAGCATCCTGAGGGCGAGCGCGGCCGATTGGTTCAATGTGCTGACATCGCTGCCCGTCAGAGCGGTGCTGCGCGTGCCGAACAAGCTGGCGATGGCGGCAAGCATCACGAGCATGCCGATGATCAGCGCGACCAGGAATTCGACCAGCGTGAAGCCGGCTGATCGCGTGCAATGGGGAGTGATATTGCTCATGGTTCGGGCACCGCAACGATGACTTCCTGGCAGGACTTGCCCGGACATCCCCAACTCGTATCCGGCGCGATGGGATGGGTGGCCGCAGCGTCGTTCCAGGTGACATGGACGAAGAGCAGGCCGCCTGCGTTGTCCTTGGATTGCACATCGCCGAGGCCGCCTGGCAGCGCGGCGGCCACCCTGCGCTTCCAGGCCCACAAGTCCCAGGCCGCAAGTTCCGCCTGGCTGCAGGCGCTGTCGATATCTGCACAGGAAGGGCTCGGCTCGCTCTCGGGCGCAGGCGTAAAGTCAACCTTGTAAGGACTCCCGGCCGTAGCGCCTTTCACAGGATTCGCGCGGATGCGCTCGGCCATTTCACTTGCCAGTTGCGCCGCAATGTTCTGATTGCTCGCGCCCGAACTGTCGGAAAGCACCCGCAACTGAAAGCCGGCCAGAGCGAGTAACCCGAAAGAGAGCACGAGAATGGAGACGAGGGCCTCGATCAGCGAAAAGCCGGCTTGCCTTGCGGGCACGCGGCTCAGGATCCGGGGCATCTCTCAACCCCCTTCACAAGGAGAACTCGACCTCCGCTCGCCACGCAGACGACGATCGCATGGGGCGAACTCGGCCGACCGACCGGAAAGAACCTGAAGCCCGCCGAAGCGGAGACATGGCCAGTGGCGTCGAAAGACAAGCCGCCAGCAGCGGTCCGTTCGACCACGACACCGCTGTCAGACCCTTGCTGCTGGAGGATCTCGGTCGTCGCTCCATCGATGACGAGCGTGTCCCAGCCACAGCTCCAGTCCTTGTCGCTGCAGGCCACACCCTTTCGGATGCTCACCGTCCGCCCGCGGCGCACGGCCTCTGAACGGGCATGGCTGATGCTCGCTGCCAACGCCGAAGCCATGCGTTCGACCCGGTAGTTTTCAATCAGATCCCGAAAGCCCGGCAGGGCCAGGGCCGCGAGGATCGCCATCAGTACGATGACGACCAGCATCTCGACCAACGTAAGTCCCCGTCCCGTTCCGATGGGCCGCTTGGGCCGCCGGGCGAGCGCGCAGAATCGGTGATCCATCTTGTAGCTCGCGCCGCCCCGCAAATGCATGCGTGGCGACGCTCTTCTCCCTGATTTCCTTGTATGGCCACGAATCTAGTTCGTCGAATTTCTTTTGAACATCTAGTGAACGACAAGCGGTCAAAGCAAATGGATCGACGGTCTTTTTCTACTCACTGCACCAATTTGTTCAAAATACTTCCGTAAAAGAAAAACAATGGGAACTGAAAAAGATTTCATGGCCCTGGCCCTGGCCCTCGCCTGTCAAGCCGGCCCCGAAACCGACCCCAATCCCCGCGTCGGCTGCGTCCTCGTCGGCGCCGCCGGCGCCGTCATCGGCGAAGGCCACACCCAGCAGGTCGGCGGCCCGCACGCCGAAGTCATGGCGCTGCGCGACGCTGCGGCAAAAGGCCATTCGGTCGCAGGCGCCACCGCCTTCGTCACGCTCGAACCCTGCGCCCACCACGGCCGCACCGGACCCTGCTGCGATGCGCTGATCGCCGCGGGCATCGGTCGGGTCGTGGCGTCGATGGCTGACCCGAACCCGCTGGTCGCCGGCCAGGGCTTCGACCGGCTGCGCGCCGCCGGCGTGACGGTCGAGATCGGGCCGGGCGCGGACGAGGCGCGCGAGCTCAACATCGGCTTCTTCAGCCGCATGGTCCGCAAGACGCCCTGGGTGCGGCTCAAGGCCGCGGCCTCGCTCGACGGCAAGACCGCCCTGCGCAATGGCGTGAGTCAATGGATCACCGCCGAGCCGGCACGCACCGACGGCCACGCGTGGCGGGCGCGCGCCAGCGCGGTGCTGACCGGCGTCGGCACGGTGCTCGAGGACGACCCCCGGCTCGACGTGCGGCTGGTGGCAACCACGCGCCAGCCGCACCTGGTGGTGATCGACAGCCATCTGCAGACGCCGCCCGCCGCGCGCCTCTTCATGCCGGGCCGCGCCGTCTGGATCTATGCCGCGGCACGCGACGAGACCAGGGCGGCGGCCCTCGAAGCGCGCGGCGCCACCGTCACCTGCCTGCCCAATCCGCAGGGCAAGGTCGATCTGGCGGCGGTGCTGCGTGATCTCGCGCGGCGCGAGGTCAACGAACTGCACGTCGAGGCCGGCCACAAGCTCAACGGATCGCTGCTGCGCGAAGGGCTGGTCGACGAGCTGCTCCTCTATCTGGCGCCCAAGCTCCTGGGCGACGGCATGGAGATCGCCTCGGGCATGCATGCGGGCGGGCCGCTCGCCGAACTGTCGGGCGCGCTGCCGCTCGATTTCAGGCAGTTCGACCGGATCGGGCCCGACCTGCGGATCGTCGCCCGCGTCGCGGGACGGGATACTTTCTAGCGCCGAATGGGCGCCGCCGCCCGGGAAGCCCAGGATGTCTGCGAAAATGCGCGGATGTTCACCGGAATCATCACCGGCGTGGGGCGCATCGCCGCCATCCACGACCTCGGCCCCTCCTCCTCCCACGGCAAACGACTCGCCATCGCGGCGCCCGACGGCTACCTCGACGACGTCGGCCTGGGCGACAGCATCGCCCTCAACGGGGCCTGCATGACCGTGACCAGCCTCGATGCGGCCGCGCGGCAGTTCACCATCGACATCTCTGCCGAATCGCTCGACAAGACCGCGGGCCTCACCGAACCCGACGCGCGCCTCAACCTCGAGAAGGCCCTGCGCGCGAGCGACCGCCTCGGCGGCCATATCGTGTCGGGCCACGTGGACGGCATCGGCACCGTGAGCCGCTTCGCGCCCGTCGGCGAGAGTTGGGAACTGCGCGTGGTCGCGCCGCCCGCCTTGGCACGGTTCCTGGCCTACAAAGGCTCGATCACCGTCAATGGCGTGAGCCTCACGGTCAACAGCGTGGCCGATATGGCCGACGGCGCCGAGATCAGCATCAACCTGATCCCGCACACCGTCGAGAACACATCGCTCGGCAGCCTCCAGGCCGGCGCCAAGGTCAACCTCGAAATCGACACCGTGGCGCGCTACGTGGAGCGCATGCTCCAGGCCGGCGTGCTGGCGGTGCCCTCCACAGCGTCCACGCCCACGTATTCCAAGGACACCGCCGAATGAACGCCTCCGTCACGCCGATCGGCGCCCCCCGCAATACGCGGGCTCCCGCGCCGATCTCCCCGGTCGAGGAGATCGTCGCCGAGCTCGCCGCGGGCCGCATGGTGATCCTCGTCGACGAGGAAGACCGCGAGAACGAAGGCGACATCGTCATCGCGGCCGACCACATCACGCCCGACGCCATCAACTTCATGGCGCGCCATGCACGCGGGCTGATCTGCCTCACGCTGTCGCGCGAGATGTGCGAGCGACTGCAGCTGCCGCCCATGGTGTCGCGCAACGGCGCCAAGCATTCAACGGCGTTCACCGTGTCGATCGAGGCGGCCGAAGGCGTGACCACCGGCATCTCGGCGGCCGACCGCGCGCGCACCGTGCAGGCTGCCGTGGCCCGCGATGCGGTGGCGAGCGACCTGGTGCAGCCCGGGCATATCTTTCCACTGCAGGCGGTCGACGGCGGCGTGCTGATGCGCGCGGGCCATACCGAAGCCGGCTGCGACCTCGCGGCCATGGCCGGCTGCTCGCCGGCCTCGGTGATCTGCGAGGTGATGAACGAAGACGGCACCATGGCCCGGCTGCCCGACCTGCAGGTCTTCGCGGCCGAACACGGGCTCAAGATCGGCACCATTGCCGCGCTGATCGAGCACCGCAGCCGCACCGAGTCGCTGGTCGAAAAGGTCGGCTGCCGCGAGATCCAGACCGCCTGGGGCAGCTTCACCGCCCACGCCTTCACCGACAAGCCGAGCCGCGGCGTGCACCTGGCGCTGGTGCGCGGCCAGTGGACGCCCGACGAGACCGTGTCGGTGCGCGTGCACGAGCCGCTCTCGGTGCTCGACGCGCTCGAGATCAACCGTTCGCTGCACTCCTGGAGCCTCGACGCCAGCCTCGCGCACATCGCCGGCGAGGGCAAGGGCGTGGCGGTGCTCCTGAACTGCGGCGAGACCGGCGCCGAGCTGCTCGCGCAGTTCGACGGCACCGCGCGCCCGGCGCAGGCGCCCGAACGCGGCCGCATGGACCTGCGCAGCTACGGCATCGGCGCGCAGATCCTGCGCGAATGCGGCGTGCACAAAATGAACCTGCTCGGCACGCCGCGCCGCATGCCGAGCATGGCGGCGGGCTATGGCCTCGAGATTGCCGGCTACCTTTCCAAAGACTGAAGACAACAAAAGACGAACCCGACATGCAAGGTGCAAACAAGGGAGCGGATGCGAAGCCGCTCGACGGAAAAGGACTGCGCATCGGCATCGTGCAGGCGCGTTTCAACGCCGACATCACCGACGCGCTCGCTGCCGCCTGCCTCGCGGAGCTCGAGGCGCTCGGCGTGGCCGCGGACGACATCCACCACGTGAACGTGCCCGGCGCCCTCGAAGTGCCCGTGGCGCTGCAGGCCATGGCTCGACGCGGCGGCTACCACGCGCTGGTGGCGCTGGGCTGCATCATCCGCGGCGAGACCTACCACTTCGAACTGGTGGCCAACGAATCGGGCGCGAGCGTGAGCCGCGTCGCACTCGACCATCGCCTTCCCATCGCCAACGCGATCCTGACCACCGAGAACCTCGAGCAGGCCGTGGCGCGCCAGACCGACAAGGGCCGCGACGCGGCCCGCGTGGCGGTCGAAATGGCGCAGCTGCTGGCCGCCCTCCAATGACCGACGACACCCCCAAGACCACCGGCGCCAAGCCGCGCCCCGCACGGCAGCTGCGCACCGGCCTCACGAGCAGCGGCGTGCGCAAGGCCTCGGCCAAGTCGAACCGCAGCCGCGCGCGCGAATTCGCGCTGCAGGCGCTCTACCAGCACCTGGTGGGCCGCAACGACGCTTCCGACATCGACCACTTCACGCGCGACCTCGCGGGCTTCCACAAGGCCGACGCCGCGCACTACGACGCGCTGCTGCACGGTTCGATCGAGAACGCCGAGCAGCTCGATGCGCTGATCCGGCCGCTGCTCGACCGCAAGTTCGAAGAGATATCGCCCGTCGAACACGCGGTGATGTGGATCGGTGTGTACGAATTCCAGCATTGCCTCGACGTGCCCTGGCGCGTGGTGCTCAACGAGTGCGTCGAACTGGCCAAGGAGTTTGGCGGCACCGACGGCCACAAGTACGTCAATGCCGTGCTCAACGGCCTGGCGCCGCAGTTGCGCGCCGCCGAAGTCGAGGCCGATCGCGCCTCGGGCAAGGCCAGGCCGTGAGGATTTCGGCGCGCGCCCAGCGCATCGAACCCTTCTACGTGATGGAGGTCGCCAAGGCCGCCGGCGTGCTCGCGCGCGAGGTGGCACACACCGAGCGGCCGATGATTTTCCTGAACATCGGCGAGCCCGACTTCACCGCGCCGCCGCTGGTGCAGGAAGCCGCAGCGCGCGCGGTGCGCGCCGGCGCCACGCAATACACCCAGGCCACCGGCCTCGACGCACTGCGCGAGCGCATCAGCGGCTGGTATGCGCAGCGCTTCGGCGTCGACGTGCCGGCGCGGCGCATCGTGGTGACGGCCGGCGCCTCGGCAGCGCTGCAGCTTGCCTGCCTGGCGCTGATCGATGCGGGCGACGAGATCCTGATGCCCGACCCGAGCTATCCGTGCAACCGGCATTTCGTGAGCGCGGCGGACGGCAAGGCCGTGCTGGTGCCGACCACGGCGGCCGAGCGCTTCCAGCTCACGGCCGCCAAGGTCGAGGCCGCCTGGACCGCCAACACGCGCGGCGTGCTGCTGGCGTCGCCTTCCAACCCCACCGGCACCTCCATCGCGCCCGACGAACTGCGCCGCATCCACGAGGTGGTTTCGCAGCGTGGCGGCATCACGCTGATCGACGAGATCTACCTGGGGCTGTCGTACGACGCGCAATTCGGACAGACGGCGCTGGCGATCGACGACAACGTCATCAGCATCAACAGCTTCAGCAAGTACTTCAACATGACCGGCTGGCGGCTCGGCTGGCTGGTGGTGCCCGAGGCGCTGGTGCCGGTGGTCGAGCGCCTGGCGCAGAACCTCTTCATCTGCGCGAGCACGGTGTCGCAGTACGCAGCGCTCGCCTGCTTCGAGGACGCCAGCATCGCCGAATACGAACGCCGCCGCGCCGAGTTCAAGGCCCGGCGCGACTGGTTCATTCCGCAGTTGAACGCACTCGGCCTCGACGTGCCGGTCGTGCCCGACGGCGCCTTCTACGCCTGGGCCGACTGCACCCGCATCGCCGAACAGCTCGGCATTTCGGGCAGTTGGGATTTCGCCTTCGAAACCATGAAGCGGGCCCATGTCGCCGTGACGCCCGGCCGCGACTTCGGCAGCGCCGAAACCTCGCGCTTCGTGCGCTTTTCGACAGCCAGTTCGATGGCGCACCTGCAGGAATCGATTGAGCGCCTGCGGGCCATGATTGCGAGATGAGCTTCGCGTTCCCCATTCGCGTCTACTGGGAAGACACCGACGCCGGCGGCATCGTGTTCTATGCCAACTACCTCAAGTTCATGGAACGCGCGCGCACCGAATGGCTGCGCTCGCTGGGCATCGAACAGCGTGCGCTGCGCGAGCGAACCGGCGGCCAGTTCGTGGTGAGCGAGACGCAACTCAAATACCACCGCCCCTCGCGGCTCGACGACGAACTGCTGGTGACAGCCGAACTTCGACAATCGGGCACTGCATCGCTGATAATCGGACAGCGAGTGCTATCAAAAACAGAGCAAACGCGGACCGACGCGGCCGACCCCGTGCTGCTGTGCGAGGGCACCATCCGCATCGGCTGGGTGGACGCTTCCACACTGCGCCCCGCGCGCATCCCGGCCGAAATTGCGGGAACCCTCGAGCGCCGCGCGGCTCCATGACTCAACCTTTCAAGCCATGAACCAAGATCTCTCCATCGTCAATCTCCTGCTCCAAGCGAGCATCGTGGTCCAACTGGTCGTGCTCTTGCTCGTGATCGTCTCGATCGCCAGCTGGGCCGCGATCATCCGCAAGTACTTCGCGCTGCGCCGCATGCGCGCGCTCAACGATGAGTTCGAGCGCGAGTTCTGGTCGGGCACCAGCCTCAACGAGCTGTTCGCCTCGGCCGCGCAGAACGCCAAGTTCTCCGGCCCCATGGAGCGCATCTTCGCCTCGGGCATGCGCGAGTACCAAAAACTGCGTGAACGCCACGTGAGCGACGCCCCCACGCTGCTCGACGGTGCCCGCCGCGCCATGCGCGCGAGCTTCCAGCGCGAGCTCGACGCGGCCGAACAGAACCTGTCGTTCCTGGCCACCGTCGGTTCGGTCTCGCCCTACGTCGGCCTCTTCGGCACGGTCTGGGGGATCATGCATGCCTTCACCGGTCTGGCCGCGCTCGCGCAGGTCACGCTCGCCAGCGTGGCGCCCGGCATTGCCGAAGCGCTGGTGGCGACCGCCATCGGCCTGTTCGCGGCGATTCCCGCGGTGGTCGGCTACAACCGCTTCGCGCGCGAGATCGACAAGATCGCCATCGCCCTCGAGACCTACATCGAGGAGTTCTCCAACATCCTGCAGCGCAACCTGTCGGCCAACCCGGGTGCGGCAACGGCCACGTCGGCGACGGCCACCAACCGCTGAGCGGAGAAGACAAACCCATGCCCGCCGTTTCATCCCGAGGCCGAGGCCGCCGGACGATCAACGAGATCAACATGGTCCCGTTCATCGACGTGATGCTGGTGCTGCTGATCATCTTCATGGTCACTGCACCGCTCATCACGCCGAGCGTGATCAACCTGCCTTCGGTCGACCGCGCCAACAAGCAGCCCGACAAGCCGATCGAGATCGTCATCAAGAGCGACGACGAAGTGCAGATCAAGAAGGACCCGTCCACCGGCAGCGGCGGCACGTCCATCCCCATGACCCAGATCGGCGATGCAGCCAAGACGGCCCAGGGCGGCGACGACCAGCGCCCGGTGGTCATCAGCGCCGACAAGTCCGTCAAGTACGAAACCGTCGTGAAGGCGATGAACCAGCTCAAGCGCAGCGGCATCGAGCGCGTGGGTCTGTCGGTCACCACCACGGGCGGCAAATAAGGCATGTCGCTCGCGCTGGACCGCCCCGAATTCGCACCCCCGCCGCAGCGCGGCACGCCGCGCGCGGTGCTGCTGGCGCTCGTCGCGCATGCGCTCCTGATCGCCGCGCTGACCTGGGGCGTGAGCTGGCGGCGCGAAACGGCAGACGCCGCCGTCGACGCCGAGCTGTGGTCTTCGACCGTGCAGCAGGCCGCGCCGCGTGCCGTGGCGCCCACACCGCCGCCGCCCGCGCCGGCGCCGGCCCCCGCGCCCGAACCCCCACCGCCCCCGCCGCCCCAGGCCGTGCGGCCGCCGGAACCGGCGCCCCCGCCGCCCAAGGAGCCCGACATCGCGCTCGAACGCGAGAAGAAGCTCAAGGAGCAGAAGGAGCGCGAGCGCCAGGAAGAACTGGCGCGCGAGCAGCGGCAGAAAAAGCTCGAAGCCGAGCGCAAGGCCGCGCAGGAAAAGAAAGAGCAGGAAGCGCGCGAGCGCGCCGAGCGGCTCGAGGCCGAGCGCAAGAAGGAAGCGCAGCAGGAGCAGCAGGAAAAGAAGCTGGCCGAAGCGAAGAAGAAGGAAGCCGAGGCTGCTGCGGCCAAGAAGAAGGAAGCCGAAGCCGCTGCGGCCGCCAAGAAGAAGGAAGCCGAGGCCAAGGCCACCGCGCAGGCAGCCGCCGATCGCGCCGCCACGCTCAAGCGCATGCAGGCCATGGCGGGCAGCGGCGGCGAGGGCAATGCCGCGCGCTCGTCCGGCCCGTCGGGCAGCTATGGCGGCAAGGTGGCTGCGGCCGTCCGGCCCAACGTGGTGTTCCCCGAGGCCGATCTGATCAACGGCAACCCCGGCGCCGAATTCGACGTGCGCCTCGCGCCCGATGGCACGATCGTCGGAACGCCTTCGCTGGTGAAGAGCAGCGGCGTGGCGAACTGGGACGAAGCCGCGCTGCGTGCGCTGCAGAAGACCGAGAAGCTGCCGCGCGACGTCGACGGCACCGTGCCGTCGCGGCTGATCGTCACGCTCAAGCCCAAGCGCTGAGCCGCTGAGGGCCGGCGCCCGCGCGGGCGCCGCTCAGCGCGCCACGCTCAGGCGCTTGACGTCGAGCTCGGCCTTGTTGCCGACCATGTCCTTGTCGAACTCGCCCGAGATCTCGACGCGCACCTTGTCGTCGATCTTCACGCCCGGCTGAAAGTGCTTGGCGTCGATCTCGACCTTCATGCGGCCGCTGTCGTCGGCAAAGGTGTAGTGCTCGCCGCCATCGTGCGAGACGATGAAGCCGCGCAGAGTCGCATGCTGGTCGTCCTTGCCGGTGTCCAGCAACTGCTTGACCGTCATGGCCTGCACGCTGCTCGGGCCGCTGTATTGGGCCAGGGCCGGCGTCAGCGCGACCGCCAGGCCGAGGGCGAACGTGGTTTTCTTCAGTTTGGCTGCAAGCGTCATGGCGGTGTTACTCCTTGTTGAACGATGTCATTCGTGTCATTCGTAGACGACCGAGGCCTTGCCGGCTTCGGCCTGCGCAGTCCAACTCGCGAGCGCGGCATCGGTGGGAAAGAACTTGGCCCGCTCGCCGAGCTGCAGTTCGACCTGTGCGCCGCCGCGCGCCATCGACAGGCGCACCGGCAGGCCCTGCACCAGGTCGCCGTGCTCGCTCTGCTCGGTGCGCGGCGGAAAGTCCTTCACGAGGCGCGCGATGTCGGGCGCCTTGCCGTTCACCGCCACCCGCAGGAACTTGCCGAAGCGGCAACGCGCCGCGGCCAGGTCCCAGACCTGCTGCACCTGGAAGCGTGCCTCGAAGCCGCCGCGACCCGGCTGCAGCCGGCCGCTCACGATCACGAGCTCGTCCTCCTTCAGCGTGTTGCGGTTGGCATTGATCAGCGCCTCGTCGGCGGTGGCCTCGATCGAATCGGACTTGTCGTCGAGCTTGAAGATCGCGAGCCGGCCGCGCTGGCCGTTGATGACGCGCAGGTCGCTCACGATGCCCGCGATCACCTGCTGCTCGCGCGTGTCCATCAGGTCGCCGATCTCGCGCTTGCAGAAGCGCCGCACCTCGTGCGCCACCTCGTCGAACAGGTGGCCCGACAGGTAGAAGCCGACGGCGGTCTTCTCGAAGGTCAGCCGCTCCTTCACGCCCCACGGCGTGGCATCGACGAGCTCGGGCTCGGCGGTGGCCGAGCCGTGCTCGCAGTCGCCGAAGATGTCGACCTGCGCCGCATTCGCCTCGGTGGCGGCCGAGAATTCGAAGGCGCGGTCGAGCGAGGCGACGAGCGACGCGCGGTTCTGCTGGATCGCGTCGAAGGCGCCGGCCTTGATCAGCGCCTCGACCGTGCGCTTGTTGATGCGCTGGCGGTCGATGCGCACGCAGAAGTCATAGAGGCTCTTGAACGGGCCGCCCTCCTCGCGCGCGCGCACCAGCGCCTCGACCGCGAGCTGGCCCGTGCCCTTGACAGCGCCGAGCCCGTAGCGGATCACCTTGTCGGTCACCGGCTCGAAGCGGTAGTTGCCGCGGTTCACGTCCGGCGGCTCGAAGCTGATGCCAAAGTTCTTCTGCGCGTCCTCGAACAGCACCTTGAGCTTGTCGGTGTTGTCCATTTCCACGGTCATGTTGGCGCAGAAGAACTCGGCCGTGTAATGAACCTTGAGCCAACCCGTGTGGTACGCCAGCAGCGAGTACGCGGCCGCATGCGACTTGTTGAAGCCGTAGCCCGCGAACTTCTCCATCAAGTCGAAGATCTCGTCGGCCTTGTCCTGCGGGATGCCGTGCGTGGCGAGCGCGCCCGCGCGGAACTTCTCGCGGTGCTCGGCCATTTCCTCGAGCTTCTTTTTGCCCATGGCGCGGCGCAGCAGGTCGGCGCCGCCGAGCGAGTAGCCGCCCAGGATCTGCGCGGTCTGCATCACCTGCTCCTGGTAGACCATGATCCCGTAGGTCTCGGAGAGCATCTCGGCCACGGCCGGGTGCGGGTACTCGACCTCTTCGCGGCCGTGCTTGCGCGCCACGAAGCTCGGGATCAGGTCCATCGGGCCGGGGCGGTACAGCGCGTTGAGCGCGATCAGGTCCTCGAGCCGCGTCGGCCGCGCATCCTTCAGCATGCCCTGCATGCCGCGGCTTTCGAACTGGAACACCGCCTCGGTCTTGCCTTCGGAGAAGAGCTTGTAGGTCTCGCGGTCGTCGAGCCGGATGTTCTCGTAGGCGAAGTTCTCCTGGCCCTTGTGGCGGCTCGCGATGAAATCCTTCGCGATCTCGAGGATCGTGAGCGTCGCGAGGCCCAGAAAGTCGAACTTCACCAGGCCGATGGCCTCCACGTCGTCCTTGTCGTACTGGCTCACGGCCGAGTCGCTGCCGGGCTGCTGATAGAGCGGGCAGAAGTCGGTGAGCTTGCCCGGCGCGATCAGCACGCCGCCCGCGTGCATGCCGATGTTGCGCGTCATGCCCTCGAGCTTCTGCGCCATCTCGACCAGCGACTTGACCTCTTCCTCGCGCTCGATGCGCTGCGCGAGCTGCGGCTCGGCCGCGATCGCGTACTTCTCCTTGTCGTCTTCGGACAGGTCGGCGGGCGGGTACTGCAGCGTGACGGGCTTGCCCGGCTTGTTGGGAATGAGCTTGCTGATGCCGTCGCAGAACATGTAGCTCATGTCCATCACGCGGCCCACGTCGCGGATCGCGGCACGCGCGGCCATCGTGCCGAAGGTGGCGATCTGGCTCACCGCGTCGCGGCCGTACTTGTCCTTCACGTAGTCGATCACGCGGTCGCGGTTGCCCTGGCAGAAGTCGATGTCGAAGTCGGGCATCGACACGCGCTCCGGGTTCAGGAAACGTTCGAACAGCAGCTTGTATTCGAGCGGATCGAGGTCGGTGATCTTGAGCGCATAGGCCACCAGCGAACCGGCGCCCGAGCCCCGGCCCGGTCCGACCGGGCAGCCGTTGCTTTTGGCCCACTTGATGAAGTCGCCCACGATCAGGAAGTAGCCCGGGAAACCCATCTTCAGGATGGTGTTGATCTCGAACTCGAGCCGTTCCACGTAGCGCGGGCGCTCGGCCTCGCGCTTCGCGGCATCGGGGTAGAGGTGCGCGAGGCGCTCCTCGAGCCCCACGAAGGATTCCTGCCGGAAGAACTCGTCGATCGGCATGCGCACGCCGTCGCTGATGAACGGCGTCGGAAAGTCGGGCAGCTGCGGCTTGCCGAGCACCAGCGTGAGGTTGCAGCGCTTGGCGATCTCGACCGTGTTGGCGAGCGCGCTCGGCACGTCGGCGAAGAGCGCCTCCATCTCGGCCGCCGACTTGAAATACTGCTCGGGGGTGAACTTGCGCACGCGGCGCGGATTGCCGAGGATCTCGCCCTCCGAGATGCACACGCGCGCCTCGTGCGCCTCGTAGTCCTCGCGCTCGGCGAACTGCACCGGGTGCGTGGCCACCACCGGCAGCCGCAGCCGGGCCGCGAGCTTCACGGCCGCGATCACGTGCGGCTCGTCCTCGGGGCGGCCGGCGCGCTGCAGCTCGATGTAGAAGCGGTGCGGGAAGATGCCCGCGAGTTGCAGCGCCAGTTCGGCCGCGCGTTCGTGCTGCCCCTGCAGCAGCGGCTGGCCCAGCGGGCCCGCCTGCGCGCCCGAGAGCGCGATCAGCCCGCCCTGCAGTTCCTGCAGCCATTCGAGCTTGCAGGCCGCCTGCGACTGGCCGCGGCCGACGTTCTGCGTCCAGGCGCGCGCCAGCAGTTCGCACAGGTGCAGGTAGCCTTCGGTGTTCTGCACCAGCAGCACGATGCGGGTCAGCGCCCCGGGCTCCTTGCCCAGGCCCTCGACGAAGACCTCGGCACCGATGATCGGCTTGACGCCCTTGCCGCGCCCCTGCTTGTAGAACTTGATGGCCCCGAACAGGTTGTTGAGGTCGGTGATCGCGAGCGCCGGCTGGCTGTCGCCGGCGGCGGCCTTGACGACTTCGTCGATTCGGATGGTCCCGTCGACGACGGAAAACTCGGTGTGCAGGCGCAGGTGAACGAACATCCGCCCATTGTAGAAAGCGCAGCCTCCACGATGTGGGTTGGCATACCCTCGAAGCCGGCCGCGCGGGTCGCGACACCTACAATCGGACCCCGTGCAACAAGAGATTCTGAATATCGCGGCCTACAAGTTCGTGGCCATCGACGACGCCCCCGCGCTGCGCGAGGACCTGCGCGAACGCACCGGGGCGCTCGGCCTCATGGGCACGATCCTGCTGGCGCCCGAGGGCATCAACCTGTTTCTGGCGGGCGCCGCCGACGCGGTGCGCGCCTTCGTGGCCCACCTGCGCGCCGATGCGCGCTTCTCGGATCTCGAAACCAAGGAAAGCTGGTCGGCCACCCAGCCGTTTCGCCGCATGCTCGTCAAGCTGAAGCGCGAGATCATCCGCATGGACCACCCCGCGATCCAGCCCGCGGCCGGCCGCGCGCCCGGTGTCGATGCGCCCACGCTCAAGCGCTGGCTCGACCAGGGCCACGACGACCAGGGTCGAGAGATCGCGCTGCTCGACACCCGCAATGCCTTCGAGGTCGACCACGGCAGCTTCGAAGGCGCGATCGACTGGCGCATCGGAAAGTTCACCGAGTTCCCGCCCGCACTGCGCGAACACCGCGCGGAGTTCGCCGGCAAGACCATCGTGAGTTTCTGCACCGGCGGCATCCGCTGCGAGAAGGCCGCCATCCTGATGCGCGAGGAAGGCGTCGAGAACGTGCTGCAGCTCGAAGGCGGCATCCTCAAGTACTTCGAGCTCGTGGGCGGCGCGCACTACAGCGGCGACTGCTTCGTGTTCGATGGGCGCGAGGCACTGGCGCCGGACCTGAGCGCGCGTTCCAACAAGGCCAGTGCGCGGGCGTCGGAAGACCCAGACCTCGGGATCAAGACTTAGCGCGCGCTGCTGTTCGGGGCGTGATCGTTGCGCAGAGCGGTCGTTGATCAGCGATGCACTGCGAGCGTGCCCTGTGCCCAGGGTACCGGGTGCTCCCCGCAGCGAAATAAGGAGGAGCCGAAGGCGGGGGACATTCGCGGAGGGGAGTACCCGGTGGCCTGGGCACGCGCCCCGAACAACCGCCCAGCGAAGATCAGACCGGCGTCGTCCCCACATCCGGCTCCCGCACCCCAAACGGCTTGCCCGGCAACGGAATGAACTCTGTCTCCCCCGCCACATGGCCCATGCGCTGCGCGGCCCAATCTTCGCCGGCCTGCAGGATGCGCTCGCGCCGGCTCGAGACGAAATTCCAGGTGATATAGCGCGGGCCGTCGAGCGGCTCGCCGCCGATGACCACCAGCCGCACCGGCGCCGTCACGGGCGCCGTGAGGCGCGCGCCCTGCCCCTCGGCCAGCACGGCCATGGTGTGCGCCGGCACCGCGCTGCCGTCGACGCCGATGTCGCCATCGATCGGGTACACCGCGAGCTCGGGTGCGAGCGCCGGCAGCTCGAAGCTTGCACCCGCGGGCAGCGCGATGTCGAGGTACACCGTCTGCGAGAAGGTGCGCACCGGCGAGCGCGCACCAAAGGCCTCGCCCACCAGCACCCGCACGCCCACGCCCTGCTCGACCACGGCCGGAATCGCATCGGCCGCCGTGTGCTCGAAGCTCGCTTCGACCTCTTCATGCGCCTGCGGCAGCGCAGCCCAGAGCTGCAGGCCGTGGTTGACGTAGTGCTCGGCCAGCAGGCGCTCGGGCTTGCGCTCCGAATGCACGATGCCGCGGCCCGCGGTCATCCAGTTGATGGCGCCCGGCAGGATCTCCTGCACGCTGCCGATGCTGTCGCGGTGCATCATCGCGCCCTCGAACAGGTAAGTGACCGTGGCCAGCCCGATGTGCGGATGCGGGCGCACATCGTGCGCATTGCCGGGCTGTTCGGTGGCGGGACCGAAATGGTCGAAGAACACGAAGGGGCCTACGGATCGGCGCACCGCCGCGGGCAGCAGGCGCCGCACGTTGAAGCCGCCCCCCAGGTCCTTGTCGTGCGGTTGAAGCAATCGGGTGGCGGGCGCGGCATCGGTCATCGTGTTCTCCTTGTGTCGGCGTGGTTCAGGCGCGCGATCTTGCCACCGTGGCAATGCGTTCGCCGAAGGCGCGCGCGGTGTCGAGATCGCCCTTCGGGATCTCGGCCGGGCTCGCGTCCGAGGGCGACTGCGTGAGCAGGCCGCCGTAACCGCCGACGTAGTTGGTCGAGTCGCGCGTCGCGGCCTTGTTGTTGGTCGGCATGATGCCCATGCTGACCCAGATGCCGCTGTGCTGCATCGCGAGCGTCCACAGGTAGGCCATCGTGGTGACCTTGTCGCCGTTCATCGTCGCGCTGTTGGTGAAGCCCGCGAAGAGCTTGTCCTTCCAGCCCTGCGTGAACCAGACCTTCGACGACGCATCGGCGAATTTCTTGAACTGCCAGCTCACGTTGCCCATGTAGGTGGGCGAGCCGAAGATGATCGCGTCGGCCGCAGCCAGCATTTCCCAGCCGCCCTCGGGCAGGTTGCCGTCGGCGTCGATCGCGAGCAGTTGCGCGCCGGCGCCATCGGCCACGGCCTGGGCCACGCGCTGGGTGTGGCCGTAGCCGGAATGGAAGACAACGACGATGTCGGCCATGGATGCTTCTCCTGAATCTTGGATGGTTGCGGATCGGTGAGGAAGCTTACTTCCTGTCGATGCCGAAGCGGCCGCCACCGAAGGCGGCGATCGCGAGCAGGCCACCCACGACGGCCACGTTCTTGAAGAACATCAGCTGGTTCACGAAGGCCTTGTCGACCGGCATGCTCCAGTAGTTGTGGAACATCACGGTAGCGACGAGCGTGAACACCGCGAGCACGATCGCCGCGAGGCGCGTCCTGTAGCCCACGAGCAGCGCCAGGCCCACGCCCAGTTCCACGAGGATCGCGATCACCGCGCCCACCTGCGGCAGCGGCGCGCCCACCGATGCGATGTAGCCCACGGTGCCGGCAAAGCCGGTGAGCTTGGCAAAGCCCGCGGGCACGAACAGCAGCGCGATGAGGATGCGGCCCACGAGCGCGAGCGTGTCCTGTGCGGCGTTGGGGTTGGCGGCGGTGTTCAGCGGAAGGGAAGCGGTGGTCATGGGAAAACTCCTCGGGAATGGTTGAGGTGAAAAGACGAGCGAAAGAAAAAGCCGGGCGGCGCGCGCCCGGCCGAGGGGAAACATCAGGCGGCCAGGTCGAACACCAGCACTTCGGCGTCCTTGCCTGCGCCGAGCGTCAGCTGCGACTCGCCTTCGAGCATCGCGGCGTCACCGCCCGCGAGCTTCTGGCCGTTGACCTCGAGCTCGCCGCGCACCAGGTGCACGTAGCTCTTGCGCGCCGGGTCGAGCGCCAGGCTGGCGGTCTCGGCGCCGTCGAACAGGCCGGCCATCAGGCGCGCGTCGGCATGCACCGTGACCGAGCCCTCGGCACCATCGGGCGAAGCCACGAGGCGCAGCGTGCCGCGCTTCTCGGCGTCGGCGAACTTCTTCTGCTCGTAGCCCGGCGCAATGCCGCGCACGTTCGGCTCGATCCAGATCTGCAGGAAGTGCGTGGTCTCGTCGGCCTTGTGGTTGAACTCGCTGTGCATCACGCCCCGGCCCGCGCTCATGCGCTGCACGTCGCCCGGCGGAATGGTTTCCACGTTGCCGAGGCTGTCCTTGTGCGCCAGCTCGCCCGACAGCACGTAGCTGATGATCTCCATGTCCTTGTGACCATGGGTGCCGAAGCCGGCGCCCGCGGCGACGCGGTCCTCGTTGATCACGCGCAGGTTGCCGAAGCCCATGTAGGCCGGGTCGTAATAACCCGCAAACGAAAAGCTGTGGAACGAGCGCAGCCAGCCATGGTCGGCATAACCGCGTTCCTGGGATTTGCGAATCTTCAACATCGTCGAACTCCTTTTTCGACGACCGCGCCGTCGTGGGCACCGGGCCGTCTTGCTTGCATGCCGCGCCGGATGCGCAGCGGATGAGATGAACTTTAGGCCTTCACTCACAAGTGAAAAGCGCTGTGTTTTGATGGCATCATTCAAATTTTTTGAATGATCCGAACGCTTCGAAAACCATGCCGAATGCCAGAGACGTACTGACCCCCGATGCGCTCGCCATGCTCCAGACCGTGGCGAGCACCGGCAGCTTCGCGGCCGCGGCGCGCTCGCTCGACCTCGTGCCCAGCGCGCTGAGCTACCGCGTGCGCCAGATCGAAGACGCCCTCGATGTGCTGCTGTTCGACCGCAGTGCGCGCCAGGCCCGGCTCACTGAGGCCGGGGTCGAGCTGCTGCGTGAAGCCGCGCGGCTGCTCGGCGAGATCGATGCCGTCGCCAACCGCGTGAAGCGCGTTGCCACGGGCTGGGAGCCGATGCTCACAATCGCGGTCGACGGCGCGATCGCACGCGATCCGCTGCTCGACCTGGCAACCGCCTTCTTCGCGCTCGATCCGCCGACACGGCTCAAGCTGCGCGACGAGACCCTGCTCGGCACCATCGAGGCGCTCACGAGCGGCGAGGCCGACCTGGCCATCGGCGCCGTGCTCGACGCCGCGAGCCTTGCCTTCACCGCCACCGGCATCCGCAGCCGCCCGATCGGCGAACTGCGCTTCGTCTACGCAGTCGCGCCGCACCATCCGCTGGCCCGGCTCGACGAGCCGCTCAGCGATGCGGTGCTGCGGCAGTACCGCGCGGTGGCCGCGGCCGACTCGGTGCGCTCCGGCCCGAGCATGACGGTCAACCTCGTCGGCGGTCAGGACGTGCTGACCGTGCCCACGCTGCAGGCCAAGCTGGCCGCGCAGCTGCACGGCCTGGGCGGCGGCTTTCTGCCCGAGCCGATGGCGCGGCCCTACATCGAGGCCGGCCACCTGGTCGAGCGCCGCACCGAGCGCCAGCCGCCGCTCGCCACCATGCACTGCGCCTGGCGCGTGCCGAGTGCGGGCGGCCCGGGCCGCGCGCTCGAATGGTGGCTTGCGCAGTTCGAGCACGAGGCCACGCGCCGCGCACTGCTCGAACGCCACCGTGGCCGCTGAAGAAGCACGCCGCTTCGACCGTTGTAGAGTCCGTCCACGTCCATCGTCTTCCCTGCAAAAGAAAAGAGTCCACATGACCACTCGCGCCCAACCCAAGCCCGCCGCCGAACGCCGCCGAGCCCCCGCCGCGCCGCGCCACTACGCCGTCATCGGCGCCGGCATGGCGGGCGTTGCCTGCGCGCGCACGCTGATGCAGGCGGGCCACCGGGTCACGGTGTTCGAGCGCGAGGCCGCACCGGGCGGGCGCATGGCCAGCGTGGACACCGCCTACGGCCGCTTCGACAGCGGCGCGCAGTACTTCACCGTGCGCGATCCGCGCTTTGCGCTCGCACTCGAACCCACGCCGGGTCTCTGCCGGCCCTGGAGCGCCAACCTCGTGCGCGTGCTCGACGCGCACGGCCGCGTGGCCGAGGCCGCGCTGCCAGGCCATGAGCCGCACTGGGTCGCGCAGCCCGGCATGGACGCGCTGGTGGGCCACTGGGCCGCACCGCTCGGCGACCGCCTGGTCGCCGGCATCCAGGTCACGCAGATCGAGCCCGATGCGCTCGATGCCAAGCGCTGGCAGTTGCGCACCACGGGCGCCGACGATTCGCAGCATGTGTATTCGGGCTTCGATGCCGTGCTGCTCGCGGTGCCGCCGCAGCGCGCGCGCGTGCTGCTCGGCGACGGCAGGCTCTCGGCCGCCATCAGCCAGAAGATCGAGCCGGTGCGCATCGCGCCGTGCTGGACGCTGATGATCGCCTTCCCGCAGGCCAACCAGCCCACCATGTCGCACCTCGGGCCGCAGTGGAATGCCGCGCGCAGCACCCACCACCGCGTGGCATGGCTCGCGCGCGAATCGTCCAAGCCCGGCCGCGAGCGCATCGAACGCTGGACGCTGCAGGCCAGCGCCACCTGGTCGCAGGAGCACCTGCGCGACGATGCCGCGCGCGTGCAGGCCAAGCTGCTGCGCGCCTTCTCCGAGATCACCGGCATCCATGCCGCGCCCACCCATGCCCAGGCGCGCTGCTGGACCGAAGCCCAGACCCAGGTGCCGGTCGGCAAGAGCCACCTCTGGGACGCCAAGGCGCGCATCGGCGTGGCGGGCGACTGGTGCATCGGGCACCGCGTCGAAGACGCTTTCCTGTCGGGCCTGTCGCTCGCGCTGGCGGTGATCTGACGAGGGCGCGATGCATGCGACCGGCCGCTTCGCGCCTTCGCCGACCGGTGCGTTGCATGCCGGTTCGCTGGTGGCCGCGCTCGCAAGCTGGCTCGACGTGCGCGCGCGCGGACCGCAGGCGCGCTGGCTGATCCGCATCGAGGACGCCGACACCGAACGCTGCCTGCCCGGCATGGGCGAGCACATCCTGCGGCAGCTGGCCGACTGCGCCCTCGTGCCCGACGCGCCGCCGGTGTGGCAGACACGGCGCACCGCGCTGTACGACGCGGCGCTGGCGAGGCTGCGCTCGCTTGGCCTGGCGTACCCCTGCGGCTGCTCGCGCAAGGACATCGACATCGCGCTCGCGCGCCTCGGGCAGCGCCACGAGCGCCATGGCGAGCGCGTGTACCCCGGCACCTGCCGCAACGGCCTGCACGGCAAGCCCGCACGTGCCTGGCGCTTCGCCACCGAGAAATTCGAGCAGGCATCGCTCGCGACCGGCGAACTCCACTGGACCGACCGGCGCCTCGGGACGCAGCGCCAGGACGTCGCACGCGAGGTCGGCGACTTCGTGCTGCGCCGCGCCGATGGCCCCTGGGCCTACCAGCTCGCGGTGGTGGTCGACGATGCCGACCAGGGCGTCACCGACGTGGTGCGCGGCGAAGACCTGGCCGACAACACCGCGCGCCAGATCCTGCTGCAGCGCGCGCTCGCCCTGCCCACGCCGGGGTACCTGCACACGCCGCTGGTGCGTGGTGCCAACGGCGAGAAGCTCTCCAAGCAGAACGGCGCGCGCGCCATCGACACCGCCACGCCCGCAGCCGCCCTTGCCGCGCTCGACACCGCCGCGCGCGCGCTCGGCCTGGGCGCGGCAACGGGCGGCAGCTGCGCCGAGGCGCTGGCCGGCTGGGTCGGCGAATGGCGCGATCTCTACAATCCACGGGCCACATGAACCCTTCCGACACCGTGCCCCCCGATTCCCCTTCCGCAGACGATCCGGCCGACCATCCAGCCGGCAGTCCGGCCAGCGATCTGCCGCATCCGCTGCACCGCCGGCTCAAGAGCTTCGTCAAGCGCGCCGGCCGCACTACCGACGGCCAGGCACGCGCCTTTGCCGAACTGGGCCCCCTGTTCCTGCTGCCCTACAAGCCCGAGCCGCTCGACCTGACGGCCGCTTTCGGCAGCCGCGCCGCACCGACCGTGCTCGAGATCGGCTTCGGCATGGGCGAGGCCACGGCGCACATCGCCACGGTGCTGCCCGAGACCAATTTCCTGTGCTGCGAGGTGCACGAGCCCGGCGTGGGCGCACTGCTCAAGCGCATCGGCGAACAGTCGCTCACCAACATCCGCATCTGCGCGCACGACGCGGTCGACGTGCTCGACCACATGCTGCAGCCCGCCTCGCTCGCGGGCGTGCATGTGTTCTTTCCCGACCCCTGGCACAAGAAGCGGCACAACAAGCGCCGGCTGATCCAGCCCGAGTTCGTGAAGAAGCTCGCCCAGCACCTGCGCCCCGGCGGCTACATCCACTGCGCGACCGACTGGCAGCCCTACGCCGAGCAGATGCTCGAGGTGCTGTCCGCCGAGCCGCTGCTGCGCAACACCGCCGCCGACGGCTACGCACCCAAGCCGTCGTACCGGCCGCTGACCAAGTTCGAGAACCGCGGGCTCAAGCTCGGCCACGGCGTCTGGGACCTGGTGTTCGAGCGCGCCTGAGGCACCCCCGCGCGCAGCGGGCGCGCGCCATTCCCTTCGTTGTAGGTGTAAGCACCGCCGGTCGCCGCCTTCGCGGCAGGCATCCAAATTGCTACACTTTTACTTACAACTCACCATCAGGGGGAATTCATGCAGAACACGCGCAGACAGTGGTTGGGCAAGGCATGCGGCGCACTGCTGCTGGGCAGCGGCACGGCACTGCCGGCCTTCGGCCAATCGACCCGCGCCGCAGGCGACCGCGTCGTGGTGCTGGGCCAGTCGGTACCGCTCACGGGCGACGCGAGCGAAATCGGCCTCGCGTTTGCGGCGGGCAGCCGGCTCGGCGTGAACGATTTCAACGAGCGCCACGCCGGAACCGGCCTGCAGCTCAAGCTGATCCAGCTCGACGACGGCTACGACGAAACCCGCGCCGCGCGCAATGCCCAGACGCTGCTCGCCAAGGAAAAGGCCGACATGCTGTTCGGCTTCGTGGGCACCGCGGGCAGCACCGCCGCCGCCAAGATCGCCACGCAACACGGCAGCCTGCTGTTCGCCCCGTTCGCGGCCTCCGACGTGCTGCGCGGTGCGGACCATCCCCACGTGTTCCACGTTCGCCCCGGCATGATCGACGAGGCGCTGAAGATCGTGCGCCAATGCGCCACCGTGGGGCAGACGCGCATCGCGCTGGTCGGCGACGACAACGCCATGGGCCATGCCGGCCGGACCGCCGTGCAGCAGGCGCTGGCCGAGCGCAAGATGGAACCGCTGGTCGCGACGGCGATGGTGCCCCCGGGCGGCGGCGACGCGCTCGACGGCCCGCTGAAGGCAGTGCTCGAACAGAAGCCGCAGGCCATCGTGCTGGTCTCGCTTTCGGGCACCACGGCCAGCGCGATCCGCAAGCTGCGCAAAAGCGGCTACAGCAGCACCTTCCTGGCCTTCTCGATCGTCGGCATCGACCCGCTCTATGCGGAACTCGGCAAGGACATGGGCGGCATCGTGATCTCGCAGGTGGTGCCCTCGCCGCGCCCCTCGGCCATTCCGATCGTCAAGGAATACCGCACCGTGCTCGACAACTCCGACCAGGCGCCCTCGTACGAAGGCCTCGAGGGCTTCATCGCGGTCAAGGTCGTGGGCGAGGCGCTGCGCCGCGCGGGCCGCGGCTTCACGAGCATGAGCCTGCAGAAAACCATGACCGCCATGACCGACTACGACGTGGGCGGCTTCCGCATCAATCTGCGCCCGGGCCTGCGCGACCCCTCGCGCAGCATCGACCTGATCAGCATCTCGGCCGACGGGCGCGTGCTGCGCTGAGGCCTATCCAGCGTTCACCAACGCCTGCAGCGCCCCGGGCGACGCGAGCGCGATCCGCCCGTAACCGAGCACGATCGCACCGGTCGCGGCCAGCGCATTGAGCTCTTTCGAGAGCGTCTGGCGCGTCACGCCGAGCATCATCGCCAGCGCCTCCTGCGACAGCCTCAGTTCGCGCCGCAGCTGCACCGACTGCGTGGCATCGCCGCGCGCCAGCACCAGCAGCCGGTGCGCCACGCGCGCGCGCAGGCTGCGCAGCGTCGCATCCTCGGTCAGGCCGTAGAGCATGCGCACGCGCGCGGCGAGCAGCGCCGCCATCGCGGCGGCGAACACCACGTCGCGCGTCTGCTCGGCAAAGGCATCCGGCGGCACCACCAGCAGGTCGAGCGCGTCGAGGGCGGTGGCATCGTGCGTGCGCGGCGAGCCGTCGATCAGCGTGATCTCGCCGAACCAGTTGCCGGGCTCGAGCACGGCCAGGATCGCCTCACGGCCGTCGCGCCGCAGCGACGAGATCTTGATCGTGCCGGCCAGCAACCCGTAGAAGCCGCCGCCCGCGGCATGGACCGGATCGCCCTGGCGGAACACCATCGCGCCGCGTCGCACGTGGATGAGTTCCCCTGCCGCGAGCAGCGTCTCGCGCTGGCCGCGCGGCAGGCTCATGAACCACGGGTTGCGCTCCACCGCGGCGCGGTGCGCGGCGGAAAGGCGCGGCTTGGATGCGGGCATGTGAGCGCGGACTAAAGCCTCGGGGGCGGGGGTTTACCAGGGCCTTGCATTGTCAAATTCTTGACAGTTGATGGTCAAGTGCGGGTCTACAGTGGCCGCCACCTCACGACACGATGGAGACCACACCATGGGCGAACGCGCAACATTCACGAGCATGCAGGACAGCACCGCCGAAGACTGGCAACGGATCGGCGGCGAGTTCAGGCAGTTCGCGGGCGACCTGCCCGCGCGCATCGTCCGCCACCTGCAGATCCTCGAAGGCGACTACGGCGGCTTTCCGGTCGACCGCTACACCCACTCGCTGCAGACCGCGACCCGCGCTTTACGCGACGGCCGCGACGAGGAGTACGTGGTCTGCGCGCTGCTGCACGACATCGGCGACACGCTCGGCAGCTTCAACCATCCCGACATCGCCGCGGCGATCCTCAAGCCCTTCGTGAGCGAAGCCAACCTCTGGATGGTGCAGCACCACGGCATCTTCCAGGGCCACTACTTCTTCCACCACATCGGGCTCGACCGCGACATGCGCGACGGCTTCAAGGACCATCCGCACTACGAACGCACGGCCGAGTTCTGCGCGCTCTACGACAACCCCGCATTCGACCCCAAGGCCGAGACGCTGCCCATCGGCGAGTTCGAGCCCATGCTGCGACGCCTGATGGCGCAGCCGAAGCAGAGCATCTACAAATCGGCGCTGAAGGAACCGGCGGCTGTTTGAGGCACGCAGAACGGCAGCCCGATTTCAACAACCTCCAACAAGACCCCCCATGAATGCCACTACCCCCTCCCAAGTCCAGCAGCAAGTCTCCCCCGAGGAATGGCAGCTGCGCGTCGACCTCGCCGCCTGCTACCGCCTCGTGGCGCTGCACGGCTGGAGCGACCTCGTGTTCACGCACATCAGCGCACGCGTTCCCGGCCCCGAGCACCACTTCCTCATCAATCCCTACGGTCTCATGTTCGACGAGATCACGGCGTCGAGCCTGGTCAAGGTCGACCAGCAGTGCAACAAGGTCATCGATTCGCCCTACCCCGTGAACCCGGCGGGCTTCGTGATCCACAGCGCGGTGCATGCCGCGCGCGAGGACATCCAGTGCGTGCTGCACACGCACACGCGCGCCGGCATCGCCGTGAGCGCGCAGAAGAACGGCGTGCTGCCGATCAGCCAGCAATCGACCTTCGTGCTGGCCTCGCTCGCCTACCACGACTACGAGGGCGTGGCCTTCCGCGACGACGAGAAGCCGCGCCTGCAGGCCGACCTCGGCCACGCCAATTTCCTCGTGCTGCGCAACCACGGCCTGCTCACCTGCGGCAAGACCATCGCCGACGCGTTCCTGTCGATGTACACCTTCGAGAACACCTGCCAGATCCAGATCGCGGCGCAGGCCGGCGGCGGCGAGCTCACGCAGGTGAACCCGCGCATCGTCGAAGGCGTGGGCCATGCCATGAAGGTGCAGACCGGCGGCATCGGCGGGCAATTCGTCTGGCCCTCGCTGATCCGCAAGCTCGACCGGACCGACGACAGCTACAAACAGTAGGCCTGTTCAGGCGCTAGCCGCGCCTGCGCGATGATGCGCGCATGGAACTGAGGCAACTGCGCTATTTCGTCAAGGTCTGCGAACTCCGCAGCATGGGCCGGGCCGCGGTCGAGCTCGGCGTGGTCACCTCCGCGCTGAGCCAGCAGATCAGCCGGCTCGAAAGCGAGTTGTCCACCCGCCTGCTGCAGCGCAGCTCGACCGGCGTGGTGCCGACCGACGCCGGCCTGGCCTTTCTGCAGCAGGCCCAGCTCACGCTGCGGCATGCCGACGATGCGGTGCGCGCCGCGCAGCAGGCACGCCTTTCGGGCCACGTGAGCGTGGGCCTCGCCCCCACCACCGCTTCGGTACTCGGCGTGCCGCTGATGCGCGCCATGCGCGAGCGCTACCCCGACGTGCGGCTGCACATGGTGGAAGCGCTTTCGGGCCACCTCACGACCATGCTGCATGCGCGCCAGCTCGACCTGGCGGTGCTGTTCCAGACCGAAACGCCGCGGCGCTGGAGCGTGCTGCCGCTGCTCGAAGAGAAGCTCTTCGTGATCGCCGCGTCCGATCTCGCGCAGCGCCCCACCGGCGCGAAGGTGCGGCTGTCGCAACTGGCCGGTCTGCCGCTGATCCTGCCGAGCGGCAGCCACGGCCTGCGCGCCACGCTGATGGCGGCATTTGCACGTGCGCGCATCGCGCCGAACATCGTTGCCGAAGTCGACGGGCTGGCGCTGCTGATGGACGCGGTGCGCGCCGGCCACGGCGCGACCATCCAGCCCGGTGCCGCCACCGCGCGCCACGACCAGGGCGACCTGCAGCGCACGCAGATCAGCGATGCGCACGTGGGCCGCCACAACCTGCTGGTGAGCCTGTCCGACGACGAGCTGTCGCCGGCGGCGCTGGCGGCGCGCGTGGTGCTGGCTGAAACCGCGCGCGACCTCGTTCGCGCCGGGCACTGGGCCGGCGCCACCCTTCACAAGAACTGAACACCCGTTGCCCGATGCGGCCTTTCGGGTGAAGGCCGCTCTCCTTAGAGTCCACGCATTCCAAGGAGACCCACGATTGATCGACGTACTGGTGGTAGGCGGTGGCAATGCCGCGCTCTGCGCCGCGCTGATGGCGCGCGAGGCCGGCGCCTCGGTGCTGCTGCTCGAAGCCTCGCCGAAGGCGTGGCGCGGCGGCAATTCGCAGCACACGCGCAACCTGCGCTGCATGCACGATGCGCCGCAGGACGTGCTGGTCGATGCCTACCCCGAAGAGGAATACTGGCAGGACCTGCTGAAGGTGACCGGCGGCCTGACCGACGAGCACCTCGCGCGGCTGGTGATCCGCGCCTCGTCGAACTGCCGCGACTGGATGCGCCGCCACGGCGTGCATTTCCAGCCGCCGCTGTCGGGCGCACTGCATGTCGCGCGCACCAATGCCTTCTTCATGGGCGGCGGCAAGGCGCTCGTCAACGCCTACTACCGCAGCGCCGAACGGCTCGGCGTGCAGGTGCGCTACGACACGCCCGTGGCCTCGGTCGAGCGCGACGGCGAGCGCTTCGTGGCGGTGCGCACCGAGGCCGGCGAACGCATCGCGGCGAAGAGCTGCGTGCTCGCGGCCGGCGGCTTCGAGTCGAACCGCGAATGGCTGCGCGAGGCCTGGGGCCAGAACGCGCTTGGCGAATGGCCGGCCGACAACTTCCTGATCCGCGGCACCCGCTTCAACCAGGGCGTGCTGCTCAGGCACATGATCGATGCGGGCGTCGACAGCATCGGTGACCCGTCGCAGGGCCACATGGTCGCGATCGATGCGCGCGCACCGCTCTACGACGGCGGCATCTGCACACGCATCGACTGCGTCTCGCTCGGCGTGGTGGTCAACCGCGAGGCGCGGCGCTTCTACGACGAAGGCGAGGATTTCTGGCCCAAGCGCTATGCGATCTGGGGCCGCCTGGTGGCGCAGCAGCCGGGCCAGATCGCCTGGTCGGTCATCGACCAGAAGGCGGTGGGCCGCTTCATGCCGCCGGTGTTCGAAGGCACGCAGGCCGGCACGCTCGGCGAACTGGCGCGCAAGATCGGCCTGGACGAAACCGCCTTCGTGCGCACCGTGCAGGACTACAACGCCGCCTGCCGCCCCGGCCGCTTCGACCACACCGCGCTCGACGACTGCCGCACCGAAGGCCTCACGCCCGCCAAGACGCATTGGGCGCGCCCACTCGACACCGCGCCGTTCCATGCCTACCCGCTGCGGCCCGGCATCACGTTCACCTACCTCGGCCTGAAGGTCGACGAGACCGCGGCGGTGCGCTTCGGCGGCCGGCCGAGCCCCAACCTGTTCGTGGCCGGCGAGATGATGGCCGGCAACGTGCTCGGCCAGGGCTACACGGCCGGCGTCGGCATGAGCATCGGCACGGCCTTCGGCCGCATCGCCGGCACGCAGGCGGCGAAAGCGGCAGCCGCACTGTCCAACAAGAATCCGGAGGCCCGCCTTGCAGCAGCTCACTGACCTGGTCGCGCGTGCGCGTGCGGATGCCGATGGAGATGCCGACGGCATCGGCAGCGCCTCGCCGCGCGTGATCCCGATCCGCCCCGCCCTGCCGCTGGCCGCGAGCGAGGCCGAGGTCGCGCGCATCCTGCAGATCTGCAATGCCTGCCGCTACTGCGAAGGGTTCTGCGCCGTGTTCCCGGCCATGACGCGACGGCTCGAGTTCGGCAAGGCCGACACGCACTACCTCGCCAACCTCTGCCACAACTGCGGCGCCTGCCTGCATGCCTGCCAGTACGCGCCGCCGCACGAATTTGCGGTCAACGTGCCGCAGGCCATGGCGCAGGTGCGCCTGCAGACCTACCACGACTACGCCTGGCCGCCCGCCATGGGCGCGCTCTACCGCCGCGCGGGCCTCACGGTGGCGCTGGCGCTCGCGGGCGGGCTGGCGCTGTTCCTCGTGCTGGCGGTGGCCATGTCGGGCTCGCTGCTGCACGAACCGCTCGCGGGCGACTTCTACGCGATCTTTCCGCACAACTTGCTGGCGGGCCTGTTCGGCGCGGTGTTCCTGTTCGTGGTGTTTGCGCTGGCCATGGGCACGCGGCGCTTCTGGCGCGAGGTGTCACCCGCCAACGACGTGCGCGACGCGCCGTCGGTGGCGGGCGTGCGCGCCGCCGCGGGGGCCGAGGCCGCACACGACGTGCTGCGCCTCAGGTACCTGGGCGGCGGCCACGGCGAGGGCTGCAACAACGAGGACGACCGCTTCACGCTCTGGCGCCGGCGCTTCCACCATTTCACCTTCTACGGCTTCATGCTGTGCTTCGCCTCCACCAGCGTGGCCACGCTCTACCACTACCTGCTCGGCCTGCCCGCACCCTATGCGCTCACGAGCCTGCCGGTGCTGCTCGGCACCGCGGGCGGCATCGGCCTGGTGATCGGCCCGGTCGGCCTGCTGTGGATGAACCTGCGGCGCGACGCCGCGCATGGCGACGTGGCGCAGCGGCCGATGGACCGCGGCTTCATCGCGCTGCTGCTGCTCACCAGCCTCACCGGCCTGGCGCTGCTCGCCTGGCGCGACACCGGCTTCATGGCGCTGCTGCTCGCGGTGCATCTGGGCGTGGTGATGGCGCTGTTCCTCACGCTGCCCTACGGCAAGTTCGCGCACGGCATCTTCCGCTCGGCGGCGCTTTTGAAGTTCGCGATCGAGAAGCGGCTGCCGAACCGCCTGCAGCTCGGCGCCGACTGACCGCCCTCCTTTTTTCTCTCTTTCATGAACCCGTCGCAAGGAACCCCACGATGAACGCTCCCGGCGTGCTCCAGATCCCTTCCATGAAAGGCCGCTGCTCCGAAGCCGAATGGCAGGCCCGCATCGACCTCGCGGCCTGCTACCGGCTGGTCGATCTCTACGGCATGTCCGACATGATGGCCAACCACATCTCGTCGCACGTGCCCGGCGAGCCGGGCGCCTTCCTCATCAATCCGTACGGGATGATGTACGAGGAGATCACCGCCTCGAGCCTCATCAAGGTCGATGCGAACGGCGAGATCCTCGCCAAGCCCGACTTCGGCGCGCTCGACTACGGCATCAACAAGGCCGGCTACGTGATCCACAGCGCAGTGCACGCCGCGCGGCCCGAGGTGGCCTGCGTGATCCACACGCACAGCTGGGCCTCGATGGCCGTGTCCTCGCTCGAATGCGGCCTCTTGCCACTCACGCAGACAGCGATGCGCTTCCTGAAGATCGGCTACCACGACTACCAGGGCGTGGTGCTCGACAAGGCGGAGCAGGCGTCGCTGCTCGCCGACCTCGGCGACCGCGAGGCCGTGATCTTCCGCAACCACGGCGCGCTCGTGGTGGGCCGCAGCGTCGGCGAAGCCTTCAACTGGATGCACCGGCTCGAGCTGGCCTGCCGAGCGCAGATCGGCGCGATGTCGTGCAACACGCCGCTGCGGTCGGTGCCGCAGCACGTGCTCGAAGAAACCTGGAACAACTACCAGCCCGGCACGCGACGGCCCTACGGCCTCATGGAATGGCCCGCGCTGCTGCGCAAGCTCGACCGCATGGACCCGGGCTTTCGCGACTGAACACAAGACGCACCCCAAACGCAACCACACGAAAACACAACGGAGACAAAGACAATGACCGCACTCACCCCCGCCCTCCCGCGCCGCCGCCGCGCAGCCACTGCCGGCCTGGCCGCGCTGCTGCTGGCCGCCGGCCTTTACGCCCCACGCCCTGCCGCCGCGCAGGCAAGCGACTACCCGAACAAGCCCGTGCGCGTGGTCGTGGCCTTCACCGCCGGTGGCACCACCGACATCCTCGCGCGCGCCGTGGCGCAGAAGCTGAGCGAGAAGCTCAAGCAGCCTTTCGTCATCGACAACAAACCCGGCGGGGGCGGCAACATCGGCACCGAGTTCGTGGTGCGTGCACCGGCCGACGGCTACACGCTCATCGTCAATTCGGTCGGCCCGATGGCGGTGAACCAGACGCTCTACAAGAACATGCCCTACGACCCGCTCACCGACCTCGTGCCCGTGGTGCAGATCGCCGACGTGCCGAACGTGCTCGTGGTCCATCCCGACGTTCCCGCGAAGACGCTCGAGGAATTCCTTGCCTACGCCAAGGCCAACCCGGGCAAGCTCAACTACGGCTCGACGGGCATCGGCACCTCGTCGCACCTGTCGAGCTTCATGCTCAGCAAGCGCGCGGGCGCCGAGACGCTGCACGTGCCCTACAAGGGCGCGACCGCGCTCAACGACCTGCTCGGCGGGCGCGTGCAGTTCATGTTCGCGACCATCCCCTCGGTGATCTCGCACATCAAGGCCGGTAAGCTGCGCGCGCTCGCGGTCAGCAGCCCGAAGCGCTCGCGCTCGCTGCCCGACGTGCCCACGGTGGCCGAGAAGGGCTTTCCCGACTTCTCGGCCGGTTCGTGGTTCGGCTTCTTCGCGCCAAAGGGCACGCCGCAGGCGGTGGTTGCGCTGCTCAACAAGTCGGTCAACGAGGTGCTGCCGCCGCTCGAGGCGCAGATGATCCGCGAAGGCGCCGACCCGATCGGCGGATCGCCCGAGCAGTTCGGCAAGTTCACGCGCAGCGAGTACGAGAAGTGGAAGACGATCGTGCGCGAGTCGGGCGCCGTGGCCGAGTGACGCCGCCGCTGCGCATCCTGATGTCGCCCGGCGGTGCGGCGCAGACCGCCGCCGGGCTCGCGGCCGCGCTCGCCGGGCGGCCGCACGCGATCGTCGTCCCGGGCGAGGACGCCGACGTGGCTTTCGTCTCGCGTGACGTCACCGGCTTGTCGACCAAGCACCGGCTGCAGCCGCACACACAGGTCTTCCACGATGCACTGCGCAATGCACTGTCGCTGCGCTGGGTGCATGCGCATTCCGCCGGCGCCGACCGGCCGGTGTACGGCGAGCTGCGCGCGCGCGGTGTCGAGGTGACGACTTCGTCGGGCGCCAATGCGGGCGTGGTGGTGCAAAGCGCGCTGGCCGGCCTCCTGATGCTCGCGCGGCGCTTTCCGCAGCTGATGGAAGCGCAGCGCCAGCATGCGTGGGCCCCGCTCGTGGCCGGCGACGCGCTGCCGCGCGACTTGGCGGGCCAGACCGCGGTGCTGGTCGGCTGGGGCCCCATCGGCCGCGGCCTGGGCACGCTGCTCGCCGCGTTGGGCCTGCGCGTGGTAGCGGTGCGCGGCAGCGACGTGGCCGCAGGCGCGCTCGCCGAGCAAAGCGTGCGCTACGAGCAACTGCATGCCGTGCTGCCCCGTGCCGACTGGCTGGTGCTGGCCTGCCCGCTGAGCGAGCGCACGCGCGGGCTCGTCGATGCACGGGCGCTCGCGCTGCTGCCGCGCGGCGCCTGCGTGGTGAACGTGGCGCGCGGCGAGGTGGTCGACGAGCCCGCGCTGATCGAGGCACTCGCGAGCGGCGCGCTGGGCGGCGCCTTCCTGGACGTGTTCGCCGAAGAGCCGCTGCCGCCCGCGTCGCCGCTGTGGGCACTGCCCAACGTGATCGTCACGCCGCACACGGCGGGCCATTCGGACGGCAACGAGGCGCGCGTGGCGGCGATGTTCCTCGACAACCTGGGGCGCTGGGTCGAGGGACGGGGGCTGGTGAACCGGGTGGATTGAGACGCAGCGCCACTTCGCGCACGCTGCCTGCCCCCACCCCAACCCTTCCCCGGAGGGGGAGGGAGAAACACTTCGTAGCGTCCGGCGGTTCGGGTCCTGCTTTGCAATCGTTTAAAAATGGGGGCAATGCGCATCTGCCTCCACGCCCTCCTCCTCTCCTCCTCCCTTCTTCTCACCGCTTGCACCACGGGCGCGCCGCCGCCGCCCGAGGCCCAGGCCGATGCGCGCACCGAAGCGCTGATCGCGCGCATGACGGTGGAGGAAAAGGTCGGCCAGCTGAGCCTCTACGGCCCGGCCGACACCAACATCCCGGGCAACCCGGCCGCGAACCAGCGCAATGCGCAGCGCGAGATCGACGACGTGCGCGCGGGCCGCGTCACGGGGCTGTTCAACAACGAAGGGCTCGCGCGCAAGCTGCGGCTGCAGCAGGCGGCCGTACGCGAGTCGCGGCTCGGCATTCCGCTCCTGTACGGCGCCGACGTGATCCACGGCTTTCGCACCATCTTCCCGATGCCGCTGGCCGAGACCGCCAGCTGGGAGCCCGATCTGGCCGAGCGCACGGCGCGCGCGGCGGCGGTCGAGGCCAGCGCCGACGGCTTCCGCTGGACCTTTGCACCGATGCTCGACATCGCGCGCGATGCGCGCTGGGGCCGCGGCATCGAAGGCATCGGCGAAGACCCGTACCTTGGCAGCCTGTTCGCGGCCGCGCGCGTGCGCGGCTTTCAGGGACCCGACCTCTCGCGCGGCGACGCGCTGCTGGCCACGCCCAAGCACTTCGCGGCCTATGGCGCGGCCGAGGGCGGGCTCGACTACAACACCACCGACATCTCCGAGCGCACGCTGCGCGAGGTCTACCTGCCGCCGTTCAAGGCCGCGGTGGATGCCGGGGCGCTGTCGATGATGAGCGCCTTCAACGAGATCTCGGGCATTCCGTCGATTGCCAACCCCGCCCTTCTCACCGGCGTGCTGCACCGCGAATGGCAGTTCCAGGGCTTCGTGGTGTCGGACTACACGGCCGACGAGGAACTGATCGCGCACGGCTACGCCGCCAACGGCCGCGAGGCCGCGAAGCAGGCCTTTCTCGCCGGCACCGACGTCAGCATGCAGAGCGGCCTGTACATGCGCGAACTGCCGGGCCTCGTCGCCTCGGGCGAGGTGCCGATGGCGCGGCTCGACGATGCGGTGCGGCGCGTGCTGCGCGTCAAGCAGAAGCTCGGCCTGTTCGAGCATCCGTTCCGCGGGCTCGAAGGCCCGCCCGCCGCCGAGCGCCCGTCGGATCCGGCCACGCTAGCACTCGCGCGCGAGAGTGCGCGCCGCTCGGTGGTGCTGCTCAAGAACGAAGGCGAGCTGCTGCCGCTGCAGAAGGCTGGCCAGAAGATCGCGCTGGTCGGGCCCTTTGCCTCGGGCACGCAGGACCTGCTCGGCGCCTGGAGCCTGTTCCCGGGCCAGGCGGCGCCCGTGGGCATCGACGACGGCCTGCGGGCCGCGCTCGGCGATCCGGCCTCGCTCACGGTGGTGCGCGGCTCGAACGTCGACACCGCGCTCGCGGGCGGCATCGAAGCCGCGGTTGCCGCCGCGCGCGCCGCCGACGTGGTGGTGCTGGCCGTGGGCGAGAGCGAGCGCATGTCGGGCGAGTCGCGCTCGCGCACCGACATCGGCCTGCCGCAGGCGCAGCAGGACCTGGCCGAGGCCGTGGCCGCCGCCGGCAAGCCGGTGGTCGTG
This sequence comes from Variovorax sp. Soil_C_19, assembly GCF_057657255.1. Taxonomy (NCBI): domain Bacteria; kingdom Pseudomonadati; phylum Pseudomonadota; class Betaproteobacteria; order Burkholderiales; family Comamonadaceae; genus Variovorax; species Variovorax sp. Soil_C_19. Next base: position 103,085 of record NZ_JBDGIV010000004.1, on the reverse strand, counting down.
CTGCTGAGCAACGGCCGCGCGATGGCGCTCAGGGGCGCGGTACGCAATGCGCGCGCGATCCTGGTGACGTGGTTCCTCGGCGTGCAGACCGGCCATGCGATCGCCGACGTGGTGTTCGGCGACTTCAACCCCTCGGGCCGGCTGCCCGTGAGCTTTCCGCAGACCGCCGGGCAGGTGCCGTTCTACTACGCCCACAAGCGCACCGGCCGGCCGCCGCCCGACAACGATGCGCAGATGGCCTTTCGCACGCGCTACCTCGACACCACCAACCGGGCGCTCTTTCCCTTCGGCTGGGGCATGGGCTATGCGCCGGTGCGCTACGACGGCGTGGCGCTCGGCAGCGAGCGCCTGGCGCCCGGCGGCGCGCTCGACGTGCGGGCCACGGTCACCAACACCGGCCGGCGCGAGACCGAGGAAGTGGTGCAGCTCTACATCGCCAAGCGCGCGGCCAGCGTGACGCGCCCGGTGCGCGAGCTCAAGGCCTTCCGCAAGGTGCGTCTCGCGGCGGGTGAGTCGAAGGCGGTCGAGTTCAGGCTCGCGGCCGCCGACCTGGCCTTCATGGGTCGCGACATGAAGCCGGTGGTCGAGCCCGGCGAGTTCGACCTGTGGGTCGCGCCTTCGGCCGCGGGCGGCATCCGCAAGCGCTTCGTGCTCGCGGGCAAATGATCCGGCACCGCCTCAGTCGAAGACGCCGGTGAACGCCACCCGGCTCACCACGCCCGAACTGGTCGCGCCCACGCCGAGCGTGACGCTGTAGCGCCCGTCCTGCGAGGTGCGGCGCAGCGATCCGCCCATGGCGCTCTCGCTGCGGAAGTTGCCGAGCCCCACCGCGTAGCTGATCTTGCCGGGCACGATCGGCGCAGCTTCCATCGCCGCGACGCCCGCGATGCCTGCATAGGCACGCCGCGCGTTGTCGTCGATCCGGTTCTGCAGCCATGCGGCCGTGAGGTCGGTGTAGGCCTTGCCGAAAGGCAGGCCCTGCGCGGCGACGGTGTCGGTGTAGGTGTTGGCCGAGGCCACGCCGTCCTGCACCATGCCCTGCACCTGCCCCACGTTGGTTGCGTCGGTCGGTTCGCTGCCGGGCGCCACGCCGGTGAGCTGGCGGTTGCCGAGCGCCACTTCGCCCGCCGACGACTGCGGCGCCGCCAGGCCGGCGGCCACGTAGTTCGACTGCGCGCCGCGGGTGGTCGCGCTGCCCGCGCCCAGTGCCACGCTGCCGGCGTGCGAAGCCGTTGCGTTGCTGCCGATGGCCATGGCGTCGTCGGCGCTCGCGCGCGCGGCGGTACCCAGCGAGATCGCCTGGCTCGCGTTGACGTACACGCCGGCATCGGTGCCGATCGCGATGTTGCCGCTGCCCACGACGCTCTGGCCCGCGCCGCTGCCTTGCGCGATGTTGTGGTTGCCGACCACGCCCTGCCCCGCCGCGTCGCCGACCGCTACGTTGCGGTGGCCCTCGACGCCACCGCCCGCAGCCTGCCCGATGCCGACGTTGTAGTTGCCCGCAACCTGCGCACCGGCCATCTGCCCCGACGCCTGGTTGCCCGTGCCGCTCACGCCGGCGCCCGCACCCTGGCCCGTGGCGATGTTGTTGCTGCCGTTCACGCCGCGCCCCGCATCGGCGCCGTAGGCCTGGTTGCCGTTGCCGACCACGTTGCGCCCCGCGTTGCTGCCGTAGGCCTCGTTGCCGCTGCCGGTCACGTCGGTGCCGGCCCAGAAGCCGGTCGCGTTGTTGTAGTCGCCGGTCACGTTCTGGCCCGCACTGCGGCCCATCGACTGGTTCCACCCGCCAACCACGTTGGTGCCCGCGTAGTAGCCGATCGCCTGGTTGGCGTTCTTGCCCGACACGTTGGAGCCCGCGCCCTCGCCAATCGCCAGGTTCCAGTTGGTGCCCACGTTGTTGCCCGCGCCCTGGCCGAAGGCCTGGTTGTTGCTGCCGGTGACGGTGCGGCCCGCATTGGTGCCGTAGGCGCTGTTGTGCGACCCGGTCACGTTGGTGCCGGCCCAGAAGCCCGTGGCGTTGTTGTAGTTGCCGGTCACGTTCTGGCCCGCGCTGCGGCCGATGGACTGGTTCCATCCGCCCACCACGTTCTGGCCCGCATTGAAGCCGATGGCCGTGTTGGCGTTGCCGCCGCTCACGTTGGTGCCGGCGGCCTCGCCGATGCCCAGGTTCCACTGGGTCGAGACATTGTTGCCGGCATTGCCGCCGATGGCCTGGTTGTTGCTGCCGGTGACGCCGGTGGTGCCGGCGTTCTCGCCGATGCCGAGGTTCTTCTTGGCCGGATCCCAGGCGACCGGCTGGGCCGACGCCATGCTGCAGGCCGCACCGAGCGCGACGGCCAGACCGAACACGGCCGCGGCACGCGCGTGGCGATGAAAGTGAATGGGGTGCGTCATCTGTTTACCCCTCCAGGTGCATCGCCATGGCGGGATCGCTCACGCCGGGCTTGCCCGTTTCGACGCGGCCCGCGAAGCGGCGCTCGAAGTGTTCGGCGGTCACCGTGAAGTCGTACCAGTGGCCGCTGCCGTCGAGGTTCCAGTGCAGCACGCCGGTCTGGCCCGCGGCCACGTCGAGCGTCCAGGGGCCGTCAGTGCGGTAGGCGTTGGCCGTCACCGTCACGGTGCCACCCGCCTTGCCGGTGTTGTGCACCTTCACGTAGACCTGGCCGTTCGCGGGCTCGTAGCAGACCTGCACCTCGGGCTTGAAGGCCGCGGTGTCGGTGGCGAGCGCATCGCCCGAGAAGCTGCGCACGAAGCCGTTGCTGCTGCAGACCCAGAGGTCGTACTTGCCGCTGTCGCTGGCGCCGGTGTTCCAGTGGTCGGCCAGCTGCTTGCCGGCCTCGACCGTGTAGCGGCGCGGAATGCGGTCCAGGTGCAGCTTGTCGTAGACGTGGAACACCGCGCCCTGCGTGCCGGTGTTGGCGAACACCAGCGACACCAGGCCGCGCGGCTCGATGCGCGCGCTGGTGTGCAGCTCGTACGGCAGCGCGCGCGAGAAGCGGGTGCCGGTCTCCTGGTAGAGCGGCTGCGGGGTGGCGGGCGCGGTCCGTACGGGCGCCGTCGGCAACAGTCGCTGCGCCGCGTTGACAGCCGGAAAGTTGCTGGTGTCGGGCAGCGCGGGCATGACCGGATCGTTAGGGCTCACGAAGTCGAAGCACGAAGTCAGGTCGCCGCAGACGGCGCGGTGCCACGGGCTGATCGCGTCCACCGTGATGCCGAAGCGCTTCTCCAGGAAGCGGCCGACCGAAGTGTGGTCGAACACCTCCGAATTGACCCAGCCGCCCTTGCTCCACGGCGAGATCACGTACATCGGCACGCGCGAGCTCAGGCCCCAGGGGCGGATCTTGCCGCTGGTGGTGTCTGCGGCGCTCAGGTAGCTGCCCACCGAGGCGTCGAAGTACTCGCCGTCGAGCGGCACGGTCGACTTGCCCATCAGGTTGCCGCTGGCGTCGTACGACGGCACTGCGGGCATGGCCAGGTGGTCGAAGAAGCCGTCGTTCTCGTCGAAGGTCACGAACAGCGCCGTCTTGCTCCAGACCGCCGGGTTGGAGGTGAGCGCGGCCAGCACGTCGGCGATGAAGTCGGCGGCACCCGCCACGCCTTCGCTGCTGCCCGGATGCTCGGCCAGCGCCTGCGTCGGCAGCACCCACGAGACCTGCGGCAGCGTGTCGTTCATCACGTCCTGCTTGAGTTGGGCGAGGAAGTTGGTCGCGCCGTCCGCCGTATTGGGGCCGCCCGTCAGGCCATGCTCATAGATCGGCGAACCCGGCTGCGCGGTGCGGAAGCTTTCGAAGGCCAGGCCGCCGTGCATGGCGCCGGTCCAGTTGTTGTTCATGTTCTGGTAGATGTGCCAGCTGATGCCCGCGCGCTGCAGCAGGTCGGGCAGCGTGTCCCACTTGAACGCGCTGTTGACGTACTTGTAGTTGTGCACACCGGTGGCCGGATCGATCTGGCCCGAGCCGTCGGCCTGCTGCGCACGGCCCGCGACCCAGTTGGCAGGCTTCGGCCAGCAGCGCGAGTTGACAGGTTCGGAGTCGGTGTCGGTGCAATTGATGCCCTTCTTGCGCAGCTCGGGGTTGAAGTTCGAGCCCGACATGAACACGATGCGGTTCGGGTCGGTGCCCGTGAGGATCGAGCAGTGGTAGCCGTCGCAGATCGTGAAGGCATCGGCCAGCGCGAACTGGAACGGAATGTCTTCGCGCACGAAGTAGCCCATCGTCGCCTGGTTCTTGAACTGGATCCAGGTGTCCATCTTTCCCTGGTTCCACGCGGCCTGCTGGTCGGGAAAGTTGTGCGGCGTGCCCGAGCCGATCAGCGCGTTGGCGATGCGCGAGTCGCGGCGGAACGGCTGGATCTCCGGGCCGCCCGCGGGGTCGGCCTGGAAGAACACCGGCTTGCCGTTGGCCAGCGGGATCGGAAAGCGGTCGCCGAAGCCGCGCACACCGCGCAGCGTGCCGAAGTAGTGGTCGAAGCTGCGGTTCTCCTGCATCAGGATCACGATGTGCTTGACGTCGTTGATGGTGCCGGTCTCGACGGCGGCCTCGATCGCGAGCGCCTTGCGGATGGCCGGCGGCAGCATCGTCATGGCCGAGGCGGCGCCGATGGCGGTTGCCGACTTGCGGAAGAAATCGCGGCGGTTGGAGGTGTTCATGGGTGTTCTTTCAACGCAGGGAAGTTGCAAGGCAAGCGTGGCGCTCAGGGCGCGCACTTGAGAACGGGCGCGGCCGGCGTCTCGGGCGGGTTCGGCTGGTCGGTGGGCGGTGGCGTCTGCCCGGGCGGCAGGAACGGCAGTCCACCGCCGCCGCCGCCACCACCACCGCCGCAGGCGGCAAGGCTCAGGCACAGGAGAAAGCCCGCCGCAGCGAGGCCATACCGGGAGGAACGTGGGGTCATGAAGCTGTCCTTTTCTGTGGTCGAAGGGGCGTGAAAAGCAAATGCAGGGCGAAGCCGGGCCGCGCAGGCCTTGAAGGGCCTGCGCCGCGGCGGAGAAAAGCAAAGGGAGTCGGGTGGCCCGGGCGGGCGTTCGTCAGGGCTCAGGCATAGCGGCTGCGCAGCCTGGCTGCGACCCTGTCGAGCAAGAGCACCGTCAGGAAGATCGCGATCAGGATCGTTCCGACGTGCGCGTAGTTGTACATGTCGTAGCGGCCCTTGAGCTCCTGGCCGATGCCGCCCGCGCCCACCAGGCCCACCACGGTGGCCATGCGCACATTGCGGTCGAGGATGTACAGCGTGTAGGCGATGAACTGCGGCATCACCTGCGGCAGCACCGCGAAGCGCATCACCTTGAGCTTGTTGGCGCCGATGGCGCGAAGGGCTTCCTGCGGCCTGTCGTCGGCGGTCTCGATGTCTTCGGCGTAGAACTTGCCGAGAAAGCCCGCCGAGTGCAGCGCAAGCGCCAGCACGCCGGCGATCGGGCCGAAGCCGTAGGCGATCACCAGGAACAGCGCGCTCACCAGTTCGGGCACCGCGCGGAACATGCCGACCACGCTGCGCGCGAGCGTGTACACAACGGCGTTCGGCGTGTAGTTCTTCGCGCTGCACCAGGCGAGCGGCGCGCTCAGCACCATGGCCAGCAGCGTGGCCCAGATGGCGATCTCGAAGGTCTCGAGCATCTTCACCGCCACATGCCAGAGGTAGCCGAAGGGCTCCACCAGCACCTCGCGCCGGTCGACCGCTTCTTCCATCTGCAGCGTCTGGGGATTGAGCTTCGGCTGGCGCGAGGTCTCGGTCTCGACGTGGGAGAACCAGGGCAGGCGATCCGCATCGAAGCCCTCGATGCGCGAGACCTCGGTGCGTTCGGACACCTGCGGCGGAAAGAGCGAGCGTGCGATGGTGCCTAGGCCCGACAGCACCTGCGACTGGTCGCGCAAGCCCACGGCCGCGAGCACGGCTTCGCCTGAGAGCGACAGCATGCGGCCCATCTCGACGCGCTGGCCCGCGAAGAAGCCCGCCACCACCACGATGAGCAGCACGGCAAGGCTGCGGGCGCCGAACGGGCGCGGAAGTTCCCAGGCCGATGCGGGCCGACTCATGGCGCGAGCTCCAACGCACCGGTATGCAGCGGCGGTCGAGCTTCGGGTGCCGCCCGCAACGGCGCCGGCTCGCGCCCGTAGACCGCATCGAACACCATCGGGTCGAATCCCGCGGGCGCGCCGTCGAACACCACCGCGCCGTGGCGCAGCGCGACGATGCGGTCGGCGAATTCGCAGGCCAGCTCGATCTGGTGCAGGCTGCACAGCACCGTGGTGCCGCGCTCGCGCGCCTGCTGCCGCAGCAGCGACAGCACGTCGTGGCTGGTCTGCGGGTCGAGGCTCGCGACCGGCTCGTCGGCCAGCACCAGCGGCGGGTCCAGCATGAAGGCGCGCGCGATGCCCACGCGCTGTTGCTGGCCGCCCGACAGTTCGCTCACGCGGCGCAGAAGATGCTGCTCCTGCAGGCCGACCGATTCGACCAGCGCGCAGGCCTTGGCACGTTGCGCCTCGGAGAAAAGGCCGAGCAGCGCGCGCCAGGTCGGCAGTGCGGGCAGCGCGCCCGACAGCACGTTCTCGGCGACGGTCGAACGCAGCACGAGGTTGAATTGCTGGTGGATCATGCCGATGCGCGGCCGGATGCGGGCCAGCGAAGCGGCGGCGATGGCAACGCCCTCGACCCGCACCGCGCCCTGCGTGGGCTTGACCAGCCCGTTGGCCATGCGCAGCAACGTGGACTTGCCCGCGCCCGAGGCGCCCAGCACCACGCAGAACTGCCCCGCAGGCACCTGCAGCGAGACGCCATCGACGGCGCGCGTGCCGTCGGCGTAGCGCATCGCGACCGAATCGAAACTCAGCATGGCGTGCGGGCTCAGCGCTGCGCGGCCTTGGCCAGGATGCGGCCCTTGAGCTCGTCGGTCAGCAGGCCGAGCTTCTCGGCTGCCACGTTGAACTCGTCTTCCGAGAACTTGGTGTCGTAGCCATCGATCTTGCTGCCGCCATAGCCGCGGATCATGTCGGGGGTGATGCCGGGCGCCTTGTTCACCGTCTGGAAGGCCTCTTTCAGCTTCGCCTTCAGCGGCTCGGGCAGCTTCGAGTTGAGCGCCAGCGGCGGGTACGGAATGGGCATGCTGCGGGCGATGACCTTCACCGTCTTCGGATCGACCACGCCCTGCTTCACGGCCTTCTCGTACGAGTCGAACGAGAGCGAGGCCACGTCGACCTGGTCCTGCACCAGCGCGGCCAGGCTGCTGGCATGGCTGCCGGTCATGCGGATGGCCCCGAGGTCCTTCGCCGGGTCCATGCCCGCGTCCAGCAGCATCGCGACCTGGAACGTGAAGCTCGAGGCCGAGTTGACGTCGCCGAAGGCCACGCGCTTGCCCTTCAGGTCCTGGACCGAGGCGATCGGCGCGGCGGCCTTGGCGAACATGCCTGCGTAGTACACCGAGGCGCCCTTCTCCACGCCCACGGCCAGCAGCTGTGCGCAGCCGCGCTTGTGGGCCTGCACGTACGACACGGGGCCGAAGAAGGCGATGTCGGCAAGCTGGTTGCACATGCCCTCGACCACCGCGCCGTACGACTGCCCGACCTTCAGGTCGAAGTTCAGGCCGGTGGTGCGCGTGATGGCGTTGAACACCGGCGCATAGTCGGCCTTGGTGCCCGACTCCGTGCCGCCATCGGCGGGGATCAGCAGCACGCGAAGCGGACGCTCGCGCGAGCCGTCGGCCACCGTTTGTGCGTGCGACGGGAGCGACAAGAGCGCTGCGGACAGCGAGAGTGCGGCGGCAGCGGCGAAGGCCAGGCGCTTTTTCATGATTGGTTTCCTCGGGTTCGGATCTGTGGGCAAAAGCGGGCTTTCCCGCTTGGATGCCGTTGAGCTTAAAAACCGAAGATGACAGGCAAATGAAAATAGCTCATTTTAAATTGGCATATTGACTGAGCAATGTTCAATACAATCCGGCGCCATGGCCGCGCCACCCGGCGGCATCACCGGAGATCCATGAGCATCCAACCCCCGACGACAGCGCATCGCAGCAGCGAAAACGACAACGACCACGGCAGCAACGCCCCGCCGGACGGCTGGCTCGCGCAGGCCCGCCACCTGCTGGTCGACCTCGACGGCACGCTGGTGCGGCAGAACGAAGCGATCGCGGGCGCGGCCGAGCTGCTCGCACATTTCCACGACCGCTACGCCATCGTCTCGAACAATTCCACCCACACGGCCCAGGGCCTTGCCGAGCGGCTGCGCCGGCTGGGGCTGCGCGTGCCGGCCGCGCGCATCGTGCTGGCCGGCGAACTTGCGGTGCGGCAGATGGTGCAGCAGCACCCCGGCGCGCGCGTGCTGCTGGTCGCGAGCCCGGCGCTCCAGCGCTTCGCACAGGCCGAGGGCTGCACGCTGGTGCGCACCGACGCCGACTTCGTACTGCTCGCGCTCGACATGCACTTCAGCCATGCAAGGCTCGCCACCGTCGCCAACGAACTGCTGCGCGGCGCGAGGCTGGTCGCGACCAATGCCGATGCCACGCACCCCGGTCCGCAGGGGCGCGTGGTGCCCGAGACCGGCGCGCTGCTCGCGGCCGTGGTCGCGGCCAGCGGCGTGCAGCCCTGGCGCGTGATCGGCAAGCCCGCGCCGCTGCTGTTCGAGGAAGGCCTGCGCCGCCTCGGTGCGGAGCCGCAGCGCACCGTGGTCGTCGGTGACAACCCGCTGACCGATGCCGCGGGCGCCGAACGGCTCGGCATGCGCTGCCTGCTGGTGGGCCATGCGCCCGGGGCGGTGGCGGCCAATGTGGCGGGTTTGCTGGCGTCCGAAGCCGGCGCGCCTCAGTACCGCTTGAGCGAGAGCACGTCGAAGGTCTGGCGCAGCGTGCGCACCGAGGTGTCGTAGTCCGAGAGCGCAAGGCAGGCGATCAGCACGTCGATGATCGCCAGCTGCGCAAGCCGGCTGGTCATGGCCTCGGTGCGAAAGCTGGTCTCGCGCGCCATGGTGAAGAGCAGTACGTCGGCAAAGGCCTGGATCGGCGACTTGCCGAAGTTGGTTATGCACACGGTGCCGGCGCCCGCCTCCTTCGCGAGCCGCGTGGCCGTGACCGTCTCGTGCGTGCTGCCCGAATGCGAGATGGTCAGCACCGCCACCTTGGGTCCGGTGAGCGAGGCGCTGATGGCCTGCACGTGCGAATCGACCACCACCTTCGCGTTGAGCCCGATGCGCAGCATGCGGTAGTGCGCATCCTCCGCGATGGTGGCCGAACTGCCGATGCCGTAGATCTCGATGCGCTCAGCCTCGCGCATCAGCCTGACGGCGCGCTCCATCGCCCGGGCGTCGAGCGTGGCCTCCGTGTCGTGCAGCGTCTGCACGTTGCTCTGGAAGATCTTGCGGATCACCGCATCGGCCTTGTCCTGCGGGTCGAGGTCTTCGTGGATGAACTGCACCGGCCGCACGATCTCCTGCGCGAGCGCGATCTTGATCTGCTGGAAGCCCGTGGCGCCGAGGTTCTTGCACAGGCCCACGATGCTGCCTTCGCTCGAGCCGGTGCGCTCGGCCACCTCGCTCACCGACATGTGGACGACCTCGCGGGGGTTCTTCACGATGAAGTCGGCGATGCGCTGGCCCACCGGGCCGAGCGAGGACCACAGCGTCTCGATGCGCGCGAGCACCGCCGAGACGGGCACATCGGACACCGCGGGCGGCGGCGGCGCGGGCGCCTTGGTGCCGGAGGATCGGGGCGTGCTGTGGCTGCTGCTGTTGCGCTTCATGGGGCGCGAGCTTAACTGGGCCTCGTGGCGCGGGTGCGTCCTACGCGCTGCCTTCGCGCAGCCAGCGCCACAGCGTGGAGCGGCTCACGCCGAGTTCGCGTGCGGCATTGCGCCGATGGCCGCCGTGCGCGGCCATCACCTCGGCAAGCCGTGCCCGTGGCGAGACGTCCGCGGCCCCGGCTGCTGCCGCGGGCAGCGGGTCGGCCGCGAAGATCTCGGGGCATTCTTGCGGCAGCTCGTCCCAGCGCACCACCTCGAGGCGCTCGAACTGCGAGAGGAAGACCGCGAGGCGCTCGCAGAGGTTCTCCAGCTCGCGCACGTTGCCGGGCCAGGGGTGGGCTTCGAGCCGCGCCCGCAGCGGCGCGAGCGCGCGCCGCGCATCGAAGGCCACGCCTAGGCGCCGCAGGCAGCCGCCGAGCAGCGCTTCGGCCAGCAGCGACACGTCTTCGGGGCGTTCGCGCAGCGCCGGCAGCGCGAGCCGCAGCGTGTTTATGCGGTAGTACAGGTCTTGCCGGAAGCTGCGGTCGCGGATCATCTGGTCCAGCGGCTGGTGGGTGGCGGCGATCACGCGCACGTCGACCGGAATCGGCGCGGTGGCGCCCAGGCGCGTGATCTCGCGCTCCTGCAGCACGCGCAGCAGCCGCGTCTGCAGGTGCAGCGGCATATCGCCGATCTCGTCGAGGAACAGCGTGCCCGTGTGCGCGGTCTCGAACAGCCCGCGCTTGCCGCCGCGGCGCGAGCCCGTGAAGGCGCCCTCCTCGTAGCCGAACAGCTCGCTCTCGAGCAACGCCTCGGGAAAGGCCGCGCAGTTGATCGCGACGAACGGCCGCCCCGCCCGCGCGCTGCCGTTGTGGATCGCCTGCGCGAACAGCTCCTTGCCGGCGCCGCTCTCGCCCGCGATCAGCACCGTGAGGTCGTTGCCCGCGAAGCGCTGCGCGGTCCGCACCGCGCGCAGGAACGCAGGGCTCTGCCCGATCAGGCTGTCGAAGCGGTGGCGCGCCGCGCTCTGGCGCCGGCCGTGCTGCATGCGCAGGCTGGTGTCGGCCTGCTGGATCGCGCGCGCGTCGTACAGCGTGAGCGCCGCACCGACGATCTCGCCATGTTCGCGGATCGGCGTGCGGTTGACGACCCAGTCGCGCTGCGCGAAGCGCTGCACCAGCGCGCGCTCCTCGAGGCCGGTTTCGAGCGTGGCCTGCAACGAGAGCTCGGGCTGCGCAGCGTCGAGCGAGCGGCCCAGGAGCCGCGCCGAACCGCGCCCGAGCAGCTGCTGCATCGGCGGGTTGGCCGCGATGATGCGGTTGTCGCGATCCACCGCGAGCACGGCTTCCTGCAGGTTGTGCAGCACGCCGTTCAGCTGCTCGTAGCGCCCGGCCTCGAGCCGCGCCACGCGCGCGAGCTCGAGCGCATCCTCAAAGCCGTTGCGGATGCTCGCGAGCGAATAGGCCAGCAGGCCGTGCAGCCCGGCCTGCTCGGCAAGCTCGACCACGAGGCTCGAACCCACGATCACGTCGAAGCCGGCGCGCCGCAACATCTCGAAGCGCTGGCGCGCATCGTCGGGGGTCTGGTAGGCGTACTGGCTGACCTCGATGTTCAGCAGGTCCTTCACCTCGTCGAGTTCGGGGATGGTCTGGCCGTACATCACCACGCCGACGCGGCTCGAGATGCGCCGCGCCTTGATGAGCGCCTGCATCAGGTCGAAGCCGCCGAGCTGAATCGTCGCGACCGGCGCCTCGAGCCCCGCGCGCAGGATGCTCGCATTCGAGCCGGCGCTCACGAAGGCATCGACGAGCCCGCGCTCGATGCGGTCGCGCGCGGTGGCGAGCGCATCGCCGAAGGTGCCGTCGACCACCTCGATGTCGGCCCGGCCGACGAACTCCGCCACCACGGGCAGCGCGAACTCGCGGATCTGCCGGTAGCTCATGAAGCACAGCCGCGGAAGGCCGCGGCGGGCGGTGGAAACGGAGGTCGTTGCATGTTCCATGGTCAGTCGCATTGCAACACACGACCGTCTCTTTCGTGTCTCGCGAAACTCAGGGAAATTACCCAATTCGCGAGCGCTTTTCGTTTTGAATCAATGACTTACGCACCCCCCGACCGTGCTGGCACGTTGCGTGCGACATCTGCTGCTTTCAGGAGACACACGACTTGGCACTCGAACACATCACCGTGCTCGACCTGACGCACATGCTCTCGGGTCCGTACGGCACCATGCTGCTGGCCGACCTGGGTGCGCGCACCATCAAGGTTGAGCCGCCGGGCAGCGGCGAAGGCACGCGCCGGCTGCTGGAGCACGACCCCGACTACGCGCGCGGCGGCATGGGCGCCTACTACCTCACGCTCAACCGCAACAAGCAGAGCGTCTGCATCGACCTCAAGAGCGCCGACGGCAAGGCGGTGTTCCTCGACCTGGTGCGCACCGCCGATGTGGTGTTCGACAACTTCAGCGTCGGCGTCACCGAACGGCTCGGCATCGACCATGCCGCGCTCGCGCGCATCAATCCGCGCATCGTGACCTGCTCGGTCACCGGTTTCGGCCAGACCGGCCCCGAGACGCAGCGCCCCGCGTTCGACCAGGTGGTGCAGGCGATGGGCGGCGGCATGTCGATCACCGGCACGCCCGAAAGCGGACCGACGCGCAGCGGCATCCCGATCGGCGACCTTGGCGGCGGCATGTTCGGCGCCATGGGCGTGCTCGCGGCGCTCGCCGAGCGCGAGCGCACCGGGCGCGGCCAGCATGTCGACATCTCGATGCTCGACGCGCAGATCTCGCTGCTCAACTACATGGCGACCATGCACCTGATGTCGGGCCACGTCCCGGCAGGCATCGGCAACGGCCACTTCGTGCATGTGCCCTACAACAGCTACCCGACCGCCGACGGCCACATCATCGTCGCGTGCATCGGCGATGCGTTCTTCGAGCGCTTCGTCGAGTTCATCGACCTGCCCGCGCTGCGCGACCCGGCCTACCGCCAGCAGCCAGTGCGCTTCGCGGCCAAGGCCGAGATCGACGCGCTGATCGCCGGCGAACTGAAGAAGCAGCCCACCGCCCACTGGCTCGAGCGCCTGCAGGCGGCGCGCATTCCGTGCGGGCCGGTCAACAACTTTGCGCAGGCGCTCGGCGATGCGCAGGTGGTGGCGCGCGACATGGTGGTCGAGGTCCTTCTGGCCAACGGCGAGCGCGTGCGCATGCCGGGCAACCCGATCAAGCTCTCGGCGGCCGCGCCGATGGCCTACGGCAGTCCGCCGCGGCTCGGCGAGCACACGCAGCAGGTGCTCGGCGCGCTGGCGGGCTACCCGGCCGAGAAGCTCGAAGCGCTGCGCCGCGCCGGCACGATCGCCTGACGGCACCGGAGACACACGATGGAACAGATCCACATCACCGACGTCGCGCCGCGCGACGGGCTGCAGAACCAGCCGGTGCACCTGGCCGCGGCCGACAAGCTCGAACTGGTGCGCCGGCTTGCCGCGGCCGGCGTGCAGAGCGTCGAGGCCACGAGCTTCGTCTCGCCCAAGGCCGTGCCGCAGATGGCCGACGCGGGCACGCTACTGCCGATGCTGCGCGACGCGCTGCCGACACTGCGCACCTCCGTGCTGGTGCCCAACCTCAAGGGCCTCGAGCGTGCGCATGCGGCCGGCGCGACCGAGATCGCGGTCGTGCTCTCGGCCACCGAGACGATGAACCGCAAGAACATCAACATGGGCCTGGGCCAGGCGACCGAGATCAGCGAGCAGACGCTCGCCGCCGCGCAGGCGCTCGGCCTGCGCACGCGCGCCTACGTGGCGGTGGCCTTCGATTGCCCGTTCGAGGGCGAGACGCCGCTCGCCGAACTGCTGCGCCTGGCTGCGCGCATGCACGCGGCCGGTGCCGGCGAGATCGTGATCGCCGACACCATCGGCTCGGCCTCGCCGGGCATGGTGAAGGCGCGCTTCGCCGCGCTGGCCGACACGCTGCCGATCGACCGCCTCGCGGTGCACCTGCACGACACGCGCGGCATGGCCGTGGCCAATGCCTGGGCCGCGCTCGAGGCCGGCGTGCGACGCTTCGATGCGAGCGTGGGCGGCATCGGCGGCTGCCCGTTCGCGCCCGGCGCGGCTGGCAACGTGGCGACCGAGGACCTGGTGCTGATGGCCGAACGCAGCGGCTTCGCCACCGGCATTGCGCCCGACGGCCTGCTCGATGCGATCGATTTCGCCGAGGCCCGTTTGCAGCGCCCGCTCGGTGGCCGTTCGATCGCCTGGCTGCGCCGGCAGCGCGACAAGGCGAATGCCTGAAGAAGACACCACGGAGACACACGACGACATGACAAGCCAACGATCCAAGTCCTTCTGCACCACCCGGCGCGCCGCGCTGACCGCGCTCGCCGCCATGGCCGCGGCCCCCGGCGCCTGGGCCCAGGCGCCCGCGTTTCCCACCAAGGCCGTCACGCTCGTGGTGCCCTACTCGGCCGGCGGCGGCACCGACATCGTCGGCCGGGTCATGGCGCAGCGCCTCTCGGCGCTCTGGGGCCAGTCGGTGATGGTCGACAACCGCACCGGCGCCAACGGCGTGATCGGCTCGGCCACCGTCGCACGGGCGCCCGCCGACGGCCACACGCTGCTGCTGGTGGTCGGCTCGCATGCCGTGAACCCGGTGCTGATGAAGAACCTGCCCTACGACACCGATCGCGCGTTCACGCCGATCACCAACATCGCGAGTTCGCCCTCGGTGCTTGTGGTGCGTGCCAACGGGCCCTACAAGACGCTGCGCGACGTGCTCGACGCCGCACGCAAAGAGCCGCTCGGCGTGGGCTACTCCGAAGGCCAGACCCGGCTCACCGGCGAGCTGATCCGCCAGGCCGGCAAGCTGCAGACCACGGGCGTGCCGTACAAGGGCGGCGCGCCGATCATGGTCGACATCATCGGCGGCCACCTGCCAATGGGCGTGACGAGCGTGCTCACCGCCTTGCCGCACGTGCGCTCGGGCGCGCTGCGCGTGGTGGCGGTGGCCGACAACAAGCGCATGGCGCTCTTTCCCGACGCGATGACCTTCAAGGAAGCCGGCCTCGAGGGCGTCGAATCGCTGAGCTGGTACGGCCTCTTCGGTCCGGCCGGGCTGCCCGATCCGGTCGTGGCGCAGATCAACCGCGACCTGAAGAAGGTCGCGGCCGATCCGGCCGTGATGAAGCAGATGGAAGACCAGGGCGCGCACATGACGCTGACGCCGCCCGCCGAGTTCCGCAGCTTCCTTGCCGCCGAGACGCGCAAATGGACCGCGGTCGCGCAGCGCGGCGGCATCACGGCGGAGTGACCGGCAGCATGGCCAACCCCCTCCTCCGAGAGAAGCTCGATCGCGGCGAGTTCGTCGTCGCCCCGGGGCTGCAGGACATGATCGCCGCGACCATGGCGACCAAGGTCGGCTTCGACGTGGTCTACGGCTCGGGCTTCTGGCTCACGGCCTCGCACCTCGGGCTGCCCGACGCCGGCATCGCCACCTACACGCAGATGCTCGACCGCATGGCCACGCTGGTGCGCAGCAGCGGCGGCGCGGCGGTCATCGCCGACGCCGACACCGGCTACGGCGGCCTGCTCAACGTGCACCACACGGTGCGCGGCTACGAAGCCGCCGGCGTCACCGCAATCCAGCTCGAGGACCAGGTGTTTCCAAAGAAGTGCGGTCACACGCCCAACAAGCGCTGCGTGCCGGTGCAGGAGATGGTCGACAAGATCCGCGTGGCGGTCGAAGCGCGTGAGGACAAGAAGAACTTCCTCATCGTCGCGCGCACCGACGCGCGGGCCGAACTCGGCGTGGACGAAGCGCTGCGCCGGCTCGAGGCCTATGCGCGCGCGGGCGCCGACATCCTGTTCTTCGAGGCGCCGCAGTCGGAAGACGAGATGCGCCGCGCCTGCGAGGCCTTCGACACGCCGATGCTCGCCAACATGGCCGATGGCGGCAAGACGCCCGTGCTGCCCGCCGAAACGCTGCGCCAGATCGGGTTCGCGCTCGCGATCTACCCTTCGATGACCAGCCTGGCGGCCGCCGCCGCGATGGCGCGCGCGCTGCAGCACCTGAAGGCCCACGGCACGAGCCAGGCGCCGGACACCGCGCTGTTCGACTTCGACGAGTTCTGCCGCCGCATCGGCTTCGAGGACGTGTGGGAATTCGACAGGCGGTGGGCGCGCTGAGCCGGCCGATCGCGCGAAGACAAAGAAGCAAGCGGACAGACCAACAAACAAGGAGACAGACAGATGACCATCCCGCAGAACCACACGGGCTCCACCCGCCGCCGATCGCTGGCACGGCTTTGCGCCGTTGCGCTCACCGCCGCGGTCGCGGCCACGGGCGCCGCCGCGCAACAGGACTATCCGAGCAAGCCGATCCGGCTCGTCGTGCCCTTCACGCCCGGCGGCGTGACCGACACCGGTGCGCGCGTGGTGGCCGAGAAGCTCGGTGCGCGCCTGGGCCAGACCGTGGTGGTCGACAACCGCCCCGGCGCGTCGGGCAACATCGGCACCCAGATGGTCGCCGAGGCCGCGCCCGACGGCTACACGCTGCTGCTCGGCTTCGACGGCACGCTGGTCATCAATCCGCATGTGTTCTCGAAGATCCCCTTCGACACCGTGCGCGACTTCGCGCCGGTCAGCAAGATCGGCGACGCCGTGCTGATCATCGTCGTGCACCCGTCGGTGCCGCCCAAGACCTTCGGCGAGCTCGTGGCCTATTCGAAGACCCATCCGGGCGGCGTCTCGTACGGCAGCGCCGGCACCGGCAGCACGCCGCACCTCGCGGGCGAACTGTTGAAGCTGCGCACCGGCGCGAACTTCGTGCACGTGCCCTACAAGGGCGGCGGCCAGTCGCTGACCGACGTGGTGGGCGGCACGCTGCCGATGCTCTACACGGCTGTGGCCGGCGCCTACCCGTTCGTGCAGCGCGGGCAGGTCCGCGCGATCGCGGTGTCGAGCAAGGAACGCCTCGCCTCCCTGCCCGATGTGCCCACGGTGGCCGAGTCGGGCGTGCCGGGCTTCGAATCGAGTTCGTGGATCGGCGTGCTCGCGCCGAAGAAGACGCCCCAGGCCATCGTCGACCGGCTGCAGCGCGAACTTCATGCGGTGGTCCATTCGCCCGAGGTGAAGGAGCGGCTCGCGTCGCTCGGCATCACCGCCTCGGGCAACACGCCCGCTGTGTTCACGCAAGAGATCCAGGCCGACCTCAAGAAGTACGCCGAGATCGTGAAGAACGCCCAGGTCAAGGTCGACTGAACGACAAACGCCCTCCGGCCGGAGGGCTGGAGGGCGTTGTTCGCGGGCGACCGCGCGAGTGGCTTACAGGCCGGCCTGGCGCGTCAACGACACGCTGGGCTTCTTGTACGCTTGCGGCACTTCGTCGCGGAAGAACGCGCGGCGGTCGAGGCTCGCGAGCGGGTCGTGCGCTTTGGCGACGGCTTCGGCCTGGACCACCGAACGGTCGGCGGTCGAGTTGAAGCGCTGCGCACCGGCGCTGGCGGCTTCACCGTATTCGTTGCCGGCACGCGCCGCGGCCACGGCCTGCGATGCGACTTCGGCACGCGACAGGGTGGAGTTCACGGTGTGCACGCCGTCATAGGTTTCTGCATGTGCACCGGCAGCAGCCAGGAGCGAGAGGGCAGCAGCGGCGAGGACTTTCGAGGCATTCATTCAATCTCCTTCAATGGGTTGGTCGATGGAATGAAGTTTGAACCTGAAGGCCTCCAAAAAACCTCGGCGAAAAGAATCGCGGCGTTCACGGGATCGAAACAATCGCGCGCTGCGGCCGCTGCTGCTTCAGCAGCAGCTCAGTGCGAAATCATCCAGGGCCGCTTGGCCGGCGCCGACTTGGCGCCGTTCGGTGCGACCACCGTCGCGCTGCGCCGGGAGGCCCCGGAACAGCAGCCGCAGCCCGCCGGGTGCTTGAAGCGCGCGTAGTCGCGCGAGCTGCCCGGCTCGTGCCGCGCGCGCTCGTTGGTGGCCATTGCATGGCGCGCGTCGGCCCCCATCAGCGCCAGCCGCGGCGCGGCGGAGAGCACGCGCGGCGAGGCGTCGCCGCAGGCGGGACAGCAGGCCGGGTCGTCGCGCAGCGCCGAGGGGCGCAGCGCCTCGAAGCCACCGCACTGCGCGCAGGCGTAGTCGTAGGTCGGCATGGTCGCGTCGTCCTCAGCGCAGGTCGTGCGAGAGCGGCATCTGGATGCTGCCGTCGATCGCCTTCATTGGCCCGGCGGCGCTCGGGTTGATGTCGAAGTCGAAGATGCCCGTGGGCAGCCAGAGCGTGGCGCACGAGTTGGGCACGTCGACCACGCCGCTGATGTGGCCCTGCACCGGCGCGGTGCCGAGGATCGAGTAGGCCTGTGCGCCCGAGTAGCCGAACTTCTTCAGGTACTCGATGGCGTTGAGGCAGGCCTGCCGGTAGGCCACGTTCACGTCGAGGTAGTGCTGCTTGCCGCTCTCGTCGACCGAGATGCCCTCGAAGATCAGGTAGTCGTTGTACTGCGGCGTGATCGGGCTCGGCTTGAAGATCGGGTTCTTGATGCCGTACTTCGCCATGCCGCCCTTGATGAGCGTGACCTTCATGTGCACCCAGCCCGCCATCTCGATCGCGCCGCAGAAAGTTATCTCGCCGTCGCCCTGGCTGAAGTGAAGGTCGCCCACGCTGAGGCCTGCACCGTCAACGTAGACGGGAAAGAACACCTTCGCGCCCCGCGAGAGGTCCTTGATGTCGCAGTTGCCGCCATGCTCGCGCGGCGGCACGGTGCGCGCGCCTTCGGCCGCGGCCTTGGCGCGCGCTTCACCGGTCATCTTCCCCATGTGCGCGGTGCCCGCGAACGGCGGGTTCGCAAGGCCGGGCACGCGGTCCGGATCGGTGGCGATGAGCGCGTTCTCGCGCTCGTTCCACATGTCGAGCATGGGCTTGTCGGGCAGGCAGCCGATGAGGCCGGGGTGGATCAGGCCCGCGAAGTTCACGCCCGGGATGTGGCGCGAACTCGTGAACATGCCCTTGAAATCCCAGATCGATTTCTGCGCTTCGGGAAAGTGATCGGTCAGGAAGCCGCCGCCGTTCTTCTTCGAGAAGAAGCCGTTGAAGCCCCAGAGGCTGTCGGGCTTGGCGCCGATGTCGAGCAGGTCGACCACCAGCAGGTCGCCGGGCTCGGCGCCCTTCACGCCCACCGGGCCCGAGAGGTAGTGCACCGTGCTCAGGTCGATGTCGCGCACGTCGTCGGCGCTGTCGTTGTTCTTGATGAAGCCGCCGGTCCAGTCGAAGGTCTCCAGGATGAAGTCATCGCCCGGATTCACCCAGCATGCCATCGGGATGTCGGGATGCCAGCGGTTGTGGATCATCTCGTTTTCGGTGGGCGGCTTGGTCAGGTCGACCTTGATCAGCGTGTCCGTCATGTGCAGTGGCTCCTGGTTGGTGGTGGTTAAACGGAGAGATAGGCCTTGATGCGGTCGACGTCGGTCTTGTCGCGCGCGGTCTCGTGCACGAGGCGGCCGCCCTCGATGACGAACAGGCGGTCGGCCACGTCCATGGCAAAGCTCAGCACCTGCTCGGAGACGACGATCGTGATGCCGCGCAGCTTGCGGATCTCGTTGAGCGCCTTCGCGATGTCCTTGATGATCGAAGGCTGGATGCCTTCGGTGGGCTCGTCGAGCAGCAGCACCTTGGGATCGGTGACCAGCGCGCGCGCAATGGCAAGCTGCTGCTGCTGGCCGCCGGAAAGGTTGCCACCCTTGCGGCGCTTCATGTCCCACAGCACGGGGAACAGCGCGTAGATTTCATCGGGGATGCGCCGGGTCTTCGAGTTCTCCAGACCGGTCTGGATGTTCTCTTCGACCGTCAGCGTCGGGAAGATCATCCGCCCCTGCGGCACGTAGGCGATGCCCTTGGCCACGCGCCTGAAGCTCTCGTCGCGCGACACGTCCTGCCCCGCCACTTCGATGCGCCCGCTCTTCAGCGGCAGGATGCCCATGAGGCTCTTGAACAACGTGGTCTTGCCCATTCCGTTGCGGCCCATGATGGCGATGGTTTCGTTCGCATGGCCTTCGAACGAGAGGCCGTGCAGCGCCTCGCTCTGCCCGTAGGCGACGTGCAGGTCTTCGACCTTCAGCATGATGGTGCTCATGGTTCAGTGCCCCAGGTAGACGTCGATGACTTTCGGGTCGGCCTGCACCTTCTCCATCGGCCCTTCGGCGAGGATCTTTCCCTGGTGCATGACGGTGACCTTGTGCGCGATCTGCTTCACGAAGGCCATGTCGTGCTCGATGACGATCACGGCGCGGTTCTGGCAGATGCGCTTGAGCAGGTCGGCCGTGAGCTCGCGCTCCCGCGCGCTCATGCCGGCGATCGGCTCGTCGAGCATCAGCAGTTCGGGCTCCTGCATCAGCAGCATGCCGATCTCGAGCCACTGCTTCTGACCATGGCTCAAGAGGCCCGCCTCGGTGCGCAGCTTGTCGGCCAGACCGATGTCTTCGGCCACCGCCTGCACCTTCGACTTCACCTCGTCGTCGCACTTGAAAGCCAGTGCGCCGAACACCGAGCGGCCTTTCGGAAACGACACCTCCAGGTTCTGGAACACGCTGAGGTTCTCGTAGATCGAAGGCGTCTGGAACTTGCGCCCGATGCCCAGCCGCACTCGCTTGTGCTCCGCCATCCTGGTGAGCTCGGTGTTCTTGAACTTGATGCTGCCCGCGCTCGCGCGCGTCTTGCCACAGATCAGGTCGAGCAGCGTCGTCTTGCCGGCGCCGTTCGGGCCGATGATCACGCGCAGCTCGTTGCGATCTATGTAGAGCGTCAGGTCGTCGATGGCCTTGAAGCCGTCGAAGGACACGCTCAGGTCTTCCACCGCGAGGGCGAAGTCGGTATTGCTCATGGTGCGGTGCTCCGGGGTTCAGGCGCGCTGGCTGCCGACGCCGTCGGGCAGCTGCGGGTCGGGCGTGGCGGTCGGCGTGGTGGCGGCAGGCACGGCGGCAGGCGGCTTCACCGCAGCATCGCGCAGCGCCTGGCGGCGCTCCTTCCACCACGGCCGGATCTTCTCGTCCCACAGCCCCGCAAGCCCCATCGGGAACGCCATGGTCACGCCGATGAAGAGCCCCGCCATCAGGAAGAGCCAAAGGTCCGGGAAACTTTCGGAGAACAGCGTCTTGCCGGCATTCACCAGCAGCGCGCCGTATACCGCGCCCACCAGGCTCATGCGGCCGCCCACGGCGCAGAAGATCACCATCTCGATCGAGGGCACGATGCCCACGAAACTCGGCGACATGAAGCCTACCTGCAGCGCGAACAGCGCGCCGCCGATGCCCGACAACCCCGCCGCCAGGCAGAAGGTGAAGACCTTGAAGTTCGACACGTCGTAGCCCGAGAAACGCACGCGGTCTTCCTTGTCGCGCATCGCGAGCAGCAGCGTGCCAAGCTTGCTGGTCTGGATCCAGCGGCACAGCACGATGCTCGCCACCAGCAGCCCGACGCAGACGTAGTAGAGGATGTATTTCGCGCTGTCGGTGCGCGTGTCCCACCCCAGCAGCGTCTTCAGGTCCGTCATGCCGTTCACGCCGCCGGTGTAGCCCTGCTGGCCGATGATGAGCACGGTGAGGATCAGCGCCACCGCCTGCGTGATGATCGCGAAGTACACGCCGCCCACGCGCCGCTTGAACATCGCGAAGCTCACGAGCCAGGCCAGCGCCATCGGCGCCAGCACCACCAGCGCCAGGCTCAGCGGCAGACTCTTGAATGGCAGCCACAGCAAAGGCAGCTCGGTGATCTGGTTCCAGTCCATGAAGTCGGGAATGCCCGGCGTCGACTGGATCTTGGTCGTGACGGGGTCGGAGGCTTCGAGCTTGAGGAACATCGCCATCGCATAGCCGCCGATGCCGAAGAACACGCCCTGCCCCAGGCTCAGCACGCCGCCGTAGCCCCACACCATCACCAGGCCAACCGCGACGAAGGCGTAGGTCAGGTACTTGCCCACGAGGTTGAGCCGGAAGATGTCGAGCGTGAGCGGCAGCACCACCGCGAGCAGCAGCACCAGCAGCAGGAGGCTGCCGAGCTGGTAGCGCCGGACCGAGGCCTTGAGGATATTCATCGAGAGGTTCTCCGGGAAGAAGCGGGGATCAGCGACGGACCTTGACGGCGAAGAGCCCTTGCGGCCGCATCATCAGGATGAGCACGATCAGCGACAGCGTCAGCACCTTGGCCATCGAGCCGGTCATGAAGAACTCCGAGATCGACTGCGTCTGCGCAATGCCGAAGGCCGAGACGACCGTGCCCAGCAAGCTGGCGGCACCGCCGAAGGTGACGACCAGGAAGGCATCGACGATGTAGAGCGACCCCGAGGTCGGCCCGGTCGAGCCGATGGTGGTGAAGGCCGCGCCGGCCACGCCGGCCACGCCGCAGCCGATCGCGAAGGTCAGGCGGTCGGTCCGGCGGGTGTCGATGCCGGTGGCGTTGGCCATCGTGCGGTTGGCCACCGTCGCGCGCACGCGCAGGCCCCAGCGGCTCCGGTGCAGCGCGAGCAGCACGCCGCCCGTGACCAGCCCGGTGAGCGCCAGCACGAACAGGCCGTTGATCGGAATGTCGAGCCCCTCGTGCGGCGTCCACGAACCCATCAGCCAGTCGGGCAGCGTCGGGCTCACCTCCTTCGGCCCGATGAAGGTGCGGAAGATCTGCTGCAGCCCCAGGCTCACGCCCCAGGTGGCCAGCAGCGTGTCGAGCGGCCGCTTGTACAGGTGCCGGATCAGCGCCCACTCCACCAGCCATCCGGCGATGAAGGCGAACACGAAGGCCAGCCCGATCGCGATCGGGAAGTAGTACGGCATGAAGGCCGGCGAGAGCCGCTCGGTCAGCTGCGCGGCCAAAAAGACCGAATAGGCGCCGATGGTCATGAACTCGCCATGCGCCATGTTGATGACGCCCATCTGGCCGAAGATGATCGCGAGCCCGAGACCCATGAGCAGCAGCACCGCGAAGAGGCTCAGCCCCGCGAAGCCCTGCATCAGGCCGATGTTCCACATGTCCGACAGCGTCATGGCACGGTGTTCCGGTGTTGAGGTATTGGCTCCTTCCCCCTCTGGGGGAAGGTTGGGATGGGGGCAGACAGAGCGTGACCAGTGGTGGCGCCGCTTGCCCCCACCCCTGCCCTCCCCCCAAGGGGAAGGGAGAAAGGCAAAGACTTACTGGTAGCCCTTCGGGAACGGATCGGGCCTGATCAGCTCGGCCGACTCGGCAACCACCTTGAACGAGCCGTCCGGCAGCCCTTGCCCGATGCGCGCCTTGCTCCACAGGTGGTGGTTCGCGTCGAGCTTCACGTAGCCCTCGGGCGCGGATTTCAGCTCGATGCCCGGCGAACCCGCGACCACCTTGTCGACGTCGAAGCTGCCGGCCTTCTCGACCGCCGCCTTCCACAGCCACGGGCCGAGGTAGCCCGCCTGGGTGACGTCGCCGATCACCGCGTCCTTTCCATACTTGGCCTTGAAGGCCGCGACGAACTTCTTGTTGTTCTCGTTGTCGAGCGACTGAAAGTACTTCATCGACGAATAGAAGCCCGCGAAGTTCTCGCCACCCACGCCGGTCATTTCGTCCTCGGTCACGGCCAGCGTCAACAGGAACTGCTTGTCGCCCGTGATGCCCGCGGCCTTGAGCTGCTTGTAGAACGCGACGTTCGAGCCGCCCACCACCGCCGCGAAGATGCAGTCGGGCTTGGCGACCTTGATCTTGTTGATCAGCGAGTTGAAGTTGGTGTGACCCAGCGGGTAGTACTCCTCGCCCTTGACGGAGCCCTTCTGGAAGTTCTCGATGTGCTTGCGCGCGATCTTCATCGAGGTGCGCGGCCAGATGTAGTCGGAGCCGACCAGGAAGAAGGTCTTGGCCTTCTTCTCCTTGGCGCCCCAGTCCAGGCCCCAGATGATCTGCTGCGTGGCTTCCTGGCCCGTGTAGATCACGTTCTTGCTCTGCTCCAGGCCCTCGTAGAAGGTCGGGTAGTACAAGAGGCCGTTCTCCTTCTCGAACACCGGCAGCACCGCCTTGCGCGAGGCGCTGGTCCAGCAGCCGAACACGGCCGCGACCTTGTCGTTGACCAGCAGCTTCTTCGACTTCTCGGCGAAGGTGGGCCAGTCGGAGGCACCGTCTTCCTTGATGACCTTGATCTTGCGGCCCAGGATGCCGCCCATCGCGTTGATCTGGTCGATCGCAAGCTGCTCGGCCTGGATCGATCCGGTTTCGGAGATCGCCATCGTGCCGGTGGACGAATGCAGCTGGCCCACCGTCACTTCCGTGTCGGTCACCGCGAGCTTGGTGGTGTTGACCTTGGCCGTGGGGAACTGCCCCTGGCCGAAGCTCAGGCCGCTCAGGCCCATCACGGGCAGCGCGGCGGCGCCCTGCAACAAGCGACGGCGGCGCAGTGCCATGGCATCGAGAGAGGAAGGGTCGGAATCACGCGACATCAGGAACTCCAGGCAGGTTGAAAGAAGGGAGAGCCGCGCACCATCGAAGTGCATCGGACGGTGCCGCTAGCACCATGGCTGGTACTTTAGAAATCACTTGCCTCTGCGCGAATACGTCATTCAACGTAGCGGCGGTGCCCCGCCCCACCCGCAGACTCCCGAGCCAGACAACGCAGGAGACCGCAGGGAGCGCTTCTTGCTGTACCTGCCGCATGCCACCGTTGCCGCCGCCGCGAGAACCCGCCATGACATCCGTCTCCGGACAGAAGATCTTCCGCATCCGCCGCGACTACAACGCCTGGGTCGCGAACGAAACGCTGGAGGACTACGCGCTGCGCTACACGCCGCGCAGCTTCCGCAAGTGGTCGGAGTTCCGCGTCGCCAATGCGGCCTTCGGCGCCACCTCGTTCCTGGCGCTGGAGGCCATCGGCGGCGCCATCGCGTTGAGCTACGGTTTTTCGAACGCACTGTGGGCGATCCTGGTGGTGGGGCTCATCACCTTTCTCACGGGTCTGCCCATCTCCTACTACGCCGCACGCCATGGCGTCGACATGGACCTGCTCACACGCGGCGCGGGCTTCGGCTACCTGGGCTCCACGCTCACCTCGCTGATCTACGCGAGCTTCACCTTCATCTTCTTCGCGCTCGAGGCCGCCATCCTCTCGCTGGCGCTGCAGATGTACCTCGACTGGCCGCTGTGGCTGCTGTACCTCGTTTCCTCGATCGTGATCATTCCGCTGGTGGCGCGCGGCATCACGCTCATCTCGGGACTGCAGCTGTGGACGCAGCCGATCTGGATCGTTCTGTTCGTCTGCCCCTTCATCGCGGTGTTGGTGAAGAAGCCCGAGCTGTATGCCGACTTCACCGGGCTCGTAGGCCGCACCTCCGACAGCAGCGACTTCGATCCGCTGATGTTCGGCGCGGCGGCCACGGTGGCTTTCTCGCTCGTGGTGCAGATCGGCGAGCAGGTCGACTACCTGCGCTTTCTGCCCGAGAAGACCGCCGCCAACCGCGGGCGCTGGTGGGCCGCGGTGCTGATCGCCGGGCCGGGCTGGATCGTGCCGGGCATGCTGAAGATGATGGGCGGCGCGTTCCTGGCGTTCCTCGCGCTGCAGCACGAGATTGCGGCCAAGCATGCGATCGAGCCGACGCAGATGTACCTCACGGGCTTTTCGTACGTGCTGCGCGACCCGGCCTGGGTGCTGGGCATCACGGTGCTGTTCGTCGTCGTCTCGCAGATGAAGATCAACCTCACCAATGCCTATGCGGGCTCGCTGGCGTGGTCGAACTTCTTCGCGCGCCTCACGCACAGCCATCCGGGGCGCGTGGTGTGGCTGGTGTTCAACGTGGCCATCGCGATCCTGCTGATGGCGCTGGGCGTGTTCGCCGCGCTGGAGCACGTGCTGGGCTTCTACAGCAACATCGCCATCGCCTGGGTCGGCGCACTGGTGGCCGACCTGGTCATCAACAAGCCGCTGGGCTGGAGCCCGAAGACCATCGAGTTCAAGCGCGCGCACCTGTACGACATCAACCCAGTCGGCCTCGTCGCGATGCTGGTGGCTGCGGCGCTGGCGATGCTGGCCTACTCGGGCGCGCTCGGCCAGTGGGCGCGGGCCTTCTCGCCGTTCATCGCACTCGCCACGGCGATGGCCGTGTCGCCGCTGCTGGCCTGGAAGACACGCGGGCGCTACTACCTGGCGCGTACCGACATCGATCGCTGGACGCCGGGCCAGAGCGTGAAGTGCTCGGTGTGCGACAACAGCTTCGAGTCGGAAGACATGGCCCATTGCCCGGCCTACAGCGCGCCGATCTGCTCGCTGTGCTGCACCTTGGAGTCGCGCTGCCACGATCGCTGCAAGACCGACTCGCGCGCGGCCGAGCAGATGAGCGGCTGGCTGCAGGCGCTGCTGCCGCCGGCGCTGTCGGCGCGGCTCAACTTTCGCGTCGCGCACTACCTGCTGGTCGCCACCTCGCTGGTTGCGCTGCTCGCCACGGTGGTGGGCGTGGTCTACGCACAGGAGGCCATCGCCGGCACCGTCGATCCGGCGATGGCGACGGCCTTTCTCAAGGTCTTCGCGCTGCTCTCGGTGATCGCCGCCGTGGCCGCGTGGTGGGTGGTGCTGGGCAGCGAGAGCCGGCAGATGGCGCAAGAGGAATCGAACCGCCACAACAACCTGCTCGCGCTCGAAATCGAAGCGCACCGCCGCACCGATGCGGCGCTGCAGACCGCCAAGGAAGCCGCCGAGGCCGCCAACCAGGCCAAGACGCGCTACGTGGCGGGCATGACGCACGAGCTGCGCACGCCGCTCAACAGCATCCTGGGTTACTCGCAGATCCTGCTCAAGGGCGGCGAGGCGGCCTTGCCGCCGCGCGAGGCGGTGCAGACCATCCACCGCAGCGGCGAGCACATGCTGGGCCTCATCGACGGCCTGCTCGATCTGGCACGCATCGAGGCAGGGCGGCTGCAACTGGAGCCCTCGGCGCTCGCGCTGCCGGCCTTTCTCGACCAGGTGGTGCAGATGGTGCGGCCGCAGGCCGAGGCCAAGGGCCTCGCGTTCGTCTACACGCATTCCGGGCGGCTGCCGCCGTGGGTGCATGCCGACGTGAAGTGGTTGAGGCAGATTCTCATCAACCTGCTGACCAACGCCGTTCGCTTCACCGACAGCGGCACCGTCACGCTGCATGTCGATGCGCGGCGCGAGGTGCTGCGCTTCGACGTGGTCGACACCGGCATCGGCGTGGCGCCGCAAGACCACCAGCGCATCTTCCTGCCCTTCGAGCGCGGCGCCGCGGGGCGCCGGCGGGGCGAGCCGGGTACCGGGCTGGGCCTGACGATCACCGGGCTGCTCACTTCGCTCATGGGCGGCGAGCTCAAGCTGGCGGCCACCTCGTCGGCGGGCAGCACCTTCAGCGTGCGCGTGTACCTGCGTGAGGTTTCTGACCCCGGCCCGCAGGCCGGCTCGCGCCTGCCGGTGTCGGGCTACCTGGGCGAGCGCCGCACGCTGCTGGTGGTGGACGACCAGCCGGTGCAGCGCCAGATGCTCGCCGGCATGCTCGCGCCGCTGGGCTTCACGGTGCGCGAGGCGGCCAGCGGCACCGAGTGCCTCGACAGCCTGCGCGAAGAGCTGCCCTCGGCCATCCTGCTCGACCTGACGATGGACGACATGGACGGCTGGCAGACCGCGCGCTCGGTGCGAGCCTCGGGCTTCACCGAGCTGCCGATCATCATCGTCTCGGCGAACATGTTCGAGAACCAGGCCGACCGGCTGCGCGCCGCGGGCTGCCAGGCTTTCGTGGGCAAGCCGGTGATCGAGTCGGAACTCATCGCCACGCTGGAGCGGCACCTCGGCCTCGAATGGCTGGCGACGGGCGATGCCATGCCGCCGTCGGCCGACCCCGACACGGCGCCGGCACGCCCGCCCCTGCTCGTGTTCGGCGAAGACGACCGCGCCGATTTGATGCGCCTGGTGCAGATGGGCCATGTGCGCGGCCTGCACACCGCGCTCGATCGGCTGGCCGCGGCCTCGCCCGATGCGGCCGCCACCTGCACCTGGCTGCGCGGCATGGTCACGCGCTTTGAACTCGACACGCTCCGCAACGCACTGGCAGAAGATGCAGACACCCTCGCCTCCTCCTGACACCTTGTCCGAACGCCCCGTCGTGCTGGTGGTCGACGACGCCCCCAGCAGCCTGGGCATGCTGTGCGACACGCTCGAGGCCAGCGGCTACACCGTGCTGGTGGCCGCCGACGGCGAGTCCGCCCTGCAGCGGCTCGAGCTGGTGGTTCCCGACGCGATCTTGCTCGACGGCCTCATGCCCGGCCTCTCGGGTTTCGAGACCTGCCGGCGCATCAAGGCCAATGCGGCGCTCGCGCACATTCCGGTGCTGTTCATGACGGGGCTGTCGGAAACCGCGCACGTCGTCGAAGGCTTCGAGTGCGGCGGCGTCGACTACGTGGTGAAGCCGATCCGCGCGCAGGAAGTGCTGGCGCGCCTGCACACACACACGCGCAACGCCCGCATCACGCGCATGGCGCGCGACGCGGTCGACGTGGCGGGCATGGGCGTGGTGTTCGTCGACACGCGCGGGCGCATCGCCTGGCGCTCGCCGCAGGCCGCGCTGTGGCTGCATGCGCTCGAAGACCCGGTGGCGCCGGGCCGCCTGCCTGCGTCGGTCGAGCCCGCGTTGGCGCCGGGAGCCTCGATCGCCATCGGTACCGCCACGGCCATGCGCCTGTCGGTGCGCAACCTGGGCGCGGCGGCGCTCGGCGAGACCATGCTGCTGTTCGCCATCCAGCGCGAAGGCCCGGCCACGCGCCTGGCCGAAGCAGCCCTCACGCCACGCGAGACCGAGGTGCTGTCGTGGCTCGCCAAGGGCAAGACCAACCGCGACATCGGCGAGATCCTCGGCACCAGCCCGAGAACGGTCAACAAGCACCTCGAGCACATCTTCGAGAAGCTCGGGGTGGAAACCCGCGCGGCCGCCGCGGCGCTTGCAAGCGGACACCTCGCCTGACCGATTGGCAACAACCTCGGTGAATACCCCGAGGCCGGTGAGGGGTGATTGACAGCCTCGCTTCCTAAGATGGGCCGAGCACAACACCTTGGAGACATACGCCATGACGTTTCGCACCCGCCCCGACCCGGCCCCCGTCACCGGGATCAATCGCCTCACCCGCCGCGCCGCCCTGTTTGCCGCGGCCGCCGTGCTGGCCGGCTGCGGCAGCTTCGGCAGCGCGCCGCCGACGGCCGGCGCCGACCTGCACGTGATGACCTCGGGCGGCTTCACGGCGGCCTACAACGAACTGCGCCCGGGCTTCGAACGTGCAAGCGGCCGCACGGTGAAGACGGCCTACGGCGCCTCCATGGGCAATGCCAGCGATTCGATCCCGAGCCGGCTCGCGCGCAACGAGCCCGCCGACGTGGTGATCCTCGCGCGGCCCGCGCTCGACGCGCTGGTGGCGGCGGGCAAGGTGGTGCCCGGCAGCCAGGTCGACCTGGTGCGCTCGTCGATCGGCTTCGCGGTGCGCAAGGGTGCGCCCAAGCCCGACATCGGCTCGGTCGAGGCGCTCAAGCGCACGCTGCTGGCCGCGCCGTCGATCGCCTATTCGGCAAGCGCGAGCGGCACCTACTACGAGACCGAGCTGCTCAAGAAGCTCGGCATCGAGGCCGAGGTCAAGCCCAAGAGCAAGCGCATCCTCAGCGAGCGCGTGGGCACGGTGGTGGCGCGCGGCGATGCGGTGCTCGGGCTGCAGCAGGTGAGCGAGCTGCTGCCGATCGCCGGCATCGACTACATCGGGCCGCTGCCCGCGGAAGTGCAACGCGTCACGGTGTTCTCGGCCGGCATCGCCACGGCCGCGGCGCAACCCGAGGCCGCGCGCCAGCTGATCCGCTACCTGCAGGCGCCCGCGGCGGCGCCCGTCATCGCGAAGACCGGGCTCGAGCCGATCGCCGCGCAGCGATAAGCCCTAACCCGCCTCGATCAGCGCCTTCACGCGGCGTGCGAGCACGTCCATCTCGAAGGGCTTGGTCATCACGTGCATGCCGCGTTCGAGGTGGCCGTGGCTCAGCACCGCGTTCTCGGCATAGCCGGTGATGAACAGCACCTTGAGGCCGGGCCGTGCGCTGCGTGCCGCGTCGGCCACCTGCCGCCCGTTCATGCCGCCGGGCAGGCCCACGTCGGTCACGAGCAGGTCGATGCGCTGGCGCGGCGTCTGCAGGATGCGCAGCGCGCCCGCGCCGTCGCCGGCCTCGAGCGTGGCGTAGCCCAGGCCGCGCATCACCTCGACGATGATCATCCGCAGCGCGGGCTCGTCGTCGACCACGAGCACGGTGTCGCCCTGGTCGGCACGCGGCGCGAGCGTGGCCTCGGCCGGTTCGCTGGCGGCTTCTTCCTGCGCATCGTGGCGCGGCAGGTAGAGGCTCACCGAGGTGCCCTTGCCGACCTCGGAATAGATGCGCACCTGGCCGCCCGACTGCTTCGCGAAGCCATAGATCATCGACAGCCCGAGCCCGGTGCCCATGCCGATCGGCTTGGTCGTGAAGAAAGGGTCGAAGGCCCGCGCCACCACTTCGGGCGCCATGCCCACGCCGTTGTCGCTGACGGTGAGCGACACGTACTGCCCCATCGGCATGTCGCGCTCCTGCGCCGTGCGCAGGTCGACCCAGCGGTTGGCCGTCTCGATCACGAGCTTGCCGCCCTCGGGCATGGCGTCGCGCGCGTTGATGCACAGGTTGAGCAGCGCGTTCTCGAGCTGGCTCGGGTCGGCATGCACGTTCCACAGGCCCACGGCCGCCACCACTTCGAGCGCGATCTGCGGGCCGAGCGTGCGGCGCAGCAGCTCCTCCATGTCGGACACCAGCCGGTTGGCGTTGAGCGGCTTCGGCTCCAGCGTCTGGCGCCGCGAAAACGCGAGCAGCCGGTGCGTGAGCGCGGCCGCGCGCTTGACGGCGCCCTGCGCCACCCCGATGTAGCGCTCCATCTCGGCGCGCTGGCCGTCGAGCCCGCGCCGGCGCATCAGTTCGAGGCTGCCGCTGATGGCTGCGAGCAGGTTGTTGAAGTCGTGCGCGAGCCCGCCCGTGAGCTGGCCCACGGCCTCGAGCTTCTGGCTCTGGCGCAGCTGCTCGCGCGCGGTCTCGAGCTCGGCTGCACGTTCCTCGACCTGCCGCTCGAGCGACTCGGCAAAGGCTTTCAGCTCCATCTGCGCCTCGCGCCGCGCGATGGCCGAACGCACGCGGTCGCCGGTCTCGCGCATGAAGTCGAGCTCGTCGGGCGTCCATTCGCGCACCTGGCCGTGGTTGAGGTACAGCAGCCCGACCAGCCCGCCGCGCTCGGTGAGCGGCATATTGACCACGGCGCGCGCGGTGATCGCGTCGAGTGCGTCGGCGTTGTCGCACGTGCGCGGGTCGGTGCGCGCGTCGGCGAAGGCCACCGTCACGCCGCGCAGCAGGTCCTCGATGTAGGAGCCGTAGTCGCGAAAGCGCAGCAGTCCCGCGAGACTGGCCACGCCGGGGGCGGTCCAGTCGCGGTCGATCTGGATCGTCTCGGCCGCCTTGTCGACCAGGCCGTAGCCGGCACGGTCCACGCCCAGGCGCTGGCCCAGCATGGCCGATGCGAGGTAGGCGATCTCGCCCGGGTCGTCGATGTCGCGGATGCGGTCGCCGAGCTCCATGAGCGCGAGCCTTCGCGACTCGGCCTCGCGGAAGGCCTGGTTCGCCACCTGCAGCCGGAACTCGGCCAGGCGCTTGGCACGGCGGTCGGCCGCTTCCTTCAGTGCGCGGTCGAGCACCAGCGGCAGGCGCGCGAGCCGCCCCTTGCTTACGTAGTCGACCGCGCCGCGGCGCAGCAGTTCGACCGCGTTGTCCTCGCCGATCACGCCCGAGACGAAGATCACCGGCGTCTCGGGCGCCAGGCGGCGCGCGATGTCCAGCGCCTCCTCGCCCGAGAAGCCCGGCAGTTCGTAGTCGGACAGGATGAGCGCGTAGCGGCCCTCGGACAGCGCCGCGGCCAGCCCCTGCTCGTCGCGCACGACATGCGTGCGCGCGGCGGGCAGCGCCTGGGCGAGCGCCTCGGTCAGCAGCTCGACGTCGAAGCGCGAATCCTCGACGATGAGCACGTCGATCGGCCCGCCCTCGCCGCTTGCGACCTCGCGCTCATTCATGTCGGCGCGCGGCCTTCAGCGAGCCGGGCGGCGGCTCGTTGAGCACGGCCCAGAAGATGCCGAGTTCGGCGATCGCCGAGACGAACTGATCGAAGGCCACGGGCTTGACCACATAGGCATTCACGCCGAGTTCGTAGCTGCGCAGCACGTCGGTCTCCTCTTGCGAGGAGGTGAGCATCACCACCGGGATGCTGCGCAGCGCCGCGTCGGCGCGCACCGCCTGCAGCACTTCGAGCCCGGTCACCTTGGGCAGCTTGAGGTCGAGCAGGATCACCGCCGGGTTGCCCTCGCTGCGCTCGGCGTGGTCGCCTTCGCGGCGCAGGTAGTCGAGCGCCTGCGCGCCGTCGCGCAGCACCACCACGTCGTTCGCGAGCTGGCTGCGATCGAGCGCGATGAGGGTGAGTTCCAGGTCTCGCTTGTCGTCCTCGACGAGCAGGATCGGCTTAAGCATGTCCTTCTCCGTTGTCAGGCGGCGTGCCGGCCGCGTTGTCGTTGCCTGGCTCCGCATCGGACAGGACGAAGCCGAAGGTCGCGCCTTCGTTCAACGTTCCCTTGGCCCAGACCCTGCCCCCGTGGCGTTCGACGATTCGCTTCACATTGGCCAGGCCGATGCCCGTGCCCTCGAAATCCTCGGCCTGGTGCAGCCGCTGGAACACGCCGAACAGCTTGTCGACGTATTTCATCTGGAAGCCCACGCCGTTGTCCTCGACCTCGAGGCCGCTGCCCAGATCGCCGCGGATCGCGCGCACCGCGATGCGCTGCGGATCGCGCGTGCGCGAGTACTTGACGGCATTGGCGAGCAAGTTGCGCACCGCCACCTGCAGCAGCAGCGGGTCGGCATGCAGCACGGGCAGCGCGGGGTCGACATTCCATTCGATGCGCCGTGCCGGCTCCAGGCGCGCCAGCTCGCGCACCAGCCCCTCGACCAGCGAGCCGGTGTCGACCGTTCGCCGCTTGAGCGCCGCGCGGCCCATGCGCGAGAAGTCGAGCAGCGCATCGACCATCTGCCCCGCGAACGCGGCCGCGTCCTTGACGTGCCCGAGATAGCGGTGGGCGCGCTCGCTGAGCTGCTTGCCCTCGGTCTGCGCAACCAGGTCGACATAGCCCGCGATGTGCCGCATGGGCGCACGCAGGTCGTGCGACACGGTGTATGAGAAGGCCTCGAGTTCCTTGTTGACGCGCCCCAGCTCGGTGGCCACGGCGGCCAGCTCCTCGGCCCGGCGCAGCACCACGCCGATCAGCGCCTGCCGCAGCTCGACCGCGGCGCCCACCTCGGCCGGCGACCAGGGCGCCGAGCGGCCGCGCACCTCCTCGATCCAGCTCGAGAAGCTCAGCCGGGGGTGGATGCGGCCGCTGCCGGCGCGCTGCTGCGGCTTCTTCGGATCGCCGGCCCACTGGACCGTCTGCACCAGCTCGGGCCGGAACCACAGGATCAGGTGCCGATGCACCTGCGAGATCGAGATCGCGAGCACGCCCGCCGCGAACTCGCGGAACTCGGCTGCCGGCGCAAAGTGCGCCGACAGCGCGCTGTTGTCGTAGACCTCCACGCCGAGCCCCGCGACCCAATCGGCCAGCGCCAGCACCTGCGCGCGCGCCGGCACGTCGCCCACGCTCCAGACCTCGTCGTCCAGCACCACGGCCGCGCCAGTGGCACGCGCCAGGCGAAGCATGAGCGACGACTCGGCGACCAGCCGCTGCAGCGTGGCATCGCTGTCGGCCAGGTGCGAGACGATCTGCAGCGTGGTCTGGCGCAGTTCGAGCCGCTCCGCCACTGCGATGTTGCTTTCCTTCGACTGGATCTGCAGCGATAGCAGCTGGCCCAGGTGTTCGCATGCCAGCCGCGTCCCGGTGTCGAGAAAGCGCGGCTGGTGGTCGTGGCACGAGATCAGGCCCCAGAGCCGGCCGTCGATCACGATCGACACCGACATGGACGCCAGCGTGCCCATGTTGCGCATGTACTCGAGGTGGATCGGCGACACGCTGCGCAGCTGCGCCTGCGACATGTCGAGGTCGGCCGCGGTGAGCGTGGGGTCGGCGGCGCGCAGCGGCACCGGTGTGTAGTTCGCATCCGCGATCAGCCGGAAGCGGTTGACGAGATAGAGCGCGCGCGCCTGCTGCGGAATGTCGGTGGCCGGAAAGCGGTGGCCGGCATAGCTGTCGTAGCCCGGCTCGGCCTCCTCGGCCAGCACCTCGCCGTGGCCCTCGGCATCGAAGCGGTAGATCAGGCAGCGTCCGAAGCTGGTCAGCCGCTTCATCTCGGCCGCGGCCAGCTGCGTGAGCTGCTCCAGCGTCGCGGCCTCTTGCAGCTTCGGCAGGAACACGCGGCCGAGCGTGTAGATCGGCGCATCGTTGCCGGCCGCGGGGCGCGCGGCTTCGAACTCGACGAAGACATGGCGCTCGCTGCAGTGCACTGCCACGTCGAAACGCCCGCCCGCCAGCGTCAGCGCGCCGAGCGACACCGGCATGGCGCCCGGCTCCAGCGCGGGCAATGCGAGGGCGCGCACGGTGTCGCAGGCTGCCTCGGCCTGGCCTTCGGGCCAGTTGTCGCTCCAGGCGAGCAGGCGCAAGTCGCCGGGCGCCAGCACCAGCATGCGGCCGTGCGGCTGGACCGAACCGGGCACCCGGATCGGCTCGAGCTCGCAGGACGAGAGATCGACCTCGGGAGGCCGCAAGGCATGGGAAGGAACGGATGCGGATGCGAGAGGCTGGGGCACGATGGGTGTCAATGGGCGCGAGCCGCGCCGCACGAGGTCTGAGGGGAAATGGGAGCCGCTGGGATCATGCCTTGGCGTTCTCGTCGGGCTCGTCGGCCGTTTCCTACAGGCCGAAGCGCGGCATGAGGCTTCGGAAGCCGGCCACGGCGCCACGGCGCGCGGCATCGGCCGCGGACTGATCGACCAACGCGGCACCGAGCTGGGCCACGAAGTCCTTCCATTGCGCCGCCAGGCCGCAGGCTGCATCGACCGGCTGGAAGTAGCGCATCGGATGCGGCGCGAACCGCGGTGCGAGCCGCTTGTGCATGGCCGCGCCGCCGAGCTGCGAGCCTTCGAGCACATAGGCCAGGCCCCAGGCGAAGGCGGGTTCGCGTGCGGCCTCCTGCGCCAGCGCGGCGCGGTCATCGGGCCCGCCGTGCGTAACATACGTGCCGCCGATGTCGTCGAGATCGAGCGCCAGGACCGCGAGCCGCTGGTCGGTGCGCGCGGCCACGCGGTCGAGGCCTGCGATGCCGGGCGCTGCGAGCGCCTCGCGCACCGCCTGCAGCCAGGGACGCAGCGCGCGCAGATGCGCCGCATAGTCGGCGAGCGTGGCCTCCTCGCGTGCGATCGGCAGCTGGCTGTCGAGCGTCTCGTGCAGTTCGTGGGTGGCGTCGCGCAGCGGGCGCAGCACGTCGGCAAGGGCGGGCGGGTTGGTCGTCATGAGGCGAAGGCAACGGAGGTGGTGCCGAGCCTACGCGAATCAATGTTGAGCAGAGTGGGCACGCTTCCTCTGCATTAGTAGGAAATCTGGCCAACACGCGGAGAGCCTACAAACCCAGTGCGTCCTGCAACTGGCGCGCGCTCCAGCGTTTCGGCTGCTGCGGCCAGGCTTCGAGCAGCGCGACCATGCGCGCATTGCGCGGCGCGCTCAGGCCCTGCGCCAGTGCGAGCCGCACCACCTCGCCGCTGAGCGCATCGATCTCGGTGCGGCGGCCCAGCGCGAGGTCGTCGGCCATGCTCGAGCGCGCCTTGGCGTCGATGCGCAGCATGCGGGCCGCAACGATGCGGAACACCCAGTCGGGCAGGCGCAGCAACATCGGCAGCCGCTCGGCCGGCACGGCCGCCACCTGCGCGGGCGCGATGCCCGCGGCGCCGAGCACGCCGAGCGCCTCGTCGATCAGCGACGCGAAGCAGCGGCGGTAGCCGCGCAGCATCAGCTCCTCGCGCAGCGGCAGTCCCGAGAGTGCATTGACCGGGTTGTTGAGGTTGAGCATGAGCTTGCCCCACTGCACCGGCAGCAGGTCGGCCACCAGATCGAGCGGCACGCCGGCGCGCTCGAACACCGGCAGCCAGGGCCGCAGCGTCGCGTCGTCCTCGGCCGCCAGCCGGCCTGGCGTGCCGCGGTGGAACGCGCCGGGGCCGATCTCGGCCACGTTGTAGGGCACCATGCCGGCGCGCACGTTGAGCGAGGGGCCGACCAGCGATGCCTCGGCGCAGTTCGAGATGCCGTTCTGCAGCGAGACCACGGTGGTTCCCGCGGGCAGCGAGAACGCGAGCTCCCCGGCGGCCGCGGCCGTGGCGCCGCTTTTCACGCACAGCAGCACCAGCGCCGGCCGTGCGCCCACGGGCACCTGCCCGCATAACCGCAGCGATGCGGCCGGCAGCCGCCGCGGCGCGCCGCCATCGACATCGGTCAGCGTGAGGCCATGCGCGGCAAGCTGGTCGAGCACGCGCGGACGGCCGACGAAGGTGACCGGCACCCCCGCCGCCGCAAGGCTGCCGCCGATGAAGCAGCCGATCGTGCCGGCGCCCATCACGAGCACTTCACCTGGGACGGGGCCGCCTTGCATGAAGTGCTTGTTGCTGCTGCTGCTGCGGCCTCAGGTGCGTTCGGCGACCCAGGCCTGCACCGATTGCAGCGCGGCTGCAAGCCCCGCTGCATTCGTGCCGCCGGCCATGGCCATGTCGGCCTTGCCGCCGCCCTTGCCGCCGACCTGCTGGGCCACGAAGTTGACCAGCTCGCCGGCCTTGACCTTGCCGGTGCTGTCGGCCGTGACGCCGGCCGCGATCTGCACCTTGTCGCCGTCGACGGCGGCCAGCACGATCGCGGCGGTCTTGAGCTTGTCCTTGAGCTTGTCCATGGTGTCGCGCAGCGTCTTGGCGTCGGCGCCGTCGAGCTTGGCGGCCAGCACCTTGATGCCGTTGACGTCGACCGCCTGCGCCACGAGCTCGTCGCCCTTCGACGAAGCGAGCTTGCCCTTGAGCGCGCCCACTTCGCGTTCGAGCGCCCTCACCTGCTCGAGCACCTGCGCGAGCCGGCCCTGCAGCTCGGCCGGCGGCGACTTGAGCGTGGCGGCCACGCTCTGCACCGTGGCCTCGAGCGACTGCGTGTAGGCGAGCGCGTTGGCGCCGGTGATCGCCTCGATGCGGCGCACGCCGGCGGCCACGCCGCCTTCGCTCACGATCTTGAACAGGCCGATGTCGCCCGTGCGGCCCACGTGCGTGCCGCCGCAGAGCTCGCGGCTCGAGCCGATGTCGAGCACGCGCACGGTCTCGCCGTACTTCTCGCCGAACAGCATCATCGCGCCGGTCTTCTGCGCCGCTTCCATGTCCATCACGCGCGCCTGGGTCTCGGTGTTGGCCAGGATCTCGGCGTTGACGCGCTGCTCGATCTCGAGGATCTGCGCGTGCGTGACGGCCGCGTTGTGCGCGAAGTCGAACCGGGTCTTGTCGGCATCGACCAGCGAGCCCTTCTGCTGCACGTGCGTGCCCAGCACCTCGCGCAGCGCCTTGTGCATCAGGTGCGTGACCGAGTGGTTGCGCATGGTGGCGGCGCGGCGCGCGGTGTCGACCGCGGCCCGCACCGCGTCGCCGACCTTGAGCGTGCCCTGCGTCTGCGTGCCGTGGTGGCCGAACACGTCGGCCTTGATCTTCTGCGTGTCGTCCACGCCGAACTGCACGCCCTCGGCCACGAGCACGCCCTGGTCGCCGACCTGGCCGCCGCTTTCCGAATAGAACGGCGTGGTGTCGAGCACCACGATGCCGGCCTGGCCCTCTTTCAGTTCCTGCACCGGGGCGCCTTCGAAGTACAGCGCCACGACCTTGGCGTTTTCTTCCAGGCTTTGGTAGCCCGTGAAGACGTTGCCGGCGCCGCCGTATTCGACGTTGCGGTCCATCTTGAACTTGCCTGCGGCGCGGCCTGCGGCCTTCTGCTTTTCCATGGCCGCGTTGAAGCCGGCCTCGTCCACGCTCACGCCGCGCTCGCGGCACACGTCGGCCGACAGGTCGAGCGGAAAGCCGTAGGTGTCGTGCAGCTTGAAGGCCACCTCGCCCGGCAGCGTCTTCGCATCGCCAGCGAGCGCCGCGTCGAGGATCTCCATGCCGTTGGCAAGCGTCTCGAAGAAGCGCTCTTCCTCGGCCTTGAGCGTGTCGGTGATGCGCTTCTCGTCGGCCACGAGCTTGGGGTACGCGTCGCCCATGAGCCTGGCCAGGTCGGCCACCAGCTTGTGGAAGAACGGCTTCTTCTGCCCGAGCTTGTAGCCGTGGCGGATCGCGCGCCGGATGATGCGGCGCTGCACGTAGCCGCGGCCCTCGTTCGACGGGATCACGCCGTCGGCCACCAGGAACGATGTGGCGCGGATGTGGTCGGCAATCACCCTGAGCGAGTTGTTGGCGAGGTCTTGCTCGCCGGTCTCGCGTGCGGCCGCCTTGATGAGCGCATCGAAGATGTCGATCTCGTAGTTGCTGTGCACGTGCTGCAGGATCGCGGCCAGGCGCTCAAGGCCCATGCCGGTGTCGACGCAGGGCGCGGGCAGCTTCTTCACGGAGCCGTCGGGCTGCATGTCGAACTGCATGAACACGTTGTTCCAGATCTCGATGTAGCGGTCGCCGTCTTCATCCGGGCTGCCGGGCGGGCCGCCGGGAATCTCGGGGCCGTGGTCGTAGAAGATCTCGGAGCACGGGCCGCACGGGCCGGTGTCGGCCATCATCCAGAAGTTGTCGGACATGTAGCGTCCGCCCTTGTTGTCGCCGATGCGCACCACGCGCTCGGGCGGCAGGCCGATTTCCTTGGTCCAGATGTCGTAGGCCTCGTCGTCCTCGATGTAGACCGTGGCCCAGAGCTTTTCGGCCGGCAGCTTGTAGACCTGCGTCAGCAGCTCGAACGCCCACTTGAGCGAATCGCGCTTGAAGTAGTCGCCGAAGCTCCAGTTGCCCAGCATCTCGAAGAAGGTGTGGTGGCGCGCGGTGTAGCCCACGTTCTCGAGGTCGTTGTGCTTGCCGCCGGCGCGCAGGCAGGCCTGGACCGAGGCCGCGCGCACGTAGGGGCGCTTGTCTTCGCCGAGGAACACGTCCTTGAACTGAACCATGCCCGAGTTCGTGAACATGAGCGTCGGGTCGTTGCCCGGCACCAGCGAGCTCGAAGGCACCACCGTGTGGCCCTTGGAGGCGAAGAAATCGAGAAAGGTCTTGCGGATGTCCGCGACCGTGATTGTGGGCTGGCTCATCTTTGGGTTCGTCGTCTTCCGTCGGGGCGGCGCGGCGATGGCGACCCCGTGTCGAACCCACTGCGGCGAACCGGCCCGGCTGCTTGATTTGCTGGACCGGCGATTATAGGTTTGGCCACTGTCCCCGGCAGGCGCGCGCAGAGCAGCCTCGCGGACGACAGGTCGAAGCGTTTCGCCCTGGGCCGGATGGTCACAGAATGGTTGCAGTGACTTGTTCCGCAAGGCAGCCGCCAACGGAGGTGCTCATGCCGATCCTTTCCTTTGCGATTCTCGAAGCCCCTTCCACGCTGGGGCTGGCGACGAACGGCGTGGAACGCCTGCCCGACCGGCTCCTGGGGCACGACCTTGCAAGGCGCATCGGTGCGCGCCGCGCCGGGCGGCTGGCGGTGCCACCGAAGCACCCTGTGCCCGACCAAGAGACCGGCATCCTCAATGCCCCAGCCATCGCGGCATGGTCGCCCGTGCTCGCCGACGCGGTGAAAGCGGTGCTCGACGCGGGCGAATTCCCGGTCGTGCTGGGCGGCGATTGCACGATCCTGCTGGGCTCGATGCTCGCGTTTCGGCGGCGCGGCCGATATGGGCTTTTCTTCATCGACGGCAACGCCGACTTCTTCCAGCCCGAGGCGGAACCGAATGGCGAAGGCGCCTCGATGGACCTTGCGCTCGTCACCGGCCACGGCCCGCCGCAACTGACCGGCCTCGAAGGCCGCGGTCCTCTGGTCCGTCCCGAAGACGCCGTGGCCTTCGCGTACCGCGATCACGAGGACCAGGCAGCGTACGGAAGCCAGCCACTCCCCGAGGCGCTCAAGGCGATAGACCTTCCCGCCGTGCGTGCGATGGGCATCGAGGCTGCTGCACGCGAAGCGGTCGCGCACCTGACGCGAGAGGAACTGGACGGCTTCTTCATCCATCTCGACGCCGATTGCCTCGAAGACGCGATCATGCCGGCCGTCGATTTCCGCGTGCCGGGCGGGTTGTCCTGGAAGGAGCTGGAGACCGCGCTTCGGGTTGCCCTGGCGAGCGGCAAGGCCGCCGGCATCGAGATCACCATCTACAACCCGCGCCTCGATGCGGACGGCAGCGCCGGCCGCGGCCTCGCCGACGTGCTGGCCGCTGCGCTTGGCACGGCAGCGCCCTGAACACAGCGGCGGAACCAAACGCGCCCGGCTTCGTCCTATCCATTCCCGGCTGACATCGAGTCGATCAAGGAGCGTGCATGGCGGGTCATGAGGCGGCACACTGGCAGGTCGAGGACCTGGACTTCTCCCGCTGCGCGATCTTGCGAACCGGATCGCGGGCGACGAGGTCAGCCACTACAAGCATTTCGACCGCTTCTTCCGCCGCTACCGCGCGCAGGAAGGGCTCGGCCGGCTCCGCGTGCTGCGCACCATCGGCCGCCGCACCCTCGAGCTCAAGAGCGAGGACGCCGACTGTGCCGTGCGCCATGCGGCGCGCGCGCGGGCGCCCGAGCGTGCGGGCGACGCCGCCTACATCGAGCGGCTCAGCCGGCGCATGAACCGCAGCATCCGCACCCACCTGAGCGCGGGCGCGACGCTCAAGATGCTGATGCGCCCGCTCGAACTTCCAGCCCGCGTGCAGACAGTGGTCCAGTACCCGATCAGGCAGCTCATGACGCATGTGTTCCTTCGCTGACGCGCACCCGCCATGCCGTTCTCTGCTGCGCTTTCTCCCCTGGAATACCCACCGGACACCGGTCAATTTACGTATACTTTTGGACTATATATTGGGAACTGCCATGCCTGACTTCATCCCGCGCAACGCCAGCCTGGAATGGGCGTCGATGTTCGCCGCCGAATGGACGCGCCTGGCTGGCGGGCGCGCCGACCACGAGTTCCTGATCGACCAGGGCCTGACGCTCGTGCGCGTGGTGGGCGACCGCTCGCCGGCCGAGGTGGCCCGCCTGCACTTCGAGAACACGCCCGAACCCGAGCAGCTCGCACGCAACTTCGAGGCCGACTTCACCGCGCTGGCGGCCGAGCTCGGCATCATCCACGCCGGCGAGCCGCTCGACCAGGCGCACATCGACTTCGCGCACGGCGTGGCCGAGTTGTGCGCGACGATGGGCGACGCCTATGGGGAGACGGCGCATGGGCCGGCGGGACGGCATTGGCGGGCTGTGCATGGGCCGGTTTGAGGGCCGACGGCTCAGCAACGCTCAGCGCTTGGTGTGCACGGCGCACGCATCAGATCGAACCAGCCCAGGGGCGTGATCCGCCGCACGACGGCGAGCCTCGGAGGCATGCCGCCAGCGGCGGGCGAATGCTCGAGGGAACCATCGATGAGGCCTGCAGAAAGCAACTCGGCGACGCAAGCGATATCTGCGGGGTCCTGGATCCGCAGCGGAAATTCGGCGCGCTGGATTTTTTGCAGGTAGTCGGACGGCATCGCCAGACGATACGCAATCTGCTCGCTGCGCCGGGGCCGCTTTGTTAACAGTCTTGGCCGTACCGCGCAATTTTTCACGAGTTCTCGAACAGAAGCAGCCTTGGCCGCGGGGTCCGAATGCGGCGAGGGCGGTCGGTATGTCCGAGGAGACACGTTAGAATCCGCGCCTGCTGCGGGTGTAGTTCAATGGTAGAACGGCAGCTTCCCAAGCTTCATACGAGGGTTCGATTCCCTTCACCCGCTCCATTCAGTCCGCCCGCTGGCGACTGAACCGGATCAGCGCCCGCGCGCCATTCGATCCTCCACCGCCCGCATCCACTCGCGCCTGACGTCGCCCCATTCGCGACGGTCTTGTTACTCCCCCTTTGCGCCTCGCTCCAACTAGATTGCGCATTACCGCCCGGCGATCAACGCGCCGGACATCGACGCAATGAACGAGCTGAAAAGGAAACAAGCCATGCCCTCCCCCTACACCGGCGGCTGCGCCTGCGGCGCGATCCGCTACGAGATCACCGGCGAGCCGATCTTTCAGAACGACTGCCAGTGCCTCGACTGCCAGCACATGAGCGGCAGCGGCCACAACTCGTACCTCTCGTTCGACCGCGCAAGCGCCAGCCTCAGCGGCGAAGCGACGCTGTGGGATGCGGTGGCCGACAGCGGCAACGTGAAGACGCGCGCGTTCTGCCCGACCTGCGGCTCGCCCGTGTATGTGACCTTCGCGGCCATGCCGGGCAACATCGCCGTGCATGCGGCGAGCCTCGACGATCCCTCGCGCTATCGGCCGCAGGTGGTCACCTACGCGGTGCGCGGGCACGCATGGGATTTTCTCGATCCGGCGCTGCCGAAGATCGAACGCATGCCGCAGCCGACTGCCTGAGCCGCCCCGCTACGGCGCTGGCGGGCTTCAACCCGCCAGGTCGAAGCAACAGCCCGCGTAGTACGGCTTGTCGCCACCCTCGACGAAAGGCACCTCGATGGGCTTGCCCTCGTTGCGCCAGGCGTCGCGGCGCTTGTAGCCCGCCTGGCGCAGTTCGGCCCAGAGTTCCTCGTCGTGCTGGATGCGGTACGGGCACACCGCGAAGCCGATGCTGTTGAGCGTGTAGATCGTGCGCTCGGGATGGACCGCGGTGGTGTTCATCACGATGCGCTTCGGCTTGCTCTCGAGCGCGCCGAGGATCTCGCCGATGCCGATCGGCAGGTACTGCAGGCTGCCCGACACGTACAGCACGTCGCAGCCGCTCGCCTCGCGGTAGTCGGTGGTGAAGTCCAGTTGCGCGGTGGCCTCGCGCCGCACTGCGAGCTCGCGGCCGGTCTGCACCACGCCTGGCACGTCGCACACGGTCCAGTGCAGGCCGCCGGGGTACGGCAGCACGCGCTTGAAGGCGTAGTACTTGATGCCGACGTGGCCGCCCAGATCAAACACGCGCCGCATGCCCGCATCGACCGAACGCGAGAGCCAGAACAGGCCGGGATAGTCCCAGAAGTAGATCTGGTGGCTGTACACCTCCCAGGCGGCCTCGGCGTTGTCGTAGCCCACCGGCTTCGACTCGGGCGCACCGGCCTCGGCATCGGCAAAGCTATCGAACGAGCCCATGAAGAGGTTCTCGTCCTGGTTGTCCAGGA
This sequence comes from Variovorax sp. Soil_C_19, assembly GCF_057657255.1. Classification (NCBI taxonomy): domain Bacteria; kingdom Pseudomonadati; phylum Pseudomonadota; class Betaproteobacteria; order Burkholderiales; family Comamonadaceae; genus Variovorax; species Variovorax sp. Soil_C_19. The sequence continues at coordinate 60,058 of NZ_JBDGIV010000004.1, read as the reverse complement.
ACTTGCGCCGGTAGGCGCTGGGGGTCATCGGCTGCAGGTTGGCGAGCATCTTGTTTTCTCCTTCGGCGGTCTGTTTATTCGTTCATTGGCTCATTGCGGTTCACCCGGGCGATGGCGCCTGCGCCTCACCGCGCCGCGTGGCCACGCACATCAGCGACAGCGCACTGGTCGCCGCTGAAGGCTGGCGTCCCGACAGCACATTGCCGATGCGGTACTTCAATTGCGCCGGGCCAACCACGCCACTCAGCGCCTCGGCGCCGACCTGGTGGTTGTGTGCATAGACGCGCACGTCGAAATCGAGCGGCTCGAGCGTGGAGCGGAAGAACTCGTGCGTGACGCCGTCGCCGGGCTGGTGATGCACCTCGGTGCGCAGCCCCCACGACTGCTGGCTGCCGGTCTTGTGAAAGCCGTGCCGCGTGGCGCGGTAAACCCACAGCCGCGCATCCCACATCAGCTTCGCCAGACCCTTGTAATCCCATGCGCTGAGCTGCGGATCGTGATCGGTCACGAGCACGCCATTCGGCTTGACGAGCCGCGCGGCTTCGCGCAGCACGGCGGCCATGTCGTCGCAGTGGTGCAGCGACGCATTGATGGCCACGATATCGGCCACTTGCGAGCGAAATGGCGTGTGCGCGGCATCGGCGAGCACCGCGGTATAGCCCAATTTGGACGCCAATTCCAATGAGCCGGGCGCCACGTCGACACCGACCAGCAGGCGTGGTTTTCCACCCAGCGTCGCAAAAATATTGCCCGGCCCACAGCCGAGATCGATCACGACCTTGTCGGTCCAGTCGCCCGCCGCTGCGAGCCATCGGCTCCTGAAATGTGCGTCGCGGTGGCAGAAATCCAGGTACTCCTGGGCCCATTCCAGGTTCCCAAAATACGTGGCATTGGCATGTATCGCCTCGCTCTGTCGGGTTGACCCCCATTCGAAGTACGTTCCGAAGTGCTTCAGTCTCACATCAGGCAATAGGATTTCGCCAAACATTTTGATTCCTTCGAAAGAGGGACGGCAATGGCAACAATTTCGCAAGAATTACATGCCTTCGAAGTTTTAGCGGGTGATTTTTGATCCGGTTACAAGCCCGTCAAATTAAAAACAGCGGCGTCCTACCCAGAACCCCCTAGACCCAAAGTTCTCGTCCTTGCCGGTGTCGCGCCAGAGCCACTGCGCACAGGAGCCAGGCCGTGCAGCCCGCCGGAGCACGCCACGGCTCACCCCGACGCGCGCGCGTTGTACGCCAGTTCCGCGTGGCCGAGGCAGGCTCTTTGTCATGGGTACCAGCGCAATCGGCGGGACGCTTGTCTCCCCTCAAAAGGGGGCGCAGCGCCCATGCAGGAACAGCCTGTGATTTCTACATTGGACCCAGGCGATCCGTTGGGACCCCCTTTTTTTTCAGGTACCGCAGTGCGTGAGGTTGGCGATGGCTACCCCGTTCAGGCGATATCCGGTAGTACTCCTTTGTAACGTTCGATTCGACACTGTAACTTGGCGAACATGCGCACCCACCCCGCGGGGCAAAACCCATAGGATCGCCAACCCAAATATGACCAAACGTACTACCCGCCCTTCCCGCTCATCAATAGCGCTTTCCTGACCGCGTTATTGGTACCCATTTTCCGATCCAGGCCTTCTTCATGAAACTCCAGAATGCTTCCCGGGCTCAAATCGAAATCCACCCGCTTTCATTGGGTGACCTCTTCGTTTCCCCCCTCAATAGGAAGCTTTCAGAGGACCGCGTCGAAAGCGCATTGGCGCTCGCGGGAGATGGCGCACATCCGGGATTGCAACAGCGTGTAGCCGCCGGACACACGCTCGATACGCCCCTTGCCGCGGCCTGGCTGCTGCTGCAGGCACGCTGGCTCGGCGCAGAGCGGCCGGTGCTGCACGAAATGCTCCCGGGCGCGGAAGCGGCCGCAGGCCTCGCCACCGCCGAGGCGGCGTTCGATCCAGCCCAGCCCGCGGGCAGCTGGCTCGCTGCAATCGATCGGCAGCGGCGCGAGCCGGGCGTGGCAAGCGCGCCAGCCTCGCCGCCCACCGCGCTCTGGGTTCGTGGCCGCCCCGACCAATCCTGTGCCCAGGTACCGCTCTCGCTCTGGCTCGACGCCGAGGCCGAGCCGCCATGCCTTCGCCTCGATGCGGCCGCAGGCCTGCTCGACGCGGCATCGGCCACGCAATTGCTCGCCGCCATCGCACACACCGCCGACAAATTGCTCGCGCGTCCCGACGCGCCCCTTGGCGACATCGATACCCTGCCTCCCGCCGACCGCGAGCAGCAGTTGCGCACCTGGAACACCGCCCCCGCGCCGCTCGATCCGCGCCTCACCGTGGCGACCCGTTTCGCGCGCCAGGCCGCGGCCACGCCAGACGCGGTGGCGCTGGCGCAGGGCGACGAGCGCATGAGCTATGCCGAACTCGCCCGGCGCTCGGACCGGCTCGCACATCGCCTGCAGCACCTGGGCGTGCAGGCGGGCGACAGCGTCGGGCTGCTGCTCGACCGCTCGATCGCGGCGGTGGTGGCGCAGCTCGGCATCCTCAAGGCCGGCGCGGCCTACGTGCCGGTCTCGCCGGACTTCCCGCTCGAACGCATCGCGCACATGCTCGACGAGGCCGGCGCGCGGCTGGTGCTGATCGGAGCGCCGGACTGGCGCCACCTGGTGCCCGCCACCAACGCCGTGCTGACCTTCGACGGCAGCGAGGGCACCGACGCCGCCGAAGGCCTCGCCCCGTGGAAGACGCCCGCGATCGACGGCGAATCGATCGCCTACGTCATGTACACCTCGGGCTCCACCGGCACGCCCAAGGGCACCGAGATCGGCCACCGCGCTATCCTGCGCCTGGTCGTCGGTGCGGACTATGCCGAGCTGGCGCCGGGCCGCGCGGTTCTGCATGCCGCGCCGCTCGCCTTCGATGCGGCCACCTTCGAGATCTGGGGCCCGCTGCTCAACGGCGGCTGCTGCGTGGTGCACGGCGAGCGCGTGCCCACGGGTGCCGGCCTCGCGCAGACCATCGCGGCACACGGCATCCACACCGCCTGGCTGACGGCGGCGCTCTTCAACGCGGTGATCGACGAAGACCCGGCGCATCTCGCGGGCCTCTCGCACCTGCTCACGGGCGGCGAAGCGCTGTCGGTGCCGCATGTGCGGCGCGCGCTCGCGGCGCTCCCGGGCCTGGTGCTCAGCAACGGCTACGGGCCCACCGAATGCACCACCTTCGCGGCCACGCACCGCATTCCGGCGGCGCTGCCGAGCGACCTTCGCTCGGTGCCGCTCGGCCGCCCGATCACCGACACGGTGCTGCGCGTGCTGAGCCCGTCGATGGCGCTGCTACCGGCCGGCTTCGTGGGCGAGCTCTGCATCGGCGGCCACGGCCTGGCGCGCGGCTACCTCGGGCAGCCCGCGCTGACGCAGGAGCGCTTCGTGCCCGACCCATTCGGCGCGCCCGGCGAGCGCCTCTACCGCACCGGCGACCTCGCGCGCTGGCTGCCCGACGGCACGCTCGAATTCATCGGCCGGCGCGACGGGCAGGTCAAGATCCACGGCCACCGCATCGAGCTCGGTGAGGTCGAGACGGCGATCCTCTCGCATCCCGCCATCCAGAGCTGCGCGGTCGTCGCGCGGCCCGATGCCCAAGGTCAGCTGCGCCTCGTGGCCTACCTGGTCGCGCGCTCGCAGCGGCTGTCGTGGGAGGCACTGCGAGCCCACCTCGCTGCACGCCTGCCGGCGGCGCTGCTGCCCTCGGCCCAGGTCTGGCTCGCGCAGCTGCCGGTCACGCCCAACGGCAAGCTGGACCGCAAGGCGCTGCCCGAACCCGCGGTCGAGCGGCCCGAACTCGCGCAGCCCTTCGAAGAAGCGCGCAGCGCCGCCGAGCAGCGCGTGTGCGATGCCTTCGCGCATGCCCTGCACATCGACAAGGTCGGCCGCAACGACAACTTCTTCGACCTCGGCGGCGACTCGGTGCGGGTGCTGCAGGTGTTGGCCGAGCTGCAGCGCGAAGGCGGGCTCAGGCTGTCGACCAACCTTTTCTTCCGCCATCCCACGCCGGGCGCGATCGCGGCCGAGCTCGAGGCTCCAGCGGCCGAGGCGCAGGCCCTGGTACCCGCCACGCCAGCCCCGGCCGCAGCCCCCGCCGGGATGACCGACGCCATCGCACTCATCGGCACCGCCGGCCGCTTTCCCGGTGCGGCGGACGTCGAGCAGTTCTGGGACAACCTCGTCGCGGGCCGCGACACCATCAGCTTCTTCGACGACGAGACGCTCGATGCGGGCGTGAGCGAGGCGCTGCGGCGCGACCCGGCCTATGTGCGGGCGCGCGGCGTGATCGAGGGCATCGAGAACTTCGACGCCGCCTTCTTCGGCATCGGCCCGAAGGAAGCCGCGCTGATGGACCCGCAGCAGCGCGTGTTCCTCGAGATCTGCTGGGAATGCCTCGAGCGCGCAGGCTATGTGCCCGACGACGCGCCCGGCCCGGTGGGTGTGTACGCGGGCATGTACAACGCCAGCTACTTCCAGCGCCACGTCGCCACCCGGCCCGACCTGGTCGAGGCGGTCGGCGAGTTCCAGGTGATGCTGGCCAACGAGAAGGACTACATCACCACGCGGGTCGCCAACCGGCTCAACCTCACCGGCCCGGCGGTCAGCATCCACACCGCGTGCTCCACCTCGCTGGTGGCGGTGGCGCAGGCCTTCCAGGCGCTGCGCACCGGCCAGTGCTACATGGCGCTCGCGGGCGGCGCGTCGGTCACCTGCCCGCCGCGCAGCGGCTACCTCTACAACGAGGGCTCGATGCTCTCGCCCGACGGCCACACGCGCAGCTTCGACGCGAAGGCGCAGGGCACCGTCTTCAGCGACGGCGCCGCGGTGGTGCTGCTCAAGCGCCTGGCCGATGCGCAAGCCGACGGCGACACGGTCTATGCGGTGCTGCGCAGCGCCTGCGTCAACAACGACGGCGGCGCCAAGGCCAGCTTCACCGCGCCCAGCGTCGACGGGCAGGCGGCGGTGATCCGCGCCGCGCTCGCGGCGGCCGAGGTCGACGCGCGCAGCATCTCGTACGTCGAGGCGCACGGCACCGCCACGCCGATGGGCGACCCGGTCGAGGTCGAGGCGCTCACCTGCGCCTATGCCGAGCACACCGATGCGCTCGGCTACTGCACGCTCGGCTCGCTCAAGAGCAACGTCGGCCACATGGTCACGGCCGCGGGCGCCGCCGGCCTGATCAAGACCGCGCTCGCGCTGCACCACGAGCTGATACCGCCGACCGCGCACTACAGCGAACCCAACCCGGCCATCGACTTCGCGCGCACGCCGTTCCACGTCACGCCGAGCCTGCAGCGCTGGCCGCGCACGGCGGGCCAGCCGCGGCGCGCCGGCGTCAGCGCCTTCGGCGTGGGCGGCACCAATGCGCACGTCGTCGTCGAGGAAGCACCCCCGCGCCCCGCCTCGGGCGCCGCGCGCGGTGCCCAGGTTCTGCCGCTCTCGGCGCGCTCGGAAGCCGCGCTCGCCGTGGCCACCGAGCAGCTCGCGGCGCACCTCGAGGCCACGCCCGGCTTGCCGCTGGCCGACGTGGCCTACACGCTCGGCGTCGGCCGCAAGGCCCATGCCTTTCGCCGTGCAGTCGTCGCGCACGACACGACCGAGGCCATCGCCGCGCTGCGCGCCGACGGCAGCCCCTGGCGGGCCAGCGGCCGGGTTGACGCGCGCGCGCCGCAGCCGGTGCTGCTGTTCCCGGGCCAGGGCGCGCAGTACGTCGGCATGGGCCGCGTGCTGCATGCGAACGACCCGGTGTTCGCCGCCGCCTTCGACACCTGCCTGAAGGCCTTCGCCGGCGTGCTCGACGTCGACCTGCGCGAGCGCATCTTCTGCGGCGATGCCGATGCGCTGCGGCCGACGTCGGTCACGCAGCCCGCCCTCTTCGCCATCGAGTACGCGCTGGCGCGCCGCCTGCTCTCGCTGGGCGCACGGCCGCATGCGTTGATCGGCCACAGCGTGGGCGAGTTCGTCGCCGCCGTGATCGCCGGCGTGATGCGGCTCGAAGATGCGGCACGGCTCGTGGCCCGCCGCGGCGCGCTGATGCAGGCGCAGCCCCCGGGCGCGATGCTCTCGGTGCGCCTGGGCGCCGCCGAACTCACGCGCCGGCTCGGCCCCGTGCTTTCGCTCGCGGCGGTCAACGGACCGACGGCCTGCGTCGCGGCCGGGCCTTCCGAGGCCATCGAGACGCTGCGCCTCTCGCTGCAGGAAGAAGACATCGGGAGCCGCCTGCTGCAAACCTCTCACGCCTTCCATTCATCGATGATGGACGCCGCCGTGGCCCCGTTCGAGGCGCTGGTGCGCGACGTGGCGCTGCAACCGCCCACGCTCCCGATCTACTCGACGCTCACGGGCCGCCGCCTCGAAGACGCCGAGGCCACCAGCCCCGCCTACTGGGCACGCCACCTGCGCGGCACCGTGCAGTTCTCGCCCGCGGTGCAGAGCGCCATGGCCGATGCGGCGCGGCCGCTCTTCATCGAGGTCGGCCCGCGCAACACGCTCGCCACGCTGGCGCGCCAGCACGGCGCCCGCGAGGCGATGTCGCTGCTGCACGGCGAGCCGGCCGACGAGTGCCGCACGCTGCGGCTCGCGCTGGCGCGGCTGTGGACCTGCGGCACCGAGCTCGAAGTGTCGCGGCTCGCCGTGCGCGCCGGCGCACAGCGCGTGCGCCTTCCCACCTATCCCTTCGAACGCAAGCGTTTCTGGGTCGACATCGCAACCACCGCAGCGAATGCGGTGGCCGCGCCGGCCGCTGCACCGCCTGCGCTTGCCTCCCCCCTCTTTTCCTCCGCCCCACCCACCTTGTTCCAGGAGCCGAACGTGACCGCTGCTGCGTCCCCGCCACCCATCACCCCTGCCTCAGCGCCCTCGCAGGCGCTCGCCGCATCCATCGATGCGCGCCTGCGCGCGCTGTTCGAAGACATCTCGGGCGTCGACATGGCCCAGGCCGAAGGCCAGGCTGCCTTTGGTGAACTCGGCCTCGACTCGCTGACGCTGACCCAGGTCGCGACGCAGATCAAGAAGCACTTCAAGGTCGGCGTGAGTTTTCGCCAGCTCATGGAGAACTACCGCAGCTTCGACACGCTCGCCGCGTTCCTGCGCCAGAGCCTGCCGGTCGAGGCCGTGCCCGTGGTGGCTGCCCCCGCCCCGGCCGCGGCCTCTGCGCTCGCCGCGCCCCTGCCGCCGGCCACGCCGCCAGCCCAGGCGATCGACCTGGCGGCCGGCTCGCCGATCGCGCAACTGGTCGCGCAGCAGATGGAACTGATGCGCCAGCAGCTCGCGCTGCTGTCGGGCGCAGGTGCGGTGTCGGCCGTGGCCGCCGCGGCCATGCCGGTCGAAGCCGCGCAAGCGCACGCGCCAGCCGCCGCCGACGAAGCCCCGTCCGCGCCCCCGAAGGAAGCGCAGCGCTACGACGTCGCCAAGGCCTTCGGCGCCATCGCGCGCATCCACACGCAGCGCACCGCCGAGCCGAGCGGCCGCCAGAAGGCGCGGCTCGCGGCCTTCGTGCGGCGCTACGTGGCGCGCACGCAGAAGAGCAAGGCGTTCACCGAGACCCACCGCCCCCACATGGCCGATCCGCGCGTGGTCAACGGCTTCCGCCCGATGACCAAGGAGATCACCTACCAGATCGTGGTCGAGCGCTCCAAGGGCTCGAAGCTCTGGGACATCGACGGCAACGAATACGTCGACGTGCTCAACGGCTTCGGCATGAACATGTTCGGCTGGCAGCCCGACTTCGTGCTCGAGGCGGTGCGCCGCCAGCTCGACGCCGGCTACGAGATCGGGCCGCAGCATCCGCTTGCGGCCGAGGTCACGGCGCTCGTCTGCGAACTCACGGGCAATGACCGCGCCGCGCTCTGCAACACCGGCTCCGAGGCGGTGATGGCGGCGCTGCGCATCGCGCGCACCGTCACCGGGCGCAGCAGCGTGGTCGTGTTCACCGGCTCGTACCACGGCACCTTCGACGAAGTGCTGGTGCGCGCCGGCAAGGGCCACAAGGGTCTGTCGGCCGCACCCGGCGTGATGAGCGGCATGTTCGGCGACGTCCGCGTGCTCGACTACGGCTCCGACGAGGCGCTGGCCTTCATCCGCGAGAACGCCGACGACCTTGCCGCGGTGCTGGTCGAGCCGGTGCAGAGCCGCCGGCCCGACTTCCAGCCACGCGAGTTCCTGCAGCAGGTGCGCGCCATCACCGCGCAGCACGGCGCCTGCCTGATCTTCGACGAGGTCATCACCGGCTTTCGCGTTGGCCTGGGTGGCGCGCAGGAACTGTTCGGCGTGCGCGCCGACCTTGCGACCTACGGCAAGGTCATCGGCGGCGGCATGCCGGTGGGCGTGATCGCGGGCAAGCGCAGCTTCATGGACGCGCTCGACGGCGGGGCCTGGGCGTACGGCGACGACTCGATCCCCGGCGTGGGCGTGACCTACTTCGCCGGCACCTTCGTGCGGCACCCGCTCGCACTCGCCGCCTCCAAGGCCGCGCTGCTGCACCTGAAGGAATGCGGCCCCGCGCTGCAATCCGCGCTGACCACCAACACCGCCGCCATGGCCGACGAGCTCACCGCCTGGTGCGCCGAGGTGGGCGCGCCCATCGCGCTGCGGCATTTCGCGTCGCTCTGGCGCGTGAGCTGGCTCGAGGAGCATCCGCTGCAGGACCTGCTCTTCGCCATGATGCGCAGCCGCGGCGTGCACATCCTCGACAACTTCCCGTGCTTCCTCACCAGCGCGCACAGCGCCGAGGACATCGCGCTGATCCAGCGCGCCTTCAAGGAATCGGTGGCCGAGATGCAGGAGTCCGGCTTCCTGCCGCGCCGCGCCAGCGTCGTGACGGGCTTCGACTACCGCAAGGCGCAAGACGAAGACGGTTCCGTCCTGGCCCGCGACGTCGATGGTCAGCCCTTCTGGTATGTGCCCGACGCCGCCGGCGCCGGCAGCAACTCCCTCCTCCATGGAAAGGCCGCAGCATGAATGCCGTTCTCCGTCCCACCGCCGCCAGCAGCTTCGTCGAATGCGTGATTCCCACGACGGAATCGCAGCGCGAAGTCTGGCTCGGTGCCACCATGAGCACCGAAGCCTCGCTCGCCTACAACGAATCGGTGCTGCTGCGCCTTCGCGGCGCGCTCGACGGCGACGCCATGGCCTGCGCGATCGAACGCCTGGTCGAGCGCCATCAATCGCTGCGCGCCACCATCTCGCCCGACGGCAGCTGCATGCTCGTGGGCCAGCGCGGCGAGACCTGGCTCGTCCGGCACGACCTGAGCGGCCTGCCGCCCGAGGCCCGCACCGAAGCGCTGCAGGCCGCACACGAGGAAGCCGTCTGCACGCCCTTCCTGCTCGAGCAAGGTCCGCTGTTCCGCGCCGCGCTGTACCGGCTCGGCGAGACCGAGCATGAGCTCGTCATGTCGGCGCACCACGTCGTCTGCGACGGCTGGTCGTGGATGGTCATCGCCGAGCAGCTCGGCCAGCTCTATGCCGAGCAGACTGGCAACGGCCCGCCGCTCAAGGCCGCGCCGAGCTATTCCGATTTCGCCGCCCGTGAAGCCGCCGAGGCCGCGCACCCCGACATGCAGCCGCACGTGGACTACTGGCTCGAGCGCTTCTCTGGCAGCACGCTGCCGGTGCTCGAACTGCCGGTCGACCGCCCGCGTCCCGCCGTGCGCACCTTTGCGTCGCGGCGCGCCGAACGCCTGCTCGACCGCAAGCTGGTCGCGGGCGTGCGCTCGATGAGCGCGAAGGCCGGTGCGAGCCTGTTCGCCGGCCTGCTCGGCGGCTTCGCGGCGACGCTGTACCGCCTCACCGCGCAAGACGACCTCGTGATCGGCATCCCGGCCTCGGGCCAGGTGGCACGCGATATGCCGGGGCTGGTGGGCCACTGCGTCAACCTGCTGCCGCTCAGGCTCAGCGCCCACGGGCAGTTGCGCTTCGATGCGCTCGTGGGCGACTGCAGCACCACCGTGCTCGACGCCTTCGACCACCAGGCGCTCACCTATGGCGCGCTGCTCGGCAAGCTGTCGCTGCAGCGCGATGCCAGCCGCTTGCCGCTGGTGAGCGTGGCCTTCAACGTCGACCCCGACGTGGCGGGCGGCACCCAGGCCTTCCAGGATCTCGAGGTCGTGCAGGACACCATCGCGCGCCGCTACGAGAACTTCGAGCTGTTCCTCAACCTGCGCCCGATCGACGGCGGGCTGATGGTCGAGGCTCAGTACAACGCCGACCTGTTCGACGATGCCAGCATCGCGCGCTGGCTCGACATGTACGAGTGCCTGCTGCGCTCGGCCGTGTGCAACCCCGCCGAAACCATCGGCCGGCTCGATGTGCTGTCGCCCGAAGCGACCCAGGCGCTGCTCGCGCTGCAGCCCTTGCCCGTCGAACTGGCACTTCCACCGCATGCGCTCGCGGGCTTTCTCGCGCGCGTGCCGCAGCAGCCCCACAGCCCGGCCGTGCGCGACGGTGCGCGCGTCTGCAGCTATGCCGAACTCGATGCGCAGTCGAACCGGCTCGCCCGCGCGCTGCGTGCGCGCGGCGTCGGCCGCGGCCGGCGCGTGGGCCTGTGCGTCGAGCGCAGCCTCGAGATGATGATCGCTCTGGTGGCCGTGCTCAAGGCCGGTGCTGCCTACGTGCCGCTCGATCCCGCCTTTCCGCAGGCGCGGCTCGACCACTATGCGCAGGACGCAGGCCTCTGCTTGCTGCTGACCACGTCTGACCTGCCCATGGCACCGCGCGGTTCGGGCGCCCCGGTGTTCGAGTTCGACCGCGACGACGCCTGGCAGCAGGAATCCGGCGCGCCGCTCGAACCCAGCGACCAGGACGCCGGCCCCGACGATGGCGTCTACGTGATCTACACCTCGGGTTCCACCGGCCTGCCCAAGGGCGTGAGCGCCCGGCACTTGTCGGTCGCCGTGCTGCTGCAGTGGATGCATCGCCGCTCGGCCTTGTCGAGCGCCGACCGCATCGCGGCGGTGACCACGCTGTCGTTCGACATGGCGGTGCCCGACCTGCTGCTGCCGCTCGCGGCTGGCGCCGAGATCGTGATGGTGCAGCGCGAGCTCGCGATGGACGGCGTGCGCCTGTCCAGGTTGCTGCAGGACGAAGGCATCACCTTCCTGCAGGCGACGCCCGGCATGTGGCAGCTGCTGGTCGATGCGCAGTGGCCCGGCGCGCCCGGCTTCCGCGGCTGGATGGGCGGCGAGGCCCTGCGGCCGAGTTTTGCGCTCGCGCTCTGCGAGCGGATCGACGAGCTCTGGAACGGCTACGGCCCGACCGAGACCACGGTCTACTCCACCGCCTGGCGCGTGGATCCCGAGGTGGTCGCGGCGCGCGGCGTCTCGATCGGCCTTCCGGTGGACAACACCGAAATCTGGATCCTCGACGAAGCGATGCAGCCCTGCCCGATCGGCGTGCCGGGCGAGATCTGCATCGCGGGCGACGGCCTGGCTCATGGCTACATCGAGCGCCCCGAACTCACGGCCGAACGCTTCGTGAACGTGCGCATCCTCGGCCATGCCAAGACGGTGTACCGCAGCGGCGACCGCGGCCGCTGGCGCAACGACGGGCTGATCGAACACCTCGGCCGGCTCGACTTCCAGCTCAAGGTGCGCGGCTACCGCATCGAGCCGGGCGAGATCGAGGCGCGCTGCGTCGAGGTGCCGGGCGTCTCGCGCGCGGTGGTGGTGGCGCGCGAGGACAGCCCCGGCGATGTGCGGCTGGTGGCCTACCTGGCGCTCACGCCGGGCGTCGACTTCGGCCTCGACGCGCTGATGCTGAACCTGCGTGAAAACCTGCCGGCCTTCATGCTGCCGCAGCACGTGGTGGCGCTCAAGTCGCTGCCCACGCTGCCCAACGGCAAGGTCGACCGCGTGGCGCTGCCGGCGCCGCAGGCGGCTGCGCGCGAAGAGGTGCGGCGCGGCGCCGGCCCGCGCAACGACTGCGAGCGCAAGGTGCTCGAGACGATGGAGAAGGTGCTGAGCCTGCCCGGCCTCGACATGCAGGACGACTTCTTCACCATGGGCGGCCATTCGCTGCTGGCGTCGCGCCTGACGACGCTGCTGGGCCGCGAGTTCCAGGTCACGCTGCCGCTGCGCGCGCTGTTCGAGGCGCCCACGGCCGAACGGCTGGCCGTGGTGATCGCCGGGCTGCAGCGCGCCGGTGCCGGCACCCAGGCGCCACTGCCCTGCCGGCCCGAGCGCGCCACGGCGCCGCTGACGGCGGCGCAGGAGCGCATCCTCTTCATGGAAGACCTGCACCCGGGCCGCTCGCTCTACAACGCGCCCTCGGCACAGCGCCTGACCGGCAACTTCGATGCCGCGCGCTTCGACGCCGCCTTCAAGGAGATCATCCGCCGCCAGCCCGCGCTGCGCACGCGCATGGGCACCGATCCGGACACCGGCCGGCCGGTGCAGCTGATCGCCGAATCGGTCGACTTCACGCTGCCCGTGATCGACCTGCGCAAGCTGCCGGCCGACCAGCGCGAGGCCGAACTCGCCGAGCTCATGCAGGAGATCGCCGACGAGCCGATCGACATCCACCGCGCGCCGATGATGCATGCGGCGGTGTTCCAGCTCGACGAGCACGAGCACGTGTTCCTGTTCGTGCCGCACCACCTGGTCTGGGACGGCTGGTCCTTCGACCTGCTGCAGCGCGAGTTGTCGGCGATCTACGACGCGGCCGAACGCGGGCGCACGCACACCCTGCCCGCGCTCGCCACCACGCACGGCGACTATGCCGAGTGGCTCGCCGGCTGGATGAAGGAGCCGGCCTTCCAGCCGCAGCTCGACTTCTGGCTCGATCGCTTCGCCAAGGCACCGATGCCGCGCCTGCCGCGCACCGACATGCCGCGCCGCGCGGGCAAGAGCGGCCAGGGCGGTGCACAGTGGATCCGCGTCGACCTCGCGGTCACGCAGCAGCTGCGCAAGATAGCGCGCGACATGGACGTGACGCTCAGCATGCTGACGTTCGGCATCTACGCGCTCACCATGAGCCGCGTCATCGGCTCGGAGACCGTCGTCATCGCCAACCCGGTGCGCGGCCGCCAGCAGCCCGAGACCGAGGATGTGATGGGCTTCTTCAACAACGTGCTGCCGGTGTCGCTCACGGTCGATGCAGCGGCTTCATTGCCCGAGTTCATGCGCTACGTGAAGGGCGAGCTGCTGGCGCTGATGAACTACCAGCAGGTGCCCTTCGAGCGCCTCATGGCCGAGCCCGTGCTCGCCAGCCGCATCCGCTCGGTCGGCCCCTACCAGGCAATGTTCTCGTTCCAGGATGCACGCGACCGCGCACGCCGGCTCGGCAGCCTGCAGACCCGGCAGCTGCACCTTATGCAGCGCGGTGCCACCGACGACATCGGCGTGTGGCTCATGGACAAGCCGCACGGGCTCGAGGGCGCGCTGATCTACAACGCAGACATCTACCTGCGCGAGACCGGTGCGCAGCTGCGCGACCGCTACCTCGAGGTGCTGCACCGCGTGGTCGAACAGCCCGCGGCGACGCTCGCCACGTTGGCGGCCGAAGAAGGCTCGCCCAGCGCGCTGTACCTGCGCCGGCTCGCGGCTGCCGAACCGACGAAGACGCTGGTGTCCGAGGGCGCCGCGCCCGGTACCAAGGTCGAGGAGATCCTGCTGAACCCCGAGCACGCCAAGCTCGCGCAGATCTGGGCCTCGGTGATCGGCATCGACGTGAACGACATCCGGCCCACCGACAACTTCTTCGATCTCGGCGGCGACTCGCTGCTGGTGCTGCGCGCCATCGAGCAGGCCGAGCGCACGCTCGGCTACCACGTGGCCTCGCGCCGCTACCTGTTCGAGAACCTGGGCCAGATCGCGGCCACGGCGCATGCGGGACTCGACGAAGCCGACAGCGCCGAGACGCTGCGCGTGCCGCTCGCACAACTCAAGAGCGCCGCGCGCAGCGAAGGCTTGCTGAGCCGCGCATTCGGCGGCTGGCTGCGCAGGGAGTGAACCATGGGCTACGCTGACTTTTCCCTTTCCGCGGTCGAGGCGCCGGTCTGCCGGTACCTCGAACTCGACGACCGCGCCAGCGGCGACGCCGAGCTGGTGCTGTGCGACGAGGAGCGCGCCCGCGCCGCGCAGTTCCGCTTTCCGGCCGATCGCCGGCGTTTCGTGACCGCCCACGCGGCGCTGAGGCGCGCGTTGGCCGAGCAGACCGGCCAGCGCCCCGAGGCGCTGTGCTTCACGCGCAGCGCCTTCGGCAAGCCGTCGCTCGCGGACGGGCCGCGCGTGCATTTCTCGCTGAGCCACAGCCATGCTTTGGGCCTGATAACCATCGGCCGGCGCGGACCGCTGGGCGCCGATGTCGAGGTGCTGCGCCCGGTGCCCGACGCGCTCGAAATGGCCGAGCGCCACTTCACGCCGTCCGAGCATGCCGCCCTCGCGGCGCTGCCCCAGGCCGAGCGCGAGCATGCGTTCCTGGTCTGCTGGACGCGCAAGGAGGCCTGCCTCAAGGCCATCGGCCTCGGGCTGATCGTGCCGCCCGATCGCTTCGAGGTCGGCATCGAAGCCGACTGCCGCAGCGTCGAGGTGCCGGTGGCCGGCCGCATCCTGTGGCTGGTGCTGCAGCCTGCGCCGCTGCGCATCGACAGCGTCGGCTCGATCGCGGAATGGCGGCAGACCCGCGTGCGTGCAAGCCAGCCGGCCGCTTCTGCGGTGGACGCCTTCATGCGGCACCGGGCCGCGCCCGGTGCCCGGCGCCACGGGGAGCTGACCCAATGAGCGCCTTGCCGTTCATGTTCGGCCCGGCCTCGCGCCAGTTGTTCGGCGTGTACCACCCGGCCGCCGAGGTGCGCGAGACGCGTGAAGCGCACCTCACGCTGCGCAGCGCGGCACTGCTGTGCCCGCCCTTCGGCCAGGAAGGCCTGCGCACCCACCGCTTCTTCAAGGTGCTGGCCGAGCGGCTGGCGCGCACCGGCACGGCCACGCTGCGCTTCGACTTCCACGGTGCAGGCGATTCGCCAGGCGACGAGGCTGACGGCGACCTCGACGGCTGGCGCCGCGACCTGTGCACCGCGCACGAGGAACTGCGGCAGCGCAACCCGCATGCGCGCATCGTCTGGATCGGGGCGCGGCTCGGTGCCACGCTCGCGGTGCTGGCCGCGCGCAGCGGCCGCAGCGACCCCTCTCGGCTGGTGCTCTGGGAGCCGGTGATCGACGGCCAGCGCTATGCGCGCCACCTGCGCGAGCAGCACGTGGCCGCGATCGACGCCACCTTCTGCATTCCCGACCTGGCCTGGCGCCGCGGCCTCTCGCGCGAGCCCGACGCCATGCCCGAGGAGGCGCTCGGCACCGTGTTCTCGCCCGCCCTGCGCGCGCAGCTCGAGACGCTGGCGCCGGCCTCGCTGCCGCTCACGGCGCTGCACGAGACGCTGGTGCTCACCGGTCCCGACGACGAACCCACCGCGCGCTGGGCGGCCGAGCAGCAGTCGCGCCACATGCCGGTTCGGCTCGCCTACCTGCAGCACCGCCTCGACTGGACGTCCGACCCGTACCCCAACAGCGCGATGGTTCCGGCCGATGCGCTCAACCGTCTTCAGGGAGCCCTTCATGAATGACACCATGTCGCAGACACCGATCCGCTTCGGCACCGACGACGCGCTCGTGGGGATGCTGACCACGCCGCGGCAACAGGGATCCGCCAACGTGGCCTGCCTGATGTTCAACATGGGCGCCAACCACCGGGTCGGCCCGCGCCGCATCAACGTCAAGCTCGCCCACCTGCTGGCGGCGCGCGGCGTGAGCAGCCTGCGCTTCGATCTCGGCGGCATCGGCGACAGCGACGCCTCGGGCACCTCGCACGACGTGCAGGGCCGCGCGCTCGGCGACCTGCGCGCCGCCATGGACCTGGTCGAAAGCCGGCTCGGCATCCGGCAGTTCGCGATCGTGGCCATGTGCTCGGGCGTCGAGCATGCGGTGGCCGCGGGCGTGACAGATTCGCGCGTGGTGGCGCTCACGCTGTTCGACGGCTTCGCGTTTCCCGAACGCCGTGCCCGCTGGGAGCGCACGCTGCGCCGCGCGCTCGCCGCGCCGGTGCATCCCTCATTCCCCGGCAAGGCCAAGCGCTGGCTGCTGCGCCGCGTGCTGCGCAGCCATGCTGCCACGCCGCTGCCGGGCTTCTTCACCGAGAAGCAGCCGATGGCGGAGAGCGCCGCCTGGTTCGGCGCCAACATGCGCCGCCTGGTCGAGCGGCACGTGGCGGTGCAGCTGCTCTATTCGGGCTCGCTGCACGTCAGCGACCACGACCGTGACCAGCTCGGCGCGTTTGCGCGCGAGCCGTTCGCCCAGTCGCTGCAGTACGAATTCATGCGCGAGGTCGACCACACCTTCGCCACGGCCAGGGGACAGCAGCTGTTCCTGAAGTCGGTCGGCGACTGGGTCTGCGCCTGCGCCTGCGCGGGTACCGCCGGGGCCGAGCGCCGGCCGCCGCCGCAAGCTGTCTCACCGGCCGCCGGGCCTGCGCTGCACGGCGCCTACGTCCCGCAGTGACCCCCACACCAGGAGCAAGGACATCCCCATGGCACACCTCGAACTCGCCCGTTCCCCGCACGGCGCATGCGCCGCCTCCGCCCCCTTCGGGGAAACCGCGCCGGCGCGCATCCGGCGCCGGCTCGCACCGCTCGCCGTGCTCCTGCTGCCGCTGGCCCTGGCGGGCTGCGGCGCGCCGGGCTTCGGCTCGCCCGACAGCGGCAGCTGGACCACGACGCGCAGCGACGGCAGCGGCCAGCTGGTGGCGCCGAAGATCGTCACCATCACGCCCGACGTGGTGCGCGCCCAGGCCGCGCTGAACCCGCAGGCCGTGCCGGCCGACGTACAGCAGCTGTTCGGCAAGGCGCCGGGCTACACCATCGCCCCAGGCGACGTGATCGGCATCGTGGTGTACCGCCACCCCGAGCTGATGCCCAACGCTGGTGCGGTGATCTCGCAGCAGTCGGACCCGACCGGCGTGAGCGTGGCGCCGGGCTTCATCGTCGACGGCGAGGGGGAGATCAGCTTTCCCTACATCGGCCGCACCAGGATCGCGGGCATGACCGAGCGCACCGCGGCCGAGTTCATCACGAAGCGCATCGCGCCGTACGTGAAGGATCCGCTGGTCAGCGTGCGCATCCAGTCGTTCCGCGGCCGGCGCGTCTACGTCGAGGGCGAGGTCCGCCAGCCGGGCCTGCAGATCTTCACCGACATTCCGATGACGCTGGCCGAGGCGATCAACCGCGCCGGCAGCACCACGCCGACCGGCGACCGCTCGCGCGTCACGCTCAAGCGCGGCGACCGCACCATGGTGATCGACCTGCCGATGCTGCAACGCTACGGCTACGACGCGAGCCGCATCCCGCTGCAGAACGGCGACATCGTGAACGTCGGCACACGCGAGGACAGCCGCGTCTACGTCATGGGCGAGATCCGCAACCCCTCGGCGCTCTTGATGCGCAACGGGCGCCTGAGCCTCAACGAGGCGCTCGGCGATGCCGGCGGCCCCGAGGCGCTGACCGCCTCGCCGGGCCAGATCTACGTGGTGCGCAACTCGAACTCCGACGTGCCAGAGGTCTATCACCTCGACGCCAAGAACCCGATCGCGCTGGCGCTGGCCGACCGTTTCGAGCTGCGCGCGCGCGACGTGGTCTACATCGACCCCGTGCCGCTGGTGCGCTGGAACCGGGTGATCAGCCTGATCCTTCCTGCTGCGCAGGTCGTGAACCTCGGCGGCACCGCCAGCCGGCGCTGAAGCGCCACCCTCCGCCCCTTCCCCCGTCAAGGCAACACAAAAAGGTGACCTCCATGAATGCGCACTGGCAACCCCTGGTTCCCGTTCCCCCCGATGCGGCGATGACGGCGGCCGCGGCAGCCGCTGCCGAGCAGCCACCCTCGCGGCTCCGGGAGCATGTCGACCTCCTGATCGACAACCGCTGGAAGATCGCGAAGATCACGCTGGTCGCGCTGCTGCTCGGCGCGGCCTACACCATGTTCGGTCCGCGCGTTTACGAATCGAACGTGCTGATCCAGGTCGAGGACCCCGAGCGTTCCGGCGGCACGCTGGTCGGCGATTCTGCGAGCAGCGCGCTCAATGCCAAGACGCCGACCGCGGGCGAAGCCGAGATCCTCAAGTCGCGGCTGGTGCTGGGCCAGGCGATCGAAAACACCAAGCTCTACATCGAGGCCGAGCCGCTCTACGTGCCGGTGGTCGGCCAGTGGCTCGCGCGGCGCGCCAGGTCGCTGTCGGAGCCGGGCTTCCTGGGCATGTCGGGCTATGTCAGCGGCAACGAGCGCATCGTGGTCGCGCAGATGGACGTGCCGGCCGATCTCGAAGGCAGCCGCTTTGCGCTGACCGCGGACGCCGACGGCGCCTACACGCTGCGCCACCCCAAGCTGGCCGAGCCGCTCGCCGGCAAGGTCGGCACACCGCTCGACGCCGAGACCCCGCTCGGACGGGTGCGCCTTCTCGTGGGCTCCATCTCGGCACAGCCCGGGGCCGAGTTCAAGCTGGTGCGCGAGTCGGCGCAGCTCACGCTGCTCGAGTTGCAGAAGGACCTGCGCGTGGTCGAGCGGGGCAAGCAGTCCTCGATCATGGACGTGAGCTGGCAGAGCGGCAACCCGGCACAGCTCACCAACCTCCTCAACGAGGTGGCGCGGCTCTACGTACGCGTCAACATCGACCAGAAGACCGCCCAGGCGCAGCGCGCACTCAACTTCCTCGGCACCGAGCTGCCCAAGCTGAAGCAGCAGCTCGAGGAATCCGAAGAGGCGTACAACCGCTACCGCAACCAGAACGGCACGGTCAGCCTCGACGACGAGGCGCGCAATGCGCTGGCGCAGAACGCCGACCTGCAGACCCGACTGCTCGAAGCCACGCAGAAGCGGCATGAGCTGACCGAGCGCTTCACCTTCCGAGATCCGACCGTGGTGACCCTCGACGCGCAGATCAACACGCTGCGTCGTGCGCTCGGCGGGGTGGAGCAGCGCATCCGCCGCATGCCGCAGTTGCAGCAGGATTCGCTGCGCATGCAGCGCGACATCAAGGTCAACACCGACCTCTACGTGTCGCTCCTGAACAGCGCACTGCAGATGCGGCTCGCCAAGGAAGGCCGCATCGGCAACGTGCGCGTGCTCGACCAGGCACTGCTGCCCGAGAAGCAGATCCGGCCCAAGGCCGCGATCACCATGGCGCTCGCGCTGCTCGCGGGCCTTTTCGCCGGCGCCGCGGCCACCTTCCTGCGCAGATCGTGGCGCACGACCATCGCGAGCCCGGCCGAGATCGAGGCGCACACCGGCCTCGACGTCTACAGCACCGTGCCGCTGAGCACGCGGCAGCGCCAGATCGACAGCGACATTCGCCACGGCAAGGCCGGCGTTCACCTGCTCGCGCTGCAGCACCCCGACGACCCCGCGCTCGAGGGGCTGCGGCGGCTGCGGACCGCGCTCAAGTTCGCGGTGCCGCGCGCACCCAACAACCGCATCATGATCTCGAGCCCCACGCCGGGCGCGGGCAAGACCTTCGTGTCGGCCAACCTCGCGGCGCTGCTAGCGTCGACCGGCCGACGCGTGCTGCTGATCGACGCCGACCTGCGGCGCAGCAGCCTCGCACCACGCTTCGGGCTCAAGCGCAAGGGCGGCCTGTCGGAGCTGATCCAGGGCAGCCTCGATCTCGACCATGCGGTCCACAAGGGCGTCCTGCCGCACCTGGACGTGATGACCACCGGCGCGCTGCCCGCCGACCCGACGGGCCTGCTCACGAGCGATGCCTTCTCGCGCGTGCTCGAGAAGGCGTCGGCGAACTACGACGTGGTGATCGTCGACACGCCGCCTGCGCTGCTCGCGTCGGAGTCGGCCGAGATGGCCACCTGCATGGGCACGCTCCTGCTGGTGGCGCGCGCCGGCGACAACGAGATCGGCGACCTGACCGAAACTGCCAAGCAGCTGCGCCACGCCGGCGCACACTTCCAGGGCGTGGTGCTGAACGCGCTCGACACGCGCCGGCGCTACTACGGCAGCCTGGCCTACCGCTACGGCGCCTACCGGCAGCGCACACACACCTATCCGGGCGTCGCCCCCGAGCTGCCGCCTCCCGCCACCTCGGGAGGTGCCGCGTGAACACCCTGCGCTCGACCGCGCGGGCGCGTCCCGCGGGCAGCTCGCGGCTGCTCCTGGCCACCAAGCGCGGCATGGACATCGTGCTGGCCAGCACCTTCTTCCTCGTGCTCGGGTGGGCCTATGCGCTGATCTGGCTCGGCGTGCTGCTGACCTCGGGCCGGCCCGGGATCTACAAGCAGCCGCGCTACGGCCGCGACGGCCGGATCTTCAGCTTCTACAAGTTCCGCTCGATGGCGCCGGATGCCGACGCGGTGCTGGCGCGGCACCTGCGCGAGAACCAAGAGGCGCGCCGGCAATGGGACAAGTACCAGAAGCTCGATCCCGATCCGCGCATCACGCGCTTCGGCGCCTTCCTGCGCAAGTACAGCCTCGACGAGCTGCCGCAGTTCTGGAACGTGCTCAAGGGCGACATGAGCATGGTCGGCCCCAGGCCCTGCATGTTCGCGCAGAAGGTGCTCTACGGCAGCTACTGGAGCAGCTACTGCGCGGTGCGGCCCGGCATCACGGGGCTCTGGCAGGTCAGCGGGCGCAACGAGGTCAGCTACCGGCGCCGCGCGGCCATGGACGCCGACTACGTCGCGACGCTGTCGGTGCGCCAGGACATCGCGATCCTGCTGAAGACCTTCGCGGTGGTGGCCGGCGCGCAGGGGTCGCGCTGACGCGCCATCCCGCCCTTTCTTGTTTTATTCGTCTCCTCTTTCAACCAACCTCAACCGAAAGTGCATATGCGTATCTACGTTGCTGGTCATCGCGGCATGGTGGGACAGGCGCTCGTGAAGCGCCTGCTGGATCTCGGGCATGAGCTCGTCACGCGCAGCCACGAGGAGCTCGATCTCCTCGACCAGGACGCCGTGCGGCGGTTTTTCGCCACGGAACGCATCGACCAGGTCTACCTCGCGGCGGCGAAGGTCGGCGGCATCCACGCCAACATGACCTACCCGGCGGAGTTCATCTACCAGAACCTGCTGATCGCCGCCAATGTCACGCACCAGGCGTTCCTTGCGAACGTCAGGCGTCTCCTGTTCCTCGGCTCGAGCTGCATCTACCCGAGGCTTGCCGACCAGCCCATCCACGAGAACGCGCTGCTAGGCGGAAAGCTCGAGCCGACGAACGAGCCCTATGCGATCGCCAAGATCGCGGGCATCAAGCTGTGTGAAAGCTACAACCGGCAGTACGGCGCCTCGCACGGCATCGACTACCGCAGCGTGATGCCCACCAATCTCTACGGCCCGGGCGACAACTACCACATCGAGAACAGCCATGTGGTGCCCGCGCTGATCCGTCGCTTCCACCTGGCCAAGACCACCAACGCGCCCGAGGTGCTGATCTGGGGCACGGGCCGGGCACGACGCGAGTTCCTCTTCGTCGACGACATGGCCGAGGGTTGCATCACGGTGATGGGGCTTTCGCGCGAGACCTATGCGCAGCACACGACCCCGACGTGCGCGCACATCAACCTCGGCACCGGCGAGGACCTGACCATCGCCGATCTCGCGGCGCTGATCGGCGAGGTGGTGGGCTACCGCGGCCGCATCCGCTTCGACACGTCGCAGCCCGACGGCGCCCCGCGCAAGCTGCTCGACGTGGCGTGCGCCGCCTCGCTCGGCTGGCGCGCCACGGTGCCGCTGGCCGAGGGCCTGCGCCGCACCTACATCGACTACCAGCGCGCGCTGCGCCCCATCGAGGAAGTGGCGCACGCCTGATCCGCGGACACCACCGACACGTTTCGAAGAGGCTCATATGAGAACACTCTGCTTCTGGTTCGGCATTGCCGCGGCCTTCGTCTGCGGCTGGGCAGACCCGGCCTGGGGCTATGCGGCCATCTGCGCACTGGCGCTGGTGCAGATCGCGATGCTTGCCGCGCCCGGCGCGAGCATGTTCCTGCTGATCCACTACACCACGGTGCTCACCTACTTCTCGCTCGCGCCGGCGCTGCAGATCGCCGCCGACGTGGCATTCTGGGACACCGGGCTCCTCGGCACCGAAGCGCACCGCCAGGCGCTGCTGCTGCTGTTGCTCTACATGGCAGGCATCGAGGCGGCGCGCCTCGGCATGCCGGCCCCGCCCGCACGACCGGCGCGACCGGTGCCCGCGGCGGGGCTGCAGCCGCTGCGCTCGGCAACGCCCATCGTGCTGCTGCTGGGCGGCGCGCTCGCGGCGTTCGCGGCGCTGTTCGTCCGGCCCGACCTCAACTTCGTCGCGCGCGGCATCATCCCCGTAGAGATCAACCAGCCGGTCGACTACATCGTCTTTTCGACGGTGCCGAAGCTCATGGTGGCGATGTGCTTCGTGGCACTCGCGATGCATGCCCTGCAACGCCGCACGGTCTGGGCCTGGAGCACCGCAGGCGTGGCCTTCGCGCTGGCGGCGCTGGCGGCCAACCCCGTCAACACGCCGCGGCAGATTTTGCTCATCGGGCTGCTGCCGCTCGCCATCCATGTCTTCAGCCAGCGGCGGCGCTGGGTGCTGCCGGTGCTCGTCTTCGGCACCATCGCGGGCCTGGGCCCGGTGCTGAATTTCATCTCGCGCGGCAGCTATTGGGACGAGGCGCTCACGGCCTTTCCGTTCAGCCCCGACTTCGACGCGATGTTCATCGTGGCCGGCATCATCGAGCGCGCGCCCTCGCCCGACCTCGG
This sequence comes from Variovorax sp. Soil_C_19, assembly GCF_057657255.1. Classification (NCBI taxonomy): domain Bacteria; kingdom Pseudomonadati; phylum Pseudomonadota; class Betaproteobacteria; order Burkholderiales; family Comamonadaceae; genus Variovorax; species Variovorax sp. Soil_C_19. The sequence continues at coordinate 37,308 of NZ_JBDGIV010000004.1, read as the reverse complement.
CATGGGACGCTACCTGCTGTCGGCGTTCTCGTTCTTCCTGCCGCGCGACCTGAAGATGTTCCCCGACTTCGATCCGCTGGGCTGGCCGTCGATCCTGAACAACTTCTCGCAGGCCAATCTCTCGCTGCCGCCCTTCACGACGGCGTACTTCGACTTCGGTTTGCTGGGGCCGGTGCTGCTCGGGCTTGCTATCTCGGCCGCTGCTCGCGTGGCCGACAGGCTCGTCGACCGGCCGGTCGCGGTGACGGGCAGCTACCTGGTGGCGCTGGTGCTGATCGCGGCGTACGTGCCGTTCTTGCGTGGGCCGATCCTCGGCTGGGGTCCGTTCGCTGCCTCGGGCGTGATCGCCGCGGTGCTCGCGGGCGTGCTGAGCGCGCGCGCCGCTGCCGGGCGGCATCGCCGCATCGCAACGCTGGCGCCGGCCGGCACGGCCTGATACCGCCATGGCGAGCTACCTCTTCTACGACACCATCCGCCTGAACCGTGGCGCGGGCGGCGTGCTGAACGTGTCGGACCTGCTGCTGCGCGGCATGCAGCTTTCCGAAGGCGACCGCATCGTGCCCGTCAGCGAGCGGCATCCGCGGCTCTTTGCCGCGGCGCGGCGCGTCGGGTTCAGCCGCTTCCTGCTCGAGACGCTGATCTACAACTACCACCGCCTGCGCATGCTGGCCACGGGCGAGCGGATGCTCTCGCTGTTCCCGAACTACTTCCTTCCGTTTTCGCCGTTCGGGCGGCACCGCGATTCGATCGTGATCGTGCACGACCTGCAGTACAAGTCGTACCCGCAGTATTTCAGCGCCGCCAAGCGGCTGTGGCTCGACTGGAGCCTGCGCCGCGCGGCGCGCAGCCAGGCCCACGTGGTCTTCATCAGCCAGAGCAGCCAGGAGGATTTCGAGCGCCACTTTCCGCGCTGCCGGCATGCCACGGTGATCTTCAATCCCGTGGACGCGGTGCAGGCACCCGCACCGGATGCCGCGGCCGGGGCCGCGCCCGGCGAGCGTTACCTGATCGCCGCCTATCACTACTACCCGCACAAGAACTTCAGCGGCACGCTGGCGTTGTTCACGCGCATGAAGCGCGAAGGCATGGTCGATTTCCTCGACATCACCGGCAACGGCGCGGCCGAGGTGAAGCGCATGGTGGCGGGCCTCGATCCGGCCCTCCGCGCCTGCATCCGGCACCGCGGCCTGGTCTCGCGCGACGAACTGATCCGCCTGTATGGCGGGGCGGCGGCGTTCATCTCGCTGTCGACCTTCGAGGGCTTCAACCTGTCAGCTGCCGAGGCCGCGACGCTTGGCGTGCCGTTGGTTCTGTCGAACATACCGGTGCACCGCGAGCTGTTCGGCGGCTACGCGTTCCTCGTCGACGACGAAGCCTGCGACCTCAATGCGCTCGGCCACTACCTGGCCACACACCGGGCGACGAAGCGGCCCTGGTCGCTGGCCGAGGCCTGCACGCCGGGCGCGGTGGCGGGGCGCTACCTCACGCTCAAGCAACGCGAGCCGGCTGTGCTCGCGGGAGCGCTGCCATGAAGATGATGAAGAAGAAACAAGCCCTGCGCGCGGTCCGGCGGCTCGCGGCGACGGCGCTGCTCGGCGCCGCGCCGGCACTCGCCATCGCCCAGCCGCAGGAGGCACCCGTGCCCGGCTTCGGCGTGATGATTCACTACCTGCCCGACAAGCAGACCGTGGCCGACGTCGCGCGCTTCGACGTCGAGGCGCTGGCCGCCGCGCTTGCGGGCATGCGCGCCTCGTACCTGGTGCTCACGCTCGGCCAGAACAACGGCCAGTTCATCGCCCCCAATGCCGCACTCGAGGCGCTCTGCCCCGAGAGCGCGCGGCACCGCCCGCCGCGCGACCTGCCGCTCGAGATCGGCCGCGCGCTCGAACGCCGCGGCATCGGGCTGGTGCTTTACTTGCCGTTCCGCGCGCCGCAAGCCGACCCGTACCTGATGGCGTGCCTGGGCGACGTGTCGGAGCAGCAGCCGCCGCCCGCGCGCTTCACGGCCGCCTGGAGTGCGGTGATCCGCTACTGGTCGGAACACTACGGGCCGCTTGCCCGCGGCTGGTGGTTCGACGGCACCTACAACACGCAGGGCATGTCGCCCGAAAGCTGGAACGCGCTCTGCGCCGCGGCAAAGAGCGGCGGCGGCGCGAACCGTTGGCTGGCTTTCAATGCGGGCGAGGGCCCGGCGCGCTTCAGCGCACGCGCCGCACCGTGCCAGAACCTGATGGCGGGCGAGTTCATGCAGCCGCCCCCGCCGACGTCGCTGTCGGCAACCCTGGCCGAACGGCCCTCGAACCTGGTCTTCCACCTGCTCACGCCGCTGGGCGCCTCGTGGGGCCAGACCACCGCGCCGCGCTTCTCGGCCGACCAGCTGCGCGGCTGGATCGCCGACGCTCGGGCGCGCGGTGGCCTCTTCACGCTCGACCTGCCGCTCGACAACGGACTGCGCCTGTTGCCCGCGCACGTCGCCCTGGTGCGCAGCGCGACCGCACCCACCCGGCCCTGAAACCAGCCAACTCCGATCGACCCATTCCATGAACATGAACAACACGCCCCTGGTCTTCGTCGTGGTGGAAGACCGCCAGAACAAGACGCTGCAACTGTGCCGCGAATCCGCCGCGCGGGCGCAAGAGCCGCTTGTGGTGCTTTCGGGCACCGACGCCGGGCCCGCCTACGAGCGCCTGTGCAGCAGCTACGTCCACTTGTCGAGCAACCCGCCAGAGTTCGAGAAGATCTGCTTTCGGCGCTATTTCCTGCTGGCCAATTTTCTCGACGCCAACCCCGACTGCCGCGAGTTCGTGCTGATCGACAGCGACGTGCTGCTGTTCCGCGGCATCGGTGCGCACATCCGCCGCGTGGCTGGCAAGGCCGATTTCTCGGGCTCGTACATGCGCCCACCGGCCGGCTGGGACCCCTGCCAGGTCTCGCCGCATGTGAGCTACTGGACGGCCATCGGCCTGCGCCGCTTTCTGGCCTTCGTGCTCAACACCTACGCCACGCCCTCGGGGCGCCGCAAGCTGCGCGCGATCGCGGCGCGCTTCGGCGCGCGCGGTGTGCGCGGCGGCGTCTCGGACATGACGCTGCTGCATCTGTGGGCGCAGGCAAGCGGAAACTTCGAGCCCATCAATCGCGTGTTCGGTGGGCGCGTGATCGATCACAACATCAATGGCGGCCACAACCTGCATCCGAACGAATTCGAGGTGCGCGGCGGGGCCAAGCGCATCGTGCACATCGACGGGCTGCCGCGCGTGGTCAAGCCCACTGGCGAAATGATCGACGTGCTGGCGCTGCACTTTCAGGGCAGCGCCAAGATGGCGATGGCGCATGCGCTCGAAGGCCGCACCGGCATGGTGGCGCTGCTGACCTATGCGCTGCATTTCGCGCGCCGCGCCAAGAACTTCGCCTTCGTCTTCGGTCTGCGCTCGCGGCGCGCTGTGGACGCCGGCCTCCTGGCCGACGCCCGCGTGTCGAAATGACGAGCCCGCTCCTGCACCGCGCGATCGGACTGGCCGGCTTCGGTGCCGCGCCCGGTGCCGGGCTTCGCGGGCTGGGCGCGCTGGCTTCGCGGCTGTACGTGTACCTCGCGGGCTTCGTCGCGCTGTTCGCCATGGCGGCCTATGTGCCGCCGGCGGAGTTCGGCGCCTACTCGATCTACCAGTCGGTGCTCGAGGTGGCGATGGTCATGGCCACGCTCGGCAGCTCGCTGCTGTTCTCGCGCGAAGCCGCACACGTGCCGCCCGGTGTGCAGAGCGGCGACATCGGGCGCACGCTCGCGATCGGGCTGCCGGCGGGCATCCTGCTGGTCGCGGGCATCCTCGCGCTGCAGCACCTGCCGGTGATGGGCGCGCCCTTCGCATTGCTGGCCGTCACGCTCGCGCTGTTCTCGGTCATCAGCCTGCGGCTGTCGTTCAGCCGGGGCATGGGCTATGCGGGGTTGCTGAACCTCGAAGCCGGCATCCGCGCGACCGTGCTGCTGATCGGCGTCGCCGCGCTCGCGGCACTGGGCGTGGGCATCAGCGCATCGCACCTACTGCTCGTCAACCTGGTGGCGCTGCTGCTCGTGGGCGCGGCCAGCCTGCGCACCGGTTGGGCCGAGGGGCCGCCCGCCGGGCCCGCGGCGCTTGCGCTGCCTGCGCAGGCGCGCGCCACCGGCTATTCGCTGCTGATGTTCCTGCTGCGCAAGTCCGACCTGCTGGTGGTCGCGTTCTTCATGCCGCTCGGCTATGTGGGCGCGTTCAAAATCGCGTTCCTGCTGGCCGAGGCGCCCTCGCAGTTCGTACAGGCCTTTCTGTACACCCGCACGCGCGCCATGCTGGGCGTCGAGGGTGGCAGCCACGAGGCTTCGACGCTGCAGCTCGCGAAGCAGTCGCTGCTGCTCGGTGCGGTGCTCTTTGCCGGGCTCGCCGTGGTCATCACGCTGGCCGCGCCGCTCCTGAAGATGGGTGGCGAGGCGCTCGAGATCTTCCTCTGCATTGCGCCCTACTTCCTGCTGCGCACCTACACCATCCACCACGAGATGCAGCTCGCGCTGAAGACGCCGATGGGCGCGCTCGGGCGCTGGGCCTTGCTCGAGGTGCTGCTGCGGCTGGCGTCGTACGCGGTGGTGGTGCCGCTCTACCCCACCAAGCCGCACTACGTGTTCTTCATTGCCTGCCTGACCGACTTCGTTCTCTATGAAGTGCGCATGCGCCGGCAGTTCGGCTTCTATCCGTTCGTGCGGCTGGTCCGCGGCTCCCCCGAAAGATCGACCCCGTGAAAATCCTTCTGTATTCGATGAACTTCACGCCCGAGCTCGTCGGCATCGGCAAGTACTCGGGCGAGATGGCCCAGTGGCTGCACGCCAAGGGCCATGAGGTGCGCGTGATCGCGTCGCCGCCCTTCTTTCCGCACTGGGTGCCATTCGAAGGGCATCGGGCCTGGGCCTACAGCAAGACCGAGTGCGGCGGCATCACCGTGTGGCGCGCGCCCACCTGGGTGCCCGCACGGCCGCGCGCACTGGCCAGGCTGGCGCATCTGCTGTCGTTCATGGTGTCGAGCGTGCCGCTGCTGTTCGGGCAGATCCGCTGGAAGCCCGACATCGTCTTCGTCGTGGAGCCGCCGCTCATGTGCGCGCCGGCGGTGCTTTTCTTCTCGCGCATGCTCGGCATCAAGTCGTGGCTGCACATCCAGGACTACGAGGTCGATGCCGCTTTCGACCTGGGCCTGGTGCGCGGCGCGCGCGTGCGGCGCCTGGCGCTGTCGGCCGAGCGCTGGCTGCTCGGGCGCTTCCATCGCGTGTCGACCATCTCGGCCGCCATGCTCGACAAGGCGCGCGGCAAGGGCATCGACGAGACCCGCCTCGTGCTGTTGCCCAACTGGGTGGACGTGCGCACGATCTTTCCGCAGCCCGCCGCTTCGGCGGCCGATGGCGTCCCGGCGCCGAACGGCTACCGCGCCGCGCTCGGCATCGCAGCCGACGACGTCGTCGTGCTCTATGCGGGCAGCCTCGGCAACAAGCAGGGCATCGAGCTGCTGGCCGACGCGGCGCACCGGCTGGTGGCGGCGGCACACATCCACTTCGTGCTGTGCGGCAACGGGCCGAGCCGTGAGCCGCTCAAGGCCGCCTGCGCCGACCTGGCGCGCGTTCATTTTCTCGATCTCCAGCCCGCCGATCGGCTCAACGAACTGCTCGGCATGGCCGACATCCACGTGCTGCCGCAGCGCGCCGATGCCGCCGACCTCGTGATGCCCTCGAAGCTCGCGGGCATGCTCGCGAGCGGCAAGCCCGTGATCGTCACCGCGCATGAAGGCACCGAACTGAGCCGCGTGGTCGCGGGCCGCGGCCTCGTGGTGCCGCCCGGCGACGCCGACGCGCTGGCCGACGCCATTGCACGGCTCGCGGTGTCGCGCCCGCAACGCGAGGCCATGGGCGCCGCCGCGCGCGCGTTCGCGGAAACCGAGCTGGACCGAAACGCCATCCTGCTGCGGCTCGAGCAGGAGCTGCTGCGCTGCGTCGCCGACTGATCCGACTGATCGACCCGTACAACCGCCATCCCACAGGGAAATCACATGCCCGATACCGTGCCTCTTTCTTCCGACAGCCCCGACGGTAGCCGAGCGCAGGAGCGCCGGCCCATGTACCCGGGTGGCGTCGTGCCACCACCCGAGCCGCTGTGGCCGCACTTCCTCACGGGCCAGGAAGATGCGCCCGTGCGCGTGCTGCTGGTCGACGACGACGAATTCATGCGCCGCGTGATCGCCCAGGAGCTGCTCTCGGACCTGCGCATCCAGCTCGAAGCCCAGGCCGGCAGCGTGCGCGACGGGCGGCGGCTGCTCGCCACCCACCAGTTCGACGTGCTCATGGTCGACCTGCGGCTCGGCGACGGCTCTGGCTTCGACCTGATCCGCGAAGCGCGCAAGCTCAACCGGCACTGCGAGATCATCGTTATCTCGGCGCTCGAGGACGATGCCCACGTGATCCATTCGTTCGAGCTCGGCGCCACCGGCTACCTGCTCAAGCACGCCTGGCTCCAGAGCTTCGCGCAGGCTGTGCTGCACGTGGTGAACGGCGGCGCCGTCATCACGCCCAAGCTCACGCGCCGCCTGCTGTCGCGCATGAACCTGCAAGGCACCGAGGAGCCGCCCGCGCCCGAGACGCCGACGCGCGAAGTCACCCTGACCGCGCGCGAACGCGAGGTGCTGCGCTGCGTGGCGCGCGGCTGCGTGTCGAAGGAGATCAGCCTGCGACTCGGCATCTCGGGGCAGACCGTCAACGCCCACATCAAGAACATCTACAAGAAGCTGCACGTGCATTCGCGCGCCCAGGCCGTGAGCCTTGCCACCCACACCGGCCAGCTCTGAGAACGAGCGCCATTCCAAGGAACATTTCCATGAACATGAACACCGACATCCTCCACTTCAGCGACAACGCGGGGGATCCCGTCATCCACCCCGTCGTGCTGTGCGGCGGCAACGGCACGCGCCTGTGGCCGCTGTCGCGCAAGGCGCTGCCCAAGCAGTTTGCGCCGCTCATCGGCAGCAAGAGCCTGTTGCAGCTCACGCTCGAGCGGCTCGGCCGGCTCAATCGCAACATCACCTGCATCGCGTCGGAGGAGCACCGCTACCTGGTGCGCGAGGCCGTCGAGAACGCCGGCATCACCGGCCGCCAGATCCTCGAGCCCGTGGCGCGCAACACCGCGGCCGCCATCGCCGCTGCCGCGCTGCTCGCCGAGCACGACGACGACCTGCTGCTGTTCGCGCCGTCGGACCACCACATTCCCGACAGCGCGCTCTTCGCCGACACCGTGCGCAGCGGCATCGGCGCCGCGCTCGCGGGCCGCATCGTCACCTTCGGCATTGCGCCGAGCTTTGCGAGCACGGCCTACGGCTACATCGAGGCCGGCCCCGAACTGCCCGATGGCTGTGGCCGCGCCGTGATGCGCTTCATGGAGAAGCCTTCGGCCGACGTGGCCGAGTCGCTCATCCTGCATGGCGGCTATTGGTGGAACGCCGGCATCTTCCTGGCGCGCGCCGGCACGCTGCTCGGTGCACTGCGCACGCATGCGCCCGACATCGTCGAGGCCTGCGAGCGCGCGACCGCCGCCGTTTCGGTCGACGGCAGCTTCCAGCGGCTCGACCCGCAGGCCTTCGCCGCCTGCCGCAGCGAGAGCATCGACTACGCCGTGATGGAGAAGCACCGCGACATCGCCGTCGTCAAGTTCAACGGCAACTGGAGCGACGTCGGCAGTTGGAACGCCGTGGCCAAGCTGCACGAGGCCGACAGCGCCACCGGCAACCGCCTGAGCGGCCGGGCCACCGCTATCGGTTCGCGCGACACCTTCATCCATGCGCCGCACCGCCCCGTGGTGGCGCTCGGCACCGAGAACCTCATCATCGTCGACACCCCCGACGCCGTGCTCGTGGCCAGTGCCGATTGCGCCGAGCGCGTGGGCGAAGTGGTGAAGATGCTCGCGCTCGACGGCCAGGCCGAGGCCACCGAACACCGCCGCGTCGTCCGACCGTGGGGCGCCTACGACCGGCTCGACATGGGCGAGCGCTTCCAGGTCAAGCGCATCACCGTGAAGCCGGGCTGCAAGCTCTCGTTGCAGATGCACCACCACCGCGCCGAGCACTGGATCGTGGTGCAGGGCACCGCCAAGGCCACCTGCGACGGCCAGGTCAGCCTGGTGCGCGAGAACGAATCGATCTACCTGCCGCTCGGCGCCATCCACCGCCTGGAGAACCCCGGCATGACCATGCTCGAGGTGATCGAGGTACAGACCGGCGGCTACCTCGGCGAGGACGACATCGTGCGCTTCGACGACACCTACGGGCGCTGTGCGCCGGGGGCGGTGGCGAAGAGCGAACCGGTGATCGATCCGGTGCTGCTGCAGTTGGCGGCGCAGCAACTGGCTGCGCATCCACTGGCGGGGGCGGAGCGGCACTGAGTGGCGAATCAGGCAGGTCATGAGCGTTGCGGGCATCGCTGAGGGGGAGAATGCCTGTCCCCCTCTTCGCCATGGAGCCGCGCATGAGCCAACCCGCCACCACTCCGACAGCCGGACGCCCTCCGGCCATCCCCGTCATCACCGCCTTCGAAGCGTCGCCCGACGAGGGCCAGGGGCTGGCGCGCGACATGCGCGTGCGCTGGGCCTTCGAGGAAGTGGGCCAGCCCTACGCCGTGCGCCTGGTTTCGTTCGAGGCGATGAAGCAGGCGCCGCACCTCGCGCTGCATCCGTTCGGGCAGATCCCGACGTACGAAGAAGGCGATCTCGTGCTGTTCGAGTCGGGCGCGATCATCCTCCACATCGCGCAGCGGCACGCCGGCCTGCTGCCGGACGATGTCGATGCCCGTGCACGCGCCATTGCCTGGATGTTCGCAGCGCTCAACACCGTCGAACCGCCGATCGTGGAACGTGAGCAGGTGCCCTATGCCGAAGCCGACAAGCACTGGTACGCGGAGCGCCTGCCGCTCATCGAGGACCGGGTCCGGGTCCGGCTGGATCAGCTTTCACGCCGGCTCGGCGACGCCGAGTGGCTCGACGGCGCGTTCAGCGCCGGAGACCTGACGATGGTGCTGGTGCTGCGCCGGCTGGAAGGAACCGGCATCCTCGCCGAATACCCGAGCCTCGAGGCCTACGTCGCTCGCGCCGAGGCGCGTCCGGCGTACCGGCGCGCGTTCGATGCCCAACGTGCGGTCTTCACGGACAGGCGACCGAGGCGTTGAGAAGCTGGGTCCAGGTTTCCGTCAGCGGGCGAAATCTCCCCGCAAAAGCTATGCTTCGCTCTCCAGAACGAGGCCCCTCCCCCGGCCCATTGCCGCGAGACACCCCCCACCTTGCACCCCACCGGAACCCTGCGCGGCATCGCCGCAATGCTGCTGGCCTGCGCCTTCTTCGCCTGCATGGACGCACTGCTCAAGAACCTTTCGGGGCACTACCCGCCGGTGCAGGTGATGGCGCTGCGCGGTCTGACCGCGTTGCCGCTGGTGTGCGTCTACATCGCCTGGCGGCGCGAGGCTGCGGGCGTGTTCAACCGGCGGCTGCGCTGGCGCCTGCACCTGCTGCGCGCCACGTTGAACATGACGATGCTGGTGCTGTTCGTCTATGGCTTGAAGACCCTCGGCCTGGCCCAGGCCTACACGCTGAGCTTCATCGCGCCGCTCTTGATGGTGCTCATCGCGGTGCCGCTGCTCGGTGAGTCGGTCCAGCCGCGGCACTGGGTCGCGATCGGCCTGGGGTTCGTCGGCGTGGTGATCGCGCTGCGCCCCGAGCGGAGTTCGTTCCTGTCGATGGGCGCGATCGCAGTGCTCGCGGCCGCGGTCTGCTATGCGCTGTCGAACATGCTGGGCCGGCTCATCAGCCGCACCGAATCGAGCGCCGCGCTGGTCTTCTGGACCACGGCGGGCATGGCCGTGGGCGGCAGCCTGTTGGCGGCGCCGCAATGGGTGCCGATCCAGTCCGCGCAGCTGTGGGTGCTCGGGGGCCTGGCCGTCAGCGGCTTCCTGGGCCAGATGTGCATTGCCGAGGCGTTTCGCCACGGCCAGGCCGCGGCCATCGCGCCCTTCGAATACAGCGCCCTGGCCTGGGCGCTGGTGCTCGACTGGCTGTTCTGGCGGGCCACGCCCGACGCATGGACGCTGGGCGGCGCGGCGCTGATCGTCGCAAGCGGGCTGTGGCTCGCGCGAAGCGAAGCGCCGCGGTCGGCAAAGCCGGAGCGGCAGGCTGCTTGATGGTGGACTGCGGCGCGGTCTAAAATGATGCGATGCACAAGTGCCGCACCGCCATGACGCACCGCCCAGGCTTTCCTGGCAGCGGGCTTCCGCGCGGCTACTTCTGCACGGTGACCCCGCCCTGAGGTCCCGCCGATTCCGCTGCGCTGATTCGCGCACGCCTCTTCGCAAGCCTCGGCTTGCGCTTGATCTCTTCTGAATACCTGTGGCCGCCGGCTTCTTGCCCGGCGCGGCCCTTCTTTTTTCATGCTCCTTTCATCCATTCGCAAAGATTGGCTGTCCAACGTGCGCGGCGATCTCCTGGCCGGCCTCGTCGTGGCACTTGCCCTCATCCCGGAAGCCATCGCCTTCTCGATCATTGCCGGCGTCGATCCCCAGGTCGGTCTGTACGCCTCGTTCAGCATGGCCGTCGTCATCGCCATCGCCGGCGGGCGGCCGGGCATGATCTCCGCCGCCACCGGCGCCATGGCGCTGGTGATGGTGCTCCTCGTCAAGGAGCACGGGCTGCAGTACCTCCTTGCGGCCACCGTGTTGACGGGCCTGCTTCAGATCGTGGCCGGCCTGCTCAAGCTGGGCTCGCTGATGCGCTTCGTGTCCCGCTCGGTCGTCACGGGCTTCGTCAACGCGCTGGCCATCCTGATCTTCCTCGCACAGTTGCCCGAACTCACGAACGTCACCTGGGTCGTCTACGCGATGACGGCCGCCGGCCTCGCGATCATCTACGGCTTTCCGTACATCAGCCGTGCGATCCCCTCGCCGCTGGTGTGCATCGTCGTGCTGACCATCGTCGCCGTGGTGCTGAAGCTCGACATCCGCGCCGTGGGCGACATGGGCCAGCTGCCCGACAGCCTTCCGGTGTTCCTGCTGCCGGACGTACCGCTGAACCTCGAGACCCTGAGGATCATCCTGCCGTATGCACTGACGCTGACCGTCGTCGGCCTGCTCGAATCCATGATGACCGCGTCCATCGTGGACGACCTGACGGACACCACCAGCAACAAGAACCGCGAATGCATGGGCCAGGGCGTGGCCAACATCGCCACCGGGTTCATCGGCGGCATGGCGGGCTGCGCGATGATCGGCCAGTCGGTCATCAACGTGAAGTCGGGCGGCCGCGGGCGGCTTTCCACCTTCTGCGCCGGCTTGTTCCTGCTGATCCTGATCGTTTTTCTCGGGCCCTGGGTCAAGATGATTCCGATGGCGGCCCTGGTCGCCGTGATGATCATGGTCAGCATCGGCACCTTCAGCTGGGACTCGGTTCGCAAGCTGCGCGAGCACCCGCCGAGTTCATCGCTGGTGATGATCGCCACGGTGGCCGTGACGGTTTCCACGCACGACCTGGCCAAGGGCGTCTTCGTCGGCGTGCTGCTCTCGGGCATCTTCTTCGCGCACAAGGTCGGCCGCGTGCTGCGCATCGACCGCAGCAGCGACGCCGAGGGCCGCATGCGCAACTACGCGGTGGTTGGGCAGGTGTTCTTTGCCTCTTCCGAAGCGTTCGTCGGTGCCTTCGACTTCAAGGAAGTGGTCGAGAAGGTCCGGATCGACGTGAGCCGTGCCCACTTCTGGGACATCACCGCCGTCAGCGCGCTGGACAAGGTCGTGCTCAAGTTCAAGCGCGAAGGCACGGATGTCGAAGTCATCGGCCTCGACGAGGCCAGCGCGACGCTGGTGGACCGCTTCGCGCTCCACGACAAGCCGGGCGCCGTCGAAAAACTCATGCACTGAAGGAGACTCGCCATGAACAAGGTCTACGCCTGTATCGACGGGCTCGGCAATACTGCCGCGGTGATCGACTGGTCCGCCTGGTCGGCGCAGCGGCTGGATGTGCCACTGGAATTCCTGCATGTGCTGGAACGGCATCCGGGCCGCGCGTCGGCCGGCGACTACAGCGGCGCGATCGGGCTCGGCGCCCAGGAGTCGTTGCTGCAGGAACTGAGCGAACTCGATGAGAAGCGCAGCAAGCTGGCCACCGAAAGCGGCCGCCGCCTGCTGGCTGCCGCGCGCGAACGCGCCGAGGCCGCAGGCGTCGGGCGCCACGATGCGCGGCTTCGCCATGGCGAGCTGGTCGACAGCGTGCTCGAGGTCGAGACCGAGGCGCGCCTGTTCGTGCTCGGCGAGCATCGGCGCGCAGAGGCGTCGCACGGCAGGGTTCATCTCGACCACCACGTCGAGCGCGTCATCCGCTCGGTCAAGCGCCCGGTTCTGGTCGCCACGAGCGACGGCTTCGCGGCCCCTGCACGGTTCGTCATTGCCTTCGACGGCAGCCCGACGGCGCGCAAGATGGTCGAGACCGTGGCGCGCAGCCCGATGCTGGCCGGTCTTCCGGCACTTCTGGCGATGGCCGGTTCCGAGACACCGGAAGCCCGGCGCCAGCTCGAGGATGCACGGCGCGTGCTCGCGGACGCAGGCTTCGCGGTGGAAACGGTGCTGGCCGCCGGCGACCCCGAGGATGTGCTGCCCGCGCTGGTTGCGGGCCAGGCGCCGGCGCTTCTGGTGATGGGCGCCTATGGCCACTCGCGCATCCGGCAACTGATCGTGGGAAGCACCACCACGACGCTGCTGCGCACGAGTGTGGCGCCGGTTCTCATCCTGCGCTGATGCGGGTACATCGATCGCCGCGAGCGCTTCCCGGGGGGCTGGAGCCTGTGCTGGCCGCAGCGCTGCTGTGCGCCATGTACCTGGCTTTCGACATCGGGTGGCGCGACTCGGCGAAAGCGGCACTGGTCTTCTGCCTCGGTGCCTGCGCACTGCGTGCGGTGCCTCCCCTGGCGGGGCTGCGCGCCGTTCTCGAGGTGGCATGGCGCCTCGGGTTCGCGGGGGACCTGCTGCTGCGCTCCTTTCTCATGGCCGTCTACCGGACCCATCCCGACGCGGCGCTCGTGCTCGATGCGGTCGGGAACACCTCGGCTGCGGAGTCGATGGAGTTCGCCCGGCACCATGCCGTCGACCTGGCGCTGCACCTGGCTGCGGCCGGCGCGGCGTCGTTGCTGCTCATTTGGTCGTGGCATCGGCGCAGGCGGGCGCGTTCGCATCCCGCCGCCGGCATCGTGTGCGTTGCGCTCTTTCTCGGCGTGCAGGTCAATGCAACGGCACGGGGATCGAATCCGTTCCTGTACTGGCCAGGGCAAGCGTCCAGCTACGTCGAGTACCAGGCGGGCATCCGCATGCTGGCGCTCAAGCGAGCTGCGACCGAGGACAAGCTCGATGCACTGGACGTCGCCTACACGGGGCCGGAGCGCAATACCGTTGCATTCGTCGTCGGAGAGAGCATCAACCGCAACAACTGGAGCCTCTACGGCTATGCGCGCGCGACATCACCCCGGCTCGATGCACGACAGGGCCAACTCGTGGTGTTCAAGGACGTGCTGTCGGCGAGCAGCCACACGGTCGGTGCGTTCCAGCACATGCTGACGGCGAGGGACCTGGAGAACGAGGTCGACGACGAAGCCGTACCGAGCGTGACCTTGATGGCGCGCGAGGCAGGCTACAAGACGTTCTGGATCTCGAACCAGCACGACCGCTACATCAACAACCGCTTTGCCGAGGAGGCCGACGTCAGGTTCCTTCCCAATCCGGGCGGAAGGCGCGGCGATCGAAGCCTGGATGAACGCCTTCTGCCTGCGTGGGCGGCCGCACTGAAGGACCCGGCACCGAGGAAGCTCATCATCGTTCACCTGCTCGGTGCGCATCCTCACTACGACCAGCGACGCCCGGATGAATTCAAGGTATTCAATGGCGTTGCCGACAGCGTGACGGCGCAAATGCGCAAGGCTGGCCGCATGCCCTGGATCGTGGCCCAACGCAATGAATACGACAACGCACTGCGCTATCACGACCACGTGGTCTCCAGCCTTCTCGATGGCTTCATGCAGCACAAGACGAACCAGCCCAGCGCCTTCCTCTACACCTCGGACCACGGCCAGGATGTCGGCCACACACGCAACCATGCGGGGCACGCCGAGAACCGGGCCGGCTACGAGGTGCCGATGCTGCTCTGGACATCCGGGGCCGTCAGCGCATCGACGCGCGCCGATCTTTCGGCGAGGCGCTTTCAAAGCGACATCCTCGACTGGACACTGCTGGACCTGCTCGACCTCAGCATTCGCAACGCTCAGCCGTGGCACTCGCTGATCAGCCCTGACTATCGCAGCCGCGACCGGAGCGTCAGTCCTTGAGGTGCGTTGCGGGCCGTCTCCCGCGCCGGCAAAATAACTGTACATCCATACAGTTCACCCTCTAGAATCGATCGTCTCCAAGAGCAACATTCGAGGCGACACCATGACCACCGCCCGCCCGCCGGCACCCTCTTCCCCCTCTGCGCGGGTCCTGTTTTTCTCGCCGCTGCTGCGCCAGCTGCCGCGGGCGCATGCGGCAGCGCGGCTGTCGACCTGGCCGTTCCGGGTGGCGATCGACGCGCACCCTGCCAAGCTTCGCGAAGGCGCCGACATCCGCGTTCAGGCGGCACGCGTCATCCGCACGACCGCGGTGTATTGGGGGTCGAAGGCCGGCTGAGCGGGTTGGCGTTGTGCTTCTTTTCTTTCGAGAAAGGCGCCGCGTTACCCGGCCAAGCTATCCGGCCGCGGCCGCGAGTTCGCCCAGCATGTCCTGCGCATCGTCGTCGAAGCCCGCAATGGGCTGCGCCTTCGCGAGCGCCATCCACACGCCGAAGGGAATGCGTTCGAAGGCGCGGTGCACGGCGGCGCGCGCGACGACGAGCCGCTCGCCGTCGAGCAAGAGCACGCCGCATTCGGCCGGTATCTCGTCGGGTGACGCGATGCAGCGGCCGCGCGCATCGTTGCCCAGCACGTACCAGCACTCGCCGCCCAGGTCGAGGTAGGCCGCGCGCTTGTCGGACTTGCGCAGGTCGCCGAGCAGGTCGGCGCGGCTGACCTTGACCTCGTGCACGATGGGGTGCGCATAGGCCTCGACGCTGGTGTTCCGGATCGAGAACACGTCGGGCCGGGCCATGCACCAGCGCGGCTTGCCGCCCTCTTCGAGCGCGGGCAGGCGCGCCCGCAGACCCAGGCCGCGCCAGGCGATGCGGCCGCCGCGGGTCATCTCGCGCGCCACGCGCTCGACCAGCGCCTCGTGCGGCGAGAGCGCCGCGCGGTTGAGGGTGAGCGTGGTGGCGATGCGTGCAATGCCGGCATCGGTGACGCGCAAGGTCTCGTGGCCGTGTGCGGTGCGCACGCGCTCCAGAAAGCCGCCCGCGAGCAGCTCGACCTCGATGGCGTCGCAGCAGGGCCAGCCGGCCGAACGGTAGATCTCGCGCAGCCGCCGCGCATGGTGCTTGCCGAACGGCACCTCGGCGCGCTGCATGGGCGGCGGCGGGTCGCCCACGGGCGGCGGAAAGCCGGGGTCTTCGATTGGCGGCACGACGGGCGGTGGATCGCCTTCGGGTGGCGGAGGCGGCGGCGGCATGGGAACCGGCACGTCGGGCGCGGGCGGCGGCGGACCGATGGGCCCGGCCACGGGAAGGTCAAGGACGAGTGCGGACATGGGCTACAGGTTAGCGAAAACGAGCGTCGGGCGCGAGCCATGGAACGATCGGTTGCATGGGGGTCTTCATGGGCATGCGGGCCGGCTTCAATGGAAATCGCGGCTGGTGTTGCTCTCGGCCAGTCGGCCCATGAGCGGGGTCAGGTCCTTGAAGCCGGTGGCAATGAGGTGCTGCACCTTGCCTTGGTTGTCGTCGTCGCGCTGCCAGGTGCCCTGCACCGCGAGCAGGTGCGACTTGAGCAGCGGCTCGCGCCAGGCGTCGATGACGTGGTTCCAGACGATGACATTGACGTTGCCGGTCTCGTCCTCGAGCGTGACGAAGATGGTGCCGTTGGCGGTGCCGGGCCGCTGGCGGCCCTTGACGATGCCGCAGGCGCGCACGGTCTGTCCGGTGGGCACCTGCCGAAGCTGCTCGGCACTCATGAGCTTCATGCGCGCGAGGCGCGGGCGCAGCAGCGCGAGCGGATGGCGCCGCAGCGTGAGGCCGAGCGCGGCGTAGTCGCCGACGATCTCTTCGCCCTCGGGCGCGGCGGGCAATTGCAAGGCCTCTTCGTTGACGGGCACACCGCGCAGCAAAGTGGCGCCGCGGCTGCCCGTGTCGCGCGTCGCGGTGGCGTCCCAGACCTGCTGGCGCCGATGGCCCGACAGCGACATCAGCGCATCGGCGGCGGCAAGCGCGGCCATGTCTCTGGCGTCGAGCTCGGCGCGCAGCGCAAGGTCTTCGGTGCTGTTGAAGGGCGCCTGGGCGCGGGCCGCGAGCAGGCGCTGGGCGCCTTCCTCGCCGAGCCCCGAGATGCGGTTGAGGCCAAGCCGCACCGCGGGCTGGTTGGGGTTGCCGAGGCGATCGGCATGGCGTTGGTCGGTGCCGGGCGGCATGCACGGCGCATCGGGCGCGCGGGCCTCGAGCGTGGTGTCGATCTCGCTGCACGCGACATCGACCGGCCGCACCTCGACGCCATGCCGACGCGCGTCCTGCACCAGTTGCGAAGGGCTGTAGAAGCCCATCGGCTGCGAATCGAGCAGCGCGGCCAGGAAGCAGGCGGGCTCGTGGCACTTGAGCCAGCTGCTCACGGTGACCAGCTTGGCAAAGCTCGCGGCATGGCTTTCGGGAAAGCCGTAGTCGCCAAAGCCGAGGATCTGCTTGAAGATGGCTTCGGCGAACTCGCGCTTGTAGTCTCTCGCAACCATGCCGTCGACGAGCTTCTGGTGGAACTTCTCGAGTCCGCCCTTGCGCTTCCAGGCGGCCATGGCGCGGCGCAGCTGGTCGGCCTCGTCGGCGCTGAAGCCGGCCGCGATCATCGCGATCTGCATCACCTGCTCCTGGAAGATGGGCACGCCGAGCGTGCGCCCGAGGGCCTCGCGGAGTTCCTCTTTCTCGTAGTGGATCGGCAGGCCCTTGGCGACACGCTCGCGCTGCTTGAGGTACGGATGCACCATGCCGCCCTGGATCGGGCCGGGCCGCACGATCGCGACCTCGATCACCAGGTCTTCGTAGCAGCGCGGCTTGAGGCGCGGCAGCATCGACATCTGCGCGCGGCTCTCGATCTGGAACACGCCCACGGTGTCGGCATCGCAGATCATTTCAAACACGTTCGGGTCGTCGTGCGGCACCTGGTGCATCTCCATCGTCGTGCCGCGCCAGCGGTTCATGTGGTCGAGGCCGCGCCGGATGGCGCTGAGCATGCCGAGCGCGAGCACGTCGACCTTGAGCATGCCCATGGCCTCGAGGTCGTCTTTTTCCCACTGGATGACGGAGCGGTCTTTCATCGATGCCTTCTCGACCGGCACCAGCCGCGTGAGCTTGGTGTGCGTGAGCACGAAGCCGCCGACGTGCTGGCTCAGGTGGCGCGGAAAGCCCTTGAGCCGCCGCGTCATCTCGATCCAGTGTTCGAGCCTGAGCGCGTCTTCCTGCACGCCGACGCGCTCGGCGGCCTTCTGCAGCTGTTCGCCGAGCACGGTGTCGTCGAACCAGTAGTGGTCTTTCGCGAACTCGTCGATCAGCCGCTCGTCGATGCCGATGGCCTTGCCCGCGTCCCGCAGGGCGCTGCGCGCGCGATAGCAGATGACGACGGCGGCGATGGCGGCGCGCTCGCGGCCGTACTTCTGGTAGATGTACTGAATGACTTCTTCGCGGCGCTGGTGCTCGAAGTCGACGTCGATGTCGGGCGGCTCGTTGCGGTGGCGGCTCAGGAAGCGTTCGAACAGCAGGTGGCCCTTGTCGGGATCGACTGCGGTGATGCCCAGGCAGTAGCAGACGGCCGAGTTGGCGGAAGACCCGCGGCCCTGGCAAAGGATGTTCTGCGAACGTGCGAAGCGCACGATGTCTTCCACCGTGAGGAAGAACATCTCGTACTTCATCTCGGTGATGAGGGCGAGTTCCTTCTCGACCTGCGCGCGCACCTGGTCGGGAATGCCCGCCGGATACCGCCCTGCCGCGCCCTCCCAGGTCTTGCGCAACAGCGTTTGCACGGGCGTCTCGTGGGTGCCCACGGTTTCGAGCGGGTATTTGTAGTTCTCGCGGATCACGGCGGGATCGAAGCGGCACCGCTCGGCCACGACGAGCGTGTTCGAGAGCATCTCGGGCATGTACAGCGCGGCCAGCCGCACGCGCTGCCGCAGATGCCGCTCGGCATTCGACTGCAGCGCGAAGCCGCACTCGGCCACCGCCTTGCCCTGGCGCACGGCCGTGAGCACGTCGTGCAGCGGCTTGACCGAACGCGCATGCATGTGCACGTCGCCTGCCGCCACCAGCGGCACGCCGGCCCGTTCGCCGGCCTGCACCAGCGAGACGAACCAGAGGTCGTCGTCGAGCTCGTTGAAGAGGCCGAGCGCGAGCCAGAGGTTCTCGCCGTAGAGCGCCTTGGCCGCCAGCAGGTCTTCGTGCAGCGTGGCGGTGTCCGGCGCCTGGCCGGGCTGCCGGTGCGGCACGAACAGCACCTGGCAGTGCTGCAGCGAGGCGACGTCGCTCTCGTCCCAACCCACGCGGTATTCGCCCTTGGGCAGTTCGGTGTTGCGCGCGGCGGTGATGAACTCGCAGAGGTTGCCCCAGCCCTCGGTGTCGTTCGCGATCACCACGAGCCGAAAGCGCTCGAAGCGGAACTCGCTGCCGAACAGCAGCCGGAAATCGGGGTTGCGCGGAATTTTCGGTTCGTCGGGGTGTTCGCGCTCGTATTCCGCCAGCTTGGCCGGCAGTTCGCGCAGGCAGACATGCGCGCGCACGATGCCCGCCACCGAGCATTCGTCGGTGATGGCCAGGGCCTTGTAGCCGAGCTGGTAGGCGCGCTCGACCACTTCTTCGGGCGTGGAGGCGCCGCGCTGGAAGCTGAAGTTGGTCAGGCAATGCAGCTCGGCATAGTCGGGCAGGCCAGGCACGGCGCGTGCCTTTGGCGGCAGCGCATGCACCTTGGCGGTGTTGCGTCCGCGCAGCTGCTTCTCGCTCAGGTCAGGCATAGAAACCCTGCAGGTACCAGCGCACTTCGCCCGACGGCGAAAACCGCGCCGAGGGCCGCTCGCGGAAGATCCACACCAGGCCGGCCTCGGGGCTTTCGGCGATGTAGTAGTCGCGCATGGCGGGCTGGCCGCCCTCTTCCTTGTCGCCCCACCAGCCGGCCTCGACGCGCTGCGGGCCGATGAGCCTGGCGAGCGGTCCGCGGTAGCAGGGGCGTTCGCCGTCCATCTCGAGCAGCAGGGGTTCGGGCAGCAGCCAGGCGGGGTAGATGGCGTCGGGCTGCTGCTGCGCCTGTTCGGCCTTCGGCTGCCTGCGCGCCTTGCCGGACGGTGCCTCGGGTTTCGCGTTCGCCTGCAGCGCTGGCCGCCAGGCCTGCTTGCGCTCGGGCCGGTGGTCGGCCTGCGCAGCGGGCACCACCACCCGCTCGGGCCCGAGCCGCACACTGAGCCGCTCGACCATCTCGTGCAGCTTGTCGCCCTTGCGGTTGTCCTCGGGCAGGAAGCTGGTGCTGGCGCCGGCCCACGGATCGGTCTCGAGCGTGCGCAGCCGAATCCAGCTGGCCGGCGCGGCGAGCGTGGCCAGCGCGAGCTTTTCGGACAGCAGGCGGCGCAGGTGCGCCATGTCCTGCGTGGGCTCGGCCGTGCGCACGGTGACCTGCTGGTACGGCGGCAGGTCGGCGCCGTTGAAGCGCCGCAGGTCGAGCGTCCATTGCAGCTCGAGCGCGCGCGCGCCGCGCTGGCGTGCGCGCAGCCAGATCTGCAGCGCCGACAGCAGCCGGTTGGCCGACCACATGAGCTCGGGTGCCGTTTCGGCCAGCGCGGGGAGTTCGAGCTTCTGCTCGAACACGTCGGGCAGCGTGAGCCACTGGTGGCTTTCTGGGCAGAAGCCCCAGGCAGCGTCGAGCGCATCGCGCAGCTCGGTGCCGAAGCGGCGCACGAAACCGCCGCGCGGCAGCGCCGCCACGTCGCCCCAGGTGCGGCAGCCCAGCCGCGCGAGCAGGTCGAGGTGGCCGCGCGCGGCGCTCAGGGTGTCGAGCGGCAGGCCCGCAGGCAAATCCCGAGGCCGGCGCTCGTTGCGCTCGAACAGGCGCAGCCGCGCGAGCGCGACCAGGCTGGTGGCGCCCTGCGCGCCGCGCATCACGGCGCCGGGCGCGGGGTTCTCGTGGGCCAGCTGGCGCATCAGCGACGTGCGCCCGCCCCACAGGCGTTCGCAGGCCGAGACTTCGAGCATCAGCGCCTCGTCCTGCCAGGCGACATGCGGCGTGTAGCGCAGCGCCCACCAGCCCAGCGCCTCGGGCGTGGGGAGCGTGGCGGCATCCGGCGCGTCGGGCGTGTCCGGCGCGTGAGGCTCAAGCGACCACCGCAATGCGATCCAGTGCATCGGGTCCCCCTTTCCACGCGTCGATGCGCACCACCGTGGCCGACGACGACGGCGCTGCGGCGGCCGGGTCGGCGGGCAGCATGCGGCCCTGCTGCTGCAGGCGCAGCTTGCGGCGCACCCGCGCGGCCGCGAGCAACGCACTCATGCGCTCGTTGCGTGCGGGCAGCACGACGGGCGCAGCCAGCGGCGGGCCGCGCCGCTTGAGGATGTGCAGCGCCATCTGCGAGGTGTCGGCCGGGTCGGTGTCGAGCTGGATGCGCAGCCGCGCGGGCGATGCCCCCTGCGCGGCCGAAGCGGGCCGGCATACGAACAGCAGCACCTCGTGCTGGGCGGCCGCGAGCTGCAGCCGCCGCAGTTCGCCGACGCGGGCCTGCGGCAGCCAGGCCAGCACCGCGGCCACCTCGGCGCAGCGCAGCGCCTGCTCGCAGGCCCAGAGCCGCGCGGGCGGCGCATGGCTCTTGATGCACATGAGCGCCTCGAGTGGCAGGCCCCCGGCCGCGAGCGAGGCGCCGCAGGGCTCGAAGGGCGCGCCGATCAGCACCACGGGACCGCCCCGCGCCTGCACCGCCTGGGCCAGCGCAGGCAGCAGCAGCTGCCAGACATGGGCCTCGGGCGTCGCCTGCAGCAACTCCGTCATCGCGCCCACGGGCCAGCCGCCGCCCGGCAGCTCGGCGTCGAGCGCGGCATGGCCGGTGGCGGCGACCTGGGCGTCGGCCAGGCCGAGCTCGTCGGCATGCCAGACGCCCCGGCCTGCGGCGGCGGAGAAGGAGTCGAGTGAAGGAAGACCCATGGTGATTGCGATTTAACTGTATTTTCATACAGTATTTGCCGCATTGGCAAGCGGCGGAAACCTTCTTTTCGGACGCCTTTCTCACATTCCTATGACTCATGTCACACGGACCAGAAAGCGTTTGAACGCCGACCGAGGCTCCGCTCCAATGCCTCTTTCGAAGGAGCCCCGCAATGACACCCAGCACCCCCATCACCGCCGGCCTCAATTACCTGCAGCCCGATGCGCTGCGACCTTTCAGCTACACCTTCCCGCCGCCGCCCGGCACGCCTTGGGAAAGTGGCCGCTATGCACTACACGCTGTGCCGATCGCGGATGCGCGCACGGCCACCGAGCCGCCGCGCATCGAACGCGAAGGCTTCGAACTGCGTGATGCGCCGACCGCCGTTTCGAACTTCCTGGACGACAACGAGGTCGCGGCCGTGTACCACCGCGAGGTGGCCGAACTGGCGCTCGCGGTCACTGGCGGCAGCCGCGCCCATGTGTTCGACCACCTGGTGCGCCGCCGCGAGGCCGACCGCACCGCGTTGAGCTTCGGACGGCGCGGTGCCGACGGCCGGGCCGCGGCCAACGGCCGCATCCACAACGACTACACCGAAGAGTCGGGCCGGCGCCGGCTCGCGCTGGTGCTCGGCGATACCGCCGAGGCGGCTTCGGTGCGGCGCTACTGCATCGTGAACGTGTGGCGCTCGATCCGCGGGCCCGTGCTCGACACGCCGCTGGCCGTTTGCGACGCGCGTTCGGTAATGGCCGCAGACCTGGTGAGCGCCGAGGTGCGCTACCCGCGCCGCACCGGCGAGATCTACCTGGCCACGCATTCGCCGGCGCATCGCTGGTCGTATTTCTCGGCGATGGACCGGCACGAGGCACTGGTCTTCAAGCAGTACGACGCGCAACTCGGCGGCGTCTCGCGCTTCACGCCGCATGCGGCCTTCGACCACCCCGACGCGCCGGCCGACGCGCCGCTGCGCGAGAGCATCGAGGCGCGCTGCCTGGTGGTGTTCGAATGACGTCGCCGCAAGCCCGCCCGGCGCTCGACTTCTGGTTCGACTTCGGCAGCAATTACAGCTATCTCAGCACCATGCGCATCGAGGAAGAGGCGGCCCGGCGCGGCATCGACATTCGCTGGCAGCCCTTTCTGCTGGGACCGATCTTCCGTTCCTTCGGCTGGGCCACGTCGCCCTTCGTGCTGCAGAAGGAAAAGGGCGACTACATGTGGAAGGACATGGCCCGCCAGTGCCGCAAGTACGACCTGCCATGGACGCAGCCCACGCGGTTTCCGAGAGCCGCCGTGCTGCCGCTGCGCATTGCGCTGGTGGGCGCATCGCAGCCGTGGATCGGCGCGTTCTGCCGCCGCACGATGGCGATGAACTTTGCGGACGACCGCGACATCGATTCGCCGCATGCGATGCGCGACGTGCTGGCCGCGCTCGGCCTGCCCGCGCACCGCATCCTCGAGGAAGCGGCTTCCGATGCGAACAAGGGGCCCTGCGGCGACAGACGGAAACCGCTGCAGAGGAAGGCATCTTCGGCGCGCCCACCTTCTTTGCAGGCAACGAGATGTTCTGGGGCAACGACCGGCTCGACGATGCGATGGACTTCATCGCACCCGGCGCGGACTGCTCAGGCGCTGGCGGCCCCGGCCGCGCTTGAACGCCCGGCCTCTTCCAGAAGCCAGGCAGCCACATGACGCACCTCTTCGCGCGGCGTGCCGTCGGCCTGGACCAGCCAGTAAGCGTGGCCCGAAGGCTGCACCGGCGCGAGCGTTGCCACGCGCACGAGCCGCTTGTCGGCAAGCAGCGGCCCGATGAGTTCGAGCCGCCCGAGCGCCACGCCCTGCCCCGCCAGCGCGGCCTGGATCAGCTGGTCGTACTGGTTGAAATGCAGCGCGGCCTGCGGCCGGGCATCGGCCCAGCCGGCCGAGGCCAGCCAGCCGCGCCACTGCAGCCACGGATGCTGCGGATCGTCGAAGTCGAGCAGGCACAGGTCCGTGAAGGCCGCAGCGCCATCGAGGGCGGTGAGCCCAAGCGACGGATGCGCCACCGGCGCCACCGTTTCGCCGAAGAGCCGCAATGCACCGGCCGGCGCAAGCGCCGGCGTGGTGTAGCGGATCGCCAGGTCGATGCCTTCGGTGCGCAGGTCGACCAGGCGGTTGTTGGCCGACACGCGAACGTCCACGCCCGGATGCAGGCGCTGCACCCGGCTGAGTCTGGGCAGCAGCCAGAGGCCGGTCATGCCGATGCTGGCGCTGAGCGTGACCGGGCGCTGCTCGCCGCGCCGGCCGATCGCGCCCATCACGTCCTGCAGTTGCTGCACCGCGCCGTCGGCGCTGCGAAAAAGCCGCTCGCCCTCGGCCGTGAACGAGATCGACCGGTGGCCGCGCACCAGCAGCTTCACGCCGAGCTGCTCCTCCAGGGCATGGACCTGCTTGCTGACCGCCGACTGGGTGAGGCAGAGGTCCTGCGCGGCGAGCGAGATGCTCATGCGCCGGCCGACCGCGACGAAGCCCCGCACCAGGTCGAGCGATGACAGGCGAAGCAGCGAGAGTGGCATTCCCATGGTGAATATCATGCCCGATCGAAAACGGCGGCCCGAGCCGCCATCGCCTCAACGCACTTCGCGCAGGCCCGCTCACGGTGGGCGCTACAGGGTAATCAGGGCATTCATCACGACCTCGGATGTGAAGATTTCACATCCCATCGTACGCCTGGTTACGCGTTCATGCCAGCCCGCCGAAAAGCAAGCGCGCGGGGCTACAGCGTTTTCTCGAGGACCTCCCTCGGCACAGGAAGCTGCGCGTCGGGCCGCGCCCGGTGCTATCGTGAGCGCGGTTTTTCGCCCCGCCGCAATGGAAACACCGCCGCCCTTCCCATGAAAGACCTCGGCCCGCACGATGCCTCGCCAGCGCATTGGCCCGGCGCACGCCTGACCCGCGCAGCATTCCTGCGGCTGGCCGCCGCACTGCCGCTCGGCGCCGCCGCCATGGCGAATGCAGCAACAGCGCCGCAACAACCCGCGAGCAAGATGAACACCCGCCCCATCCCGTCGACCCGCGAAGCGCTGCCGGTGATCGGCTGCGGCACCTGGATCGGCTTCGACCGCCGGCCGGGCAGCGACGAATACCAGCGCCTGCCGGGCGTGCTCGACGCGCTGTTCGCGGCCGGCGGCAAGGTGATCGACAGCTCGCCGATGTACGGCCGCTCGGAAGAAACCACGGGCGAACTGCTGGCCGCCGCCAGGCAGCGCGACCGGGCCTTCCTGGCGACCAAGGTCTGGACTTCGGGCCGGAAGGCCGGCATCGCGCAGATGGAACAGTCGTTCGCACGCCTGCGCACCAATCGCATCGACCTGATGCAGGTGCACAACCTCGTCGACTGGAAGACCCATCTCGCCACGCTGCGCGCCTGGAAGAAGCAGGGCCGCGTGCGCTACATCGGCATCACGCACTACACGGCCTCGGCCTACGGCGAGGTCGAGGCGGTGCTGCGCGCCGAGAAGCAGCTCGACTTCCTGCAGATCAACTACTCGCTCGACGCGCGCGACGCCGAGCACCGGCTGCTGCCGCTTGCGGCCGACCTGGGCGTGGCGGTGATCGTCAACATGCCCTTCGGCGGCGGCGGGCTGCTGCGCCGGCTGCAGGGCCGGCCACTGCCCGCATGGGCGGGCGAGATCGGCTGCACGAGCTGGGCGCAGGTGCTGCTGAAGTTCGTGCTGGGCCATCCGGCCGTGACCTGCGCGATCCCGGGCACCGGTCGCCCCGAGCACATGGCCGACAACGCCGCCGCGGGCGCGGGGCCCGTTCCCGATGCCGCGTTCTGGCGCAGCAACGCGCCCGCCATCGAGCGCTGAATCGCGCCGGCTACTCGAACTTCACGTTGTGCTCTCGCACGGTGGCGCCGAAGGCCTCGTACTGCGTGCGGAAGAATTCGGTGAACTTCGCGGGGCTCATGCCGTAGCCCTCGAAGCCCTGCTGCACCAGCTGCGCATGCACCTCGGGCCGCTTCAGCGTGTTCTGCAGCTCCTGCGACAGCCGCTCGGTGATGGCCTGCGGCAGCCCGGGCGGACCGAAGAAGCCGGCCCACGGCGTGATGGTGAGCTTGCCGAGCCCGAGCTCGCCGCCCGTGGGCACGTCGGGCAGCAGGCCGCTGCGCTGCGGCAGCAGCGTGACCAGCGCGCGGATGCGCCCTTCCTTCACGAAGCCCGGCGCCAGCGTGCCGGTGGTGAACATCATGTGGATCTGGCCGCCGAGCAGGTCGGTCATGGCCTGCATGTCGCCCTTGTAGCGCGCGTTGACCACCTTGCGCTCGCCCAGCAGCTGCAGCATCGCGAGCTCCGAGGCGCTGTTGCTCGAGGCCGAGTTGTAGGCGCCCGGCTTGGCCGCCACCAGCGCGAGCAGCTCGTTCACGCTCTTGGCCGGCAGGCTCGACGGCACCACCAGGAACATCGAGAACTGGCCGGCCGAGCTGATCGGCGTGAAGGCCTTGAACGGGTCGTAGGGCGGCGTCGGCCGCAGCGTGGGCGCGGCCACCATGGCGGTGTTGGTGCCCATCAGCAGCGTGTAGCCGTCGGGCTTGGCCGACGACGTGGCCTGCGCCGCGAGCACGCCGTCGGCGCCGGGTCGGTTCTCGACAATCACCTGCTGGCCGAGCTGCTTCGAGAGCCCTTCCGCAATGATCCGCGTGAGCACGTCGGCGCCGCCGCCGGGCGCGAAGCCGACGATCAGCCGCAGCGGCTTGTCGGGGAAGGCGCCGCCGGCGCTCCACGCCGCTGTGGCGGGCAGCGTGGCCGCGGCAAGTGCGGCGAGATTGAGGTGTCTGCGTTGCATGGGGTCGCTCCTTTCAGAACAGGTGCCGCACGCCGAACTCCCAGCCCGACGAACGCTGTCCGCCCGCCGGCGCCACGCCGCCGCTGACGACGTAGCGCGCCTGGCCGCTGTTCATGAGCCGTGCATAGGTGCCGTAGAGCGCGGTGCGCTTCGAGAGGTTGTGCACGTAGCCGATGCCGAACTGCCGCGCGTTGTCGCGGTTGCGCGGCATGCCGTCGGCATGGCGCAGGCTGTCGTCGCTGCGGTCGTCGAGGTAGGCGTAGCTCAGGCGGATGCGGCCGACCTCGAACGCCGGGATGTGCGCGCCGATCTCGGTGGTGCCTTTGCGCACCGTGCCGGCCGCGAGCTTCACCGTCACGCGGTTGTAGAGCGCGAAGAACTTCGCGAAGCCCGCGTCCCAGCTTGCGCCGACGTTGGCGTGCGTGTAGTTGCCGATGGCCGCGGTGGCGTCGAAATGCGTGCGCGTCACGGCCGCGGCGATGTCGAAGGCGCCCGAGGCGAAGCCGAAGCGCGCGCCGGCGAAGTTGCCGTCGTCGCGGTTCGGCGCCGTGGAGTCGTTCTCGCCGGTGCCGGCCATGGCCATGCCGTAGAAGCCGCCGAGCCCGGCCGGCAGCCAGTAGCTCACGGTGTTGCTGCCGGTGATGCCCGTGGGCAGCGGCCCCGTGCCCGCTCCCGCGAACGTGAGGTTGCCCGCGCGCGCCACGCCGTTGGCATTGAAGGGATCGAAGTAGATGCTGTTGTAGTGCGTGGGAATGAAGTCGCGGCCGAGGCGCACTTCGCCGAAGCGCTGGTGCGAAAGGCTCACGAAGGACATGCGGTCGAAGGCGATCGGCCCCGCCGTTCCCGCGCCGCTCGGCTGGTTGTTGGTGTTGCTGGCGCGGCCGCCGCCGGTGTCGGGGTTCAGGCTGGCTTCGAGCCAGAAGCCCGCGCGCAGGCCGCCGCCCAGGTCTTCGGTGCCGCGAAAGCCGAGGCGGCTGGTCGAGAGCCCGCCGTTCGACAGCGCGGTGACCGAGCCCCCGCCGCCGCTGCGCGTGTGCTGCACGCCGAGGTCCATCACGCCGAACACGGTGACGGACGACTGCGCATGCACTGCGCCGCCCGCCAGCCCCAGCGCCGAACACATCAATAGTCTTTTCATGGCTGTCTTGTCTCCTGCTTCTTCTCTTGGTTGAACAACAACTCGGGTGCGCGCAGGGCTGCGCCACCGGGGGCGGAACTGCGTCCGCGCCGGTTGCGAAAGCCGTGCGAGAAAAACTTACTGCTCGGTGCGCACGAGCACCGCGCCTTTCGAGAGAGGGCTCACGTTGCGCCGGTACTGCTGCAGCCATCCGGTGTCGTGCATCGGCGGCGGCGCCTGCCAGTCGGCGCGGCGCGTCTGCAGCTCGGCGTCGCTCAGGTCGACGTCGAGCCGGCGCGCATCGAGGTCGATGGTGATCCGGTCGCCGTCTCGCACCAGGCCGAGCGGCCCGCCGAGCGCGGCCTCGGGCGAGACCTCGGCCACCACGAGGCCCTTGCAGACCAGGCCCGAGAGGTGGCCGTCGGTCAGTATCGCGACCTGGTCGCCCAGGCCCGCGCCGTCGACCGCGAACACCACACGCGAGGCACCGCCGCCCATCGCAGGGCCGCCGCAGGCACCGGCGCCGCGCATCACGACCACTTGGCCCGGCACGATCTCGCCCTTTTTCAGCGCCGCGATGGCGGCATCGGACGTCCAGAAGCACACCGCCGGGCCGGTGAAGCGGCGCACCTTGCGCTCGGCGATGCCGGCCTTGACCAGCCCCGATTCGGGCGCGAGGTTGCCGCGCAGCAGCACGATGGCGGGCAGCGGTGCCACCGGGCGGTCGATGGGGCGGATCACCTCGGCATCGGCCACGGCCGCATCGCGCAGGTTCTCGGCCACGGTGGCGCCGGTGACGGTGAAAGCGTCGGTGTCGAGCAGCGGCGCCAACTGCTTCATGAGCGCGCGGCAGCCGCCGGCCGCCTCGAAGGCCTCGATGCTGTGCTCGCCGATCGGGCGCACGCCGGCCAGCACCGGGGTGTCGGGGCCGAGGCGCTCGAACAGGCCATACACGTCGACGCCGCATTCGCCTTCGGTCGACACGGCCTGCAGGTGCTTGGCCGTGTTGAGCGACGCGCCGGTGGCGAGCACCGCACGCACCGCGTTGGCGAAGGCGCCGGGCGAGAGGATGTCGCGCGGCTTCAGGTCGTCCCACACCATCTGCACGATGCGTGCGCCGGCGGCGCGCACGTCGGCCATCATCTTCGGGCTCAGTGCGGCGACCGGCGCGCTGCCGGGCAACGCCATGCCGAGCGCCTCGCAGACGATGTGCATCGAGTTGGCCGTGCCCAGGCCCGAGCACACGCCGGGGCCGCGGATCGCCTCGCGGCTCATGGCCACGAGTTCCTCGACCGGCAGGTTGCCCGTCACCGCATGCATCGCGCCGATGAACACCTCCTCGATGTCCATGTGCCGGCCGCGGTACTCGCCGCTGGGCTGGTAGCCGCAGGGCACGAGCAGGGTCGGGATGTTGAGCCGCGCCGCCGCCATGAGTTGGCCCGGCACGGTCTTGTCGCACGAGGTGAGGCAGACCATGCCGTCGAGCTGCGCGCCCTCGACCGCCACTTCGATGTCGTTGGTGACGAGGTCGCGCGCGCCGAGCATGTAGGCGCCGCGTGCGCCGGCGCCGGTGATGAAGTCGCTCGGCGCGGCGGTGCGGATCTCGAACGGCACGCCGCCCGCGGCGCGGATCGCGGTCTTGATCTCAGCCGCCACCTGGTCGAGGTGGCTGAAGCAAGCGGCCAGCTCGGACGAGCTGTTGACGATGGCGATCTTGGGCTTCTCGCAGTCTTCCTCCGGGATGCCGAGCGCGCGCCAATGCGCATTGCGCACCGACCAGAGGTAGGAGCCACGCGGGAAGTTGCTGCGCAGGGGGCGGGTCATGGGCGGTCTCCGGAGAGGTTCTTCTTCTTGGTGATCTCGATCACGCCGCGGTCGGCGTCCACGCGCACCCAGTCGCCGGTCGCGATGCATTCGAGCGGATCGCGTTCGAAGTCGGTCATGGCGGGCGCGTGGGTGACCACGGCGCCGAGCGCCATCTTGGTGGTCATCTCGTTGAACAGGAATGCGGCGGGCGCGACGTTCATGAGCCGCGTCATGTGGAACATGGCCGACCAGCCCGACGATCCCTTGGCGCCGGGAAACACCAGCACCTTGCCCGCGAAGCTCTGGCCGCGCAGTTCGTGCCGCGTCTCGACAATGCTGCCGGTGCGCGGGTCTATGCCGCCCCAGCCCGAGATGCGGTCGCGCGTGACGAGCGCCTCGCCCTCGGCGACGCCGCCGACGACCTTGCGGCCGCGGATGATCAACATGGTTTCGCTCAGGCTCGCGGCGCTCATTGCATGCCCCCATTCCACCGCCCCGTGCAGGCCGCATCGATGCATTCCGCCGTGCTGCCGAACCACGCCTGCACCCCGAGGATCGCCGGCAGGTAGTGCGCCTGCTTGGCGGAATCGAGCGCGACGGTCTTCGTGCCCTTGGGCACGGCGCGGCTCATCGCCGAGCAGCTGTCGGTCATGAGGATGCCGCCCGCGTCCTCGATGATCTTCGTGTAGCCGTTCCGGTCGGCAAGCGACTTGATGGCCCGCGGCGTGAAGATCCAGAGCTCGCAGCCGTCATGCACCTTGCGCCCCTCGATGAGCTGCGCGGCTTCCCAGATCTGCTCGATGGTGTAGTGCGGGCAGCCGAGCATCACGTACTGCACGTCGGCATCGCGGCCGGTGGCGTTGATCTTCTCGTAGGTGGCGCGGCGCTCGGCCTCGCCGTAGTGCAGCACCGCCTGCGGCTTGCGCCCACCGAGCGCCTGCTCGAGCGTCAGCGCCTCGGGCGTGATGCCGACGATGTGGTACATCTCCACGCCGCCCGACGACGACGCGGCCGCGCCGAAGTGCTTGAGCCGCGGCAGGTTCGGCACCCGGGCGATGCCGCGCCGGCTGTGCACCACCGGCACGCGCTCCTGCACGTGCTCGCCCATGAAGTAGCCCAGCAGGCCCCAGTCCTGCACCGACTCGACCTCGATGCCCGCGTCGAGCTCGATCACGTGCGTGGCATGGCGGTTCTCGTCGAGGTGGTAGCCCCAATAGGGAATGCGGCCGGTGAGCATGGCCGCGCCGGTGCTCTCGCGGCCCTCGGTGTTGGTGCGCGCGCCGAGCACCGAGTTGCAATACACCACCGCCGACGATTCCATCCACGCGCAGTGCTCGCCGCGCGTGGGGATGTTGCCTACCTGGTAGGGCGTGCAGGTGTTCATGATCTGCGCGCCGAGGCCGGCCGCGTGGCGCTCGCTGCGCTCGTAGAACTGCACGATCTCCTCGCTCACGCCCATGCGCTCGGGCTGGCCGGGGTCGAAGCCCAGCTGCAGGTGGCTCGTGAAGACCTTGAACTTCGGGATCTCGACGGTCTCCTGGCTGTCGAGGCTGAATTCGGAGAACACCGCGTCCATGCCGCCGCCCTTGGCGAGCGCGAAGTCGCGCTGGAACGGCGTGGTCGAGGTGATCGATGCGCAGACGTTGCGCGTCTCGACCAGCCGCTCGGCGCCGAGCGCTTCGCCGTAGCGCATCAGCAGGTCCATGGCCTTCTGCACGGCCGGTCCGTCGCGGCCGTCGTACATGGCTTTTTCTTCATCGCTCAGGTGCATGGCCTGTGTCTCCGTTCTTCTTTTCCGTCGTGGGGGGAATCTGGTGGTCGCTAGCCCGATGTGGGCGACGGCACGTGGCCGCCGATGTCGCGCGCGATGGTGAGTGCGATGTCGTGCAGCCGCGGCGCGAGTTCGTTGCGCAGCCGCTCCTCGGTGAACACGAAGGCCGCGCCGCCGCCGTTGAGCGCCATCACCTCGCCGTCGGGCCCGACGAGCGGCACCGACACCGAATTGATCTCGCGGTGGAACTCCCCGAGCGACAGGCAGTAGCCGAGCCGCTTCGCCTCGCCGATGGCACGCGCCATGGGCGCCGCAATGCCGTCCCATTCGGGGCCGCGCAGCAGGCGCAGCGAATCGACGAGCTGGTTGCGCGCGGCCTCGGGCAGCGCCGACAGGTAGGCGCGGCCGAGCGCCGAGTTGGGCAGCGGCGCGCGCGAGCCCACGTCGAGCCGCGCCGACAGCATCGACGAGCGCGGCCGGCAGGCTTCGATCAGCACCATCTCCATGCCGTCGCGCACCGCCAGGTAGACCGAGGCGCCGACCTCCTCGGCCATGGCCTGCATGCTGGGCCGCGCGGCGGCGCGCACGTCGAGGCTGCCGAGGAACACGCGCGAGAGCGACACCACGCCGGGGCCGAGCATGAGCCGGTCGGCCGCGGGCGCGCTCTTGAGCATGCCGAGCGAGAGCAGCGTCGCGACCAGCCGGTTGACGGTGGCGCGCGGGATGCCGGTCATGCGCGCGATGTCGGCATGGCCCAGCACCGGCCGCTCTTCGCTGAAGCAGCGCAGCACCGAGATGCCGCGCTCGAGCGCGCTCACGGTGTCGGAGCGGTCGGCACGCGACTCAGCGGCGTCGGGCGATGCAGAAAGTGAGGAGGTTTCGTTCTTTTCAGTGGACATGGGAAAACCCGTTGCAAGACCCAGGACCATGCAATGTAGAGGTTCAGGCTTCGGCCGCTGCTGCCGGCGCCTGCGCGCCCTGCCCCGCACCGGCGCGCAGGTACACGCCCTGCGCGAGCAGCGCCGACTGCAAGGCGCCGATGCCGACCGCGCGCGGCGCGATGCCGCCCTGCGAGGCCAGCGCGGCGGCCACGCCCGCGGCCTGGCCGGTGATCCAGCATTGCGGGATCTCGCGCATGAAGCCGTGCGAATTCCGGTCGCACGAGATGTGCCGGCCGCAGGCGAGCAGGCCGTCGAGCTGCTGCGGCACCAGCGCGCCGTAGGGAATGGAGATGTTCGGGAATTTCGGCGACACCGCGGGCGTCACGCCGATCTCGTCGGCCAGCGCCACGCCGTCGGGCCACTGGCTGCGCAGCACCGCACCCACGCCCGTGAGGCGCCGCGCATGGCGCACGCCGATCTGCGGCGCGCTGAGCATCAGGTAGGCGTCCTCGAAGCCCGGCGCATGGGCACGGAAATAGTCGAGGTGCGCGGCCATCGCGCGATGCGAGCGCACCTCGACCGCGGTGAGGTCGTCGACGTCGAGCGCCGAGTAGCCCGACTGGCGCGGCCCCATGAACAACGCCACGTCGTTGCGCCAGGAGACGAAGGGGCGCTCGAACAGGCCGAGCTGCTCGCGTCCAAGCGCCATGAAAGCGCTGAACGCCTCGGGCTGGCCGGCCTTGAACGCGATCCAGCGGTTCATGTCCACGCCGCCGAAGAGCCACGAGGTGTTCATGCAATGGTGCACGTCGGCTTCCTCGATGTCGTTGACGAAGGCGGCGCCGGCGCGCGCGAACAGGTCGCCGTCGCCGGTGGCGTCGACCACCACGTCGGCCATGATCGCCATGCGCCCTTCCTTGCTTTCGAACACCACGCCCTTCACGGCGCCGTCCTGCACGATCGGGATCGCGGCCCACGAGTGATAGATGAGCTTGACCTGGCGCTCGAGCACGATCTCCTGCGACAGCAGCTTGAGCCGCTCGGGGTCGATGGTGGGCGACCAGGTGACCACGCCGTGGTAGGCGGCGGTGCGCTGCGACCAGTGCGCGGCCTTGGCCGGGTCCTGCGAGCCCCAATCCTCGCGCGCCGGGCCGGCGATGGCCTCGGCCGGCAGGCGGTCGAACAGCTCCTCCGCAAAGCCGCGGATCACGAGCTGGCCCTCCCAGTCGGTCATGCGGTCGATCCAGATCACGAGCCCGCCGGTGGAAAGGCCGCCCAGGTGGTTGTAGCGCTCGAGCAGCGCCACGTCGGCGCCGGCGCGCGCGGCCGCCGCGGCCGCGGCCGTGCCCGACGGGCCGCCGCCGACCACCAGCACGCCGCAGCGGTGGTAGACCGGAATCTGCTTGCCGGGCTCGGCCCAGCTGCCATGGTCAGGGCGCTTGACACGGCTGTCGCGGTCGAAGATGTCGGAGGACAGGATGCGCTCGTCGGTGCGGACGACAGTTTTCATGAATGCGTTCTCGGCTAAGCTGGTTTCGTCATATTTTGATTTCAACTTCCATTTTGTCAACTTGATTGATGTATGTTCGGGGTATTCCCTAGTGAATATGGCTTTTTATGGTTTTCAAGATCAATATACGCGCCGAAAACCAACGGAGACATAGATGAACAAACTTCCAGGCACCCGCCGCGCGTTCAGCTCGGCGCTGGGCGCCGCGGCCCTGCTGGGGTTGGCGCCGCGCGCCTTCGCGCAGGAAGCGCAGGGCTTTCCCGCACGCGGCAAGCCGATCCGGATCGTGGTCGGCTTCACGGCCGGCGGCGGCACCGACGCGCAGGCGCGGATCGTGGCGCAGAAGCTCGGCGAAGTGCTCGGCACCGGCGTGATCGTCGACAACCGCCCCGGCGCCAGCACCATGCTTGCCGCCAGCGAGGTGGCGCGCGCCCTGCCCGATGGCCACACGCTGCTCTACGCGCCCTCGTCCACCATGGCGCAGAACCCCCACACCTTCGCCCAGGTGCCCTACGACCCGTTCAAGGACTTCACCGCCATCTCGATGGGCGGGCGCGGGCCGCTGGTGCTGTCGGTGAGCACCACGGTGCCGGCCTCGAACGTGAAGGAACTCGTCGCCTGGGTGAAGGGCCGTCCGGGCCAGGTGAGCTACGCCTCGTTCGGTGCGGGCACCTCGTCGCACATCTACGGCGAGGCCTTCGTGCAGAAGACCGGCATCGACGCGGTGCACATCCCGTACAAGGGCGGCTCCGACGCGGCCAAGGACCTGATCGGCGGGCGCGTGCAGTACATGTTCGACTCCGCCTCCTCGGCCATCATCACTTCGGCCACGGGCAAGGTGAAGATCCTCGCCGTGGCCGCGAACGCGCGCATTTCCGCGCTGCCCGAGGTGCCGACCTTCACCGAGCAGGGCTACGCCGGCCTCGACCTGCCGAGCTGGCTCGGCTTCTACGGACCGGCGCGCATGCCGCCGGCCGTGGTCGCCACGCTCAACGCCGCACTCGCCAAGGTGCTCGCCATGCCGCAGGTGCAGGCGTTCTACCGCACCGGCGGCTACGAGGCCGGCGGCTCGACGCCCGAGGAATTCGCCGGCATCACGCGCTCGACCTACGAGCGCTGGGGCGCGATGGTCCAGCAGGTCGGGCTGGCCAAGCAATGACGGACGGCACCATGCATTCTTCTTCGCGCCGGCGCCGACTCGCCGCTTCGCTCGCGCTGCTGCCGCTCGCTGCGCTGCCGTCGATGTCGGTTCGCGCAGCCGACGCGCCCGCCTTTCCCGACAAGGGCCGCACCGTCCGCATCGTGCTCGGCCTCGCGGCCGGCGGCGCTTCCGATGCGCAGGCGCGCTTCGTCGCCATCAAGCTCGCCGAGGTGCTGCAGACGCCCGTCATCGTCGAGAACCGGCCCGGCGCGAGCTTCATCCTCGCCACCGAAGAGGTGATCGCGCCGCGCCCGACGGCTACACCCTGATGTATGCGCCCTCTTCCGTGGTGGCGCAGAACCCTCAGACGCTCGCGCAGGTGCGCTACGACCCGTTCAAGGACCTTGCGCCGATCTCGCTCGGCGCGCGCGGGCCGCTGGTGCTCACCGTGCATGCGAGCGTGCCCGCACGCAACGTGCAGGAGCTCATCGCCTACATCAAGGCCAACCCCGGCAAGATCGCCTACGCCTCGTTCGGCACCGGCACCTCGTCGCACATCTACGGCGAGGCCTTTGCCCAGCAGGCCGGACTCGACGTGGTGCATGTGCCCTACAAGGGCGGCGCCGACGCCGCGAAGGATTTTCTCGCGGGCCGCGTGCACTTCTACTTCGATGCCGCGCCCAACGCGATCCAGAACAC
Organism: Variovorax sp. Soil_C_19; assembly: GCF_057657255.1. NCBI lineage: Bacteria > Pseudomonadati > Pseudomonadota > Betaproteobacteria > Burkholderiales > Comamonadaceae > Variovorax > Variovorax sp. Soil_C_19. The sequence continues at coordinate 2,225 of NZ_JBDGIV010000004.1, read as the reverse complement.
CGCCACCGGCAAGGTCCGCATGCTCGCCGTCGCAGCGCCCCAGTCCAGCCCGCTGTTGCCTGGCGTGCCGACGATGGGCGAGCAAGGCGTGAGCGGCGTCGACATGCCGAGCTGGCTCGGCTTCTACGGCCCCGCGCGCATGCCCGCGCCCGTGGTCGCCAGGCTCAACGCGGCGCTCGCGCAGGTGCTCGCCATGCCCGCCACGCGCGACTTCTTCCGCCAGGGCGCCTACGAGGCCGAGTCGTCGACGCCGCAGCAACTGGCCGAGCTGACGCGCGCGACGTATGTGCAGTGGGGGGCGACGATCAAGCGGCTGGGGTTGGCGAAGCAATGACGAGGTTCAGCGCAGGAAGTCGAGCACGCGTCGGTTGAACGCATCGGCGCGCTCGTACTGCGCCCAATGCCCCGCCCCATCGATCACCGCCCCTTCGCGCTCGGCGTGCCCGGCGACCAGCTGCGCCACGAGCGGCCGCGGATCGGCAGTCACGTCGTATTCACCCCAGAGCAGCAGCTGCGGCCCGCCGATCGCGTCGAGCGCGGCCTGCAGCCCGCCGGCTTGCGACACGTCCTTGCTGCGAAAGCGCGTGCCGTGGCAGGCGATGTCGTGGATCTCGAAGGCGAGCGCATCGATGGCCGCGTTGTCGTGCAGCATCAGCGCGCCGAGGTTGTGCAGCAGCGCGGCACGTTCCGCGTCGCGGCCCGCCGCGACGCGCCAGTTGATCATTTGCACGGCCATGCGCCGGAGCGTCCCGTGGCCGCCGCTGCCCACGAGCAGCAGGCGCCGGATGGCACCACGCCGCACCGCAAAGCGCGCGGCGGTGAGGCCGCCGAACGAGAAACCGCCGAGATCGATGGGCGTGTCCGCGCCGATCAGCTGGTCGAGCGAGCCGCCGAGCGCATCGAGCAGCGGACCGAGCGGGTCGCCGCCGGGCACCGCGGGTGACGGCGCATCGGAATCGTTGAAGCCCGGCATGTCGGGCAGCCACAGCGTGCGGCCGGCCGACAGCGCCTCGACGTTGCGCAGCCAGTGCATCCAGCTGCCGTGGCCGCCGTGCAGCAAGACGAGCGGCGGCTTGCCGCTTTCGGCGGCATCGCCGAAGCGGCGCCAGCAGACGCGCACGCCGCCGTGCTCTACGTCATGCCGCGTGCCAAGCGCGGCGATGCGGTCGATGGTGGCGCGGGCCGCGCGCTCGGCGGAAGGATCGGGAATCGGGGAAGAAGGCATCGCCCGATTTTGCCAAGGCGCGCTGCCCGTTCGTCCGCGGCTTCTCAGCCCGCCGCAGCGCCGAAGCGATAGCTCGACACCACGAGCCCGCCCATGAAGTCCTCCTCGTGGTAAATGCGCTCGCCGGGCTCCTGCTCGGCCGCGCCCACCGCGACCATCAGCGGGATCAGGTGCTCCTCGCGCGGATGCGCCATGCGCGCCGACGGCGCAGAGGCCCATTGGTGCAGGCGCAGCACGCGTTCGGCGGGCGCCGAATCCACGGCCGTGTGATCGAGCCAGTCGCCGAAGTCCTTCGAGACGCCATGCGCCTGCGGCCCGAAGTTGCGCAGGTTGTGATAGCTCAGGCCGCTGCCGACGATGAGCACGTTCTCGTCGCGCAGCGGCGCGATCGAGCGGCCGAGCGCGAGGTGCTCGGCGGCATCGAGGCCGCGCTTCAGCGACAGCTGCACCACAGGCACGCTGGCGTCGGGAATCATCGCGGCCATCGGCGAGAACATGCCGTGGTCGAAGCCGCGCTGGGGGTCGATGGCCACGGGCAGCCCGGCCGCACCGAGCAGCGCTGCGACCCGCTCGGCGAGCGCGGGCGAACCGGGCGCGTCGTAGCGCACCTGGTAGGTGTGGGCCGGGAAGCCGCCGTAGTCGTAGACCATCGGCGGGCGCGGGTTGCCCTGCACCATGAAGACCGGCGCCTCCCAATGCGCCGACACCATGAGCACGGCCGCGGGCGTGCGGCCGATCTGGCGCGGCATGTCGGCGAGGGCGGCGGCAAGCTGGTCGTAGGTGCCGCCCATCTCCTTCCTCATCCAGGGCCAGGGGCCGCCGCCGTGCGAGATGAAATAGGTGGGAAGGCGGGTCATGTCGATGCTCCTTGGTTCAGGCATGGCATCGACTGTAGACATTTCCGAAGCCCGAGCGCGCCCTAACAGGCTGTTGAATTTCTCCCCTGTGTAAACGGGGCCTACAGGGTCATCGTTGTTGATACCGTGTTCATGCTCATCAT